>DASYNL010000015.1:0-256670 GCA_036008605.1 Solirubrobacteraceae bacterium | reverse complement strand
CATCCTGCGCGAGGAGGTCTTCGGACCAGTCGCTCCGGTGAGCACTTTCGCGACCGAGGAGCAGGCGATCGAGGCTGCCAACGCAACCGAGTACGGGCTCGTGGCCTACATCTACACACGCGATCTGGCTCGCACCCTCCGCGTATCGGAGGCGATCGAGGCCGGCATGGTGGGTGTCAACCAGGGCATCGTCTCCAACCCAGCCGCCCCCTTCGGGGGCGTCAAGCAGTCGGGTTTCGGTCGCGAGGGCGGCTTTGAGGGCATCGGCGAGTACCTGGAGACGAAGTACGTGGCACTCAACGTTTGACCGATGGTAAATCCGGCGTTCGCAATCGTCTGGAGCGATCGTCTAACGTTCCGCTCTGGCGAATTCAGAGCTGAAAATTTGCACTGATTCACGTAACCCGATTGCGGGTAGCTCAAGCGGGCTGGCCAAACAGCCGAATAGACGAACAGCGAAGAAACGGAGTGCTTTTCGTGCGTGAAGTCACAAAGGTTGGCTTGCAGCGATCCGCCCCACGCGGGGGCGCGCTGACGCACGGCCTCACAACTAAGGATTCGCTGGCCTCCGGCGATGTCGAGGCAGCCTCCCAGTCGCACAAGCTGCGAGCGTTGCTCGGCGGCTCGACGGAGGAGTCGGCGCGCCGTGAGGAGGGCGCTCGCGCGGGCACGCCCGAGGTGGGTGGCGGCCGTCAGCACCCGCCGCGGCACAGGCCGCTACCGATGCTGATCGCGGCCGCGGCCGCGATCGCCGCGCTGATCCTCGGTGGTCCGGCGCTGACCGCGCTCGGCGCGCTCGCGCTCGCGCTGCTCGCCGGCGTCTGGGGCTGGCTGCTGGGCGACGATCGTCGCAAAGCGCTGCGCTTGGAGGTCGACGAGCGCAACGACGATCTGCGTCGCGCTCACTCAGAGCTCGAGATCGCCCAGGCCGAGACGGTCAGGCGCCTGTCGATGGCGGTCGAGTTTCGCGACGAGGACACGGGTGCCCACATCGAGCGCATCGGACGCTTCTCGACGCTGCTCGCCGAAGCGATCGGGATGAACCCAGACTTCTGCAGGCGGATCGGCTATGCCGCGCCGCTGCACGACGTTGGCAAGGTGGCGATTCCCGATGCGATCTTGCTCAAGCCGGGCCAACTCACCGCCGAGGAGCGCGCGATCGTGGAGACGCACGCCGAGGAGGGCCATCGCCTGCTGCGTGGCTCCTCCTCCTCGATCCTCGACATGGGCGCGACGATCGCGCTGTCCCACCACGAGCGCTGGGACGGTGGCGGCTACCCGCGTGGGCTCACGGCCGAGAACATCCCGATCGAGGGCCGCATCGTCGCGATCGCGGACGTCTTCGACGCGCTTACCTCCCACCGCGTCTACCGCAAGGCGTTCCCGGTCGAGAAGGCGGTGGAGATGATGCTCGACCAGGCCGACCGCCATTTCGACCCGGTGCTGCTGCACAAGTTCATGGAGGTGCTCGACAGCTCGGGCGCCGACGCGCGCACGCGCAGCCGCTCCGATCCGAGCTCGCTGCTGGCGGCGGCCCTGGAGATCTACACAGACGCGATGCGCCTCGGCGACGCCGAGCTTGCCGAGGAGGCGATCGCGCAGGCGATCGAGGATGGCATCGATCCCGCCACGCTCAAGGATGCGGTGGTGGAGCCGGCCATGCGCCACATCGAGCGGCTGCGCGAGGCGGGCGAGATCGACCTCGACACCGAGCATCGCGCTGACGCAATCGCTCGCCGCGTGATGGCGACGATGAACCGCTACATGCTCGCCCGCGGGTAGTCTTCCGCGAATGCCAAATCAAGTAATCGTCACCGGCGGCGCCGGCTTCATCGGATCGCACCTCGCCGACGCGCTGCTCGCCGCCGGCAACGAGGTGACTGTGGTCGACGACCTCTCCTCTGGCAGCGCCGCCAAGGTGCCGGCGGGAGCGACACTGCGCGAGCTAGACATTGTCGACCGCGCGGCGCTCGACGCGGTGTTCGACGAGGTGCGGCCAACGGCCGTCTACCACCTTGCGGCACAGGCGTCGGTGACGGCGTCGGTCGCCGATCCGGCACGCGACTGTTCGGTCAATGTGCTTGGCACGCTCAACGTGGTTGACGCGGCCACCAAGCTGGGTGCGCCGCTGTCGTTCACCTCGACCGGGGGGGCGCTGTACGGCGACGACGCGCCGCTGCCGACACCCGAGGGACGGATTCCCGCTCCGCTGGCTCCTTATGGCGCTTCGAAGTGGGCGGCGGAGGCTTACGTCAACACCTGGTCGCTGTCCGCGGGCGTGCCGCACGCGGTCTGTCGCCTCGGCAACGTCTACGGTCCCCGCCAGAGCCCGCACGGCGAGGCAGGCGTAGTGGCGATCTTCTCAGAGCACCTGCACACCGGTAAGACGCCGAAGATGTTCGGCCATGGCACGCCGACGCGCGACTACGTCCACGTCGCCGACGTGGTGTCGGCGTTGATTGCCGCCAACGGCAAGCGTGGCACGTTCAATGTGGCCACCGGAGTGGAGACCGACGTGCTGACGCTGTGGAACGTGCTCAAGGATGCCGCCGGCTCGGACGTCGAGCCGGAGCTGGCCGAGCTGCGCCCGGGCGAGCTCAAGCGCAGCTGTCTCGACACGAGCCACACCGCAAGCGCGCTGGGCTGGCGTGCGCAGGTGCCGGTCGAGCGGGGCCTGCGCGAGACATACGTCGCGCTGGTAGAGGAATTCGAGCGCGCCACTGCCTGAGAGGCCCGTCCACGACTTGGGGCAGTCGCAGGCATCGCCTGAGCAACGGCGTGTGGTCTGAGCGGCGTGATGTACGTCCGGCGGAGACTGTGCGGCGTGATATGCGCCAGCGGCGGCAGACCCCGTTCGCGCATCTTCTCAGTGGCGAGCACCGCGGCCTCGTGGACGATGACCCCGACGCGCTTGCGGCTCATGCGCTTGGCGCGTTCGTCTCTGCCGCCGCGACCATTTACTGGTGGCCTTCGCGTCGGATCGACTGGCGGGCTCGCTTTGCGGCTCGCCAGGTGCGCATGATTCCAAGGGTGGGGGTGATGAGCGGCTTGAGCTGGTGGTGAACCTGGTGGGTAATGGGTCGCGCGTAGTCGCTGTTGGCTGTTGGTGCGGAGATGTAGTAGGCGGCGACGCCGACGAGAGTCATGATGTGGTGTGCACCGTTAGGCAAATGTGAGGCGTGTTCGATGACGCGTCGTACTGCTCTGGTGAGGTCTTCGGTGAGGAGGTTGTGGTCGGGGTAGTAGCGGATGTAGCTGATCTGACCTGCCTGCAGGTCGCCTTCATGGTCGACGATGCTGTCCAGCATCGTGCTTAGCACGGCGATTGAGAGATATACGGTGTCGATCGCTATGGCCTGCTCGGGTGTGATGCGCTTATTGGCGGCGGTGGCGATCAGTGCGTGGATGGAAAGCACTGAGGACGCTGCGCCTGCGAGGAATTCCTGCCATCTAAGTGGTGTTCCGTGGACCTCTGTTCTCGCCCACTGCTCAAGTTGGCTCGTCCCGAGTTGTGGGACAGCGTGGACCCGTATCTGCGCCTCAGTGCAGCGCTTCGCAGCCCGTTGAGCTACGTGCGCGACTGTGGTTGTGGAAGGCAACCCTGCCAGTGATCTCCGCACGACACCGACCAACTCTTCCAGATAGCCGCCGTCGTTCGCCGGCCGGGAGGGGTAGTAGTCGCAGGTGGGCTCCGTGTGAAGGGTGATTGCGTCGGTGAAGGCTCGGTACAGATTACGCCCGTTGCCGAGCGAGTCAGCCGTGGGTTGCTCTGTCAGCCCGTCAAGATAGTCGTACATAACCTCGTAGGCCACTATCGCTTCGATAACAGACCGGCGATGCGCTCGCGGTGCGAGCGTGGCGAGCGTGGCTGCAACCTCGGCGTTGAACCGCTCGTTTAGTAGCTTTTCGAGCGCCAGTGTCCGGAGCGCTGGGTCCTTGATAGAGCGGGCGCGCATCTCCCAATGTCTGAGCTGCTTGCCGACCATTGGGGCGACGGAGGGCCAGAAGCGGGCATTTGCAATCACCAGGGCTACGCCAGCTCGAGCCAGGAGTTGGCGATCACCAAATGCAGACATCTGGGGCTCGAATCAAGCGCCCATTAGTGCTTTGGTTTGCGCGGTACTCTACCGAAAAGGTGTGTGCGCCCTTTACTCATTGAGGGCTAGTGTTGCGGGTACACTGGAAGCGAACCAGCCGGGTAGAGACACGATCAAGAGCACGGCAGCGATGACAAGTGCGAATATCTCGATCGGGCGCTGGCCTGTGGTTACGCTTGCGACTGGGAATCCAGTTACATGCTTTAGGTAGCCGTCAATCACCACCTGACCATATACGCCGGCTATGGCGCCGCTCAGACATCCTGCGCTGAGCATCAGTGCTGATTCAACGAGTAGCACGAGCTGAAGTTGACGGCGCGGGGCACCTTCGATCCGTAGTTCGGCGATCGACTGTCGTCTTTGCCAGATGCTTGATCCCAGTGCTGCGGCCATCGCGAGGATCGCCGTGGCCACCAGTAGAGTCGATATCTCATCAAGCTGTTGCAGTCCTTCGCCAGCAATGGCGTCGAATCGGTAGGTTCGAGTATGCGCAGTAATCGCTTCCAAGCCACTTTTTGGACCGAGTGTAATACCGATCTCCCGCAGCGCGAGCGCGATAGGCGTGCCCTGAGTTAGATCAATCCCGAGGGCTGAAGGCTCCGAAGTAGCCCAGAGTCGTGTGTAGTCGTTGACGTTCATCACCACCACACCAGAGGTCCAACCAAAGTTTGTGGTCGTAGCGGCCAGCCTGAACTTAACGATACCTGTTGGAGTCGGAAGACCCAACACTCCCCCGAGTCCGACGTGATGTTCATCTGCAATCTGCTTGGATACCGCGATCCAGCCTCCTTGTCGCAGGCGCTGGGCAGCAATGGCGGCATCGCCTTCGACTATCTGGCTGTTTAGCAATCCGATGCCTGCGTTGGCGGGTCTTGCAATGATCCATACGCGCCGATGGCCAATTGTCATGAACTCACTCTGGAAGACATGGACGCTGGCGACTCCCGGTATTCTGCTGATGCGTGATGGGTAACGGTCGGGCCGAAAATTGTTGGCTGCCGCTGTATCTCCTGGATTCGTCACCCAGATAGCAGCGTCGGCCGCATCGGCACTCGCGAAATTATGTAGCCCACGAATTAGATCGTCTCGGGCGCCACCGAGCGCGATGCTGCCAAAAAGTGCAACTGCACCTGTGGCGGCAAGAGCTAGCGATCGTAGTGTTGTACTTTTTAGCGACGAGAGCGCTAGCGGTAGAACTGTAAATTTTGGATTGCTGGATACAAGGGCATCACATGCCCGTAGGACGATCCCAAACATCAAGGGAACAGCGAGTATGGTCGCCAATGCGAGTACAACACATGCGATGAGTGCCGCGCTTGGTACCAAGATAAACAGGCTGCTGGCGAGCACTAGGAGACCCGTTGTAGTTATCGCGAGCCACCGCCTGGCGTGCGATGACAGTCCGTCGCTGTCATCGGCTCTGGCAAAGACGGCGTCTAGGGGGCGCCGACGGCGCAGATCCTGCAGCAGCACCAACGAGGCGAGACACGTTGCCAATACTCCTCCCGCAACGGAGAGTACGATAGGCTGAAGTCCTATCTCCGTACTCGTTCCAAGTGTGAAAGTCTGTGCGAGATACCCCACCGACTGGTGGAAGATCCCCATCGACAGGGCGTAACCGCCGAGCAGTCCGATCAGGCAGGCAGCGAGTCCCAAGCACAGTGCCTCAAATAGGACCATCTGCACGATAGCGGTGCGTGGTGTACCGTCGAGTCGTAGGTCGGCGATCGCTTCGCGTCGCTCGGGTACAGTGAGCAGCATCGCGTTGAACGCGAACAGGAAGCCCAACAGGGCGCTAAGGCCAGCAAAAAGCTCGCTCGCCTGGTTGCTAGGGCGTAGCGCCTCGCGCAGCAGCGAGATGTCCTGGTCGGCCGCGGCAACGGTTAGGTGTCCGCCAGCGAGCGTATCCAACTCGGCGCGCACGGCGGCTTCCCGTCCGGGCTGGCTCTGGATGAGGATACGGCTAACGCGGTGAGGTAGACCAGTTAGCTCCTGCAGACGGAAGAGTGGCGTGATCGCGACCTTGGCAATGGACAGTGCCCCTGCCGTTTCTCGTCCCAGAACGGCAGACACCTTCAGCCGGATTGCTTTCCCACGAAGATCCACAGTCACTGCGGACGGACCGGTGATCCCTAGGGCGCTGGCGCTCGCCTCGCTGAGACCGATGCCTTCTGAGAACACCCCACTGGGTAGGGTGTGGGAGAGGCCGTCCATCAACGCGAGACGCGCGTTGGCGCCCGCGAAAGTGACGGCTACCCGACGACCACCCGGGCCAACGATGGTAGCTGCTTGTTCGAGGAACAGTCCTGCGTGCTTGACGCCAGGGAGACGTTCCACCTGGGCGATCATATGTTCGTCATAGCCATTCGCTCCGAGCGCGCGCAGCTGCAGATCCGCTGGGCCGATCACTGCATGCACCACACTGGTCGCGGAACTTGTGACGCTGCTGCTGGCGACCGTGACGGCGAAAACGAGCGCCACAGCGACAGCTACCCCAGCACCTGCGAGTAGCTCCTGCATGGCATGTATCCGTAGCCGTCGACCGTAGAAGTAGAGGAGAGCACGCGTCTGCATCAAGCCATGCCACCCTGAGTGCTCAACACTGTCCAAGGCTTCTCACCCTTTGTGCCGACGCTGATCGTGTCTGTGCGCCCAGAGGCTCTCTGGTATCGCTGATGTGCTCGCACTTGGTGAGCTTGCCGTCGTGTAGCGTGCAGCAACGGTCGGCAATGCCAGCAATTTCGGTGTCGTGGGTGACGAGCAGTACGCTAGCGTCGCGCTCGCGCGCAACCGATCTCAGCAGCCCGACTATCTCTCGGCTCCGTGCGCTATCGAGATTCCCGGTAGGCTCATCAGCGAGGATGAGCCTGGGTTCGGGTGCGAGTGCGCGAGCGATCGCGACGCGCTGGCGCTCACCGCCAGACAACTTCTCGGGAGTGTGCTGCAAGCGGCTGGTGAGTCCTACGCGTTCAAGCCAAGGGAGTGCCCGAGCTTGGGACTCCTTAACCCCCACGCCACTGATGAGCAGCTTGCGCGCTGCGTTCTCCAAGGCCGGGACACGGGGCATGAGACGGAAGTTCTGGAAAATGAACCCGACATCCCGCAACAGGTATTCGCTAGCCTGACGCTCAGAGAACGAGGCAATGTCCCGTTCCTGGTAGCGGACCGTTCCTGCGTCGGGTTTCAACAGCGCAGCGATCATCAACAAGAGCGTCGTCTTCCCGGAGCCGCTGGGACCCAGCAGGGCGAGCATTTCCCCAGGGGTGATCGTGAAGCTCACACCATCGATCGCACGGACCTCCTCATCCGCGCCTTGGTAATGCTTGATTACGCCCTCGAGCTCCAGCATTTCCTGCCGCGTTCTGACTCCGACTATCCGCGCGCCTGCCGGTGGCGGGTGAGGTCCGTCACGGGCGCCAAGTCTGGGGTGAGCTTCCCGTCCAACTTGCCTTTGTCGAGCGCCAATACACGGTCGGCACCCAAGAAGCCGGTACCCTCTCCCGTGCTGGAGAGAATCGCCATGCCTTCGTCAGCGAGCGAACGCAATAGCTTGAGGATGCCGTCTCGATCGAGCGGCTCAACGCCGAGCGTTGGCTCATCGATAACGAGCAGACGCGGGTTGCAGGTGAGCGCGCGAGCAATCCCCACACGAACGGTCTCGTCGGCCTTCAGCTCAGTCGCTGCAAGCTTGGCACACGATCTGGCCTGGACGCGCTCCAAGGCTCTCCACGCCTGAGCCACCGCCGTGGGCTCCGGGACTCTGCGGCCAAGCTGACCCACTACCAGTTGGTCGAGGACGGTTGGCCCGCGCCCGTGACGAAACTCCCGTCGGCAATAGCCAATGCCTTGACCAAGCTTCTTTTGATCTCGTGGAATGAGATCGTCGCCCTCGAACCGCACTATGCCTGCATCTGGCGTTTCGATCCCAGCGGCGATCCGCAACAATGTGGAGCGGCCAGATTGGCGCTCGCCCCATATGACGACCATTTCGCCCGGGTGGATCTCTATCGAGACGCCGTCCAGCGCAACGCGGGAGCCTCGCCTGTAGCGCTTGTCTACTCGCTCAAGTTCAAGGAGAGCCATCGTTGGTGACGCTCCTTGCGCGATCCTCAAATCGAGCCTTGGCAAACCGCAGCCAGGAAAGCATCCCGCCAGCCGCGATACGCTGCTGCTCAGCGACGAGCTCATCTATCAATGCACCGCGGGAGTTGCTCACAGAGTTCTTAGATCCGCCCCCGATCTTGCCCGCCTTATCCAAGTACTCGCGTCGAAAACGATCGATTAGCCCGACGGCAGCCACCGGGTCGTGAGCAAAGATCGCTAGTTGCCTAGCCCATAGCTCTAGGCCGCGGCGCTGAGCGTCCATTTGCTCCACATACCAGTTCTCAAAACTGCTGGTCCCAAGGGGGGTGGCCCGATAGTGCGGCTTGGGCTGGCGGCCGGTCCCGACCTCGGGAGTGGTCTCGATAAACGCTCGGCCTTCCAGTTCGTCGAGTGCCGTATAGATATGCGAGCTACCGCTGACTGGGAGCAGGTCCGCATACAGCCTCTGATATCGGGTGAATAGCTCCATGCCGTAGCTAGGACGTTCGATCACCAAACCAAGAACCGCCCAGTAGACCACAGAGGTCATCGCCCGACCGGCTGCCTTTCTTAACGATGGCCTAGTCATTGAACTGTGCAGAGTACCTGAAGTTCCGTCTCGCGGAAGAGCGCTATTTCTTAGGCCGTCGGGGCATTCCAAAACTTGGACCCTAAAACAATGCCTAGTCAAACGGCACTAAGGGCAGCATCATGCTGCCCGTGGCGTCCAGAGACATGCAATGGGGGGTGGCGGTCGAGGGCTCAGCGGGCCAGCGTTGGCCGGATCCTGCGACGACGGGTGATGTGAGCGACAAGTGGGGGGCGGTCGCTGGCGTTCTAGTCCGCGACGGGTGCGATCCGGCCACCTATCCCTCGAAGGGCGAGGGTTCAGGTTGGCGTCGTGTTGGCGTCGTGTTCTTCTCGGTCGTTGTTCGTGTTCTGCGGTGGGTTGAGTGTCAGGGGGGCTTTCGTGGGGCCTGACGTTCGATCTGCCGCGACGCCACCAATTGGCGGGGAGGAGGCTTCGACGGTAACGTGCGGTGAGCGTGAGGCGAGGTATGTGCTTGAGGTGTCTGCTGGGCAGGTTCAGGATTTGGTGGTGCAGGCGGCGAGGCGCGATGGTGGGCGTGGGCTGCTTTGGGTTGTTTTGGCACTCGAAGGTGTTGGTGAGCGGATCGGTATGGAGGAGCTTGCCCGTGATGAGCGTTATCGGAGTGAGCGTGTTTCTCGGTCGACGATTATCAGTCTGGTGGTTTTGGGTGCTTTTGCTTTAGGGGAGGCATTTGGCGTCAACAGTTTGGCTGATGGGCTGGGTATGAGTGTGGCAACCACGTGGCGTTATGTAAACACGTGGGTGGAGGTTGGTGTTCTTGAAGAGCACAAGAATCGTCGCTATCAGCTAGCAGCACGCTGGCGGCGGGAGCTGCCTAAGACGACCCGTCGCCGAGCGGCGAGTAGAGCAAAATGAGTGAGGGTTCGGGTATGGGTGGACTGGCATGACGACGCGGGTGCATGAACCGTATGAGTTGGGTCGGGTTCCGACTTGCGTGACTCGCGGTATTCGCAGTCGGTGGAGTTGGGGTTGGCGGTTCTTCGGTGTTTTATGTCTGAGCGGTCTGTGTTGGGGATCTCTGAGATGGCTGGTTTGACGGGTATGACTCGTTCAACGACGCATCGTTATGTGACTACGCTTGTTGCGCTTGGTTATCTAGAGCAGGCATTTCACGCAAGTACAGGTTGGGGTTGAGGGTTAACGATGTGGGTATGGCGAAGTTGAATTCGATGGGTCTGCGTAGACATGCGCGGTCGTATTTGGTGGAGCTGCGTCAGCGTACGTCGTTTACCGCGAGTTTGTCGGTGCTTGATGGGGCGGAGATTTTGTATGTCGAGCGTGCTAGGAGTTTCAGGCGCGGACAGTACAAGGTCGATCTGAATTTGCGTCTTGGTTCGCGTTTGCCGGTTTATTGCACTGCGATGGGTAAGGTGTTGCTCGCCAGTCTGCCCAGGTCAGAGCAAGATGAGCTGGTCAGCAACATGACTCTCGTCCGGCGTGGCCCGAAGACTATTGGGGGTAAGAAGGCGCTGCGTACCGAGCTTGGGGACGTGTCTAAGAAGGGTATAGCGGTTAACGATGAAGAGCTCAGGCCTGGTTTGGTGTCGGTCGCATGTCCGGTCCGTGGTGGGGGTGGAGGGGTGGTTGCTGCGGTTAGTCTGGCGGCGCACACGTCGATGGTTTCTTTGGGGGAGATGGTCGATCGGTGCGTGCCGTACCTGTTGGTGAGCGCGAACGGGATTTCAGAGTGTCTTGGGTTTCGACGTGATGACGAGACGGCTTTATGAAGAAGGCCATATCAATCAAGGGCGGGTGCTGGGAGTTATCTGGGGGTTGGAAATATAGCGGTGTTTCAGGAGTGGGTGGGGTTTTGTTGGGTGTGGGTATGTCGATAGAAAAGGTGGGGGGTATGCGGGCGATGTGGCGGGGGCTGTTGGTGTGTGTGGTGTGTGGGCTGGTGGGTTTGGTGGGCGGGTCTGCGGTCGCACGAGCGGAAGAAGCTTCGTTGGTCGCTGGGTCTAGTTCGTCGGTGTTCTTGAATCCTACGGTTGTGGTGGGGTCTCCCGAAGAAGCGCAAGAGTTACAAGACGAAAGCGAATCTAGGCTTGATAGTCCTGAAGCGGTCGCGGCGCGCGAAGCATCGCAAACCGAGTTTGAGGGGCTGAGTTCAGAACAGGCCGAGAAGTTGGATGGGGAAGCATTCCAGCACCTCCTGGATGTCCCGGCGGGTGGTTCGCCGCAGTTGTCTGCGGGCCAGCGGATTGTTACCTATTCGACGTCTAATACGGCGCAACTGGAACTTCCGGAACATAAGAGTGCGGTGTTGGAATCGTTGAGTCCGATCGCGATCGAAACGTCCTCGAGCACGCGTGTTCCAATTGATCTCTCGCTGAACGAAGTAGCGGGCCAGGTCCAACCCGTTCGGAGTCTTGTTGGTGTTGATATCCCTAAGCGTTTGGCGGACGGTGTCTCTTTGCCTGAAGAGGGTGTGTCGTTGACGCCGTCTGATGCGCAGGGCCAGTCGCTTGCTGGGGCGGAAGGCTCGCTCGTCGGGGCTAGCGTCTTGTATGCAAACACGCAGTCAGATACCGACACGCTTGTAAAGCCGACTACGAACGGGTTTGATGTGGACGCTCTGTTGCGATCTAGCCAGAGCCCTGAACAGTTGTACTTTCGGGTGGGGATGCCTGCTGGTGCAGCGCTGGTGGGTGATAGTCAGGGTGGGGCTAGCGTAACGCGGGAAGGGCAGACGATTGCGAGTGTTTTGCCGCCCGCGGCTCAGGATGCCGCAGAAAGCTCTGTTCCGGTCTCGATGATCGTATCGGGCGATCTGCTTGTCATAAGTGTGGATCATCGTGCAGGGTCTTACCAGTATCCAATCGATGTTGACCCGTCCATCATCGATAGCCAGCTAGCGGCGTCTGGCGCTAAGCGCGCGAACTGGGAATTCGGCTCCGAACCTGCCGGAAGCACAAAGTTCGGTCACACTAACGCCGTCTGCAAAGGCCCGGGCGAACAGTATCTTGAAACGTGTGCGACCGGCGAATACAAAACGGGCGAATTCGCCGTATGGATCTACCAGACCAGAGGCAACTCCAAAATATTTGAGTTCAAAGGTGAAACAGAAGCTGAAAACACTGGCGCAAAAATCGAAAGTATTATCGAACTTCAAGATAACGCTGTCACCGAAGAAAAGGAGCAGCTCTCCACCGAACTCAAAGAACCAAAATATGCAAAGCGTCTTCTGCCTGAACCATTGTGTCCTAAAGGCAAAACTACCTGTAGCTCTAGTTATGGTGGGGAAAAAAACGCGGCCCACTTCCAGCAGTCACCGACAGGCAACGGTAGCAAATTCTCCGATTATCTTTACACTGGCGAAGTCTCGATCACGGAGCCCGAAGAGCACGCCACGACCAAATACAACACTACTTCAGCGAACCTCGAAGGCGAAGTCCTTAATGCCAAAGGCGAAAAAGAAAAACTCAAACGCAAAAACGTTTTGGATGGCGGCGGCTGGTTGAGCGAACACGACGGTGCTATCGGACTCATCTCTGAAGACAAAGGCATTGGAGTATCGGCGACACAACTCGAATACGAAAGCTCGCCCGGCAAATGGGAACAGATAGCCAAACATAATTATCTCACTGAAGAAGACCTGTGTAAGGGCTATCAGTGTGAACCCCAGGACGAAGAATTTTGGGTTCTAAGCCCAAGACTCCCGAACGGAGAAGACAAGATACGTTATAGGGCCGAAGACGGTATGGGCTTATCAACCGAGTCGGCCGAAAGCGAAGGCATCGCAACCGTCAAGGTAGATACTGCAAAGCCCAGAGTCTCAATCGGCGGTCTTCCATATGGCAACGAATTGAGCGAACGAGAATATCCACTCACAGTAGAAGCCACGGACGGGGAAGGCTCTACCCTTGCTAGCTCGGGCGTTGAATCAATAGTGCTGTACATCGACGGTGAATTAATCGGGACTAATGGGGGTTTAGGCGAAATAGAAGGCGCCGAAGGGAAATGTAGTGCATCCAAAGGCGAATGTACGGCAAGTGCCAAATGGACATTCAATGGAGCAGAACTTGGCGCCGGCAAGCACCAGATCAAGGTGGTGGCTCGAGATAGAGCGGGAAACGAAAAGACCTTCTACGATCCCATCTCTATCCGGCACTCAACACCTGTATCAATGGGTCCTGGCTCTGTAGACCTTGAGTCCGGTGACTACGCACTCAGCAACACCGATGTCTCGATGGGATCTGGCCTAACGGTCTCACGCGCGTACAGTTCACGAGCTACGGAGCTGGGGGTTGAAGGACCCCTGGGTCCGGAGTGGAGCCTGACCGTCGGGAATTCGGCGGAGTCACTTGTCGAAATGATCGATCACAGCATGATATTGACCGGCAATAACGGTAGACAAACGATCTTCGCCAAGACCGAAACAAGCACGTACGAATCACCTGTAGGTGATTCAAATCTCAAGCTAACGGTTGAAGAAAATAAAACAACCAAAGCAAAGGAAGCGTTCTATCTGGAAAATGCGGCTGACCATACAAAGGTCAAGTTCACGCTTCCTACAGGTGGGACTAATGTCTGGGTACCGACGAGACAGGAAGGTGTGGTATCGACAGACACACTCACTTATACGTATCAGACCGCTGGGCAGCACTTTGAATACGGAGTTCCAAGCGAAAGTAGCCCCTACGCGATAGCAGCAGGGCCTGATGGACGTCTGTGGTTTGCGAACTACGGTACAAGTAAGATCGGCAAGATCACGACCACCGGCTCTATCACAGAATATTCGTTGCCGACAGGAAGTCATCCTTGTGCCATAACAGCAGGACCCGATAATCACATGTGGTTCACTGACTGCGGTACCGGCAAGATCGGCAAGATAGCCACTAGTGGCCAGGTCAACGAATATTCACTTCGTACAGGTAGTGAACCGGCCGGAATCACATCTGGACCTAATGGACAGCTTTGGTTTACCAATAGATCATTGAACAAGGTCGGCGAGATCACCACAACTGGCGAAGTAACGGAATTTACGGGCAGCACTGGAGCCGAACCGACGGCAATTACAACAGGACCAGACGGCAATCTATGGTTCACCGAGAAGACGGGACACAAAATCGGAAAGATCACCACGGGATGGGTGCTCACCGAATATGGCGGATTCACTGGAGGGGAAATTAATGCTCAATCGATAGTTACGGGTCCTGATGGCAATCTGTGGTTTACGCCTCTAGGTGAGGACACGATAAATAAGATCAGCACGGCAGGTACAATCACCGAGTACGAAACTCCTGAAAAAGGTGAAGGTGGGATCACCGTAGGTCCAGACAATAATCTCTGGATCACAGATCCCAAACCCGACAAGCTTACAAAGGTCACGACTAGTGGCGAAGTCACTGGCTACACGCTGCCGACCGGCAGCGAACCGTGGGCGATAACAGTCGGCCCAGACCACAACTTGTGGTATGTCGATCGCAAAAGTAACGAGATAGCGATGATGACCACATCAGGCACAGTGACGCGCCCGACAGAAGCGTTGGCACCAGTGCCCGCCGGGGTATCGTGTTCGCCAATGAAAGCCGGATGTCGTGCATTGAAGTTTAGTTACGCATCTGGGACTACGGCTAAAGGCGAAGCACAAAGTGAATGGGGCTCATACAGCGGTCGCTTGGAAAAGGTCTCGATCGAAGCCTACGAACCCGTGGCGAAAAAATTCCCGACAACGCCGCCCATCGTCGCTGAATATAGTTATGATAATCTTGGGCGCTTGCGTGCCGAGTGGGATCCGCGTATCTCTCCTGCATTGAAGACAACGTACGGCTATGACGCGGAAGGACACGTTACAGCTATGACATCTCCAGGCAAGGAGTCCTGGGCATTCACATACGGGGCCATCGAAGGGGACGCAGGTACAGGTAGGTTGCTGAAAGTCACGCAGCCATCAGCATCAACCAGTCTATGGGTAGGCACACTACCAGGGGATATCGAAGCACCGAAACTCACAGGCACACCGATCGTCGGCTTGCGACAAGCTGCGTCCAACGGGGTATGGGCAGGTAGCCCCGTGGCCTACGCCTACCAGTGGGATGACTGCAACACCTCTGGAGGGGAATGCACACCCATCCCAGGTGCAGTGAACCCCAACTATACGCCTGTCGGCAGTGACGCCGGCCATACGCTGGTTGCCCAAGTGACCGCGACGAACGGTGGTGGATCGATCATCGCCAACAGCGCCGCAAGTACAGTCGTTCAGACAGCTACGGAAAGCATCAAACAATCGATCGATAGCGGCAGCAGCATCAACGCCGTATCATGCCTCCCGGGAACCACCGACTGCGTCGTGACCGACAGCAAAGGTAACACGCTTTACTCCACAAACGTAAGCGCATCCTCCAGTGCGACATGGAAAAGTTGGACCGGTCCAGGTACAAGTCCGAGCGAGGCCGTGGACTGCGTCACAACCTCTTTTTGCTTGATGGCCGCAGGCAGCGACAGCGGCTACGGCGGTAACCTCTACTACGCCACCTCATTTGGTGGCTCGTGGACTCAAGTATATAGTCCCGCTTACGGGGTTGACTCTATCTCTTGCGTAACAACGACGTTCTGTATCGATGGACAGGACGGCGAGGGCTACTATCGCTATTCCACGGCCCCAACTACAACCTGGACTCTCGCTGAGGCAGGAGCGGCGAGTATGAAGAGTGTCTTCTGCCTCTCCACTGGACTCTGCGCGATTGCTGATGGCGCCGGCAGCGTTCATGTCGCCACCAGTGGATTCCAAGTGCTCTCAGAAGGCTGGACATCTACCGATGTGGACGGCACGACCGCGCTCAACGGGATCGTCTGTACATCCACCACCTCCTGCCTAGCAGTAGATGGAGCAGGCAACGTTCTGAATCTAACGATTGCCAGCAAAGGCGAAGCTGCTGCTACAAAACACGACATCGACGGCACCAACAGCCTCACCGCGATAACTTGCACAAGCAGTTCCACATGTGTAATCACCGATAACAAAGGCAACGTCTTTGTATCTACCAACAACGGCGAAACATGGACGGAGAAGTACACATTCGGAGACAATCTGACCGCCGTCTCATGTTCTTCGTCAACGCTCTGCGTTGCCGTGGATACGACTGGCAACGACATAGGGTTTAATCCGGTCGGTATCACCGGCACAGAAGGCGCACTCGGCGCCCCACAGCCGGGTATGACGATCGACTATCATGTCCCGCTAGAGGGCTCGAATGTTCCAGCGCAGATGGGTTCAAACCCGACGACGAAGCAGCCGGAAACGGCACAGTGGGGACAGATCGAAGACGTGCCGGTCGAAGCGACATCGATCTTCCCGCCTGACTCCCCGCAAGGCTGGCCAGCATCGAGCTACACTCGCGCAACGACTTACTACCTAGATGAAGAGGGCCGTATAGTCAACGTGGCGAGTCCAAGCAATGGGAAATACGGCTCGATATCCACGAGCGAATACAACGAAGAAAACGACATCACACGAACGTTGACGGCAGACAGCCGTGCAACAGCACTCGAAACAGGCGAAAAATCTGTGGAAGTAGCGACGCTCTTGAGCACGTTCAACACGTACAAGAACAAGTGCAGCAGGGAATCAGAATTCAACGAAGAACGAGAAAGTTCCGAATTCGGCACGAGACTATGCGAAACAGAAGGCCCAGAGCATATGGTCAAGTACACCGGTACCAAAGGCCAAGAAGAAGCAGAGGCTCGATATCACGTCAGATATTTCTACGACGAGAAAGTCCCAGCAGAAGGACCAAATAAAGAATCCTTCAGCAAAGAAACCTTCAACCTCATAACCGAACAGCAGAACCTGACCGAGGTTCTGGGGAGTAAAGGCCGGGTCGAAGAGGAAATAGAACCGCGCACGACGATAACTTCATACTCAGGCCAAAACAACCTCGGCTGGAGACTACGCGCCCCCACGTCCGTTACGACCGATACGGAGACCGGCGGACAGAAACTCAAGAGCACAACTCTTTACAACGAAGCGGGACAGGTCACAGAAAGCAGAACTCCTGGAGGAGAAGCTGGTAACTCGGCACACGACGCAAAGATCGTGTACTACACGCCCGAAAACGAAGCCGAAGTCGCTAGCTGTCGCAAACACCCTGAATGGACCGGATTGGTTTGCGAGACGCTTCCAGCAAAACAACCGGAAACAAGTGGAGTGCCCAACCTGCCTGTTACGGAAACCACATACAACATGTGGGATGAGCCCGAAACAGCCATAGAAACCTTTACGTTCGCGCCGCACCCTACGTCAGTGCGAACGAGGAAAGACGCATACGATGGCGCTGGACGACTTACTAGCAGCGAAACAACAGTCACGGGCAACGAAGACAAGACGTTGCCCAAGGTGACATATGAATATGAATCCAAACAAGGAACGCTAGACGGAGAGAGCGCAACTGTAGGGGGCAAAACAAAGACGGTCGCGAACAAATTCAACACGCTCGGCCAGCTCACTGAATACGCGGACGCGTCGGCTGAAAATATAGCCAAATACGCCTATGGTGGTCCAGAAAAGGACTTCCAGGTCGAAGAAGTAAATGACAGCAGCAACGGGGCTAAAAGTCGCCAGACATACGCGTACAACAAAAATACGATGCAGCTTGAAACCCTTTGGGACTCGGCAGCGGAAACTTTTACAGCCTCCTACGATGCTGAAGGCAAGTTGACGAGCGAGATTTATCCCAACGGGATGTGTGCCAACTACACGTATAACTCCGTCGGCGAAGCGACACATCTCGAATACATCAAGACGACTAACTGCTCAGAAAAATCGGCGCCCGTGTGGTACAGCGAAACGATCAGTTCGACCGTACGTGGCGAAACGCTCAACCGCACAAGCACTCTCGCCACCGAGAACTACACCTACGACACGCTAGGACGATTGACAGAAGCCCAGGAAACGCCTACTGGAGGCGAATGTAGCGTTCGACTCTACGAATACGAAAAAGAATCTAACCGCATAAAGCGCACCTCGCGCAAACCCGGAGCTAAAGGCGAATGCGCAACCACAGGCGGCACCGAAGAAAAACATACCTACGACGAAGCGAACCGCATGATCGATACCGGGATCGAATATGAAGGACTCGGCAACATCACAAAGCTGCCCGCAGGAGACGCCGAAGGTCACGAACTAAAAAGCACCTTCTACGTAGACGGCGCCGTAGCATCACAATCACAAAACGGCGTAACCAACGAATACGGACTCGAACCAGTCGGACGTGTGTTGACGACCACCACTGGTGGCAAAACAACGATCAACCACTACGACGCGTCTGGCGAAGCTGTTGCATGGTCCTGCGAAGCGGCGACAGGCACCGAAGCATGCGAAAGCGGTAAATGGACACGTTATATTCCCGGCATCGACGGTACACTTGCAGCTGAACAGACCAATGGTGGGGCGCCTGTCCTAGAGTTGCACGACCTCATGGGTGACGTGGTCGCCACCGCTGAACTGAGTCCGAGCGCCACCAAATTGCTATCCACCTACAACAGCACTGAATTCGGGGTTCCGAACAACGAAAAAACGCCACCGAAGTTTGCGTGGCTAGGTGCATCTGACGTCTCCAAGTCACTATCGTCAGGTGTTATCACGTACGGTGCCACCTCATACGTACCCCAGACCGGACGGACGCTACAGACTCTGTCGGTCGAAAGCCCAGGCTATCCGTCGCCGATCGGCGGAGGGACCTATGCCACCTTTACAGCAGAACCCTGGAACATGCAAGGGGGAGCGCGCGTTGAGGCCGAAGCACCAGCGATTGCGGCGACGGAACAGCGCGAAGCTGAAGAAGCGGCGTGCAGGGCCGCTCCAGAATCCTGCTCAGAAGATCCGGGTTGGTCTGGAGATGTGAGTATCGCGGCAGCAGAAGCCATCTCGGGTACGCTGGAGGGCATCGAAATCGCGTATTATGTTGACGGAGACGCACTTGCCAAGGAGGTTCTTGAGATAGTTGCGGAACATCTGAATATTAATTTCGTGACGCAACTAAAGGAAGTAGTGGAGAAAGGACTTTTTGGTTACAGTTTGGACGAAGTCGCGCAATGGGCCTTTGCGACTGGCAATCTGTTGCAAACATGCTCCGAATCGGCGAGGAAAGGTGGCTCGAAACCAAAAAAACCTCACTGCTGGCTTTATATACCTACCACGATTAGATATGCGTATAAAGGTGGTCCACGGATAGGTGAAATTCCTAATTTCGCGATTACTCCCACTGTGGGGTATTGTCCTTGGGGCACTTATTCCGAGTGTCTGATTGTCAATGATTGGTAATCGTGGTACTGATGTTCCCAATGTATGTGTGTGTGACATAGTGTCGGATCAATCGAGCAGGGCTATATCGTGATTCACGATATAGCCCTGCTCGGGACACTGGCTGTACTGTGGGTTATTCCAGCCGCGCTGGTTGCGCGAGTGGCGGAACGTCGAGGCCACAGCTTTAGCTTGTTCTTGGTCGCAGCACTCGTCGTACCGTGGCCGGCTATACTTGTCGCGGCACTCGCATTGCCTCGTAGGAGCAACGAAGATAGTTCAGAAAGGTAGGACCAAAATGACGTTGGTTATGGGACGTTCCGTCGGCATTGGTTTGATCCTAGGAGCTGCTGCTGCTTTGCTGGCTACCGGATGTGGAAGTAGCGTTGACGCGGCCACTAACGCTGGCATGTCCATCCGCGCTACTTCCACATCCAGTGGGGGACAGTCACAGGTATATCGCGTGCCGTCGGAGTCGATGGAACCGACGCTACGTATTGGCGCGAAGGTTCTAGTAAAGAGCGGGCCGCCAACGGTGGGTGCCATCGTTGTTTTCTATACTTCAGAAGGCTCCCTACAGATGGAGTGCGGGCCGAATCCGCACGTTGTGGAGCCCGGAAAGGCCGCTTGTGATGCACCCGTCCCGCAAGAGTCTAAGGTCAAGTTGATCAAGCGTGTCGTTGCCGGACCCGGGGACGAAATCTATATCCGAGCAGGTCATGTCTATCGAAAGATCAGCGGTTCGCGTGGATTTGTCAGAGAGGATGACTCCTACATTCGTCCGTGTGGCACTAGTTCAGAATGCAATTTTCCGGTCCCGATTAGGATTCCGTCTGGACACTGGTTTTTGATGGGCGACAATCGTGGAGCGTCCGACGATAGCCGCTCTTGGGGGCCTGTTCCCACCGGGTGGATCATAGGGCGAGCAACGGAATAGTTGGCGAAGGTGGTCCATGACGTGGCGCTAGCACGCGGCTGACGGCGGCGAAGCGACACGGACCGTCCGTGTCGCTTGAGGATGCGGGGAGCTCGAGGCCGTCACTCCGCCAGACTCCGATCCTAACCCACGAGCACGAACTCATGGTCGAGCTACGCGAAGTGCTCGATCACCGGAACGTCTCGTCGCTCTCTGCTACGGAGCAACTGCTCGAGGCGCGCGGGCGATCCCGACGAAGACCGAGTGGGCGGGCGCCGACGGGTACCTAAAAACCTGATCGCGTTCTCACTGATCGTTGCTATGACTTCGACATGCACCGCCGGCTCCTCTCTGGCGTTAGGCATGAGGACTACCTGAGCCAGTCCCTCCGCGTCCTCATTTACATCGCGTGTGCTCTGGCCTTTGAGCATCCAGATGGGGATGTTGTGGCCAGAGAGGGGCAGTATTGTGTGGGTGTGCACTGTCCCTACCTGTTCGTCTGGGGTGTTCGCTCGTTCCCGAGATTTGGCTCTGCACCTAGCCCGAGGAAGGGCGTGAACCTCGACGGCGAACGCGATGTCCTAGGCCTCTGGCTTGGTCCGACCGGTGGAGAGGGCGCTAAGCAATGGATGAGCATGCTCACCGAGCTCAAGAACCGCGGTGTCGCTGACGCACTGATCGTCTGTTGTGATGGCCTGAAGGGTTGCCGGACGCGATCCGTGTGACCTGGCCTGAGGCGACCGTCCTGTCGCTGGCTGCTGTCCTCGATACGCACCAGGGCAGGTGACACGGGGATGCTGTCTCGGTGAAGCGTGCCGGTGTGATCTCTCGACACCATCGATTGCCTGCACTGTCGGTGAACGAAATCGAGGGAATACCAAACAACGGTGAAGGGTCATCCCCGCCGGGTGCCGGCGATGGATCAGCGTGACCTTTTCCTCGGTATGCGGTTGTAGCAAGGTGATATCGCCGGGCTCAAGATCCGACTGAGGACCCTCTGGCATGCGTACAAGGACATCGTAAACCGGTTGACCTCAGGCAACGGACAGTTCAACAGTCCCACAGAAATAGCATTCTCCGGCGCCAACCTCTACGTAACAGACCTACGCAACGATCGCGTGCAAGAGCTCTCACCAACAGGCAGCTACATCCGCCAGTTCGGCATCGAAGGCAGCAACAGCGGAGAATTCTACGGACCCATAGGCATCGCCGCAGACTCAGCAGGCAATCTATACGTAACAGACAACGCCAACGATCGAGTAGAGGAGTTCTCAGCAACTGGAGCATTTCGCGCAAGCTTCGGATCCAAAGGCAGCGGAGAAGCACAACTCTCCTACCCCCAAGGCATCTCCATCAACGCAGCCGGCGACATGTACGTAGTCGACACAGACGACAACCGCCTAGAGGAGTGGGCACCAGCAAACCAAGCCGCCCACGACACCAAGACCACCTACTACAGCACCAAAGGCGAAGCAGCGATCGTAGGCTGCCAGAACCACCCAGAATGGGCGAACATGCCATGTCAGATCGAACCAGCTGCGCAACCTGAAACCCCGGGCCTGCCAAACCTCCCCATAGACACCTTTACATACAACATGTACGGACAGCCACTGACCAGCACCAACATAGTCGCAGCAAACACCCGTACCGTTATCGACAAATACGACGAAGCCGGGCGAACACTGACGAGCGAAATCAGCTCTACCACAGGCAAGTCGCTACCACAAGTCAACGATAAATACAGCGAAACGACTGGAGCCTTGACAGAACAAAGCACCACCAGCGAAGGAACCACAGAGACGATCAAGAGCACCTACAACACCCTCGGGCAACTCACGTCCTACACCGACGCGGACGGTAACACGACCAAATACGAATACGAACCCGAAGGCGACGCACGCCTCACCAACACAGAAGACGGCAAGGGCACTCAAAAATACGAATACAACGAAACGAGCGGTGCCATCAAGAAGCTAGTAGATACACAAGGAACGAACGTCCTCGCGTTCACCGCCACCTACGACACCGAAGGAAACCTGATCAGCGAGGGCTATCCAAACGGCATGAGCGCCAACTACACGCTCAACCAGACAGGCGAAGCCACAGCACTCAATTATGTCAAGACCACGCACTGCACCGAAAACTGCACGTGGCTGACAGACACAGCAACCCCATCAATCCACGGACAATGGCTCTCCCAACAAAGCACCCTAGGCTCAGAGAGCTACATCTACGACGAAGACGGCAGACTGACTCAGACCCAAGAAACACCGGCAGGAGAAGGATGTACCACCAGAATCTACACGGACGATGAAGAAACCAATATGACAGGTCTAATCACTCGACCCCCGGGCACCGGAGGCGCATGCGCCACAGAAGGCGGCACCACTGCCCACCACATCTACGACAGCGCTAACAGGCTCACCGACGAAGGCACCTCCTACGACCCCTTCGGCGACACCACCAAACTACCCGCCGCAGACGCCGGCGGATACGAACTAACCAGCACCTTCTACGCCGACAGCCAACTCGAAGACCAAACACAGCACGGACAAAGCATCGGCTACCAGCTCGACCCCGACGGCCGCACCAGAGAGACCGTCGACACAGGTACCGTCAACTCCACATATGTATCCCACTACACCAGCCCGGAAGGTTCACCAGCCTGGACCATCGAACCTCTATCAGGACACTGGACCAGATACATAACAGCCTTCACAGGTCTCTCAGCCATCGAGACAGACACAACATCCCCCACCTTGCAATTGAGCGACCTGCATGGGAACATCATCGCTACAGCATCGACAAGCGAAACGGCTACCAAACTGCTAAGCACCGAACGAACCACAGAGTACGGAGTACCAACCAACACCACACCCGCCAAGTACAGCTGGCTCGGCGCCGACCAACGCCCCGCCGAACTGACATCAGGCATCATCGCAATGGGCGCCCGCAGCTACATCCCCCAACTCGGACGATACCTCCAAACAGACCCCATCCCAGGAGGCTCCGCAAACCAATACGTCTACGTGTACGGCGACCCCATCAACACAAGCGATCCGAGCGGCGCCTACACCAACGGACCATCAGCATGGGCAATAGGGCTCGCAGGCCAACTCACCGCAGAAGAAGTCGCCGCGTACGAAGCAGCTCTCCGCGCCGAAGCCGAAAGAGAGGCCAGAGAAGCAGCCGAAGCAGCAGCCGCCCAAGACCCCACAACCCCCACAGAAGGCGCACCAGAGCCACTCGGCGGATACGAAGGATGGACATGCGAATACGCAGCACAAACAGGACAAGAAGCCGAAGGCTGCGAAGGTGACGGAGACCCGGTAGCGACTATTGCAGTTCCTTGTAGAAAGGAAGACAACCCGCAGGCGAGTGCGTGCAATGCAAGAGGGGAAGCCATAGTGGCTAAAAGAGTGAACGAAGCTGCGTGTGTTGTCACGATGCTAGGGGTCAAATCTACTTGCGCTCAGGTTCTTGAGAGAGCAAAGGCTGAGTATGGAGCGGGAAATCATAAAGCCTGCACACAGAGTGTAGAAGCAGTTGGGGCAGTTGCTGGAGGTGGTGTGGCCAAGGGCGTGGTTTATTCAGCTCTTGCCACCCTGTTGGGAATCCATGTCGGGGCTACTGTTGCGTCGGCTGTCTGCTGAGCAATAGGTAACGGTTAGAATGGCTAGGCCCGGCTGGATAAGATGGCTAGACCGCAAGGGAGAAGCTCACCCGGGTGTGTTTTGGTCGTGCCTCGTACTGGGAATTATTCTTGTCACGCATTTTGGGAATAAAGCTAGCTGGGCTAGTAGCGTGGCGGAGGGGGTGATTTTCGCTACGCTGATTTTGCTGATCAAGATGTAAGACTGTAATATGTCCCGTATTGCGTGATGTGACCAGGGGAGGCGCCTTTGTGGTTCCTGAAGGGTGCAGTAACTGCAATCGGGATAATGGCGTGATGTGCCCAAATCTAGGATTTGGAGAGCAGGTTGGACGATCACTAGCCCTGTTTCGTCAGGCTGAGCTTGGGTTGGGCGTCTGCATACCAACTAATGTGCATGACAGATGGAAAGGGGCAGTGCGGAACATGAGCAGAAGAGATAGGATGCATTCGATATTGTGTGCAGGCGGGCTCATGTGTCTGCTTTCCGCTTTTCTGGCTCCTGCGGTAGTTCATGGGCTCGTAGCCACTCCCACCCGCGGTCCGCTGTCGACCATGCCCACGGTCAAGTCCCATGTTGGTCCACCGCAGAGGAGGCTGGTGACCAGGGATGTCATAAAGGGTGTCGGGGCACACGCTATGAAGGGAGATGTGCTAACGGTTGACTACGTAGGCGCTCTCTACAAGAACGGCAAAATATTCGATAGTTCCTGGCATCGTCACGAACCTTTTGTCTTCCCGCTGGGTCGAGGCGAGGTTATTAAGGGATGGGAACGGGGAATCATCGGGATGCGAGTCGGAGGGCGCCGCGAACTTGTTATTCCCCCTGCTCTGGCATATGGCAAAATGGGCAGTCCTCCGACTGTACCCCCCAACTCCACGCTGGTCTATGTCGTTGACCTGCTGGCTGTCGAGTCTCGCTAGATAGTCAACACCACTGTGGGCGGTAGGTGATTGTTGGCGTGCATTACGGCAGCGACTTGGTGCCGTTCGTCCTGGGTTTGTGGTCGTATCCAAAAGGAGCCTGCGGCGTGGGAATGCTCCAGCTTCTGTACCACGTCCGTGCTTACCGTAATCTCTAGCAGGAGAGCCTTGCTGGACAAGACAAACTTTCTGCTGATATTTCCAGGGAATATCTCTCTGAATGCCAGGGTCCGGCGAGCCTTAGTTGAGTCCGGTCTTATCGAGCATTGTGATGAGTGTGGGGCAGGCGGGTGGTAGCGTTGGCGGAGGTCTGTGATCGGGATACGCGAGGTCGTCGTCAAGCGCCGCCATCTACTGCTTTGGCAGAGCTTGAGGCCGTCGCGTCACCGGACTCCGACCTCACCCACGAGCACCGGCTCGTAGCCGAGCTACGCGACGCGCTCGGGATCACCGACGAACGCCTCGTCGCCCCCGGCTACGCCGCTCAGTTGCTCCCCGCGAGTGGCGATCCCGCTTGAACTTGCTGGTTTGGCCGCTAACCTTCATCGTGGTTGGGTCCGCTGCTGTAGCGCTCATCCCAAGGACACCGTAGGCGCTAGGATCCTCGGTCGCGGCGAGATAGCTCAGCTGGTAGAGCACTCGACTGAAAATCGAGGTGTCGGCGGTTCGAGTCCGCCTCTCGCCATTTGTTTTATGGTGACGCGACGGAGCGATTGGATGCGGCTGCGGGGGCTGCCCGCGCGGCTGAAGCGTGTGGCCGGGACGAGGTCGCCGGCGAGGCGTGGCGTCGCTACCGTCTGATCCGCGACGCCGCACGCGACCCGGACGATCTACTTGCGGAGGGCATTGCTTTGAGTCTGAGCGCGATCGAGCTGGCTGGCCCGAGTCTTAGCCAGTCATGAGCGGCTTTGGCGAGATCCTCGACGATCTCAACCGCTCAAGCGTCCGCTACGTGCTCATCGGTGGGATAGCGCTGATCCGCCACGGAGTGGTTCGAGCGACTCGGGATGTCGACGCGATCATCGCACCGGACCCAAAGAATCTAGAGCGGCTGCGCGTCCTGGTCGCAGAGTGGGGGGCCACCCGTCCTGACGGCTCGCCCCTACCTGACGATGCGCTCCTGCCTGGCAGGACGATCCATCTGGCGACGCCTCACGGCGAACTCGACCTTCTTGCGGAGCTGCTGCCTCCGTTGAGTTTCACCGAGCTTTCGGCCCGCGCCGAGACGCGTCGTGTGGATGGCGTAGAGGCGCCGATATGCTCGTTGGCAGATCTTGTCGCGCTCAAGCGGATCGCCGGCCGCGAGCGCGACTTTGTCGATCTTCACGATCTGGAAGTAGCTCACGGCGAGCTGCCTGACAGCCGCATCGATTTGGACCCAGGCGAAGACTGAACATGGCCAACAACACCGCTCGCACGCAGCTATGGCAAGGTCTTCAACGAGACGGCGGTCGAGTACGATCGCCCGAAGCGTTGTGCCATCTGCTCCCCTTCTTCAGCCGCTACAGCCTCAAGGAAATCGACTTGGCGTTATTCGCTTAACGCTCCATCGCGCCTAGCAGTGCAGCTGGGTGTGGCAAGAGGTGGCGGGGAGACTCCGTACAGGGGCACGACGGGTACCGGCGACCTCACCGGCTGGGCGGGCGCGTGTACCTCGCGCACGTCGGCGTTGACCGCCGGAGCTGGTTGACTGCTGCGCCGGGAGAAGTCCGCTGCGCATGCGGTCGAGGCCGCGCGGCAGCGTACATAGCGGGCCGTCCGCAATCGCGGCGTCGGTGGTTCGAGTCCGCCTCTCACCATAATGCCTAACCGGCCCCGTGGACCCAGTTGGGTTAGGCGGAGGCATTGGGGCAGGCACCACCTGTGAGGCCGTGCGCGATCATTTCGGACGTGAGTGATGAGATCGAGCTGGCCGCGAAGTCGACAGGGAGCGTACGGCCGCAGCAGCCATCTGCGTCCGGGTAAGGCGGAAAGACCGTGTGGCCAAGGCATCGTCTCTGGAGATCATGTTCATGTTCACAGTCAACAATCCCACTCTGGACCGTCGCGCAGCGCGCGTGAGACCGGTCACGCCGCCATGGGAGCAGGTGTGTTCGCCACGTGCCCGGTCACGCACGACTTGCTCGAAGTCACCGATCTTCACAACGTGAGCGTGGCGATAGCCTGCGGCGTGGTCGAAGGCTATTGCGAGCGGGGCTGCGGCGCAGGTGCAGGCTGGTCCCAGAGGCCGAGGCGGTCGCGCCAGTAGCCTGTCAGGAATATGTTGTTGGGATCGCGTTCTGAGCGCAGGCGTAGGAAGTCGTCCCAGCGCGGATATTGAGCACGGAAGAAATCGACCCAGGTGCGGTCGCCCGGCGCGTAGGAGGGTTGGAACTTGGCCCAGTGCAGGCGAAACGGGATCCCGGCGTCGCGCAACAGATTCCAAAAGCCCAGGTACAGCGTCTCGGTTGGGTCCGCCGCGTTGCCCGCAAACCAGTAGGCATCGATCCGAAGCGTGCCCTCGCTCCACTCGTCCTGTCCGCTGGAGTGCGCCGCGTTCAACCAGAAGCGCTCGGGCATGACCGCATAAATCTCCCACGCGTAAGTCCCGGTGCGCTCAAGCGCCTCGTGGTCGTCTTTCGGCTCCTCAAAGTACTCGCGCAACAGGCCCATCGCCCGCTGGCTCAGCGACAATGGCAGCCAGGCCTCGGTGAACTCGGTCGGCAACACCACGTCGTTTGTGGCGTTGTCCATCGGCAACCCATGCCAGGCCCAATCCGCAAAGCGCTGCGGCCCATGGTCGTCTTTGTCCTTGTCAAGCGTCACAAACGCATCCACCAGCTTGGGGTAGAAGTGAGGCAACTCGCGCCGGATCAGCGGCGCGGCCGGCTCGAGCAAAGTGATCGCCACGTCCACCCCAAGTTCGATCGCCTTGGCCAGCACCTCCCCCAACAGACGGCCGACCTCGCCCAGGTCCTTCTTGCCGAGCAGCGCCAGCACCTGCTCCAGCTCATCGAAGCTAGCTTCGAGCTTCCCCTTGGCCGCGGAGAGGCGATCCAGATTGCCGATGATCGTGAACACGATCCCGAACAGGTGCTGGGCGATCTCCGGGTCGACTTCGCCGAAGCGTCGGTAGGGACTCGGCTGAAACCCGGGCCGCGGGGGCACTGCCACTGCCTGCCAGGTGACCATCCGCTCCACGCCCCGCTGCGGCCACCACTCAAGCCGCGCAAACGGGGTTTCGCGCAAGAATTGCTCGAGCGAGGGGCGTCCCGGGGAGCCGGGGCCGAACACGTCGACCGCACAGTCCTCGATCGTCGTCGTCGCCTCCTGTCCTTCTATGTCAAACGTCTCCACGCACTCAAAGGTGATCGTTGAGATCACGCCCAAGAGCCCCAGGTTTGGGCACATAGCCTCAAACAGGTCCGGGTCCGCGTCCTCGCGAGTGACTTCGTACACCTCGCCACGCCCATCGATATAGCGAAACCCCCACAGATTGCGGTTGGCCGAATATTGCAGCGAGCCGCCCGACGACCCCGTCGCGGTAAAGCCGCTTACCGTCTGGTGCGCGATGCCACCCGTGTCACTCAGCATCCACCCCTTCTGCTTCCACAACTGCCACAACAGGCTGGTCTCAACCGTGGCGGTGCCGGTGGGGTCGTTCGGATCGCCGCCCAGATGGATCCCGGCCTGCGCTTCCACGAGCTTGCGCTCCTCGTCACGCACCCGCCAGTCGCGGTAGCGGTCAAGCATCACATTGAGGTTGGGTCCACTCGGCGGCGTCTCCTGGCTGACCCGATTGGGCAGCCCCCCAAGCGGATCGGTATAGATTGCGTGGGAGACCGAGTGGGTGGCGCCCCGCACACGCAACTGCAGGCCTTCGCGGTAGGCATAGGCCACAAGCGCGGCCAGCTCCCGCTCGCTTGCCGGGTGGTGAAAACCGTCGCCGGTCGGCGTGGGCGCCTCAGTTGCCATGCAACGCTCGTTCGAGGCTCGCGGGCGTGGCTCGTTCTGTGATGGTGCGTGCGCGCGGACGCTGACCGTCGGCGAGCACGGTGGGGCCGTCGGCGCCCTCGGTCACCGTGACGTGAACTCTCTGGCCGGACCGCCAATTTGGATTGGCGAAGCTGTCGTTGCTGAGAATCGCTCCCTGCGCGGCGCTCACCAGGATTTCCGCCGAGGCCCCGTCCACGGTGGCGGTCAGTTCGCTGTTCGGTTCCAGCGGTGGACCCAGCGCCTGCACGACACCTGGCGTCGTCGCGCTCGCAACGGGCACTCCCCCGACTTCCAGCCCAAGCGGCCCCGTCGCAAGCTTCTTGCTCGCCCGCTGAGCTTCTGTGAGCAGAACCGGATCGCAGGCCAGTGCCCTGACCTGCACCGACAGCCAATCCGAGCAACGTTGACTACGGCCGTCGCAGGTGAACTGGTCTTCCTGGAAGGAGCACCACGGCGTCTGAAAGCGCGCCTGCACGCCGGGCGAACGGGGCGAGTTGGCATCCAAGGCGCCACCGCAGGCCGCCGAGCAGCCGGCGCCCCATTCTCCCGGCCAGTGCGTCCAAGGTTGGGCGGCCAGTGAAAGCAAGCAGCTCCCCGGAGCGTTGGGCACACAGGCTTCTGTGTTGCGCCCCCACGGCGCGCGCCCGTCGTGGTCGGTCTCGGGTGGTACGATCCCGTCGATCGCCAGCGCGGGCGGCTGGCGGCAGGAGTGCGCACAGGCCAGCGGGTACGCGGAGTGGCCGCCTTCTGTCAGATACACGACCGGCCGCGTTTCGTCGCGAAGCTGCAACTGCGCCGCGCTGTAGCGAAAGGTTCCCTTGTGCGCGGCATAGACGACATATTCCACGTGCCTCTGGTCGCCGGGCCGAGTGACCACGGTCACCCCCTCCCAGTCGCCCTCGTGCTCGTCGCACAGGCCCGCTTCGCGAGCCAGCGCCACCAGGCAGGTCCTGTTGAAGTCATACCGACTGAAGTGGTTGAAGCGCAAAAACCACCAGTAGTCCAGGTAGTAGCGCCCGTTGGATTCGGTAGCGTTGTAGTAGATAGCCGACCGAGGCCCGGTGTTGCAATCCCAAAGCGGCCGGCAGGAGGCCGGGCCGTGGTATTCGGAGAGCCTGCTCCCGGCGATGTCCACGTAGCTGTTCGTGCCATTCCCCTTGTTGGCGATCAGCTTGTCAAACGCGGTCGCGTTGGCTATGGGGGAGCACGTTGACGCGCTTCCCTGGCGCACGCAAAAGCGTTGCGTGCCTTCGTCGAACATGTCGTCCACATTCAGCGGCCGCCACTTCTCTTTGCTGTCGAACAA
Source organism: Solirubrobacteraceae bacterium (assembly GCA_036008605.1). Classification (GTDB taxonomy): domain Bacteria; phylum Actinomycetota; class Thermoleophilia; order Solirubrobacterales; family Solirubrobacteraceae; genus Palsa-744. The sequence continues at coordinate 226,861 of DASYNL010000015.1, read as the reverse complement.
CAGCCAGGGGCGAAAACGCTCCGCCAGTTCACCCGCCATCGGTTCGTCGACGAGCGAGAACGGTTCACCCTTGCGCACCGAACCGAGACCGATCGTGCCGTCGAGGATCAACACCACGAGCACAGTCGCTCCCGCGCCGACCGCCAAGCCGGCAATCAACGCAATGATGATCCGCATGTGGATGTGTCGTGCCCCCGCCTCATTGGTTTCACCGGCCACCGGCCGACTTCGGTGGAGTCTGCCAACGGCTCGCGCCCTTGTCAAGTAGACCGTACAATTCTGATTAGTCCCCAAAAGTGAAAATCCTGTAGCCTGCGAGGATGCCCTGGCACAGTCCGTGCGACAGTGTGTCAGTCGCCGGCCCAAAGGAGCTCTGAAGTGATCGCCGACCTGCATTGCCACTTTCCGATGCACCTCGTCGCCGACGAGCCGGACCCCGAGGGTCCCAAAGAGACATGGCTGCGAAAGCTCCTCGACAAAGCCGAGGGCGAGATCCTGGACGACGCCGCGCGCATCCTCAACGACTCTGGGTGGAGCTCGGGTTGGCGAGTCAGCCTGGAGGGCCTGCACGCCGGGGGAGCGGAGATCGTGTGCTCGGTGCTCTACTGGCCCGCTTCCGAGTTCGACCTCGCCGACCTCAACGACGCGCCACCGCGCGACGACGATTTCGAGCGACTCAAGACGCAGCTCGAATTCATCGAGGACGAACTGCCCGAGACGACCGACGACGGCACGCCTGTCTCGGTGGCAAGAACCGCGGCGGACCTCGAGAAGCAGGGCATCAAGTTCGTGCACTGCGTCGAGGGCGGATTCCAGCTCGGCCGGGATCGCAGGGCACTCGACGAACGCGTGCAATGGCTCTCAGAGCACGGCGTCCTGTACATCACCGTCGCCCACCTCTTCTACCGCGAACTGGCGACCGAGGCTCCGGCGATCCCGCTGTTCACCGACCAGCAATTCTTGGAGGACTTCAAAGAGCCCAAGGGCGTCGGGCTCACCGAGCTTGGCATAGCGCTGATCGAAGCCATGTACCGGCACAAAATATTGATCGACATCAGCCACATGTCCGAGCGGGCCGTCTTGCAGACATTCGCGCTGGTGGAGCATCTCGACGAACAGAGGAAAGCGGACCCCACGGCCTACCCGATCATCGCCTCCCACGTGGGGATGCAAAGCGCGGGGCCGCAAGCGCGGGCACAGGAATACAACCTCTCCGAGGAAACCGCCCTCAAGATCGCCGCAAGGAAGGGAGCGATCGGGCTGATCGGCGCACAGCACCAGCTCGGCGACACCCCCGACGAAGCCGCATCGGCCAGGCTGGTCAAGTCCCACCTCGACGCGATCGGCGCAGCCGTAGGCGAGGCAAGCACCGTCGCCGCGCTCGGAACCGACATTGACGGCTTCATCAAGCCGACGCTCTCCGGCTTTGAGAAAGCCGAAGACTTGGCAAAGCTCCAGCAATGGATCGTGGCCGCCGGCCCGAGCGATCCAGAGGCGATCCTCCACCGTAACGCCGAACGAGTGATATGCGCTGCGTTCTCCGGCCGTTAGGCCCCACCCCGACAATCCCCAATCGAAGGAGCCAAAATGTCGATCAGCCCCCAGACAAGTCCAGATTTCGCATTCAAAGCAGTCAAACACCCCGCCCCCGAACCCGTCCTTGACCTTGGCCCGCTGGAGCAACTGGTCGGACCGGAGGGCAAACGAAAGTGGGCAGGCGCGGGCTTCAACACGATCTGGAGGCCCCATCCGCTGGCCCAAGGCCACGACCGCTTTCTCGAGCTGAACCTCACCTCCGAGAAGCTCGAATTCACGACGATCCCCGGCAAGATCCCAAACCGCGGACTGCTGATGCCCGACATCAACATGTTCGGTCTCACCTACATGCAGCAGATCGAAGGGATCGACCCGCCGGAAGGGCTGCACATCGAGCCGGGCATCTGGGCGCACGTCCCGCCCACGACCGACCCGGACGTGCCCTCAACCGTGGTGCGGATGGCTTCGATTCCACACGGCACCACGATCCTCGCGCAGGGAAAGTTCTTGACTGTCCAGGGCGGTCCCCAGATCGAGGCCAACAACATCATCCCGTTTAAGCCCGGCGAGCCGGTTCCGCCATTCGCGGAAGCCGAGGCGACATTCGCCGAGCTGAACCTTGGAGTGCCCAGCGAATTTCGCCAAGCCTCCGCGGAGGTGACCGAGGCGATGGTCGAAAACCCCAACAGCGTGCTCTTAAGGGACATCGAAGGCCAGAACATCACGAGCACGACGGTGCTGATCATCTCAACCAAGCACGAACCGGTACTCGGCGGAGGCACCTCGAACACCGCATTCCTGGAAGCCGCGACCAACCCGCCAGGCGGCAACGCCAAGGCTGAATCGGTCGACGCGATCTTTTGGATTGAGACCGTCGCCGATCCGCACGGGGGACCCGACACGCTTCAGCTGCAATACACCCAGACCGTGCAGCTTGTGTTCAACGGGTTGACCTGGCCGCACATCAGCGTCGCGACGCTCAAGGAGATCTGAGCTGCACACTCAGCGATCTGTGGCGGCGGCCATGTACGGGTTCCCACCCAAGCGCCCCTATGCAAATTAGTTGGCCGTAGGCTTGGTCGCGCGGATATCAAGATCCGCTTGATGGCTTAAGAACGTGTCTCAAAACCTGGGGTGCTTCCGCGTGTGTTTATGGACCAAGCTGGTTTGTCGCGGGGCGTCGCAGCGCGTACTGGTAGTACGTGCAAGACGTCGCGTGGCGATCCAGCGCCGCGTCCATGGATGCGTCTCGGGGTGCCGCAGGTTTTGAGACACGTTCTAAGGCTTATCTCTATGCGCATCAGCTCGCCGGTGAGCATCGGGCACTGGGTGGTGTCGGACGACAGATCTTGAGGACCCGATTGCCGACGGTTCCATTCCGCGCCAGATTAGACGCCGTCGCAGGGCGAGACCCACGCGAAGTTCGTAATACCGTGCGATTCGCGTCCGTGACCAGCTACAGCGATAACTAAGGATTATCGTCGTCGCGCATTTGGGTCGGGCTAGGCGGTCAATCAAGCTGTATGCCCAGCTGGCTTCGGATGGATAGACGCTCCATCTCACTAGGCCATGCTAGGAGGTCCTCTTCCCTTTCGATCTCCCCGAGGTCGAAACCCGGTAGGTGATCAATGGGCACCGTATCCATAGTCGTGTTAAGCATGCTTATCACGTGCGAAAGGAGTTGGTCAAGAAAGATACCGGGATCAGCATGAAGGCGACGTCCCGGACCAAGCTCTTCTATCCCCCACGCTGCGCTGCCACCAAGAGCCTCGAATGCCTCAATCAATTCGTCGCGCTCCCCAGCTGGAAGCCCAATCAGTGTGCGCTTTAGTTGGCTACGCTGTTCTGTGCCAAGAAGCGCCAACGCCTCTCCGTGGATAGCATTCCGCAGGAGTCTCAGGATCGTTAGCGTGTGCGCATTTCGCGTCCCGCTTGCGAAGAGTGCTGCGAGAGGTTGTGCAGTATCCGCAACTGCCCGCAGCCATCGCTCCCGCTGCCAACCTGCACTGCGCGCATCGCCACTCAGGGCGAGGACGACATGAGCGAGGCGGGCGGTGGCGTCTACCGCGCCCATAAGGAGTAGAAGTACAATCTCTACCGACGCGAGTGCGTCGTCTGCTGCGGCGACGGACTGTGGCATGTTTAGTGCCAGATTGACGGCGTCTCGAGTTCTCAAGGTGCTCTGAACGCGCTGCCGGACCGAAAGGCTAAGGAGCAACGGACGATCGTCGCCGCCGTGCCGAAGGGAACGCTCACATGCAATCGTCAATTTTCGAGACGACCACAGAAGATCGTCAGTACCTAGCCAATAGAACGAAGCTTGGCCGACATCGTAGCCTAGGCCTGGAGGGTAGCCAACGACGATGTAGCGTCCCTGCGCGCGGAGGTACAGACCGAGAACCGCAAGGGCTTCGTCCAGGCCACAGAAGGTGACATCGTTGCTGCCGCTACGAGAAGGCACGCTACGGGCCGTAATCAATATGTCAGCGCCTATGACTTGGGCCGCGTTGACAGCAAGTGTGCCGTCGTATTGCTGCTCCGAGTCAGCCGTTACCGTGGCCTCGTGTCTTGGATGAGCGTCGCTAGTGTTGCTGTTGCCGAAGGCTATCAACGGGAGGGTACCAAGCGGCCGATTCACCGAGTATTTTACTGTCCCGGAGGCGTTGCGCTCTGGAGCTAGCCAGGTGGGGGTATCTCTTAGCGCCACGTGGTAGAAGTTAACCAGCGGATCATAGGCGACGCCGTGGGCCACGAAGCCAGGTGGGTAAGCGTCGGTGTATCGAAGCGCCGTGACAAGATCCGAAGTCATCAGGCCGGCTAGCATCCGCCCCTTACGATAGATTGCCGTCCCCTCGCTGCTAGTAGGTTCGTAGTCAAGCACCTGATGGAGAATGACGGAATCTAGAAGTACGACGATCTTGCGAAATGGTGGGCGACCAACAAAGAGCCCTGTAGCGTCACCATCATGTGGAGGCCACGACGAGGGCTGCTGTCGCGGGTGTTGTGTGGAAGTCAATTTAGGAATCATTGAAGCTAAGGGGTCCAAAACCTAGGCCTCCATCGAGGCTGAAGCCTACGGATTATCAGACGTACGCCAGTCCTGTCAGAGGATATCTGCCACGCTGGTTCGACGGCATCCACGGCTTATAACGTGTCTCAAAACCTGGGGTGCTTCCGCGTGTGTTTATGGACTAAGCTGGTTTACTGGTAGTACGTGCAAGACGTCGCGTGGCGATCCAGCGCCGCGTCCATGGATGCGTCTCGGGGTGCCGCAGGTTTTGAGACACGTTCTTAGTGTGTATCGACAGCAGTGACCGGCTGATAGTAGGACTTATGTAGCCGGGCTGCCTGTGGCGAGACCCAACAGGTAGCGGCGGCTCGCGGCGAGCGCCGCTCTGGACGGTAATCGGGCGTCGCTTGATGGCGAGGTTTGGAGGCCGTGTTAGTTTTCGCTGGGTCGGGTTTCGCTGCTGGGTGGATACGACAAGCTTCTGATCTGCGGGCCAAGAGCACCAGTCCCAATGGGGCGAATGCGGTGCCCATTGCGGATGGCTGATTTATCCGGTACAAATGGGAGGTCATCTCGGCGGGAGGAAGGAAGACCGCCACCCACTCGGGAAGATTGAACAGGCCCCGTCGAGCGTCAGGTCGGCCTGCTCGGTGTTTGCTATGGCGAATGGCCGGGTACGGTAGTAATCTCTTCGCCGTCATGGAACGGTTTGCTGTATACCCTCTCCGCGTTGCGCAGCCGTTGGGAGCGGCTCTGGCTCGAAGGTGATGGCTGTGCTCGCAGTCACTTGGGGTCCAATGAGTGAGTGGTTTGCAGGCGGCGCAACCCTTGCCGCGGTCGTAAGTGCTCTCTTCTTCTCAGTTCGTGGCGATCGCCGCTCAGAGGAGGCCCGGCTGCGCGCCGTTTACGCCTGGTGCGAGTCTCATGTCCACCCGCATGAGGGACCTCGATGGCTCATCCTCGTTAACAACCAAACACAGTTCCCTGTGAGCGAGTGGTCTGTTGAGCTTTCGTGGACCACCCCACTAGGCAAAGCTCCCATGATCGAGACGCTGGACCAGACAGCAGCTGGAGTCGTACCCCCCGGGCGTCAAGTCTTTCCCTGGTCGCCCGAAAGTGCGCCCCTATCAGACTCCGACGTAGCGGTCACTTTTTCATTCACGGACGGATCGGGGCGGCGCGTCACGCGCGGCACCACCATCTCGCGCACCCGGACATGGCGGCGCCTACTCTTCCACGCACGCCGCCGCTGTCATCGACGAGCCAACGTAGCGACACCATCTGATGGTTGACGGCACGCCGCACAGGGCGAAGATTGGCCCGAGATACGAACAAGGGACGCATCCGCACGGAGCCGACTGGCTTGATCCACCAGCGCCGTCTATCCCCGAGACTAACGAACAGCGGGCCGTCGTCGACCGCGTCGAAGCGCCTCCGCAAGGCGTACTGCAGGTGGCAAATAGTCGCCTGATCGTCGTGCGCGCTATTCTGATCGCCTGGGACTTGGACTCCATCGTGTCACACGCAGGCCACTCCGTCCGCTACGTAGAGCTTCCGTGGACTGATGCCCTCCTGCCTGCCGTAGCCGAGCGCAGAATTAACCTCGCCGTATTCAACAGGCAGATCGTTCAAGATTACCTCGCCCATCCCGAAGCCGCGTCTCAGGTCAGGGCGCTTGGCACCCTTGGCTATAGCATGGGTGGCCGAAATTTCTGCGTGCTAGCTCACCGAAAGAGTCGCTGGGCAGGTCTGGATACGGCGTCATTTCTTAAGAATCCAAGCAACAGCCGCATATACGTCGGACTCCACTCCGACCGGTATCACAATCTTCTTCACGCACTAAACGTCAGGGACGAGGAAGACCTCGTTGCCAGAGGCGTGCGGTGCGTGAATATTTCCGAGCCGACGCTGGAGGTCTTTGAGACCGACAAGGATGCGCTTGTGGTTGGAGGCCAGAACATGCGCTTCGAGGCACTACTCGCCGGAGATTACTTCGAGCTTGTAGGATACGAGGCGCTCGATGCGACCGCGCGCGAATGGTTTCGCAACTCCTCGGCTAATGCCCTCATTGGCTCCTCTGAAACGTTGGAAGCATTGGGTGACGTTGCGCAACAGCTATACCCTGAACTCAAGCGACGGTTTTTTGCGAATTGGCAGGACCCTCGGCATTTCAGCGGACTGTTGCGGCGCGTGATCGACGAATGTGACTTCCATCGTCCTGAGCCCAATGATCGCGAGATGATCGCGCGCCACATCCTGTACGAGACGTACCGTATAGGTGAGCCGGTATGGTGAAGTCTTTCGTCGTTATCGGAAGCATCAAATACGACACGGTCTGTACAATTGACCGGTTTCCTCGGGTTCACGAGAAGGTGCGAGAGGCTACAATTACCACTTGTCTAGGAGGCTCGGCGGCGAACACCGCGGCGTGGCTCGCCTGGCTAGGATCTCCAGTGCGTCTCGTCGGGACGGTCGGTGATGACGAAACGGGCAAAGCGTGCTTGGCGATGATACGTGCTGCTGCGGTTAGCTGCATGGAGGTCGCAGTCGACCCGACCAAGGCGACTGGTCGGGCGGTGTGCCTCTCAACGAGGCGGGCGAAGCGCATTGTCACATCTTCGGGGCCACCGCTCGATCCGGCACTAGACTTGCTGCGCGGGACCAGTGGACAGTACACAGACAGCGTGGTGCACATCGCCGCGCAAGAGACGTCCGAACTGATTGCTGTATGTCATCGCCTGCGGCGGGAGGGTGCGACGATCTCGGTGGAGCTCAACGGTCGAAGGATGGATTCCATCCGCGAGGTTGCGACCATTGCCTTTCTTAACCACGATGAGCTCACAGATGTCTTTGGCTTGTCGTGGCAGGAACTGGACGTGTCGTCACTCACTATGATTCTCCCCAACCCAGATGCAAGGCTCATCGTTACGCTGGGACGAGATGGAGCGTTGTGTGTAGAAAGGACAGGCATCACACGGGTGCCTGCACGCCGCATCCGGATAGTCGAGCGTACAGGCGGCGGCGACGCGTTTAACGCTGGGTTTCTTGCAGCCTACGCACATGATTGCGATGTCGAGACGAGTCTCCGAGCAGGTACAGAATCAGCCACGCTAGCGCTAAGCAGGGTCGGGGGACAACCACTGTGATGGGCGGCGTCGCGATTCTCCCGCAGGAGGCCGACACTCGGTCGCTAGTGGACTTTCGCGCGGCGCAGGCGCAGTCGATTGGTGGGCCGCCAATAGGCATCGCGACGCACCCACCTCACGTCAGCATCATCCAATGCCCACTTCAGTTGGACATGCCTTATATGGACCTCCTCAGAGCAATCCGCGTCGCGCTGCCTCCCGAGGCACCAAGTCCACTGACTATGACGGACCTGGGCTACCAACCTGTCGGTTGGCTGTTCTTGAATCTGAAGCTAGCACCGTGGCTTGCGGAGTTGCAGCGGACGACGCTAGAGGAGGTTCAGCCGTTTATTGAATCTGCTGCCATTGACCGGAACAAGAGTTTGGAGGGATACACGAGCGCCGAGCGGCGCAGCTATCTGCGGTACGGCTATCGATACACTGGGTCTTCGTTCAAGCCGCACATCACACTCGGCAGGCTTGCTCCAGCGAGCATTTCCATCGTTGATGGTCTCAGGGTCGAGTTCGAGGAGGCCGTGGGGTGGTGGTCGTCGTCTCCACGTGCTCTGATGTTCTACGAAGCGGGGCAGTTCGGCGTCATTGAGCGAGTCATTTCGGAAATTCCATGGTGAATGCCGTCGATGTCAGTGACGGACACAAAGTCCTCCTTTGGGATATCGACGGAACCCTGATTTCGCTTGGCGCCGACCCGCTTGGCCCCTTTCGTCTAGCTCTAGCAGGCAAGGGTTGGCTTGCATGTGCAGACCTCGATGTCAACGTACATGGATCAACCGACCTTGGTATCTGTGAGGCGCTTCTCCGAGAGAGACGCTCCGCGGATGATACGTTGCCGCGGTCGCATGAGTTGCTCAGGGAAGTCGAGCGTGTCACGCTGGGGAACGCGTCGGTACTTCGCGGTCGCGAGGTGCTTCCTGGGGCGCTCCCTGTGCTCGTGCGAGCAGCGACCCTTGGATGGACGAATGCGCTGGTGACTGGCAATTCGCGGAAGCGTGCCGAAGCCAAGCTCGACGCAGTAGGACTACGGTCCCAGTTCGACTGGACCCTGAGCGGATTCGGAGATGAATCCACGGAGCGAAGTGAGCTCGTCATGCTAGTCGGCAATTCAGCGATGCGACGCGTTGCGGGGCAGTCGGACGGCTCGCAACAAGCACTAGCCATTGTGGTGATTGGTGATACCCCGCTGGATATGCGTGCACGTCGATTGGGAGACGGGGGGATTGGGGTCGCTACCGGCGCATACTCGGAACTCGACCTGCGCGATGCTGGAGCGGACCTTACGGTAGCGTCGCTTGAGAGCGGTCATGACGCAATCGCTACGTTTCTGAGTGGGCAGGGTGGCCGTCGCCCGCGCCAGTAGGACGAGCCATCCGTAAGGTAATCGAGCGCCGCTGTGTCTGTCACGATTCCGCGTAGCTATAAATCCCTGCATAGGGACACTTTTTCCGTATGCGTTCGTCGCGTAGGAGCGAACCCGCATCCTGCGTAGCGCGCCGCGTCTCGCGGCGACCCGTGGATACAGCGGCGACATTTACCTCCGAGATCATCCGAGGGGCGGGTGTCTCAGACGACGCCTTCTTCGCGCTCTATCGAAATCCAACGGTTCGTTGTCGGCGCTCGAGAGCCGCATGGTCTCGCCGCCTGAGGTGAGCTGGTGGGCGATAGCCGATCCGACCCCCCAGTGCCGATGATCGCGATGGTCATGACCGAAACCTCCTCAGCGTCACGGTGACGGACTCGCTGTTGAGCTTGGTATTCACTCGGGCTCCCCGGCGGCCGTACTCGGTAGCCACTGAGGCGGGGTCCAGTCTGGGTCGGTGGTTTGGCCCACCTCGATCAGATGACCGTCGGGATCGCCGATGTAGCAACGGATCTCGTACTGGTGCTGCTTCGGCGGCGTCAGGAATTGAGCACCCCGAGCGCTCCATTCGGTGTACACGGCCTCGATGTCCTTGACCCGGATATTTAGGAAACTGCTGACCCGGTCGAGGTCGCGCGGCGTCTGTAGAGTGACCGCGGGCTTGTCGTCGGTCGGGTCTCCGCCCCGATTGATGACGATCCAGCTGTTGGCGAGCGCGACGTTGGTCGGTTCTCCGGAGCGTTCCAACGTGCCGCCGAGCACATCGGTGTAAAAGCGCCGAGAACGCTCAACGTCGTCCGAGACGAGGAAGTGGGTCAACACAATTCCCTCTGCCGACTGTCCGAGCTCGGTCATCTGCCACCTCCATTGCTTGGGACTCATACCCCGCTCACGATGGTCTACCGCCGATACTGCGACGATCGGGGACCTATCTCGTTCCACGGTACAGCTATAGGCCACCGCGTTTGATCCGATGGCCTGCCTTCAGTAAATCGGATCGGCTCACACACGAGCTTCTCCTCCCGCGGGTAGTGGTGGCCTCCCTTATGCCCTGGCGCGTGAGAGAGCGGACCTCGCGGCCGAGCAGCCACCCTGCGAGAAAAGGAGTCCAGCGCTGATCGACACGTCCGGCCGTGGCAAGCCTCCGGCTTTCGCCTTGCGCGAAAAGCGCGCCTCGGACGAGCTTCCCCAGACGCCCCCCTCGGACGAAACGGAGCAGCCCCGGGTTCGCGCCGCCGGAACGCTTGCTTCTCTGGCCCAAACAGGAGCCTGCGTATGGGTGTTTCGTGAAAACGAGGTGTTCAGGATGTGGCGAGCAGGCCACGTCCGAACTGCCGGCAACTACGGATATCGATCGACCGCAAATCGCGGTGTCGGCGGTTCGAGTCCGCCTCTCGCCATACATCTAACCGCGCGGGGCCGAGGTGCGAGGGTCTCTCCCGGCCGCAGCCAGTACGACGGAAGATTGTGGTGCCTCTACCCGCTGGCTGCTGTAACCCGCCCACGATCCCGTACTACCGTGAGCGCTTTGGGTAGTCTCCGGCCGCATGTCGGGGGACGACGAGTATCGCGAGCGTGGGAAGCAAGAGCCGAACACGCCGAATCGCTGGACGCGAGATCAGAAGCTCGCCACGATCGGGATCATCGTCGCGTTGATCGTCGGCGGCGCAACCGCTTTCATTTCGCTGCAGAGCGGTTCAGGCAGTGACACAGGATCAGCCGCCAGCCGATCCGGTACGACAGCAGCATCAACGCCGTCGCGCAGCACACCCGCGCAGCCGCAGACCGCGCCGCAGCCCACGGTAAACCCGAATGCGACCTGCGCGACCGTGCGCGATGCTGCGGAGATCGGCGAACCGCGGCCGCGCCGGATATTCGTAAGCAGCCCTGGTGAGCTGGGAGGCGGGCCGAGCACGATGGAGGCCCGCTTGCTGTCGAACAAGCAGTGGACGGCATGGCTTCACGTTCAAGCCGGGGAAGAAGTCGAACTGAGCGTCAAGCTATTTGACGGCGACTATGACTCAGTGGACAACGCTCGGATATTGGTGCGAATCGTGGAACATGCCGATAACTGTTGGCGGCTCGGTGGAGCGATGCGTTACGCCACAGACTACGGTCATCCTACCCCACTCGGTCCGCTACTCCTCCAGCTTCAGTCGGGCCAACACGCGACCAAACTCACATACGTGCCCCACTCCAGTCGCCTGCTGGATAAGCATGACAAGGAACTGACGAAGCTGCCAGACGGCGTGCTGGACGCCGGAGTCCCGCTGCCGTTCTCAGTACCACCGGCCGCACTGGACATCTACTTCGTCAACTTCCGACTGAAAGTCAGCTAGACGCTGCGTCACGCGGGCCGCAAGGTCGCCGTGATGCCGGCCGCGCGCCCGTGGCGCTTTCCCGCGGTCCGGTCACGCGCGCGAATGCACCTATCCGGCCAACCCGAAGAAGATGGTGGGGGTGCCGAAGCGCATGGCCACGAACGGCTCGGCATCGAGCTGACCCCGGCCTACGTGGGCCTGAGCGAAAGCCACAGGAGGCGGGTGAGCCCGTTTTCGTTTTTGGGCCGGGGATGCCTGCCTCCCGGCCCAAACCCCCAGGAATCCCCAGGAAACCAACGGTAGGTCCAGGGTGTCCCGTCTAGCGAATGGCCTGCAAATCGCACAGTTTTCAGGCCCAGATGATCTATACTGAAATCGTAGTGTCCCCGGTTCGAGTCCGGGTCTCGCCATCGGAAAGTCGCTGCAAATAAGCGGGTTTTGGATAGCAAGCGTCATCTCCGTTAGGTCGATGAGCGCCGTCGTCGGCACAACGTCGGCACAACCCCTGACAATAGTGCCTTGTTCCGGACCTAGTCGGTCGTCTTGAGACGCCTTACGAGGAGCACGTTCGGGCGGCAAATGGCTTATCTATGCGGTAGCGACATGGAGAACCGAACTCATGGGCGAGCCTCTAATCAAAGACAACATCAGTTCGAACCGGGAGTTCGGCGACGATTACGTCGTCCACGGCAGCGAGAGCCAGTCGGCGTAGGCGACGAGAGCTTCGGTGCGCACGGTACATGCGGCCCTTGGCTGCGTCACGCTCTCTTTAGCTGGGGGCTAGGCGAATAGGCTCCCCTTCGTGAGCAGGCTCACCGACGATGACGACTTCCTGGCGCTGCGCCCGTTCTTCAGGATCGTTGAGGAGGCGCTTACCGGGATCGTGGACGGCGCCGACTTCTTCGACATGCTGGCCGAGGACGTCGTGTTCGACTACGTCATCACCGTGCCCGGCTATCCACGTCGTGTCGTCGGCCGCGATGCAGTCGCAGACCTGTACCGGCCTTACGGAACCCAGCTGACGCTAGATCGATGCTTCGACCTGGCCGTCTGCCACGACAGAGAGCGCGCCGTGATCGTGCTCGAGTACGCCTCAGAAGGCAGCGTTGTCGCGACCGGCGCAACTTACGCCAACCGCTACGTCTCGGTTCTCACGCTCGAAGGACGCAAGGTGATCCGCTGGAGGGATTACCTCGACCCGCTCGCCGTATTCGATGCGCTCGGGTGGCCGCATCCACCCGGTGAGTCGACTCGCGCGTGATCACGAGCGCTACAGGCGTGCGGTGACTGAGGACGGGTTTGTGCCGCCGACCCCAGCCCGCGGCACAAACCCACCGGAATCCGCGCGGCCGATTTGGCGCGCACCCGGCTCTCGGCGGAGCGATGCGTCTAGCTCAAACCCTGCTGCGCGTCACCCTCAAGCGCCAGTTCGTCGACTACTGCGCGACGCTCAAACAGAAAGCGTCGATGGCGCTATGATCGCCTCTGTGCCTGAGTCGTCTCTGCCTCTAACCGGCGGCTGCAACTGTGGTGCGGTGCGCTTTGAGCTCACCGAGACGCCACTCCGCGCCGGGTACTGCCACTGCACCCGCTGTCAACGACGAACGGGAACCGCCGCCTCGCCATCGGCGATCGCCAACGCTGGGACTTTTCGAATCGTCAGTGGCGAGGACCACATCCGGCGCTGGAACGCAGGTGACGGAGCCGACAAGGCATTCTGCGGCACCTGCGGCTCAGCGCTGTTCGGACAGCATCCGGAGAACCCGGAGTTCATCAACGTTCGCATGGGATCCTTCGACAGCGACCCCGGGGTACGGCCGATGGGTCGCCTGCATGTTGCCAGCGCCGCCGTTTGGGAGCCAATTCCCGACGACGGCCTGCCCCGCCTTCCCGGACCTCTCGAAGCGTAACTCCACTCCACGCCGACTCGTGGCTCCTCATTGGGACTCAGCCATACTGACTACCGATGACTTCCGGGCAGTCAGGGGTGTCCATGAGTGATTGCTCTGGCTCTCGACGGTGCGTCCCGATGGAGGCCCGAGCAGTTCAGCCAGACGCGATGGCGCTTTGCTTGAGCGGGCGAGGACGGAGCGGCCCGCGTACCGCGCGCTCGACATCGCTGATGTCGTTGTGCACACCACAACCTAGACCCACGGACGCCTGCTTTCGTCCGATCCGGGAGTCTGGTAGCTGCTGGACGAGGCTGCTGCGTTTGAGGCAAAGCAGTCGCGCCTAGGCTCACGGATCGTCCGAGAAGATGCTGCCGAAGCGTCGCGACACGCCCCCGCGGGTTGACCTAGCCTCCCCGGGCGCTCGCACAAGTCCTGGCCGGCCTGCTGGGGCACCGAAGCTACCAGGGGTCGAGGCGCTCAAAGCGGCGCTCTACCAGCGACACTCAGACGAGTGCGGGACGCTCTCGGGCGCGCTCGCGTAGTCGCACCCGCAGGCCCTTTGGGACCAGCGTAAACGTATTGTGCTCGCTGACGGGGCCGGCGCTCTCGTCTAGTTCGATGTGGAAGTTGCGGGCGATCATCGCCATCGTGGTCTTTGACTCGAGGAACGCAAGGTTGCGTCCAGGGCAGAAGCGTGGGCCTGCGCCAAACGCGAGAAACGACTTCTGGTCGGGTGCATCACCGGCGTCCTCGCCGTCCTCGAGCCAACGCTCTGGATCGAATACGTCTGCTCGCTGCACGGCCTGCAGGCCGGCGCGACGGGTCGCGAGCCACAGGCGAGTCCCGGCCGGAATCGACGTGCCGGCGCTCGTCATGTCCGAGACGGATTCGATCGTGAGGGCGACGGCGACGGGCTTCAAGCGCATCGACTCCCGCAAGACCGCCTCGCCGTAGGAGAGTTTCGCCATCGCATCGTAGTCATCAGGGAGGCGCTGCTCGCCTAGCACCTCCTGGGCCTCCTGCGCCCAGCGCTCCTGAATGTCGTTGTGCTGTGCCAGAAACCACAGCGTCCAAGCCATCGTGTGCGCGGTCGTGTCCTCCCCGGCGAGCAGCAGCGTCAACACGTTGCCGATGACTTCCTCGTCAGTGAACTTTCCATCGGACTTCTGGGCAGCGAGCATCCCCTCCAGAAAATTTTCGGGCGCCTCATGCAGCTCGGGCCGGTCTCGCATTCGCTGCCGGGCCTGCTCGATGAACCCGCGGACCGCCTCGCGCAGGCGCACCAAGGACCGATCGAGCGCACGATCGGCGGGCAGCCGCACATAACGCCAATACGGGACGGGAGCCAACAGTCGCCGCGCGATCATCTCAAAGACCCGTTGAATGTGAAGCTGCAACTCCACGTCCCCGCCCTCCAGCGTGTTCAGTTCGTGCCCGAACGCCAGCGCCGAGGTCACATCCACCGTCAACGACGTCAGCTCGCCGGTGATATCGATGCTGCGCTCCTCCTTTGCCACGACCGTGAGCCGCCGATACAGGCGCTCGGTGGCGGTCGTGATGATGTGAAAGTAGCGCTGTAGATGGTTTGAGTTCAGTGCGGTGACAGTCAGACGGCGCCCGCGGCGCCAGCCCTCGCCCTCCTCGGAGAACACACCGGCGATGCCCATCTCCGCGAAGACCTCCTGTATCTCCCGCCAGCGCCGAAAGCCATCCGGGCGCTCCCGCAAGATCCGATTGATCTCATCCAGGTCGTCGATCACGACGACCGGACGCGGACCGAGACCGAACCGGAAGATCGGACCGTAGCGCTCACACCACTCCTCCGCCGTCGCATGCAGGCTCTCGGAGCGCACCTGATGCAGGTTGCCGAGCAGCGGCAGTCTCGACGGCCCCGGCAGATCAGCGATTGTGCGAGTCATCGTGTCCTCTCGTCTCTGTTTGACTGTTGTCCGCTCGCCAGCCGTCAGGCCGACGCCGGTAGCTTCTCGCGGGTGCGTTCGATGAAGGGAAGCTCGGCGCGGGCGCGGTCGCCTCTCCATCGCGACCTCGGTGGAGATGCGCTTGAGATCCCATTTGCTGAGGGTGGTCAGCTGCATTGAGGAGGTTGCGATGACATCGGCCGAGCGCTTGCCGCCGGAGAGCATCTCCACTCCCCGAAGATGTCGCCCGTACCCAGCGACCCGATGGCCTGGTAGTCCTTGATCACGTCGGCTGCACCCTACCGCCCGCGGCCGGCGATAGCGAGGAGCCGTCCGGCGCGAAACCGCCCGTTGCAGACTCAGGGGTTACGAGCTGGTTCCCGGTGAGAGCACGGGCAGGCCGGCCGCTGTCGCTCGTTCGGCAAGCTCCCCGTCGTAAGTGACGATCTCATCGGCGCCGACTCTGAGCGCGACGGCGAGGTGGATGGCGTCGTTGGATCGCAGTGGCGCGTGGGTGCCGGCCGCGAGCAGATCCCCGCGTGTGATGTCGATCAGGCTCACGGAATCGAGCACGGTCCCCACCGCCTCAAGGTCGACGTCTTGGGGGTGGCGGCCTACGGCGCAGTGCATCTCGGTGTGCAGCAACCAGGAGGAGACTAGCCGCCGATCCTCTCGCTCGGCCAGCTCCGCAGTCAGTGCCTCGGATTGCGGCTCGTCCTCTAGGACGAGCTTCATCGCGGCTGAGGTATCTAGATAGCTGATCGTCACCAGCGGCCACGGACGTCGGCCACTATCGCCTGGCTGTCGGCCGTGCCCTTGCGTCGAACGATTGACCGCAAGTTAGAGGTGGGGTTGCGCGCCACCCGCACCTGACCTCGGGAGACGAGGTCCGCGAGCGGATCGGCGCCCGGCGGAACGATCAACGCCGCGACCCGGCCGTTATTGGTGACCTGGATGGTCTGACCATCAGCGACACAACGCAGGATCTCACCGCTTTGATTGCGCATCTCGCGATGTGTGACGGTCCTCATGTCGCACAGCGTAGCACGCCATTCCGGTGGGCTAGTCGCCGCCGCTCCTAATCCATCGCTTTGGCAATGCGCGCTGGGGCGTTCGCAAGTAGCGCGCTTGCGATCGCGCCCCGGATCGCGGTTTCGCGAGAGAACGCCGAGGCAGTGAGGCGTTCGCTGATCGCCGTCCTGGCGGCACTCTGGCCCAGTGAGCCGATTCCGTCCAGCAGCTCCTTTGCAACCCATGCGAAGGCGGCACGGCCAAGTGCCCCGCCGATGACGACAGATTCGGGGTTGAAGGCATCGATCAGCGGAGCGATCGCGATCCCGAGTCCGCGGGCGCCTTCCCGTAGAAGTTCGTCGAGTTGCTCATTGTCATGCGCATCTTCGACGAGCTGCTCCGCTGTCCGGCCCCGATAGCCACGAGCGCCCAGTCCTGCGAGCGAGAAGACGTTGCCGACGTCGATCCACGGATTGCCAGCGTCCGCGTAGCGGGGCAGGTACGTCTTGCCCAGGCGCCCGGCTACGCCGTCTGAGCCCCTGTAGATCCGGTGGTTGATTAGCAGGCTGCAACCGCAGCGCTGGCCGACCTTTACGTACAGCGCGTGTCGTTGGTCGCGCATCGCGCCCCACAGGTGCTCTGTCAATGCGCTGGCGTTGTAGTCGCTCTCGACCGATGGCTTCGGCAGGTGCAGCCTTTCGGGCAGCTCTATGTCTACGACGTTCCAGGATTGGTTCAGCGTCGCCGGGACGGTCTGGAGTCGTTTGGTGCGCTTGTTGACCGGCCCGGGCAAGCTCACGCCGACGGCCCAGATCTTGCTCGGATCGAGCTCTGCGCGAGCCAAGAGGTCTTCGATGCATTCGGCGGCCCAGCGGAGATGCACTGGCGGGGGCTCATCGCTTCCCTCCCGTTCGTAGTCCCCTGGCTCGAAGTTGTCGTCGGGGTGGTAGATGCGCCCGTGAATATCGGCCAAGACAACGCGGTCGTGGGCCTCTCCGATGTCGATCCCGATCACGCAGCCGCATGCGTCAGGGTTGAGCGCCAGACTCGAGCCGCCCTTGGATAGCAGGCGCCGGGCGCGGGTCACATGGCCTGAGACGGTCGGTCGCGATACGTGGATCTCGGCCGCCACCTCCGTTTGGCTCAGGCCACGGAATGATGTGTCTCCCCACGAAGCGGCGTTGCGCATCCCGTGACGCAGCAGCGCGCGCGCAAAGCGGCTATCGCTGTCTTCGAACTCGCGTCGCTGCGTCATGTTCGTTAAGAATAGCGTCTCCTTCTGTCAGAAACTGCAATACTTCTGACAAAATGAGTGTCGATGGAAAAGAATAAAATAGGTGCATGCGACGGATCTATTTGACACACGTACATTTGTCGAGTACGGTTCGCTGGCATAAAGGAGTTGTGGGGGCGCCGAGACTCGGCCGCCCGGTGGGTACCGGATGTCCTATCCGCTGTGGAGATGGAGGGCCTATATGCCTGACTTAGACGTGGATCTATGCGAGGAATGGGAGGATCTACTTTCCGCGGAGGTGACCCGAGAGATGCAGGCGATCCCGATCGCCGAGCGGCACAAACGGCTGCTGCCCCCTTTCGTTTACGCCGAGGAACTCGCGGCCGAGCACCCCGCTTCGAGCGCGGCAGTCAACCCGAAGCATGCTCGGGAGGTGGCCCGCGAGCATGCGCCGCCAAAGTTCTTCCGGGACATGTTCGACCCGAGACGGCCCTTCTTCAGCGCCTGGGTTCTGGATCAGGCGACCGAGATCGCATGGAAAGAGGTGCGCAAAAAGCGGCACCTGTTCAAGCGGTATGGCGGCAATCTGCCGAGCATGGACGATGCTCGGGGGTACGCGTTTGACGGTCTCCTGGAGCTTGGCATACGCATGAGCGACCAGTCGCGTGAGGAAGTACGGGACCCTTATGGGTTCTTGTGTAAGGCGATCGGCCGCTTAGTCGGACGCGACATCGATCTCAACATCCGCAAGCACCACGACCCGGGCTTACGCAGGCACTACGCCATGGTGCTCAAGTTCCGCAAGAGGCTCGAATTGGAGAACCCGTTGCGAGACGCGGACGAGATCGAGGAGGAGGCGCTGCGGCTTGCCGATGAGGCTCTCGCGCTGTACGAGATGCTCTACCGGGTCGATTTCGAGCAGGCGGGTACGCTCGCTGGAGAGATCGACTTCAGCGATCTGGTGCACAGCAAGCTGATGCTCGATCTGATCGAAGAGCTGCTGCAGAAGCCACCATTCACCGATATCGACCGTGACACCTGGGCTCTGTGGTGGGCAGTCGACTTTGCAGGCAAGGACATCGAGTGGGAGGCGGCAGGCGTGAAGTCAAGCACCGGCGCGCAACGGCTTTACGCGCTCGTGCTCAAGCTGCGCAAGCTGCTTAGCGATTTGGGTTACGACGCCTAGAGCGGCGACCAGGCCTCGAGGGTCGCCTAGAGGGCGACCCCGAGGCCGGCGAATCGGTCTCTGGGTCCTCGGGCTCGTGCTCAGGCTCCTCCTCGCCCGAGGCAAGCACGAGCCTTGCGCTGCTGATCCGCTGCGCCAGCGCCAGCTCCAACGCTTCGTAGGAGGGCGACTCCTGTGGCTCGCCCTCGATGTCCTTGCAGATCCGTCTCTCGTACTCGCTCAGCTCGCCCTCAACCTGCTCGATCGCTGCGCGCAGCAGCTCGTCCTTGGCTTGCGGGTGCTGCTGGTGGATGAGCGCGCGCGCGGCTGCCCGCATCTCGTCGGTTGGCGGGGAGAGCAGCTCCATGGATGCCAGTTTCGCATGGGTGCCGGCTGGAGCTCGGCGATTCTCGGATGGCACCTCCATTTCATCGGCATTGTGCCGGCAGATGATTAAGGCGCACTCAACGGGGGTGCACTCAACCAGGGTGTGCTCAACGGGTTCCCTGTGCCTTTGCCGATGGTGCACAGGGGCCTGACAGGAGCCATGCGTCGGGCACTCCTCGCCGCGACGCGTCGATGCGAGCTTGGCGCTCGATCTGCGGGCAGCCATCACAGCCACCGCGCGAACGCGCCAACGCGCGGCGCAGACTGCTCGTCGTCGTCCTTGGTGGCGGCGTCGGAGCGGATCGCCTCAAACAGGCGGGCGCGTCGGGCGATGTAGGAATCGACGATACCCGGGACTTCCTTCATTACGCGGGCTCGGTAACGCGGGACCAGCAGCTCGGTTACCTCGCGCTCGACCTCGGCGAGCCGGCGGGCACGCTCAGCCGCAGGCTCGCGTTGCAGCTTTGCCGTCATGTGGGCCTCGTCGACGATCGTCGTAGCTTCGATCTCCGCGGCAAGGTCGAGCTGCTCCTGTCTGGTCGCATAGCGAGTGAAGCGACGTTCCTCGCCGTCCTTCTGTATCTGCTCGTACAACGAAGGCTCTCCGAGCAGCGTAAGCGTCTTGAAAAGCACCGGAACGCCGTCCACGAGCAACACGAAGATGGTCAGCAGCAGCTCGATGTTGCGCATGTCGGTGTGTTCGGAGGTCAGCTCGCCGAGCGCCTGTACCCGGTCGAGTAGGCCGATCGGCGCCGAAAACCGCTTGACCAGTTCGGCGTTGCTCGACCGGTACTGCTTGCGCAACGTGGCGAGTTCTTCGTCGACGACCGAGAGCCGGCTGCGCGCGAAGGTTTGGGTTTCCTTCCCGTGCGTCTTTGCTTCGCTGAGCAACGTTTCTTCAAGCTCGCCTAGGCGCTGCTGGGTTGCGGCGACCTGCGCGGAGATGCTCGACGCCAGCTGTGTCTTGGCGTGGTAGGAAGGGCCTGCGCCGGTGTGGTGAGTGCCGCAGGTGCCGTCGAGCTCGCAGATCGCGTTTTGCTGGGCGGACTGCAGATGGGCTTGCTCGCTCGCCAGCTGCGCGTGCAGTGCCCTGTAGTCACTGCTGGATGCGAGTACGTCGCTGATCGGGCTGGCGCTCGCGTTCGCTTGAAGCTGGCTCTGTTCGCGACTCAAGGCCTGTATCTGCGCGTATTGATGTGTGAGCTTTCCCCGCGCCCGGGCGAGTTCTGCTTGGCGATCCTGAAGCGCGTGTGCGGCGACTTCGTCGTGGAAGATTCCGAGCAGCAGCGGCTGGGAGATGACGAGCCCGACAACCAGCCCGAGCAGCAGCCTCGGCAAGGCCAAGGCGATCGTTCTCGGTGGCGTGCTCTGGCGGCGAATCGTCAGCAGCAGCCAGCGGTCCAGGTTCATGATCGAGAGCCCCCAGAAGAGGCCACATATCAGCGCTGCTATGAGCGGCACGCGCAGCCAGCTGTGCGTAGCAACGGTCCCCGCCGCACCCGCCAACGACGAGGTCGTGAGCACGGATCCGCCCAGGGCAGCGATGCGCGTGCGTTCAGATGGGCAGTGTTCGAGGCTTGTGTGGTCGGCGCCACCTAGCCACAGCAGGAACCTCATCATGAGCTTGCCCCCGAGTCGGTAAATAGGTCGTCTGGGCCGCCCTGAAGGCGAATTGCGCCGCAGGGAGCGTCCGCCAGCTCCAGCACGTCACCCGGGCGCGCGCCCAGCTGCGCCAAGCTCAGCGAGCTGCGGGGGTCGTCGATCCTCAGGCCGGCATCGATCGTGTCGGGGCTCGCGAGCTGCTGCTCGGCTCCTGTCCATGGGCCGCCGCACGCACGGCAGCGCGGGTCCCGGCTCCAGCGGTGGCTGGGAGCGCCGACCTCACAGGTCGCCAAGCAGCCTGGGCAGTTGGCGCGCTCCACGTACACGTCGGGCGGGAACAGGCATGCACCGGGATCGCCGACCGCGTCGAGCGCCTCGGCGACTGTCGCGCTCGGTGTCAAGCCGATCTCAACCGCCTCTGGCATGCGTCGGTGCTGCGGGGCGCACTGCGGATCGGGACTGGGATGTGAGGAGCGGCTCTCGCCGCTCCTCACATCCAGCACGACTCGCCGCGTACGCTCCTCGTTGCCGTGCAGGATGCCGATCACCGCCTCCGAGCAGAGCGCGCCCAGCGCTGCCGCTCCGGTTTGGATTGCTGGCACGACTCCCTGGATGTCGGCTTGACGCGCATAGTGCTCACAGGAGAAGGCGCCTGGCAGGGGCGCCCCGCCACAGCCCCAGCAAGGCGCCAGCTCTGGCTCCTCGGTGCGGGGGTAGACGGTCATGCCGACGCTGGCGCCCGAGAAGCCGCCGTCGACGATCGGCAGGTTCAGGTACATCGCGACGCGCGCCAGGTAGGCGCGGGCGGAGAGCGCGTCGACGCACGCGGCGATCGCGTCGACCCCATCGAACGCGGCAAGACCGAGCTCCTCGATCCAGGCGTCCGCTGCTCTGATCCGCGCTTTGTCGTCCACGTGGATCAGCTCGAGCTCGTGCGCGACGCAGCTCGCCTTCGGGAGCAGCGCGCCAAGCTCGTAGCCGCCGCGTCGGGGGTGGAGTGGGGAGCGAGTCCGGTTGTGGTTCTCGAACAGGTCCCCGTCCACGATGCGCAGCTCTCGCACTCCACTGAGCGCGAGGTCGAGTGCGACGTTTTGACCGAGGGCGCCCGCGCCGGCGACGAGCACGCAGGCGGACGCGAGGACGGTCGGGTCGTAGCCGGCCAGCCGGGCACGGCTCTGAAGGTCGGGGGTCGTGCTCAATGTCGGCATGGCTCAGGCTCCTTGGGTTGGTTTGGAATGAGGGGGGTCAGTCCAGGCACAGGCATTCCTCCCCCCGGGTGCACTCTGAGATCGGCCGTCCGCACGCCACGCCGATCGCGTTCTGGTCGCGGCGCCGCGTGCCTTGGAACCGTCTCGCCTCAGCTGCCGGCGCGACGCGCCGTGGACTGCGTGGACGCCGCGGTGCACCCTGGGCAAAGGTCGGCACCGTTCCGTTGCCTTTGAAGCGTGGCGGCGAGTCGACGCGCCGTATCCGAGCTCGACCGGCGGGAGTTTGACTGTCGTCCTGGCGTGGAGTCCGAAAGCGCAGGAAGCGGTCCCACGCGACCAGGGCGAGGATTAGGCAGGCGAGGGCGATCGCGAGCGTCATTTCGACCACCGCAGGCCCACGCCGGAAAACACTGGGAGTTCTGGGTTTGCAGGTTCGCCGGCGCTTATGCCCGTTTCCTGCTGAACGCTCACGGCCGTGACGGGGCGCGATGTCTGAACTCGCGCCTCGCGCGCGAGATGGACCGCGTAGAGCGAGATCGCGAGGCTCGCCAGCAGCGCCCCGGTAATTGTGTAGAGGGTGATCCGAGTCACTACCACCGGGCGTAGCGCGTCGCTGCGAAATGTGCGCACAGCTCTCGCTCGCTGCACCCGCTCCGCGCGTTGGGCGATGGCTCCCCGCCGCCGGGGGCGTGGCTGGCGCGAGCCCTGTCCGCCGCCGCGGCGGAGCGTCTTCCAGCCACGCCGAGTCGATTGAGCGGCCTCGCCTTGCTCGCTTGCCTGGTGTTCGTGAGCGGGTGGTTCGATGCGATGCTCGGCGGTCGAGTGAATCTCCAATGCTGCGCCGGGTGGGTCCACAGCCGCTGCGTGCGTCGATTCCGGGCCAACGAACACCCGATAATGGGGGCGGGCGTGCTGAAGGCCCGAGAGCACCAGGCCAACCGACCCGGCGCTGCGCCAGGCGCGTTGCTCTGAGCGATCCACCTCGGAGAAGTAAGCCTCGAAGGACGGGTGCGTATGTGCCCATCCGACTGGCGCGAATACGGGATCCTCCTGTGCGGCGCGGCGTAGCATGCTCTGTGCGCCGGCTGGCGTGATCGTGACGGTGGAGCGCGTGCCGAGGACCTCCCCGGGGAGCGGTTGGACTAGCTTCTCGACGACCGTGCATGCGCGCCGCCCGTCGCTGAAATGGCCGCCGAACAGCAGGCCGGCGGTCTCGAGGGGGTGCTCGTGTCGCTCCAGCTCGGCGAGATCGCGCAGTACCCCTTTGGCTAGGTATACCCGCCGGCCGTCGGCAGCGAGATGCTCTGAGTATTCGGCCGGGTCGGGCAGGCCGCGCAGCAGCGGCAGCTCGACGGACCTCACACGCCCGGCCATGCGTGGCTGGCGCGCTCCTTGGCGGTCGTCGGCGAGGTAGCTCATCGTCTCCCTCCGGCGGGAGCGAAGCGTTGCCGTATGGGGATTGTCGGGGGCTCATCGGCGCCCGACGACGCTCGCGCGAAGCGCGGCCGCGCCGCAGCGACCATCGGCTGCTGGGCACCTGGCGTTCTGGTGCGTTGGAACCGGTTCGGCGTGGGCGCCGCGTCCCGGACGCGCCGCATCCGGTTCGGCGAGCGGATCACATCCTCGGCGCGGATCGTTGGCAGCTTCAGATCCGGGTTCAGTGGCTGCAGACCCATCGCGCTGCGCCAGTGCTCTACAGCCTGGGAGTTGTACCCGTGATAGCCCTGGACGGGAGGCGGCTCGTCGAAGTTCAGGAGCTTGCCGATGTGGACTACGTAGTCCACCAGTTGGGTGCGATTTGCGATCCAGGCGTGGTTGCCGTGACAGATCGGCACGTTCGCCGCGAAATGAGGCGTCCACGGCACCACTTCGCTGACGACCCAGGCGCTCGGTTGCGTGGTCGGGTAGTTGCCGCTGGCGAGCGGGGCCACGTGAACGATCGTCGGCCGGTGCCGTTGGCGGGGTCCGCGTAGGGTGTCGAAGTCATACACCACGCGATAGTGGGCCGGTGGCGTGCGGTCTCCAACGGGGACCGGATCGCGGTTCACTCGTACGTCCTCTGCGGTGCGGTGGCCGGTGACGAAGACCGGCGCGGGGCTTGCGTCCAGCGCGGCGAGCATTAGGTGGTCCGAGCGCTGCCGGTTGAGCCGCTCGGCAGGTGTCAGCGAGCCGGTCATTGGGCGGCACCGGCGCCGTGATGCTCGCGCAGGAAATCGAGTTGATCGCCGTCCTTGACGTCGTGCTCGTCGAGCTTGCCGTTGGGCGGTAGCTCGGCGTTTGTGGGGACATGGACGACGTGCCAGCGTTCGCCTGCGGCGAGCGCTGGCAGGTAACTGTCGCTGTTCAGTCCGGCGATCAGCTCGGTGACGGCCAAGTCGGGGGCGACGTCGGCCTCGTAGCTCTCCGTCTGCTCCTTTGCCTTGCAGTAAATCCTGATGGTGTCCAGAGCGGTCGCGCTCATGATTCCTCCATTTTTGGTCGTTTCGATTACGGTTCGGCCGCATTCGCACCGGCTGTGGCGCCCGCATCGCTGCGGCCTCTACTGAATAGGTGTCGCGTAAGGGCGCGAAAATCAGCTCCATCCAGAAAAAAAAATCTGCCCGAAGGCAAAACGCCTGTTCCTAAGGCAAAGCTGTGCCATGGCACCCCGGCGTTTGCGGCCATGGCCGAACGTGTCCAACGCTCTGGAGAGACGTTCCTAATGCCCTGAACAGGCGTGGCTCCAATGCCCTGGACAGACGTGATCACAGCGCTCTAAGAGGTACGATCTAGTTACCTTAGACAGGTCTGCCCCAACCAGTCATTGACAAAATGATTCACGCGTGATAAGAATGGACATGTACTTTTGTCCCTTGTCTTTGAGGGAGGAAGATAGGTAGTAGAGCGTGGCGCTTGGGGGCGGCCCCAGCCGGCTCCAAGCGCCCTGATCGGTTGACTTTGGCTGGGAGAGGCGGGGTCGTACGTGGTGAGAGAGTGAGCTGGTGTCTTGGCTACGGCTGGAAGCATGGTCTCGCAAGGGTCGCTTGCGGTGCGCTCGCCGGGTACACGACGTGAGCGGCTGGAGCGCGAGCGTCTATTTGCGGCGACGATTGAGGAGACGCGCGAACATGGATATGGACACTCAAGCGTTGCGGAAGTGGCGGCTCGCGCCGGGCTCTCCGTTGCTCGCTTCGAAGCCCATTTCGGCGACGTCGAGCAGTGTCTGCTGCAGGCGCTGCACTCGCTTGCGCTGCAGGCGCACGCGCACGTGCTGTGCGCCTACTATGGCCCGCGCGAGGATTCCCTCGCCGAGGACCCAGCGCTCGCGGCCGAGCAGTTGCTCGAGCGGGTGCTCGCCTGTCTGGCGCCGATCGCGGCGGCCACAGCCGCGACGATCGCCACGACCGGGCTATAAGCCCGCGTTCTTACAGGTGGCAGCTTGGTATGCTCGCAAGACTGAAATCAACCCCCTCCCAAAGCTCCGATCGGCGGAACCGGGCCTGAGAAATGCCAGCTAGAAAGCCAAATAGCGGGGCGCGGCCGGCGATTCCCGGCAAGCTTGCTCCTGGCATGCGACTGCCGCGCGAGTTGGTTGCCGAGAGTCAGCGTGCGCGGCTTGGCATCGCGCTTGTCGAGCTGGTCGACGCACAGGGGTTTGCCGATACGAGTCTGGCCGATCTGACCGCGCGTGCGCACGTCGCTCGTGCGGCGTTCTACGAGCACTTCGGCAGCATGGAAGGGTGTTTCACCGCCGCCTACGACGATCACTTGGCGCGCGGCGCGGGTCAGCTCGTCGCTGCCTACAACGCTCCGGGGATGGAGGACGACGAGCGCGCGCATGCCGCGCTGAGCGCGCTCGCCGCTTTCGCCCAGGTCTGGCCCGCGGCCGCGCGCGTGTGCCTTGGCGATGTGCTGACGGTGGCGCAAGGCAAGGTCGAGGCGCGCGAGCAGGAGCTGGAAGGCGCTCGCGCGCTGCTTGACTCCGCGCTTGGGCCGGATGGTGCGCACACCACCTACGCGCCACTGCTGCTCACGGCCACGATCGGCGCGATTCGCCGCGCGCTGTACGTGCACCTGCGCGAGCGGCCCGCGCGCGAGCTGCTGGCGCTGGCCGAGCAAATGTCCGATTGGGTGCGCGTCTATGACAACGAGCTGCCCGCGATCGACGGCGGCGATTGGGGCGCGGCTCTGGGCGCCGCTGGTCACTTGGGCGCTGTCGGCGCTTCCAGTGGGGATATGGGCGCGAGCGGCCTCACTCCCGACGACGGCCCGAAGGAGCGGATCTTGGCCGCGGTGCTGAGGTTGGCCGCAAATGGCGAGGGCGAGTCGATCAGCCTCGCCGACATCGCGGCCACCGCCGGTGTCTCGTTCGGCACCTTCTACAAGCACTTCCGCACCAGTCAGGACGCCCTGCTCGCTGCCTGCGAAGCGGTGCACGGGCGGCTGATCGAGCGCGCGCGCGAGGCTTACGCCATCGGGCTAGACCGGCCCGCGGGCGATGAGGTGCTCGTCGCCGACTCGGGTCCACTTGCGGGCGAGGGTCCAGCTACGCCCGCGCCGGCTCTGCGCGGTGTGGACGGCGATGCGCTCGCCGCCTCGGGACAGGCCGCGGGCGAGGACGGCGCGCTGAGGGCCGCGCCCGCCGACCGCCCGCCTGGCGCTCCCGCCTGGGCTGTGGGTATCGCCCATGCGCTCGGCGCCTACCTTGTCGCCGCGGCGACCAATCCCGCCGCGACCCGCACGATGGTGCTTGGCTCGCTCGGCCTGGGCCGTCCGGGCCTCGACTTCCTCGACCGCCGTGCCCAGGCGCTGAAGCAGCTGCTGGGACCCGGCTTGCGGGCGCACCCGGACCTGCCCGCCGCAACGGCGGACATGCTTGCCGGCGCGATCCTCGAGGTCTTGCACGACCACGCGCTGCGTGGCCAGCTCGAGCGCCTGCCAGAGCTACACGAGCAGCTGACCTGCATCGTGCTCGCGCCACTGCTCGGTGCGCACGAAGGGCCGGTGCCCGCCGAGCACGTGCTCGAGACGCCGCGCTCGAGCACCACGATCGCTGCCAAGCGCGCCCGCGCTCGTCGCTGAGTCGCCGCAGGCGCTCGCCTGCTGAGCCGGCCATCGGCCGCCGACCGCACGTCGCCGAGCTTGGCGCCGGTCCGGCGTAAGGGGTGTGTAGCTGCAACCCTTCTCCAGGAGCTCGTCGCCGGCCAAGTCCCGGCCATGGAAGCCCTGGTGATGGGAGATCTGCGAGACGCCGTGGATCTGGTGAGACGCCGTGATAGAGCCCGGCGGTAGGAGACGCGGCGATGGTAATCAGACGCGGCGCTCAAACACAACACTCGACAAGAGTATAAGAACCTGTTTTTATGTTACGCTAGTCGGGTTGCAGTGGTCGAGCTAGGAGGTGAGACGATGCTCCAAGCAGAAGATTCGCTACCCGACGAGGCGCCTGGCGGCGCGAGCGGCGGCGAGATGGAGCGCCTGGCCGCGTTCGACGAGGCGGTCGCCGAGATCGCGGCACGCGTCGAACCTGTCTACCGCGAGGCTGACGGCTGGCTTGAGCAGACACGCGCGGGGCTAGTCGAGCTGCTGCGCTTCTGCGACGAGCGGCCTGAGACGGCGCGTGCTCTCGTGGTCGACTCGATCGCCTGGGGGCCGCAGGTGCTGGCCCGTCGCTCGCAGCTGTTGGAGGCGCTCGCCGACGTGCTGGATCGCGGCTGCGAGCAGCTCGACCCTGCGGCGGCGCCGTCTCTGGAGACGGCGGCCAGCCTCGTCGGCGCCTCGTTGTCGTGGGTGCAGACGCGACTTGTCACAGAGCGGGGCTCGTTTGTCGAGCTCGTCCCCTCGCTGATGAGCATGATCGCGCACCCCTACCGGGGGCCGCTGGCAGCCAAGCGCGAGCTGGAGCGCACGCTCGCGGATCCCGTCGCGGAGACCGCAGCGCGCGAGCCCGAGGGGGCTGCCTCGAGGAGCTTCGAGGATAAACTATTGACAAATGCATAAGAATCTGTTCTTATACATCTCTAGTTCAGATCGCGACACGCCACGCGGATCGCGAGAGCAAGGTCGCAAAGCGCCGCCCATCGCAGGGCCGCGTGAGGGGAAGTTCGCAAGTCGCAGGCATAGCTCGTAAGTCGCAAAGTCTCAGGTCAAGGGGAGGGGAGCAGCAGGGGATGAGCAGTCTCGTCGGTACACGTCGCGCTCAGGCGCCAAGCACGGTCACAAGCGACAACGCATCTGGCCGGCTGCTGAGCGCCGTGAGCTCTTCGCGCGCCGTGCGTCTCAAGCCCAGCGCTCCCGCCGAGCCGCACGGACTACCGACAGAGATACAGCGCAACCGCCTCCTCTCAGCCGCAATCCGCTCCTTGGACGAAGTCGGCTACGTGAACACCTCGGTAGCCCAAATCACAAGCCGCGCGCGTGTCTCCAAGCGCACTTTCTACGAGCTGTTCGCCACGCGCGAGGAGTGCGTGCTGGCGATCTTCGAGGATGTCGTCGCGCTGATCGAGCGCGATCTCGCCACCGCCAAGCTCGGGGGTCTGCCATGGCGCGAGCGGGTGCGCCTTGGGCTGTGGACGATCCTGTCTTTCTTCGACCGCGAGCCCGCGATGGCGCGCGTCTGCGTCGTGCAGTCGCTGCAGGGCGACGCCAAGCTGCTGGCAAGACGCGAGCTGCTGTTGTCGAGGCTTGCCGCGATCGTCGACGAGGGGCGCAACGAGAGCGCGAGAGCCGCGCCGGCATCGCCCTTGACTGCCGAGGGACTAGTCGGTGCGGCATTGAGCATCGTGTACTCGCGCTTGCTGCGCGAACGCAGTGAGCCGCTGGCCGATTTGCTGGGCGAGCTGATGAGCCTGATCGTGCTGCCGTACCTAGGTCCGGCAGCCGCCAAGCGCGAACAGACGCAGTCGGTGCCGGCCTCCGTCCCCGGGCAGCGCAAGCACGGCTACCACAGCCAGCGCTTCGCCGCGGATCCGCTCGCCGGTATCTCGATACGGCTCACCTATCGCACGATGCGCGTCCTGGAATGCGTCGCCGCCGAGTCGGGCGCCAGCAACCGTCGGCTCAGTGTGCTTGCCGACGTGCCCGACCAGGGCCAGATCTCAAAGCTGCTGGCCCGCCTGGAGCGCTTGGGCCTGCTCGTCAACACGGGCAAGCCTCGCCCGAAGGGTGAGGCCAACGCGTGGCAATTGACCGCGCAGGGCTTGCAGGTGGCAGAGACGATCGGCCTCGCCACAGGAGCGCGGCAATGAACTTCAAACGTAAGCAAGGAATAAGGGGAGGAGCCCAACCGATGTTTTCACCTATCCGCAAGCGCTTCACTTACGCAAACGTCGTCGCGACGTTCGCGTTGGTGTTCGCGATGACCGGTGGCGCTTATGCCGCGAGCAAATTCTTGATCACCTCGACCAAACAGATCAAGCCGAGCGTGCTCGCGCAGCTGAAGGGCAAGGCCGGCCCCGCCGGCGCTGAGGGTCCCGCTGGGCCTCAGGGTCCCGCTGGCGCCAATGGTAAAGACGGCGCCAATGGCTCCAACGGCACAAATGGCGCTAACGGCACGAGCGCGACGGCCAAATCCTTTGCTGGCGCCAAGACGCTCGGCAGTGAAAAATGTGCTGAAGGCGGGCTTGAAGTGAGCTCCGCGAGCGGCGCGTCGCTGGTGTGCAACGGTGCGAACGGTACGACGGGCTTTGCCAGCAAGCTCGAAAAGGGCGATACCGAGAAGGGCGTCTGGTCCATCATTTTCGAACAGACCACCCAAGCAAAAACGACGTACAGCGATCCGATCTCCTTCAATATTCCGCTCGACCAACCGGTTGCTGTCCATTATCTCAAGGATGGAGAAGGAGAAACCGAAGAATGTCCCGGAACCGCAGTAGCACCGCTTGCCGCTAGAGGCAACCTGTGCGTGTACACACTCGCCGAAAGGAATGTCGAAGAAGGGACGTTCGCGAATGGGTTCCTCAAAACGTACTTCCTCAATCCAGAAGGCGGTGGGGGAAACAACGTGACGGGCAAGGCAGGCACCATCTTGCTGTTGCGCTCACAATCCCTCGAAGGAGAAGGCCCTAGGGCTGAAGCCGCTGGCACCTGGGCGGTGACGGCCGGCTAGTCCGCCGGCCTGTCGATGACCCTGCCCAGGTCTTCTCTACTCCCGCGCCTTGTGGCGCTCGGGAGCGGGAAGACCGAGTGGGGCTGTATAGCCATAACACCAATAGCAGGAGGAGCAGCAGAATGAGAGCGATCGGGTCCAGTGCCGCAAGTGTGTCGAGCGGCAGCAGCCGCACGGCGGTGCTTCGCGTACGCGCCGTCCTGCTGGCGCTGTGTTTGTGTGTTGTGGTGGCAGTAGTGGCGCCCGTGTCAGCCGGCGCGGCGATTGCGCACGGGTTCTCAAAAAGCTTCGGCACGTCGGGCTCGGGGGCGGGGGAGATGGCCTTGCAGGCATTTAGCATCGAATACCACATTATGGAAGGAACTGCGGAACTCATAGGAAGATATAAAGAAGTCGCGCCCTCCGGTGTGGCGGTCGATACGGCCGGGGGGCTTGTGTTGGTGGCTGATACCGGTAATCGGAGGGTCGACGAGTTCACTACGGCTGGGGTGTTTGTGCGGGCGTTCGGTGCGGATGTCGGTGGCGCCGGGGTGAACGTGTGTACGAGCGAATGTCATGTCGGCGCTGCCGGAGCGGAAGCGGGGGATCTGGACACGCCCGTGTTCATCGCTGTCGATGAAGGCGAAGGCACAGTGTATGTGGGGGAAGAGACGGAAGGAGGGGGGTCGTCGGTTTCGAAGTTCACGTTGGCGGGTGAACTGGTGACCGGCTGGGGTACAGGGGGTCGGATGGCATTTGGGCCTCTGGGTGGCGTGGCGGTAAACGGCGCCGGAGAACTGTGGGTATACAGCAACAACTCACTGTTCCGAATCAATGCGTCCGGGGTGGTTGTGGGATCTGCCACGACCCCGGGAGAGACGGCGCGGACGGGTATGGCGGTGAACGCGTCCAATCGCCTCTTCACTGGCAGTACCGAAGACCAGTTGATCGCGATGGAACCGTCGGGTGTTTGGGTCGGCTTTATGACGAGCCTAGCCGGACCCGTACAGTATGGAGGCGGTCCTGATGTGACAGGTATTGGTGTGGATGAGGTTGAAGGTGGCGTGTTTGTCGATGAGCGTGACGTGGTAGCACATTTGGCGGCTGGATGTGTGCCAGGCGAAGATCATTACTTGGGTCCGTTTTGTTCACCGGTGGAGGAATTCGGTGCGGGTGTGTTGACGTCAGGTGCGGGCGTGGGTGTGGACTCCGGGTCGCATTCGGTGTTTGTGGCCGACGCGGGTAGTGGGAAGGTCGATGTGTTTGGGGTGGTATTGGAAGGCGAAACTTCGGCGCCGAGCGGCGTGGGTCCGCAGGGTGCGCAGCTAAACGGGATTGTCGACCCGGAGGGCACAGAAGTGACTTCATGCTTGTTCCAGTATGGGACTAGTGAATCCTATGGTCGTGAAGTGCCATGTGAGGAGTCCGCGGCGCAGATTGGGTCTGGTAGTTCGCCGATAGAAGTTCATGCGGATGTCACTGGACTGGACGATGCGAGCGCATATCATTACCGGTTGGTGGTGAGGAATGCGAAGGCGGGCGTGTCTGGCCAAAGCCGGTCGTTTACGACGTTGACGCTGCCGTCTATTGAAGGTGTTGTCGCCGAAGATGTGTCGGCGTCTTCTGCGGTGCTTGCGGCACGCATCGACCCGCGTGGGATCGCCGCGTCCTATCGCATCGAATGGGGCACGTCGACGGAATACGGTCATGTCGTGCCGGTGCCGGATGCGAGTCTTGGGTCTGGTAGCGATGGTGTGAGTGTGTCGCAGTCGATCGCTGGTCTGTCGGCGAATGTGGAGTATCACTGGCGTGTTGTCGCCTCGAATGTAAACGGTTCGGAGGATAGTCCGGATCATACGTTTGTATATGACACCGAAGGCGGTGGTTTGCCGGACGGACGGGCGTATGAGATGGTGACGCCACCGTTCAAGAATGCGGAGTTGATCGAAGAGCCTTTCTTGGGCTATGGGCCGGCGATCTCCGAAGACGGCGAAGCGTTTGCGGCCTTCAGCATCCAGTGTTTCGCGGAATCGCAGTCGTGTGTGGCGGCCCGCAATACTCTGGGGGAGCCGTATCTGTTTGCGCGTGGTGCCTCGGGTTGGGGCACGACGCCGTGGGCGCCGCCGGCGAGTCAATACACGACGAGCACGGCGTGGATGGTCGATCCAAACACTGGGTTCGCGCTGTTCAGCATACCGACCGCGCCCGCCGGCGAGGATGACTGGTATGCACGCAGTCCGGGCGGCACGTTCACGGACATCGGTCCTCTGACCCAGCCCTCGGAAGGCGCAGTCGGTGTCAGCCCACTCAGGACCGTGCGTGCGACAGGGAACCTCTCGCACGTGGTCTGGGAAATCGGCTCGGAAGCCCCACTGTGGTCGTTCGATGAATCCAGGGAAAAAACGTCGTCGGTGTACGAGTATGTTGGCACGGGCAATACTCATCCGCAGCTGGTGGGTGTCACCGGTCCTGCTGGCAGCACGAGTCTGATCGGTATCTGCAGTAACTACCTTGGTAACGGCGATGGAGGTGATGGCGGCAGCGGTACGTACAATGCGCTCTCGGCCGATGGATCGGTCGTGTACTTTACCGTGAGGAAGTGTGGCACGGGTTCGGGTGAAAACCTGGGTGTGAAGGTGCCGGCGGAAGAGATGTGGGCGCGGGTCGATGGTGAACGTTCGGTGCTTGTCTCAGGGCCTTCTCCGGAATGTTCGGGTTGTCAGGCGAAGGTGACCAGCGCTGCGCATTACGAGGGCGCGTCGGTGGATGGGTCGCGAGTGTTTTTCACCGATGCACAGAAGCTGACCAGCGACGCGAGCGAAGGCAGCGGCGAAGCGAGTAGTGGCTGTGCCACCGTGGGAGGTTCTGGTTGTAATCTGTACATGTTTGAAGGTGCTGGGTCTGAAGACCTGACTCAACAGCGTCTCGTCGGTGTCTCTGCGGGTGACAGCAGTGGGAAGGGTCCGCAGGTGCAGCAGGTTCTCGCGATCTCCTCGGATGGCAGTCACGTATATTTCTCGGCTCGTGGCGTGCTTGCATCGAATCCTGGTGCGGCTGTGGACCAGCAGACCGGGCAAGCGCAGCGAGCGGCTCAGGGCCAGGAAAACCTGTATGTGTATGAGCGCGATGCCGAATATCCGGAAGGCCATTTGGCGTTCGTCGCGACGCTGCCTCCAAACGACAGGCAGATGCAGTATGGACAGAACGTGGGTTTGGCGAACGTCACTCCCGACGGCCGCTACCTGGTCTTTGAAAGCCGTGGCGCGTTGACAGCCGATGACACAAGCGTGACCGGCGCGGCTCAGGTCTTCCGCTACGATGCCCAGAGCGAGCAGTTGTCGCGGGTCTCGATCGGCTTGCACGGGTTCAACGACAACGGCAACGGCTCGGCCCTTGACGCGCGCATCGCGCCGCCGCACCTTGCATGGAGTGCGGCTGGTCCGATGCGGCCGGATCCAACGATGGCACACGACGGGTCCTATGTGTTCTTCCAGAGTCCGGTCGGCCTGACGCCGCAGGCGCTAAACGAAGTGGTGATAGGAACCGAAGGGGGCGAACCGGCGTATGCGCAGAACATTTATGAGTGGCGTGCGCAGGACGTCACTGGTTGCGAACGTCCAGAAGGGTGTATCGCGTTGATCTCGGACGGGCGAGACACCGGTCTCGCCGAGGGTGGCACGAGCTCCGATGTGGAACTGGTCGGTAGTGACGCGACTGGCGAGAACGTGTTCTTCAGCTCCTCCTCTCCGCTGGTGGCTGGTGACACCAGCGTCCAGCGTGACTACTACGACGCGCGGATGTGTACGCAGTCCAGTCCGTGCATCGAACAGCCCGCGTTGGCACAGCCGCCGTGCCAGGGCGAAGCGTGTCACGGTAATCCCGTGGCGATCCCGCCGGTCCCGAGCATTCCCTCGCTTACCTTCGAAGGCCAGGGCAACCTCGTGCAGCCGCTTGTCACGCAAACCAAGCAGGTCAAGCAGACCAAGGTCAAGCGCAAGGCCGGCAAACACAAGCCAAAGCCCAAGCGCCGGCGAGCCAAGAAGTCGAGTACACGAACACACGGCGCGCAAACACGCGTCCGCCACAGCGCGAACAGGAGGAGCAAATGAGAGCGATCGTGTCAAGGATGGCGCCGATGCGCGTGGCTCGTCTCGTGGCGGTGGTGTGTGTGGCCTGTTCTCTCGTGGGGTGGTCGGCGTCGACGGCGACGGCGACGCCGGCAGCGGCGGGCTGGGCGATCGATGCGCCTGCTGTGCCGACGGTGTTCAGCGAAGCGGCCAACAGTGAATGTGAGAATGATCTGGGAGAACGGATACCGACGTGCGACTCCTTTCGCGTTACGGTCACCAATGCCGGCAGCGCGGCGAGCGACGGGTCGCCCGTGACGATCTCCGACGCGCTGCCGGCCGGTTTGACAGTGCGACGTGTCCAGTTTTACTGGACAGGCGCCGCGGCGCTCGGCCCGTTTCTCGGCCCGGCTGACGACTTGCAGAGGGAATTCCCGGGCAAGTTCTGTTCGGTGAGTCCGCTCCGGTGCACGCTGCCGTACGCGATCGGTCCTGACGAACGTGTGATGATGGTGATCAACGTCGCGGTGCAGCCCGACGCTGCGCAAGAGTTGACCAACACCGCGAGTGTCTCCGGGGGCGGCGCGCGAGAAGTGAGCGCGACCACCGAAGCAGGTAACAGCGAAACGCCGGCGGCGTTCGGGTTGAGCGGCTTTGATTTCTTGATCGACGGCGCCAACGGGCTGCCGGACACCCAAGCGGCGGCGCACCCGTATGAGCTGACCACGACGATCGATCTCAACAGCGAGATCCGAACTTCATCGCTCAATGTTTCGGCTGAACGGGAAGCGACAAGCACGGAAGACCTCAAGGACGTCGTAATCGACCTGCCACTCGGGTTCGCTGGTAGCACGCTGGCGGCGCCGCAATGTACGCTCGTCGAGCTCGCCGGCGAGAAGTGTCCGACGAATACGATCATCGGGCATCTGTTCACCGAACCGATAAGCCTCGCCTCGATTGACAGCCCGATCTGGAATCTCGTTCCCGAGCATGGTTATCCGGTAGAGTTCGGCTACATCGACCAGATCGGGAGTTCGCACCTGCTGTATGCGAAGGTGGTGCCCACACCGGCAGGGTATGTGTTGCAGACCATCAGCTCCGACACGCCGCAGATCCCGCTGACGCACATCGTCGCGAACTTTTATGGCAATCCCGGTAAGCGCGATGCCACCAGCAACGCGGAAGTGCCGTTCTTCACCGACCCGGCGGACTGTGCCGCCGGCCCGCTCACTGCGAGGATCTGGGTCGACTCCTGGCAGAATCCCGGCACTTACAGCGAAGGGCTACCGAACCTCGGCGACTCGAAATGGGTGGGTTCGACTTCGCAGTCGCCGCCGATGACCGGGTGTGACATGTTGAGCTTCACGCCGCAGATCCTGTCCCAGCCGACCGTGGAAACGGCCGACTCGCCGACGGGTCTTGAATTCGAATTGAAGGTCCCGCAATTTGAGAACCCGCTCACGAACGCGACGCCGTCGCTTGATAACGCGACGGTCACGTTCCCTGAAGGGATGACGGTCGATCCTTCCTCCGGGCAGGGCCTCGCCTCGTGCTCGGTCGCGCAGGTCGGTTGGCTTGGTGGCACACCCGAGAACTTCGACGCGTCACCACCGGGATGTCCTGAAGCGAGCAAGATCGGGACGCTCGAACTGGAAACGCCGTTGTTGCCGAACAAGCTAGAAGGCCAGATCTATTTGGCGGCGCAGGACGAAAACCCGTTCGGGAGCGTGTTCGGGATCTATGTCGTGGTCAACGACCCTGTAAACGGTGTCGTGTTGAAGATCGCGGGTGAGTTGAAGTCGAATCCCTCGACGGGTCGGTTGACCGCGTTCTTCCCCGAAAACGCGCAGTTGCCGTTCAGTGACCTGAAGATGCACTTCACTAGCGGTCCCCGCGCGCCACTCGCAACACCAGAAACATGCGGCACTTACACCACGACGAGCGTGTTGGAACCTTGGTCGGCTCCAGATTCTGGGCCGAACGCGACACCGTCTAGTAGTTTCCAGGTGAGTGGTGGTTGCGTGAACGGGTTCCACCCCACGTTCGCCTCCGGCTCCACGAACCTGCAGGCGGGTGCGAACACCTCGTTCGTGGCGTCGTTCTCGCGCAGCGATGAAGACCAGCAGCTCGCCGGGATCGCGGTCACACTGCCACCCGGCTTGCTCGGCGATGTCGGCAGCGTGCCCGAGTGCGGCCAGGCCGAAATCCAAGCGGCCGAACGCGACACCGGTACTTGTCCTGAAAGCACAGCGATCGGCACGGTCACCGCCGGCGCCGGCCCCGGTCCCAACCCTCTGTTCGTGACCGGCAACGCCTACCTCACCGGACCCTACAACGGCGGCCCCTACGGTTTGGCAGTTGTGGTGCCCGCGATCGCCGGCCCATTCCATCTCGGCAACGTGGTCGTGCGCCAGAGCCTGCGGATCGACCCGACGACCGCGCAAGTCACCGACGTCTCCGACCCGTTGCCGATGTTCTTGCACCCCACCGGCAACAACGGCGAAGCGGCGGGTATCCCAATCCGGTTGCGCCGTGTGGATGTGGACATCGACCGGCCGGGTTTCATGTTCAACCCGACCAACTGCGCGACGATGCCGATCGACGGGATCCTTTCGAGCGCAAACGGCACAAACGTCCCAGTCTCGAGCCACTTCCAGGTCACCAACTGTGCGACGCTCGCATTCAAACCGACCTTCAAGGTATCCACGTCGGGGAAGACATCGCGCCAGGACGGTGCGAGCCTGCACGTCAAGCTGACCTATCCCAACGCCCCATCCGGTAGCCAAGCCAACATCGCGAAGGTCAAGGTCGACCTGCCCAAGCAGCTTCCCTCCAATCTGAAGACACTGCAGAAGGCCTGTCTAGCGGCCACCTTTGCCGCGAACCCCGCTGCGTGCCCCGCGGAATCCAGGGTAGGGGAAGCGAAGGCTACGACGTCATTGTTGCCGGTCGCCCTCTATGGACCCGCGTACTTCGTCAGCTACGGGGACGCAAAGTTCCCCGAACTTGTGATCGTCCTCTCTGGCGACGGTGTCACCGTCGACCTACACGGCGAAACGTACATCAACCCCAAGACCAACGTCACAAGCAGCACCTTCAAAACAGTCCCCGACGTCCCCGTCGGTAGCTTCGAACTAACCCTGCCCCAAGGCAAATACGCCGCCCTCGCCGCGCCCGGCGGCAAACTCTGCCAAACCAAACTCACGATGCCCACCGTATTCGTCGCACAAAACGCCGCCACCATCAAACAAACCACACCTATCGTCGTCACCGGCTGCCCAAAGCACAAGACCAAAACAAAAAAGACAAAAGGCAAGCACCACAAAGGCAAGAGTAAATAGGGCTCTCTTATCTCGATGTGAGGTGGCAAGCCACGATGCGTAGTCGTGAGCGACACCAGGATCGTTACACCGGGAAGCCACGATGCGTGGTCGTGAGCGGCGCCAGGATCGTTACACCGGCAAGGGCCGTGGTACACTGAACCCGTGCTGCACGGGCGAGTTCTGATATGACCAATCTGACGGTCTCGATCGAGGAGAACCTCCTCAGGCGCGCGCGTATCCGCGCGCTCGAACGGGACACTTCGGTCAACGCGCTGGTGCGTGACTTCTTGGAGGGGTTGGCGGCTCAGGCGCCGCCGCAAGAAGGCATCCAAGCGGTCCTGGAGTTGGCGCGACGCAGCCATTCTGGGAGCGGGCCGGCCGGACGCAGTTGGACACGCGACGAGCTCTATGAGCGCTAGGACGTTCCTGGACACGAACATTCTCGTCTATCTGTTCGACAACGACGAGCAAGACAAGCAAGCATGCGCGCGCGAGATCCTCGAAGAGGCGGAACCGGGCGAGCTCGTGCTCAGCACCCAGGTTCTCAACGAGTTCTACGTCACGGTCACGCGCAAGCTCGCACAACCGCTGGAGCCGGCGCTCGCGGCAGAAGCCGTCGACTGGCTTGGGCTGCTGAGCGTCGTCTCAACCGACACGGCGCTCGTCAAGAGCGCGATCCAAACCAGCCGCATCTCGCGGCTCTCTTACTGGGACGGGCTCGTCGTGGCATCAGCAACCCGGGCGGGTT
Organism: Solirubrobacteraceae bacterium; assembly: GCA_036008605.1. Taxonomy (GTDB): domain Bacteria; phylum Actinomycetota; class Thermoleophilia; order Solirubrobacterales; family Solirubrobacteraceae; genus Palsa-744. The sequence goes on along the minus strand of DASYNL010000015.1, from coordinate 188,870 downwards.
GTGAGCGGCTGCTAACCGAGGATCTGAACGACGGCCAGCGGTTCGGTTCGGTTCAGGTCGAGAACCCATTTCGCGCCCCTTTGTGACCGATCTGTCGCTGGCTGTCGCGCGGTGCGCAGTTGCGACGCCTTCCTTTGCTGTCAGTACGGCGTCGCGTCATAGGGTCAGTGCGGCCGCAGCGACTATCAGGTCTCCGCTACCGCCAAGCCGGCCGCCTGCGCGCCCGCGAACGGGGTGATCGCGAGGTACATCAAATAGTCGGTCAGCTCCGGCAGCTGCTCGCCGCGGCCCGCGAGGATGTACTCGTGCAGCAGCTCGAAGATGCCGCCGACCGAGGCTTCGCGCATCACCGGCGCCGGCATGTTCGGGTAGGTGTCTTCGGGGCCGATGTCCAGCAGCTCGATGTAGGACAGGTTGGCCTCGTTCACGCGGCCCGTCAGGTGCGGGTAGGCGATCAGGATGTCGACGCACGCAAGCCTTGCGATCGAGGGCTCCGAGGCGAGGAACTCGACCAAGGCGGTGAGCCCGCGGCGCACGTTCGCCGCCCAGCTCAAGCGCAAGTCGAGCGAGCGGTTGACGGCCGCCATCGCCTTGGCGTGGCCCATCTCGAACGTCGCCAGGAAGGCCTCCTCCTTGTTTTCGAAGTGCTGGTAGAAAGTCTGCAGCGAGATCGCGGCTTCGGAGACGATCTCCTCGAGGCTTAGCGCGGCATAGCCCTTGCTCGCCGTCAGGTTGGCGACGGCGTCGAAGATCCGTTCGCGCTGGTTGTGCGCGACGTAGCCCCTGGGCAAGCTGTGCTCTCCGCGCGGCAGTCCCCGCTGTGCCCAGCGCGGCGAAGGTGCCAGCGTGCCGGGTGCTCGTCCTGCCTGTAGATGCACATCGGGGCGAGGCTGCGGCTGCTCGGGGATCTCGGCAGGCGTCGGGTAGAAGGCGAGAATCCACGCCACGACGTCGGGCGTCAGCTTCTGCAGTTCGATCTTCAGTGAGCGGCTCGAGCGCTCGCGGCGCACGCGCGAGTAGAGGATCGTGCGCAAGGCGCCGACGATCGCTCGTGCCACCGGCGGGGGGACAGAGCCCTCGCCCGGGGCGTGCTCGAAGACGGCTACGAAAAAGGCGCTCAGCATTTCGGCGTCGCGCGCCCAGCGTTGGATCCCGACTGGCCCGGCGGCACCCATCTCCACCGATATCAAGCGGGCCGCGTCCGGGCGATCGCTGGAGGCTTCGAACAGCGCGCGCACGATCGCGTCGATCTGCAGTGTCCACTGCTCCTCTGGGTCATAGGCAGCGATGATCCGGGCGGTCAGCCGCCTGATCAACTCGTCGTAGGTGGCTAGCAGGCACTCCTCCTTGTTCTCGAAGTGCTCGTAGAAGCTGCGCCGCGACACGCCGGCGCCGGCGACCAAATCGGAGATTGTGGTCGCGACAAAGCCGCGCTCGTTGACCGCCTTGATCGTGGCCTCGTACAGGCGCTCGCGCTGGTCGGCCGCCACCTGCTCGGGCGGCAGCGCCTGTGGGCCGCGCGGCAGGCCCCGCTCGCGCGGCTCGTCTTCCCCTACCCGTGAACGAGCTCCGCGGGACCTGCCGGGCTCGTCCCCTCCGCCCCCCGTCCGCCCACGAGCCCCGCGGGGTCCGCGAGGCTCATCCTGCTTGCGAGGCTTTGGCGCCATCCCTATACCTTAGCTCTTGACAAGCTGCGTAAAGGATGATTTATTTGTTTTCACGCGGAGAGGCCACCAAGTCATTGCGGGGCTACCGACGGAGGCGACATCATGGTCTTGGATCCATTGCAAATAAAAGTTCCAGCATGTGGGCAAGGCCAAATCTGCGATTCGGGGGATGGCATGAGGGAACGTTTTAGCGGGGACACATCGGACGGCCCTTCTGTAGGCGCTGTACTATTTGTTATGCGTAACGGTAAACGGGGTGCGCATCAGTTGGACAACTTGGCTAATGGCCGAGCCGACACGGAGGTTGGATCGATATGAGAGGACAAGCCTGCGAGCGCAAGCTGATGGTCCGCGCGCTACATCCGCGCTGGCCATATCGGCGCTCACACTGTCGCCACGACCTGCACTGGCTGGTGCGTGTGCGTCCCCACCACTTCCAGTGCTCGCACGGACGCCGTCATTCGGTGGCGGGTTTCCCGCCGCGCACCAGGCGCCCCTACGTGAGCTGACTGTATGCCCGGCGCTAAGGATGGCGCCGGGCATAGGAGTCGCGATGCCGCCTGCTCCCTGAGGATGTAGGGCCTTGCGGGGCGGCAGATCCCTCAGGCTCGCTGACGGCGCCGTCTGCCGCTAGGATCGCAAGCGATGGCGGTAGTCCCCGAGTCCAGCGCTCTGCGCATGCCGGTGCTCCCCGACGGCGAGGGCGATGTGCGCGCTTTGTCGATCGACACGATCCGAGCGCTGGCGATGGATGCGGTGCAGAAGGCAAACGCCGGCCATCCCGGCACGGCGATGGCGCTGGCGCCGCTGGCCTACACGCTCTACAAGCACGTGCTGCGCCTGAATCCGGCAGACACCGCTTGGCGCGACCGCGACCGCTTCGTGCTCTCGGCCGGGCACGCGTGCGTGCTGCAGTATGCGCTGACGCACCTGTGCGGCTTCGATTTGTCGATCGAGGACCTGCAGAGCTTCCGCCAGTGGGGGTCGCGCACGCCGGGCCATCCCGAGCGCGGTCAGGTCCCGGGTGTCGAGGTCACGACCGGGCCGCTTGGCCAGGGGATCGCCAACGCGGTCGGCATGGCGATGGCCGAGCGCTTCCTCGGCGAGCACTTCAACCGGCCGGGGTATGAGCTGGTCGACCACCACACCTACGCGATCTGCTCCGACGGCGACATGATGGAGGGGGTCTCCCAGGAAGCGGCCTCGATCGCTGGGCACTTCGGCCTCGGCAAGCTGATCGTCTGCTACGACGACAACCGCATCACGATCGACGGGTCGACCTCGATCTCCTTCGACACCGAGAACCACGCCGCGCGCATGCACGCCGACGGCTGGCACGTGCAGCGTGTCCCCGACTCCGAGGACGTCGATGCTTTGTACCGGGCGCTTGCGATCGCGCGCGCGGAAACAGAGCGGCCGTCCTTCATCCAGGTGCGCTCGCACATCGCCTACCCGGCGCCCAACGCGGTCGACACCGCCAAAGCCCACGGCGCCCCCCTGGGCGAAGACGAGGTGCGCGCGACCAAGCAGGCGATGGGCTTCGATCCCGAGCTCAAGTTCCACGTCGACGCGCGCGTGTACGAGCACATGAGCTTGCTGGAGTCCGGGAAGGTTTTTCAGCAGGAATGGGAGGGGCGTGCCAGGGCCTGGTCCGAGCGCTACCCCCAACTCATCGAGCAGTGGGAGCGCGCCTGGTCGGGGCGTCTGCGTGATGGCTGGCAGGACGCCCTGCCGAGCTTCAAGGCTGGGGAGGAGATTGCGACGCGCTCGGCCGGGCAAAAGACGATGTCCACGATCGGCGCGTATGGGTCCACCATGGCCGGCGGCGCGGCTGACCTGGTCGAGTCGACCAAGACCATTTTCGAGGGGGCCGGCGAGTTCTCGCGTGTGCACGTCGGGCGCAACATCCCCTTCGGCATCCGCGAGCACGCGATGGGTGCGATCGTCAACGGACTGGCCGCGCACGGCGGCATGGTCAAGCCCTACGGCTCCACGTTCCTGGTCTTCTCCGACTACATGCGCGCGAGCGTGCGCCTGTCTGCCTTGATGGAGCTGCCGGTGCTGTGGGTGTGGACGCACGACTCGGTCGGCCTCGGTGAGGACGGCCCCACGCACCAGCCGGTCGAGCACTACGCCGCCCTGCGCGCGATCCCGCACCTGTGGGTGATGCGGCCCGCCGACGCGAACGAGACCGTGCAGGCTTGGAAGCTGGCGCTCGAGCGCGAGGACGGACCCGTCGCACTGCTGCTCTCGCGCCAGAACTTGCCGGTGCTCGACCGCGATGAGCTTGGCGCGGCCGAGGGTGTGGCACAGGGTGCGTACGTGCTGTGGGAGTCAGGCGATACGCCTCAGATCGTCCTGATCGCGACCGGCTCGGAGGTGGCACCAACGCTTGAGGCGGCGCGCGCTCTCGCGCAGGAGGGCACACGCGTCCGGGTCGTCTCGATGCCGTGCATGGAGCTGTTTGAAGCCCAGTCGGACGAGTACCGCGACAGCGTGATCCCGCGTGACGTCCCGCGCATGGCCGTCGAGGCCGGCGTCAGCATGAGCTGGTGGAAGTGGGTCGGCGACGCCGGCGAGGTGCTCGGGATCGACCGTTTCGGCGCATCGGCGCCGGGTGCGACGGTGCTCGAGAAGCTTGGCTTCGGCGTCGACTCGATTGCCGATAAGGCTCGTGCGCTGCTGGCGCGCTGAGACACACGGTTGCGGTTGCGGACTCTCTCTTTCAGCGCGGATTCGATCGGCGCTATGGCTCGCTGCTGCTGGCGCGCCGAGACCACGAGTGGCGCCTAATCTTTTAGTGCGTAGCGAACAACAATCCCAAATACACTGAAATCCGGACACGCTTCTCTGGAGGTCTGATGTCGTCTTCGAGTCCCTCACCGTTGCAAAGCCTCTCCGCGCTCGGCCAAAGCGTGTGGATCGACTTCCTCTCGCGCGATGCGATCCGCGGCGGGCACCTGAAGCAGTTGATCGACGAGGACGCCGTTGTCGGCGCGACCTCGAACCCGACGATCTTCCAGAAGGCGATGAGCTCGGGTAACGCTTACGACGAGCAGCTGCATGCCCTGAAGGGCACACCCGATGGCGGCGGGCAGGCAGGTGAGCGTGGCTCGAGCGACGTCGAGCAAGCGTTCTGGGCGCTGGCCGAGCAGGACATTCGCGAGGCCTGCGACCTGTTTCGCCCGGTCTGGGAGGAGGGCCTTGGCCGCGACGGCTACGTCTCGCTGGAGGTCGACCCGCGCTTGGCCTATGACACGCTGGGCACGTTCGACGAGGCGATCCGCTTGCATAAAGACGTCGATCGTCCCAACCTGCTCGTGAAGATCCCTGCGACCAAGCCGGGCTTGGCCGCGATCGAGGATGTGATCGCCAAGGGCCACTCGATCAACGTCACGCTGATCTTCTCGCTGCAACGCTATGCGGAGGTGGCCGAGTCCTACATCCGCGGTCTGGAGCGGCTGGTGGCCGAGGGTGGCGATCCGAGCAAGGTGGCCTCGGTCGCGAGCTTCTTCGTCTCGCGCATCGACACAGAGGGCGACAGGTTGTTGGACGAATTGAAGCCCACCTATGCAACCCCCGCCAAGCTCGACGACTTGAAGGGTCGCCTCGCGGTTGCCAACGCCAAGCTCGCTTACCGCCACTACCAGCAAACCTTCAAAGGCGCCCGCTGGGCGTACTTGGCGGGCAAGGGCGCGACGCCGCAGCGCGTTCTGTGGGCCTCGACCTCGACGAAGAACCCGGCCTACCCCGACACGCTCTACGTGGACGAGCTGATCGGCCCGGACACGGTCAACACGATGCCCGAGGAGACGGTCCTGGCCTTCCAGGACCACGGCACGCCGCGAGCGACGCTGGACGAGGGCTTGGCCGAGGCGCAAGCTGTGCTCGACGAGCTCGCCAAGGCGGGCGTCGACTACGACGAGCTGACCGAGACGGTCGAGCGTGAGGGTGTGGAAAAGTTCGAAGCCTCGTTCACGGAGCTGCTGGACTCGCTGAAGGCGAAGCTGGGCACGCTCGCGCCAGCTTAAAAACGAGCGCCAAGGCCCCCTTTGGGTGACACTCCATTTCAGAGACCACAAAGGCAGATGCCCAACCGTCCAACCGGTCACGCGCGAAACGCATTCGTGCGAAGCTAGATCGGATGGAAACGCCGCCGGGACAGCTGGGGGGAGGGCTCTCGGGCGAACAGCCGGATGCGGGCAACGTCCCCGCGCCGCCCTCCGAACGCGGTGCATGGGCCGTCGCGCTCGCGCTCGGTCTGATCGGTGCAGCGGTGTTGGCGCTCGCCTTGAGCGGCGTCGTGGGCGGCTCGTCCTCGGGCGCCGCCGCCCCCCCGCCGGTGCTGGCGATCACGCCGACGCCCGCCCCTGGTGCCGGCGGGACCGCCAGCCCTGAAGGTGTCGGCCTGCGCGATGCTTCCTCAGACGCGGCTGCTTCCAGCGCGCGTGGGAAGCATGGCGATGAGGCTCATACGATCGTCGGCGAGCCTTCCCCGACACAGGCTCACCGCGATCTCGCTCTGTACGAAGACCCAACCAGCACCCACATATCAGAGCGTTGGATGCAGGGCTTTTACCCGATCTACGCGGTTGCCCAGAAGACGTTCAGTGTCAACTGGCTGCTGCTGGCCTCGATCCACAGGCAGGAGTCGGCCTTCTCGACCGCGCCGGGCATCTACAGCGGCCTCAACTTCGCCGACTGCTGTGGCGGGCCGATGCAGTTCAACGTCACCAACGGTCCGATCACGACATGGGCGCTGGTCAGCGACTCCTACCGCTACGGCGCTCGCCCGGCCTCCTACGACCACATGACCGCAAAGCACCCCTCGATTTACGACGACTTCGACGCGATCATGGCCGCCGCGCACCTGCTCTCGGCCGACGGCGCCGGCGAGGAACTAAACGGCGCTGCCTGGGACGCGGCCTACGACTACTACGGCCACGACCTCACGGGTGTCACTTACGCCGACCAGGTCCTCGCTCGCGCGATCGGCTGGTCACAGCACGGCTTCTGCATCAACTGCGGGCTGGAAACGGCGATGGTGCAAGCGGTAAACGGCGCCTATGGTGCCCCCGTTGCTGCCGCGCTGGAAGCCGAAGCCGCCACTTTGGCGCGCGCCAAACCTCCCAAGCGCCACCACCGCAAACGCTGAATCCCTCAGGTAGGCAGTTGCCGGGGGGCGGGGTGTGGATGGGGCTGGAGAGGGTGGGTATTCTTTTTGCGCAATTCACCATAGTGACTACGAAAAGTAGCTACCATAGTGAATCACTCAAAAAGTAGATTGTTACTTGCGCTCGCTAACCGACCGCGAGTCCCGCAATCCGTCAAGCCGCCTCGGCCTGTGCGATCAGCTCGCCGGCGACCCTGTCGGTTGCCGCGCCGGTGCCGCCGACCAGCCGACGCGAGAGCTGCGCCCGGCGGAAGTACAACGGCGCGTCGTGCTCCCAGGTGGCGCCGATGCCGCCGTGCACGGAGATCATCGTGCGCGCGCCTTGGTCGAGCGCGCGACCGGCAACCGAGCGCGCGGCGCTTGCCGCCAGCGGGAACTCCGCCGGCGCCCCTTGGCGCGACCAGCCTGCGTAGTAGAGCAGCGAGCGCCCGTTCTCCAGTTGGCGCAGCACCTCCGTCAACGAGTGCTTGACCGCCTGGTAGGAGCCGATCGCGCGTCCGAACGTGTGGCGCTCCTTGGCGTAGGCGACGGACATCTCAAGCGCTGTCTCGACGCTGCCGAGCGACTCGGCGGCGATCATGGCTTGCGTCAGATGCCAAGCGCCGGCAAGCGCCTCCTCGGGCGCATCGAGCAACGTCGCTTGCGCACCTGAGAGCGTCACGTGGCCCAGCGAGCGGGTCGCGTCGTAGCGGTGTACCTCCTCGACGGACACGCCGTCGACGGAGCCCTCGATCGCGACGCCGACTGGCTTGCCATCGAGCAGCGCCACGCCGACCAGCAGGTCGGCTCCGGGGGCGTCTGGCACGAAGGCGAGCGTCCCACTGACGAGGACTCCGCCCTTGCCGTCGTCCTTGGCCTGCGGTGCCGAGGGGCGCGCGCTCCCGTGTGTGGGATCGACACACCACCCGTCCACCAGGTCGTTTGGCGGCATCGCCGGCAGATAGGCCGCTCGCCGCTCGCCGGTTGCCAGTGGCTCCAGCAGGCCGGCGGCCGACGGAGACGCACTCAGGATCGCCGTAGCCGGCAGGTGCCCGAGCAGCGCCACAGGCGCGAGCACACGCCCGCACTCGCCGAGCACGAGCATCGCGTCGAACGCGTCCAGCCCGGCGCCGCCGTGCGCCTCGTCGATCAGCAGGCCAGGCCAGCCGGCCTCGCAAGCAGTCGGCCACAGGTTGGGCAGAGCGCTGCTATCGCCATCCAGTGCCGCACGCGCGGCCTCGAGCGTCTTGAAGCGCGAGAGTGCCCCGCGGGCCGCCTCGCGCAGGAACACCTGCTCGTCTGAGAGTGCGAGATTCATGCCGCAGCTCCTTCCTTGGAGCGCAGCTCCGAGAATGGGATTCCCTTGTCCAGGCGTGGCTCCGGGGGTAGCCCGAGCACGCGCTCGCCGATCGTGTTGCGCAGGATCTCTTCGGTGCCGCCGGCCGACTTCAGCCCGGGCAGGAAGGAGATCATGTAGGCCCACTCGCTGTCCTCGTCGAGTGCGTCCGGACCAAGCACGTCGGCGATCAGATCGCCGGCTTTGATCGCGCCGTTGACGATCGTCACCTTCGCAAGCCCCGCCTCGGGGCCAGGAATCTGCCCTTTCTGCAGCGCCGTCAAAGTGCGGTAGCCGGTGAAGCGCACCGCCAGCAGCTCGCTGACGATCTCGCCGAGCTCCTTGCGCACCTCCGGATCGCGGCGGCCATGCTCGTCTGAGGCGATCGCCTTGGTGAAGCGCAGCGAGTTGAAGCCGAGGCCCTCGCCGCCGAGGCCGATCGTGACGCGCTCGAACATCAGCGTCGTCAGCGCCGTGCCCCAGCCGTTGCCGACGCCGCCGACGACCGCGTCCGCGTCGAGCGCGACGTCGTCGAGGAACACCTCGTTGAACTCGGCCTCGCCGGAGATCTGACGCAGTCCTCTAACCGTGACGCCGGGAGCGTCCATCGGCAGGATGAACATCGTCAGCCCCTTGTGCTTGTGCTGCTCGGGGTCGGTGCGTGCGAGCAGCAGCCCATAGGAGGAGAACTGGGCGTTGGTCGTCCACACCTTCTGCCCGGTCAGCCGCCAGCTGCCGTCGTCCTGCTGGCGTGCGCGCGTCTGCACCGCGGCCAGGTCCGAGCCGGCGGCGGGCTCTGAGAAGAGCTGGCACCAGACCTCGTCGCCGTGTAGCATCGGGCCGAGGTAGCGGCCCTTCTGCTCCTCGCTACCGTGCGCGATCAGCGTGGGGCCGAGCATGCCGACGCCGATCGCGTCGAGGATGCCGGGAACGCCGGCCTTGGCGATCTCCTGGTTGCAGATCACCTGCTCGATCGGGCCGAGGCCTTGCCCGCCGTACTCTTTGGGCCAGGTGACCCCGGCAAGCCCCGCCTCGGCAAGCTTGCCCTGCCAGGCGCGTCGCGCGGAGACGATCTCCGCCTCGTCGGTCAGCGCGTCTGGGCCGGTGAGGACCGGCGCCTCTCCCTTGTGCTCTTCGAGCCAGGCGCGAACCCTGGTGCGGTGCGCTGTCTGCTCGGGGGTGTCGTCAAGATCCACTGTGCTCTCCCTTTGGCCGTTGCTCTGCTCTGGCTGTTGCTGTCGCTTTGGCTAGTTCTCGCTTTGGCCCTAGCTCTTGCTTTGGCTGACTGGCCAGTCAATATCTGTCTCTAAGGCTACTCCTAAAGGGCTAGAGGGGGGAGCATCGACTCGGCTCTGGGTGTTTGATGCTCCATATCCCCGATTCCCGTTTATAACTTATCGGTTATTACGAAATATAACCTATAAGCTATATTCCGTAATAACCTCTAGGTTATAAGTCGGTTTCAGCGACCAGGCGGCACCATCGGCGAAGCGATCAGGCGCTGGTGGTAAACCTGGGCGAAGCCGGCATTGAGCAGATACTCAGCCTGCTGGCCCATGTCTGGCGAATGCAGCAGCACCACGCCGAGCCTGACACCGTCGCGCTCGGCGGTCGCGACCAGGCAGTCACCGGCGAGTTCGGTGTAGCCGGTCTTCATGCCGGTGGTTCCTGGATAGCTGTAGACAAGCAGAGGATTGTTGTTGTACAGGAACAGCTTGCCGCCCTTGATCGGAAACGGCAGCACCGCTTCCGCCGTGCGCACGATGTGCGCGATCCGCGGTTGTTGCATGTCCACGTAGGCAAGCTCCGCAAGGTCTGCGGCGCAGGTGTAGTTGCTGGCGTTGGTATAGCCCGAGGGCGACGTGTAGTGCGTGCAGCCCAGCCCGAGCCGCGCCGCTTCGACGTTCATGCTCGCGACGAACGCGCCGACGCTGCCAGAGACGTGCTGGGCGAGCGCGGTCGCGGCGTCGTTGCCCGAAGGCAGGAGCAGCCCGTAGAGCATCGTCTCGGCCGGCACGTGCTTGCCGAGCGGCAATACGCCGACCTTCGAGCCGGCAGCGTCGACGGCCTCCTTGGTGACCAGTATCGGTGTGTCGGGAGCCGTGGAGTGGACCACGCGCAGCGCCGTCATCAGCTTCGTGAGGCTGGCCATGTGCAGGCGCTCGAGCGGATTCAGCTGCCACAGCACGCGACCGCTGCTCAGATCGAACAGCAGGCCCGCGCGCGGCGGGCTAAGGAAGCTGGCCTGCACGGGATCGTCGGCGCCACTGAGGTCGAGCGTTAGCGGAGCTTTGCCGAGCGACAGTCCCGCAGGTGAGTGTGTCGGGGTCGCGGTCGCCGACTCGCGCGAGCGTCCCTCCGAGTCGCTTGTCCCCGCGTGCCCGCCGCGCGAAGCGGGGCTGTGCGCGGCGCCCGAGCGAGCTAGTCCCAACGAGACGGCCACGGCGCCGGCGCCAAGCACCAGCACGCAAACGGCCAGTGCGCGTATGCGCCTGCGGCGACGTCTGTGCCTGGCAAGCGCCCGCGCTCGCCGCGAGTGGCCGCTCTGGGGCAAAAACGGTGAGCCGGTCATTAGCGCCTTCTCCGCGGCGAAAGCGGCGAGTCGGTCATGAAGCCCCGCTTTGTGACAGGGACGGCGAGCCGGTCATGAGTGCTTTCTCATCTCCGTGGAGGATTGCGCAATGCCCCGACGATGCCAACTGTAAGGATCACGAGCACGATCACCGACAACACCCCCTGCACGCTGAAGCCGAACTGCTCGATACCGCCGATCGTCAAAAAGGCAAAGCCAAGGATGAACGCAAGCGATATAGCGAGTACGGCAACGCGGGTCATCGCGCCCCAGTTGTGCCAAGTTGGCGACTCGCGCGAAGTCCACTGCTCATGCGAAGCTCGCCACTCATGTGAGGCCTGTTGCACAGGTGGGGCTTGCCGTTCATGTGAGGCCTGTTGCACACGTGGGGCCTGCCGTTCATGCGAGGCCCGCCGTCATGCGAGGCCCGCCACGTCGAAGCCCACCTGCAGCGCAAGCCATAGCGCGATCAGCAGCGCCGCGGGAACCTCGACGAGCGTCGTGTAGAGAGGGATCGGGACCAGGCTGAGGACGCGCGCGCGTGGGAAGAGCAGGAGATAGTCGCCGAGCACGGTCGCGGTTACGACCAAAGTGCCGAGCAGCACGGCCGAGGGTGATCCGACGCCGGCGAGGGACCGGATTGCCAGCGTGAACAGGCCAACCAAGAGGCACAAGCTACCGAAGCGCATGCGCCCCAGTGCACCTTCGACGCTTGGACCCATCAGGCCGAGGAACAGAATGTCTGCCAGCAGCGGCAATAGTCCCTTGTGGTCGCTCGACAGCAGGTAGGCGACCACGACGACGACGACGGCGATCGCCGTCACGAGCGGGAAGCGCTCGCGGGGAATGTTGTCCTTGACAGGGATCATGCGAGGGGGCAGGTCCCCCGCACGCGTGGAGGACGAGCATCTGCGCAGACTATCCGCCCACCCCGGTGGCGCTCGCCGGCAGGATGCGACCAGCCCCAAAAAGTGGTTGCCCTCGAGGCATCGGATGTTCTATATCCAGGGATCCCACTTATAACTTGTAGGTTATAACCCGGTTTTTGCGCTTTGGGACTTACGCCCCGGATCCCTGTGAGCTATCAGCTATCCGCTTGCGGCTAGCGGCCCGACGCCTGGGCGCGGCTGCGGCACGTGCTGATCGGCGTGGTAGGAGGAGCGTACGAGCGGGCCGGCGGCTACATGGTCGAAGCCGAGTGCGTAAGCGGCCTGCTCCAGCGCCGCGAACTCGTCCGGGTGCCAGTAGCGCACGATCGGCAGATGGCGCTTGGAGGGACGTAGATACTGCCCTACGGTAAGCACCTGAACGTCGTGTTCGCGCAGCACCTCGAACGTCGCCACCATCTCCTCGTGGGTCTCACCCAAGCCCACCATCAAGCCCGACTTGGTGACGACCTCGCCTTCGCTCATTTCCGCGGCGCTGCGCAAGACACGGCAGGAGCGTAGGAATTCCGAGCCGCGGCGCGCGATCGGGTACAGGCGCGGGACGACCTCGACGTTGTGGTTGAACACGTCAGGGCGCTCGGCGATCACCTTCGCGAGCGGCATCTCCTGACCCTGGAAGTCGGGCGTCAGCACCTCGATCTGGCAGTCTGGCGCCTGCTTGCGCACCTGGCGGATGACACCCACGAAGGCAGAGGCACCCTTGTCGGGCAGGTCGTCGCGGTCGACGGAAGTGACGACGGCGTGGCGCAGGCCCATGCGCGCGATCGAGCGCGCGACGCGTGCGGGCTCCAACGGATCGTTCCACGTGGGCTTGCCGGTCTTGACGTTGCAGAAGCCGCAACGGCGTGTGCAGGTGTCACCGAGGATCATGAACGTGGCGGTGCCGCGCTCCCAGCACTCGCCGACGTTCGGGCAGGCCGCCTCCTGGCAGACGGTGTGCAGGTTCTCCTCTTTGATCAGCTTCGACAGCTCGCGGTAGCGGGCGCCGCCGGCGGCGGGCACTTTGAACCAGGGCGGCTTGCGCTCGCGCAGGGGGCGCACGTCGGAGCCGAGCACCTTCAGCACGTCCATGCCGCCAGGGTTGGCGCGGGAGCGGGTCACATGCTCGCGCTCGTCGGTGACGCTTGCTGGGCTGCTGCTTGGTGGGCTGCTCATACGCCGCCCACCAGCGTAAGACCCGCGGAGTGCAGAACGCCGACGCTCTCAGGGGAGGCGGCAAGCAATGGGCGGCCATGAGCTGTGCAGAAAGACTGTGCGACAAGCTCAGAGAACGCGTCGAGCCCACCGTCTGGATCATGGCCGAGCTCCTGCGTGACCGATGTCATCGTCACGCCCGGCAAGCCGCAGGGCACGATCCAGGTGAACGGGGTGAGGTCGTTGCAGACGTTTAGGGCAAAGCCATGCGTGGACACGCCGCGCGAGACGTGCACGCCGATCGAGGCGATCTTGCGATCGGCCACCCACACGCCGGTGTAGTCGATGCCCTCCGCGCAGCGTGAGCGTGCATCGATGCCGTACTCGGCAAGGGCCGCGACGATCGCTGCCTCCATTGTGCGTAGGTGAAAGCCGATGTCGCTCACGCGCATGATCGGATAGCCGACCAGCTGGCCGGGGCCGTGGTAGGTGACCTTGCCGCCACGGTCGGTCGGCACGATCTCGATGTCGTGCGCACGGTAGAAGCCCTCCCCCAGCGACAGCTCGCCATCGCCAGCGCGACGGCCGCGCGTATAGACGGGCGGATGCTCCAGCAAGAGCAGAGTGTCGGGCTGCTCGTCGGCCTGGCGTCGGGCTTGGACTGCCGCCTGTATGGCGAGCGCCTCGCGGTATGGGATCGTGCCGAGATTGGACACCAGCAACTCATCCAAAGGAGAATCGTCGTGTGTCGGGCGTACGCCTGCCATGTGCTCCCTTCAGCCTAGCTGCCTACAGCGTCAGCGCTGCCGGCTCTTCCAAGAGCTCGCGAATGCGGGCCAGGAATAGCGCCGCGTCGGCCCCGTAGAGAATGCGGTGATCGCAGGCGAGCGTGACGCTCATCGTTTGCCGTGCGACAAGCTTTTTCTTGCGGACAACCGCTCGTGGGGAAACCGCGCCAACCGCCAAGATCGCCGCTTGTGGTGGGTTGACGATCGCGGTAAAGCTGCGAATGCCGTACATGCCAAGATTGGACACGGTGAAGGTGCCCCCGCTCAGCTCCGGCGGGGTGATCGACCCGTCACGCACTCGCTCGGCCAGCGTGCGTGTCTCCCGCGCGATCTCACCGAGCGCCTTCGTGTCCGCGTCGAACACAGTGGGGACGACGAGTGCACCGCCCGTAGGATCCTCGGCGCTGGCCGCCACCGCCACGCCCACGTTGACGCGTGCGTGCAGCTCGAAGCGACCGTCGCGATAGCTCCCGTTGGCGCGCGGGTGGTCGCGCAAGGCGAGGGCACAAGCCTTGACGATCATGTCGTTGTAGGTTGGCGCGGCAGTCTTGTCCCGCTCGCCGCCGGCTGTTGCCGTGGCTTTGTCTCGCCCGTCGCCGGCACGCGACAACCGCTTCAGCTCGGCGCGCAGATCGACGCAGCGCTCCATGTCGACGTCTGTCGTTAGCGTGAAGTCGGGGATCGTTGCCTTCGACTCGGCCATGCGCCGCGCGATCGTGCGCTGCGTGCGTGATAGCTCGATCGTGGTGGTCTCGCCCTTGGCGCTCGCCACCTCCTCCACTGACGGGGGTGCCTGCGCCGGAGCGTTCATCCCGGCAGCGACGGTGGTGGTCTCGCCCTTGGTGCTCGTTACCTCCTCCACTGGCGGGGCTGTCTGCGCCGGAGCGTCCATCCCGGTAGTCGCGGAGGCGGGATCGAAACCGGTATCCGCAACCGATGTGGGTGGCCGCTCGCCGATACTCGAAGTGGCGGGGGCGGGTGTAGAACCCGCGACCTCGACGTCAGCCTTGACGATGCGTCCGCCCGGCCCACTGCCGACCAAGGTCCCCAAGTTCACGCCCCTCTCGTGCGCGATGCGTCGGGCGAGGGGAGATGCCTTGACGCGCTCGCCATTCCGGGGAGGCGTTGGCAGCTCCCCGGGTGTCGGTGTCCGCTGGGGCTTCTCGGCAGCGGAGGGCTCGGCGGCCGCATCCCCAGCGCCGGAAGGAGCGTCCGTGGCCATGGAGGTATCCGTGGTCACGGGGATGGCTGGGGTATCCGGGATGGCCGGGGCGCCATTGGGTGAGGTGCCGTCGCCTGTTTCGCCGATCCGCGCGATCGGCGCACCCACGGCCAACGTGTCACCCTCGCGCGCGACTATTTGCAATATGCCCTCGCTGTCTGACTCGTAGGTCATCGCGGCCTTGTCGGTCTCGATCTCGACCAACTCCTCGCCGCGCGCGACGTGCTCGCCGTCGTGCTTGAGCCAGCGCAGGATCGTGCCCTCCTCCATCGTGTCCGACAAGCGTGGCATCACGATCTCGCTCATCGCGATGCCTGCCTGATCTCATGCTCGAGGCCGGTCTCCTGCATCGCTTCCTGGACCGCACCGGGTGCGTTTGTCTCTCCCTCTCGTTGTCCCTCGCCTGCCGCGGGCTGACTCGCAGGCGCTTGGGTGGGGTCGGCTTGGGTGGGGTCGTGTTCGATCGTCTGTGTGGGGTCGTGCCCGAGAACGCTGAGCGCGGCCCGCACGATCTGCGGCTCGTGCGGGAATGCGCTTTCCTCTAGAGGCTTGGAGTAAGGCATCGGCACATCCGCCCCGCTGACGCGCATCACGGGCGCGTCGAGGTCGTCGAAGGCCTGTTCTGAGATGAGCGCCGCGAGGTTCGCGCCGACGCCGCCGTGGGGCCAGCCCTCCTCGACGATCACGCAGCGATTGGTCTTCGCGACCGACTCGAGGATCGTGTCGAGGTCGAGCGGTCGCAGCGTGCGCGGGTCGATCACTTCCGCCTCGATGCCATGCTCGGCCGACAGTTGCTCGGCAGCGCGCTCGGCGGTGAGCGCCATGCGCGAGACGCCGACGATCGTGACGTCCCCACCCGAGCGCACGATGCGCGCGCGGCCGAACACGAGCGGCTGCTCGTCGTTCTCGTCTACCTCGCCGCGCACGCCGTACAGGGACTCGTGCTCGATGAAGATGACGGGATTCTCGTCGCGGATCGCGGCCTTCAGCAGGCCGCGCGCGTCGGCAGGGGTCGAGGGAACCGCGACGAGCAGACCCGGCACTTGCAGGAACATCGCCTCGAAGCTGTGCGAGTGGGTGGGGCCGAGTTGGTGTCCGGCACCCTGGGGCATGCGCACGACGAGCGGCACGCGCACTTGGCCGCCGAACATGTAATGAATGTGGGCAGCGTGGTTGACGATCTGGTCGAACGCGAGTAGGGCGAAGTTGACGGTCATCAGCTCCACGACCGGGCGCAGGCCGACCATCGCGGCGCCGACACCCATGCCCACGATTGTGTTCTCGGATATGGGGGTGTCGCGCACACGCCGCTCACCGAACTCCTCGAGCAGGCCGGAGGTGACCTTGAAGGCGCCGCCGAACACGCCGATGTCCTCGCCGAGTAGGAGGACGTTCTCGTCGCGCAGCATCTCCTCGCGCAGCGCCAGTTTCAACGCGTCGCGATAGCGCATCTCGGTCATGGGCAGACCCTTGGGGACGTGGGCGCGTAGCATGCCCTGAAGGACGCGGGCGCATTGGTCTCTGCTGCGCGAGGTGGCAGCGCAAGGGGCTTGGCCTGGAGCACGAGAGGCTTGCCTTGGGGCGCGGGAAGGGGCTTGACCTGGGGCGCATTAGTCCCTGCTGCGGGAAGGGGCAGCGCGCGCGGCTTGGCCTGGAGCGCTTGTCTCATAGGACCACCCGCGGCGACCAGTGATAGTGGCCGTGAACCTGCTCGTCGAGTACGTACACGTCCTCGTAGAGCATGTCCGGGTCTGGGAAGGGCGAGGACTCGGCGAACTCGACCGCCGCGTCCACTTGGCGCATGGCATCGCGCTCGATCTGCTCACGCTGCGCCTTCGTGAGTGCCCCTTCGCGCTCCAGCAGCTCACTGAACGCGGGGATCGGGTCGCGCTCGCGCCACTCGGCGACTTCCTCCTTGCTGCGGTAATCCTCGGGGTCGGCCATCGAATGGCCGCGGAAGCGGTAGGTGACGGCCTCGACGAGCAGCGGCCGGCGCTCCTCGCGTACGCGTGCCACTGCCTCAGAGACGACGCGGTGAGTGTCGAGGATGTCCATGCCGTCGCAGCGCATGCCCGGCACGCCGAGCGACTCGCCCTTGCGCTGCAGGTCGGTCACGGCCGAGTGGCGGCTGAGGGAGGTGCCCATGCCGAACTGGTTGTTGACGACCATGAACACGATCGGCAGGCGCCACAGGGCGGCGAGGTTGAGTGTCTCGCCGAAAGTGCCCTGGTTGGAGGCGCCGTCGCCGAAGGTGCACAGGGTTACCTCATCGTTCGTCTCGCCCTCGCCCGTGCGCGCGCTTCCGGTCTCGCCCTCGCCCGTGCGCGCGCTTCCGGTCTCGCCCCGCGTGGTGCCGGTCTCGCCGGCCTTCGCAGGGCCGCGTCGCTGGTCGCAGGCGAGCGCGATGCCGGCGGCAATTGGCAGGTTGCCGCCGACGATCCCGTAGCCGCCCATGAAGCGCCGTGAGGCATCGAACATGTGCATCGAGCCGCCGTGTCCTTTCGAGCAGCCGTCGCGCTTGCCGAACAGCTCGGCCATTACCTTCTCCGGCGGCGTGCCACGCGCAAGCGCGTCTCCGTGCGAACGGTATGTCGAGACCAGGTAGTCGCTGTCGCGCAAGGCCCGCTCGCTGCCCACGATCGTCGCCTCCTCACCGATCGAGAGGTGCAGGAAGCCGCCGATCTTGGCGCGTGCGTACATCTCGCCCGCGCGCTCCTCGAAGCGCCGGATTAGCACCATCGCGGCCAGCCACTCGCGCGCCACCTCGGGCTTCGGCGAGTTGGTGCCGAGCGGGTCGGCACCCCATCCATTTGGCCGTCCTAGGGACATGCTCTCACGGGGATGCCCTCAGGAGCACGTTCTGACAGGCACTCTTTATAGGGATCCCAATATGTGAAGACCCTGACGAGCACAGGCAAACAGGCGTGGACGCTCTCATCATGTCTCCACGGTACTCCAGCGCGCGAGGAAGTCCTCACGATCCATCCGGCCCAGGTCCTCGCGCAGTTCACGAGCACGGCGTGAGGCGGTGTGGGGAGGACAGTCCCAGAAGAACACGACCTCGCCGCCGTCGAGCTCGACCACCTCGATGTGGTCGACGCGATCTGGGCTGGCCAGGAACGCCGGCATCATGCCGCCGCGACGCACGATCAGGCGAAAACAACGTCCGGCTCTCATCGGGTCAGCACCAGTGCATGGTCGGCGGCTTCCTCCAGGGCGCGCTCACCGTGGAATACGAGCTCCCCCACTCTCATCGCCGGAACGTCGGTGACGCCATGCTCGGTCGCCGTGGCAGTGGCCGCGAAGAGTCCTTCGCTCACCGAGCGCAACGCGGCGCCCTTTTGGACGGCCAAAGGGTGCATCTCGCATGCCGCCGCCGCGATCAGAACGTTGTCGGTCACGTCGAGTGGGCGCCCCCCGGCGAACGCTTGACGAAACGCCGCTTGCGCGAACGCGACCACCTTCCCGATCGACTTCGCGTAAGTGGCGACCCGCATCGCAAAGGTGCTGTCGAACGGGAACGGGTCGGGCCAGCGCAGCTCCTGCAAGCCGAGCGAGCGAGCGCGGCGCTCGACCTCCAAACGGAAGATCTCCTCGTCGTCGCGGCAGCGGAACGCCTCAAAAGACTCTGCCTCCGGCAGCTCGCTTGCCTGCGCCCCGGAGGGTGTGTCCTTCAGGGTGCGTGCCAGGATCGGCTGCCACTCGCATGCGACGGGCATCGTGTGCAGCACCCGCTCGGCCGCGAGGTAGGCAAGCGGCGAGGCGAGGTCGAAATAGAAAGCGGCGTCCGGAGTGGACATACCGCCAGATTAGTTCTTTGAGGAGGCCGGGCCGTGGGTGGGATGCGCCGCGCACGAGCGCAGGCGTACTGGTTGTACGTCGAGCATCGGGGGGCCGATCGGGAGATCAGAGGGATCTCGCGATCGGCCAGCAGACCGCCGCGGAGCGGCCTCCTCAACCGTGGATCAGCCAGCCGTCGGCGGCGCGGCCCGCCTCCATGACGGCCTCCGAAAGCGTTGGGTGGCCGTGCACGATGCGTGCCACCTCGGCGAAGCCGCCCTCCAGAGCACGCACGTTGACGAGCTCCTGGATCAGCTCGGTGGCACGCGAGCCGACGATATGTCCACCGAGCAGCTCGCCGTACTTGGCCTCGCCGACTAGCTTGACCAGGCCTGTGCGGTCGCCGTAGACCGTGCCGCCGCCGACAGCCCCGTAAGGGACCTTGCCGACTACCACGTCATAGCCCTGCTCGCGAGCTTGCTCCTCCGTCAAGCCGAACGAGCCGACGTTCGGGGTGCAGAACGTGGCGCGTGGGATATCGACATAGGACAGCGGGTGCGTTGGCAGCCCGGCGGAGTCCTCGGCGGCGATGATGCCCTCATCCGATGCCTTGTGGGCAAGCGCCGGGCCGTGCACGAGATCTCCGATCGCATAGATGCCGGGCGCCGTGGTTCGCTGCGCGCCGTCGACGCGCACGAGACCGCGCTCGTCCAGCTCGACTCCGGCGTCCTTCAAGCCGAGCGCGTCCACATCTGGGCCGCGGCCGGCGCAGATCACGAGGTAGTCGACCTCGACTGACTCCGAGCCATAGCTGAAGTTGACGCCGGTCTCGCCGACGCTGACGCCCTCGACGGGGGTGCCCGTGTGGACCTCGATGCCCTGACGCTTGAGGCCGCGCTCGACGAGGCGTGAGATGTCGGCGTCCTCGGTGGGGAGCAGGCGGTCCATGACCTCGAACAGCTTCACCTGGCTGCCCAGGCGCGCGAAGCCAGAGGCGATCTCGGCGCCCGAGGCGCCCGCTCCGACGACCGTTAGGCGCGCTGGCAGCTCTGGCAACGCCCATGCCTCCTCGGTACCGATCACGCCGCCGCCGAACTCGACACCTGGGATCGAGCGCTTGACCGAGCCGGTGGCGAGGATCACCGTTGTGGCTGTCAATTCGCGGTCTCCCACGCGTACCCTCACGGGCACAGGGACGCGCTGGGCATCGACTTCTTGCGCGTCTCCACTGGCTTGGCCCCCAGCTCCGTTCCCGGTCCGCGTCGCGTCGCGGTCCCCGGCCGAGGACCGCATCAGCGACGCCTCGCCCTCGATCACGTCGATGTTGTTCTTCTTGAACAGCCCGGCCACGCCGCCGGTGAGCGTGGAGACGACCTTCTCGCGACGGCCTTGCACCGCGCCGTAGTCGACCTCGACGCCGCTGACGTTCAGACCGTAGTCGCCCGCCTCACGGATCTCCGTGAGCAGGTCGGCCGAGCGCAGGACCGCCTTGGCCGGGATGCAGGCGTAGTTCAGGCAGCGTCCGCCGACCTTGTCCTTCTCGATGACGGCGGTCTTCTTGCCGAGCTGCGCGGCACGGATCGCGGCGACGTAGCCGCCGGGGCCGGAGCCGATCACGATTACGTCATATGAGGTCTCAGCCATTCCGGCGCGAGCCTATCGCACGACAGCTCTCAAACCGGACGTTGGACACTGCCGAGCCGTCGCGGCGCCTTGTCGGCCGGTTCGCTGGTCCTCCACGGCACTGGGCTATTCAAGCACCTCGTCGGTGCTGTGCTCGCCTGCCTGGATCCGGCTCATCACCCTGACCAACTTCCAGAACAGCCAGCCGGCGAGACCGATGCTGAGTGTGCAAAGGGCGGCCGCGAGTAGCGTCTCGGCCACGATCAAAGCCAGCGAGGTGACGATGATCTGGAAGGCGAGCAACGCCTCGAAGCCGAGCACTGCCCAGTAGCGACGCTGGTACATGCCCCATGCCAGCAGGAACAGCGCACCGGCGAGAAACAGGCCGCCCGGCAGCGAGCCGCCATGGCGACTGAGGTCGTGGACCGTAGCCACGCTCACGCACACCCCGATGGCTATCGCCATTGCCACGACGATCGCTACGAGCAGCGGCGTGGGGCGCTCGTGCTCGCCGAGCGGTTGCAGTGCGTCGGCTACGTCGATTTCACGGATGCCCCCCGCGCGCGCGGGGGGCATCGCACTTTTGCGAGACTCCCCCCGCCTGCTCTCGCCTCCGCCGAGCTCGGCCGCGACGTACCTGCCTCCACCGCCCTCTCCCTCGATGGGCTCGGCCGCGACGGGCTCGTACCCGCCTGACTCGGCCGCGACGGCACTCTTGGATGACTCCACCCGCGTCTTCTCGCTAGCGTCGTCCATTGCCGTTCAAAAGCGGTCGTAGCTCCAGGGCACCGCGCAGTGTGAGCGCGGCCTGCTCGGGGTCGCGCGCATCGCAGATTGCGCGCAGCACGCACACACGGCCAGCGCCGGCGTCGAGCACGGACACGATGTTCTCGCCGTCGATGCCACCGATCGCGAAGAAAGGAACTTGGGCATGGGCCGAGGCGTAGCTGACGAGCTCGGTGCCGACCGGTGGACGTCCCAGCTTGGTGGGGGTTACGTACACTGGGCCGACGCCTATGTAGTCGACGTACGGCACACCGTCGGGCGCCACAGCCGCAGCTGCGTCGATCTCACTCGGGGTGTGCGTTGAGAGACCCACGAGCATGTCTGGGCCGACGATCTTGCGGGCCTCGGCGACCGGCATGTCCTGCTGGCCGATGTGCACGCCGTCGGCTCGCACGATCGCGGCGATGTCCGGGCGGTCGTTGAGGATGAACAGAGCGCCGGCCGCGTCGCAGGCATCGGCGGCCACGCTTGCCGCTTCGGCGAGGAACTCGTCCTCCAGGTGCTTCTCGCGTAGCTGCACCACATCGACACCCCCCGAGATCGCCTCGGCCAAGAACTCACTCAGGTCGCGGTCGCCCGGCATGCAGTCGCATACGAGGTACAGGCGTGCGGCGGCCAGGCGCGCTCGGCGCTGTTCGCCATCGGGGTCGGGCACGGGCCGCAGGTGGGCCATCGCACGCCAGTCTGACACCTGCGCGCGCTCTTGCCCGCCAGATGCGCGCATAAAGGGGTGTTGCTTGGATTGCCTGATGCCGACGTCGTCGCGGCTTGTGGTGTCGAGCTGGGCTGCCTGCCGCCGGCGCTGGCGCCTCTACCAGCCCGAGAACGGGTGTGTGGACAGTCGCCGTCTAGCATCAACTCATGAGCGCGAGCAACGCTTCCAAGGTCGATCTGGCAGTCCTCGGTGGCGGCATCATAGGGCTGTCGGTGGCCTGGCGGGCTCGCCTGCTCGGCATGTCGGTTGCGCTGCTGGAGCGCGACGAGCTTGGCAGTGGCGCGACGCATGTCGCGGCCGGGATGTTGGCGCCGGTGGCCGAGGTGGAGTTCGGCGAAGCGGGCAGGCGGGTGCTCGAGATCGGTGTGCGCTCTGCCGGCATGTGGCCGGACTTCGCCGCGGAGCTCGAGCAAGCTACAGGCATAGAGGTTGGGCTACGTCGAATGGGCACGCTGGTCGTGGCGCGCGACGAGGACGAGGCACGCGAGCTGGAGCGCCAGCTCGCCTTCCGCGAGTCGCTGGGACTGCGCGCTCTGCGCCTACGTGCAAGTGAGGCGCGCGAACGTGAGCCCTCGCTCGCGCCGACGGTGCGCCTGGCACTCGAAGCGCCCGAGGACCACAGCGTCGACCCGCGTCGTGTCGTGACCGCGCTGCGTCGTGCTTGCGAGCTCGAGGGCGTGCTGGTCTGTGAGCACACGCACGTCCACGGCCTCGAGCTCGATGCCGATGCCAAGCGTGTCGTCGGGGTGCGGGTGTCGCGGCGGTGGGCTGACGATGTGGAGGCGGTTGGCGTTGCCGATGGGGATGTTTTGGAGGACAGGGCGTGCGAATCGATCTACGCGCGCGACGTGGTGGTGGCCATGGGCGCTTGGAGCGGTGGCTTGCCCGGCTTGCCCGAGGCTGCACGTGTGCCCGTACGCCCCGTCAAGGGTCAGATCATGCGTCTGTGCGATCCAGCCGGGCCGGGCTTGTTGGAGCGGGTCGTGCGCTTCGAGGGCGGTTATCTGGTCCCACGCGGCGATGGCCGCTACGTGCTGGGCGCGACGATGGAGGAGCGTGGGTTTGAGCCTTGCGCTACCGCCGGAGGGGTTTATGAGCTGTTGCGCGAGGGGCACGAGCTGGTGCCGGGTTTGAGCGAGCTGCGGATTGAGGAGCTGGGCGTGGGTTACCGTCCGGGCACGCCAGACAACGCCCCTGTTATCGGGCCTGGAGCGCTGGGGGGGTTGATCTGGGCGACGGGCCACCATCGCAACGGCATCCTGCTTGCACCCCTGACGGCAGAGCTTGTGACTCGGTTATTGTTGGGTAACGAGACCAGGAACGAAGCCATTTCCTCTTCATCATGATCTACCTCAACGGCGATCCGCACGATGACATTGGCGAGCAGACCGTGGCAAGGCTGTTGGCGCTGCTCGAGCTCGAGCCGGATGCGCGCGGCATCGCGGTGGCGGTCGACGGCGAGGTGGTGCCGCGGACGGGCTGGAGTACGTTTGCGATCCCGGACGGGGCTCGCGTGGAGGTGCTGACCGCGATGCAGGGAGGATGATCTGAGCATGGTCGATCCCGCTACGCGCCAATCCGACGTGCCCGAGAACGGGCACGTCTCGGTCTCTCGTGCCGACCAGCTTGGGGGCGACCCGACCACGATGGTTCCGTGCTCGACCGATCCACAGGCGGCTGAGGCGCTCACGAATGACCCGCTCACGATCGCCGGGCGCACGCTGCGCTCGCGGCTGCTGCTCGGCACGGGCGGCTTTCCTTCGCTCGAGCTGCTCGCCGAGTCGATCCGCGCCAGCGGCTCGGAGCTGGTTACTGTCGCACTGCGTCGAGTCGATCCGACGGCCCGAGGCTCGCTGCTCGACGTGCTCGAGCGTGAGGGCGTCGAGCTGCTGCCCAATACGGCGGGCTGCTTCACCGCCCGCGACGCGGTGCTCACCGCCAAGCTGGCGCGCGAGGCGTTTGCGACCGACTGGATCAAGCTGGAGGTGATCGGCGACGAGGACATGCTGCTGCCCGACGCTCCAGAGCTGTTGATGGCCGCGGAGCTGCTGGTGGACGACGGCTTCGTCGTGCTCCCCTACACAACCGACGACCCCGTGCTCGCACGGCGGCTCGTCGACGTCGGCTGCGCGGCGGTGCTGCCCCTGGGCGCTCCGATCGGCAGCGGCATGGGCATTCGCAATCCGTACAACATCAGCCTGATCCGCGAGGCCGTCGACGTGCCAGTAGTGCTCGACGCCGGTGTGGGCACCGCCTCGGACGCGGCGCTTGCGATGGAGCTGGGCTGCGACGCGGTGATGGTGGCAAGCGCCGTCTCGCGTGCGCAGGACCCCGTTGCGATGGCCATGGCGATGCGGGGCGCCGTGCAGGCCGGACGGCTTGCACGCGGGGCGGGGCGGATTCCGCGGCGGACCTATGCGACGGCGTCAAGCCCGCACGAGGGCGTCGCCGACTTCTCTTAGGCGGGCTGCGCGGCGCGCTGTGCGGGGCGGTACCGCAGACGCTGTCCGGGCGACACGCCACAGGCCTCGACTCAGAATGACCCCGGTGGGTCCTCGAGCACGGGTCGCTTTTGCCTCTTCGGCGTGGCGGGTTTGTTGCTTCTCGAAATGAGGTGTCGTGCAAAGGGGGGTGTTGGCGTGCACGACGTTTCGAAGTGATGCGCTATGGAGTGTGGGGTGTGGGCGCCTGGTCTCTGGGGACTTCCAAATCGAGGTGTCGTGCAAAGGGGGGTGTTGGCGTGCACAGTTCAACCGGGTGTGCCCTGCGCAGGAAGTCTGCCGGTCCTCCGCGCTATTCCACGACCTCGATCGAGCCGTTCATCGTGGTCGGGTAGGACGTGCACTCGTAGTGGATCGTGCCGGGCTTGTCGAGCTTCAATTCGAACGTCCCGCCTTCGGCGGCAAGGTCGCCGGAGTCGAACGTGTACGGCCCGCCCTCGCTCTTGACGTCGCACTTTTCGGTGTTGTTGTTGATCCACTTGAGCGTGCTGCCGACCTTCGCCTTGAGCGTGTCCGGTTCGATCGCGAATTCGTGGTAAGTGATCGTGATGACGCCGCTCTGCACGGGTGCGTTGGCTGGCGGGCTTGCGTAGTTGATCTTGCCGGGTACCGTCAGCCCGCCTTTGACGGTCGCGTTTGTCGACGTCGTCGTGGCGGTTGTGCCGGTCGTGCTTTTCGATTCGCTGGACCCGCAGCCGCCCACGCACAGTGCCGCCGCGCAGACGATCGCGATCGGCCCCATAAACTGACTGACTGTGCCTCCCCACTTCCTCACAGGCGCCGAGCTTAGCGCGGCCGAGCTCGACGCGTTGCTGGACCGCGCGATCGAGCTGAAGGCGGCTCCGCTGTCCTCGCGCGCGCTGGCCGGGCGCGGCGTGGCCTTGATTTTCGAGAAGCCTTCGACTCGCACGCGCGTCTCTTTCGAGATGGGTGTGCACGAGCTGGGCGGCCATGCGGTCGTGCTGCGCTCCGGCGAGATGCAGCTCTCGCGCGGCGAGTCGCCCCGCGACACAGCCTTGGTGCTCTCCCGCCAGGTGGCGGCGATCGCCATCCGCACAGGGCCAGACTCGCTGCTGCAAGAGTTTGCGCAATACGCCTCGGTTCCCGTGATCAACATGCTCACTGCGCTGCACCACCCGTGCCAGGCGCTCGCCGACCTGATGACGATGCGCGAGAGCTTTGGCAGCCTCAAGGGCCTGCGCGTCGCCTACGTTGGAGACGGCACCAACGTGGCTCGCTCGCTCGCGATACTGGGCACGATCGCCGGCATGGACGTTGCAATCGCCTCGCCGCCGGGCTACGCGCTCGAGGACTCGCTGGCACTGCCGCTGGGCGCCGAGGGATCGCTGACCCTCTATCGGGACCCCTATGAGGCGGCCAACGGGGCGCACGCGCTGTACACCGACGTGTGGGTGAGCATGGGCGACGAGGACACGGCCGACCATCGACGCGCGGCGTTGGCGCCGTACCGGATCGACGATGCGCTACTCGACGCTGCGGGTCCGGCTGCGATCGCACTGCACTGCCTGCCCGCCCACCCTGGCGAGGAGATCACCGCCGAGGTGCTCTACGGCTCGCGTCAGCGGATCTGGGACCA
Source organism: Solirubrobacteraceae bacterium (assembly GCA_036008605.1). Classification (GTDB taxonomy): domain Bacteria; phylum Actinomycetota; class Thermoleophilia; order Solirubrobacterales; family Solirubrobacteraceae; genus Palsa-744. The sequence continues at coordinate 163,050 of DASYNL010000015.1, read as the reverse complement.
GGCCGAGAACCGTCGTCACGCGCAGAAGGCGCTGCTCGAGCTGTTGGTCGAGTCGCCGTCGCTATGAGCGCGGCGGCCGCGCGCGAGCGCCAGGCATGAGCACGCCTTCTCAAGCGGATGGCTCGGCTCCTCGAGCGCACGGCGCGGCTTCTCAGGTGGATGGGTCGACTCCTCAAGCGGGCGCCAAGCTGGCCGTCAACGGTCTCGACGCGCATCCGCCTGCTGCCCGTGGCTCGCAAGTGCCGTTCAAGCGCCCCGAGCGGGGCGAGGAGATCGAACTTCAGATCGACTCGCTGGCTCACGGGGGCGAGGGTGTTGGGCGGCTCGCCCTTCCGGGTACCCCACATGACGGGGTGCAGGCAAACGGCGATACCCCATCCGGGACACACAGCGGCGGCTACGTCGTATTCGTCTCGGGAGCCCTCCCTGGCGATCGCGTGCGGGCGGTCGTCGTCAAGCGCAAGCGTAGTTACGCCCATGCGCGCATGGTGGAGGTCTTGGAGGAGAGCCCCGAGCGCATCGCGCCGACGGCGGATCATCCTGGTGTGGCTTGGCAGGTGCTGCCCTATGAGAGGCAATTGCAGATCAAGCGGGAACAGGTGGATGACGCCCTACGACGCATCGGCAGGCTCGAGGGCTTCGATTTGGAGGAGATTGTGCCTGCGCTCCAGCAATGGCGCTATCGCAACAAGTTGGAGTACTCGTTCGGTACCGGGTACCCCCCCGACACCTCGGCGTCGTCTTCCACCGTGCGGGAAAACTTGGTCTCGGAAAATGCGGTGCAGGGGAGCGCAGCCTCCGAAAACGCGGTTCCGGAAAACACTGGGAAATCCGGAACAGGGTTTTTGGTGTGTGGCTTTCACGCCCCCGGAGGCTGGAAGCGGGTCGATCCGATCGAGGATTGCCTGTTGGCCTCAGAGCTTGGCAACAAGGCGCGCGACGTCGCGCTCGACTGGGCGCGCGCTCAGGGGCTGCATGCCTGGGACCGCCGCCGCGAGAGCATCGACTCGCCGGTACCGTTATTGCGCAACCTCGTCGTGCGCGAAGGTCGCCGCAGCGGCAAGCTGCAGATCCGCTTGGTCAGCACCGACGGCGAGCTGGACGTCCCCTCGCTAGCCGCTGCGTTGGTCGCCGAGTTGGGTCCTGGTGCTGGAAATGGACCAGATACCGAGAATGGCCCCGGTTCTGGGAGCGGGTCCGATTCCGAGGGTGGTTCCGGCGTCGGGAACGGGCCGGATGCCGGCAGGAGCGAGGGAAGAATCAGCGGCGTGCTGTGGACGCGCTCATCTTCGCTGGCGGAGACGACGATGGGCGGCGAGACCGAGCTTGTCTGGGGCGACGCCGAGCTGCCCGAGCGCCTCGGCGAGCTCGATCTGCGCATCTCCTCTGAAGCGTTCTTTCAGACCAACACCGAGATGGCCGAGGTGCTCTACGGAATCGTCGCCGAGTACGCGGCGCTGGAGGGTTGGGAGCGGGTGTATGACCTCTACTGCGGCATTGGCACGATCGCGCTCACGCTCGCTCCGCGCGCCGGCGAGCTGTGGGGGATCGAGATAATCGAGCAGGCCGTGGCTGACGCAATAGCCGCCGCCAAGCGTAACGACGTGACCAACGCTCACTTCTTCGCCGGCGATGCGCGCTTGGCGCTACCGGAGCTGATCGAGCGCGCCGGTAAGCCCGATGTCGTGGTCGTCGACCCGCCGCGTGCCGGCCTTTCACAGAAGGTCGTGCGCCGCATCGTCGAAGCGTCGCCCAAGCGCATCGTCTATGTCTCCTGCAATCCGACGACCTTTGCTCCCAACGCCGCTCAACTCGTCGAGGCGGGCTGGCGCCTGGTGAAGGTGCGTCCCGTGGACATGTTCCCGCAGACACCGCATATCGAGTGCGTGGCGTTGTTGGAGCGAACATGAGCCGCATGAACCGGGTCAATTCCTTCAGATAGCGTTCTGTGTGTTGACATAGCCATCATTCGGGGACATGCTCGTGCTCATCTTCAAGGCCTTTGAAGTGCGCATACGCGAGGACCCGAGCGCCGTCGACCCGCACAGCGCGATCAGCTCGCAAAAGCCAGCGATCAAAAGGAAGGGAGCAAAAAATGGCTGAGAGCCAGCCAAGCCGTGTCGATGACACGCAGGCACACCCGCCCGGCGACCTCGGCATGCGCCCGGCAGCCGTCGAGGACGTGGCACGCCTGAAGACGGTGCTGGCGGAAGCTTTTTACGACGACCCGGTCTTCAGCTGGTTGATGCCAGAGGACAGCAAGCGACATGCACACTTGCGGCGCTACTTCGGGATCGATCTGGGTCATTTCGCGTTGCCACATGGACGTGTTTGGACGACAGACGATCTCATGGGCGCCGCGCTCACCCTGCCGCCCGGTAAGTGGCGTGTGCCGCCACGTACCACCCTCTTGCACGGCAGCGCCTTTGGGGTTCGCCTGCCCAGGGCGGCAAGGATGGGAGCCACGATGGAGTGGCGCCACGCGCGCGAGCTCCGTGGCCCGCACTATTACGTCCGTGACATCGGTGTGCATCCTGACATGCAGGGCAGGGGTCTCGGCAGCGCCCTGATGCGCCCCACGCTCGATCGCTGCGATCGCGAGGGCATGCGTGCCTACATCGAGGCGTCCAGCGAGCGCAGCGCCGTGCTGTACGAGCGTCTTGGCTTCAGGCACGTCAAAGAGCTGCGCGTCGGTGCAAGCCCGCCGTTGTGGCTGATGATTCGTCCGCCCAAACACACGCAGGCCGCGTCGTGATCTGGTGTTGGGCAGATGGCACGGGGTCGTAGAGAGCCTCGTAAGCTCCGTTTTTCGGCGCGCGTTGAGTGCGCATTGGTTTGCGGCTTTGACCAAGCGGTAGGGTTCGCGCCACATGCGCGCAGCGACGATTTGCGATGGAGAGATCCTCCTCGAGGAGCACCCCGACCCTGAGCCCGGTGCCGGCGAGGTGCTCGTGCGTGTCCGCGCGGCCGGACTCAACGGAGCGGACATGATGCAGCGGCGCGGTCTATATCCGGCGCCCCCAGGTTCGCCTCAGGACATTCCCGGCATGGAGCTAGCCGGCGAGGTGCAGGCGCTCGGCCCGAGTGCGGCTCCGCGCTTTGCGGTTGGGGATCGCGTGATGGCGATCGTCGGCGGTGGTGGGCAGGCAGAGCTTGCGGTCGTGCACGAGCGTCAGCTGATGCCAGTCCCGACCGCGCTCGATTGGCCGGCGGCGGGTGGCTTGCCAGAGACGTTCACGACCGCCCACGACGCCCTCTTCACCCAGGCGGGATTGCGCCCCGGCGAGCGCCTGCTCGTGCATGGCGGCGCCGGCGGCGTCGGCACGGCTGCGATCCAGCTCGCCCAAGCCACGGGCGTGCGCGTCACCGCGACCGTGCGCCGCGCCGAGTCGCGTGCAGCGGTGGCTGCGCTAGGCGCCGAGGTCGTTCCGCCTGAGGACTTCGCCGAGCACGGACCCTTCGATGTGGTCCTTGAGCTCGTAGGAGCGCCGAACTTGGCCGAGGATCTGAAGGCGCTTGCCACCGGCGGGCGCATCTGTGTGATCGGCGTCTCGGCGGGGGCCAAGGCCGAGCTGAACTTGCTCGCGCTGATGGGCAAGCGTGCCCGTATCCACGGCTCTACTTTGCGTGCTCGCTCGCTGGAGGAGAAGGCCCTGGCCGCCAGGCGTTTGGAGCGAGAAGTGCTGCCCTTGTTCGAAACGGACGCGGCGGCTGGCGTCTCAAAGCCGGCGGCTGGAGGTACCTCGAAACAGGCTCTGTTCGTCCCTGTCGCCGAGACCTTCCCGCTGCAGGATGTCGCGGCCGCCTACGATCACTTCGCCGCCGGAGGCAAGCTCGGCAAGATCGTGCTCATCGTTTGATGAACGAGCCAGATCGCTGAGTGGCGGCTGCGTTACCAGCGGGCGTGGCAGTCGGTGGAGTGTATGTATTTTTAGCACCTACTATAGTTACTACATCATGTAGCTACAATAGTATCCGCGTAAAATTTGTATAGCCGGTTTCTCAGTAAGGGGGCTGCGCCGCGTGCCAATCGCCCAGGACCCTGAACGCGGCCCAGAACGCACGCTTGGAGTCCTGCTCGTCGAGCGATTCGTCGATGTTGGGCACGTATAGCGCGTCGGTTGTAGGGGTGAGCTGCTGAATCTCTCCCATGCGTGGCTCAAGCGGCCGCGCAAGCGGGATGTCCTGCTCGTTTAGCGCCGCCAATGCCTCGGGACCCATGACCACGACGATCCGCGGTTGCACGATCGCAATCTCATGCACCACGCGCGCGACGCACTCCGGGTCGGCCATCGAAGCGTCGGCCAGCGGACACTTCACGCACAATGTCCCGTAAACGGTCAACGGGTCGATAGACAGCCGCTTGAAGGACTTCATCAGTGCACCACCCGAACGTCCATAGAAGGCGACGCCCTCCTCGACCTCGGAGGGCAGCGGTGCGTGCTTGAGCAGCATGATGTCCGCCTGTGGGTGGCCGGAGCCAAGCACAGGCATCAGCTGGCCGCGCGGGCAGTGCGGACAGCTCTGCAGCTCGCGCGTCAGCGTATTTAGCTCCCTGATCGCCCGCTCGAGGTACTTCTCGCGGATCTCGTCATCTGTGGCTGGCATCGACGCGGAAGGATTAGACGGCGGCCCGGGTTGTCCTTGCGCCTGCATCGCTACTTGCGCCGTGCTCGCCCGCTCATTTCCTGCCTACGAGCCATCATGTTCTGTCCCGGGCGGTCACGTCGCGCCTCCGCTGTCTCGTGTGGCCCGTCGCACGCGGCGGTCGCGGCTGGCTCGCCGGGCCGACGCAGGCGTTGCCTTTGTCTGCAGGAACTTCAGTGCTTGCACGTAGATGAGGCTCGAAGGCTTGGTCGTGATCTCGGCGTCCCTCAATGACTGCAAGAACTCCTGCGGACCGTCGAAGTCGCGCATTCGTATGCGCACCGACCCAAGGCCTTGAGCCACGTGCGAGTCTGAGCCGGCCCCGGCGACGATTCGGTACTTGGCGGCGAAACGCACTGCCTCCTCGTTGAAAGCACTGATCGCCACGCGCGGGTTGAACACCTCGATCGCGTCGATCTCGTCGAGGATCGCCGGCAGGTGCTCGTAGTCTGGCACCGCGTGCATACGGTCGAAGGGATGCGGCACGTACACCAGTCCTCCCTGGCGTTTGATCTCGGCGACGGTCTCGGCCATGCTCAGCCCACGCGGGATCTTCTCCTCAATGAACAGGCCGATCACCTCACCCTGCTCGGCGGTCTTGACCTCCTCGCCCACGATCACCTTCAGGGGTGGGTGGGTACCGGATTCGCTGGCCTTCTCGCGTGCCTCTAAAGCACCGGAGATCTCGTTGTGGTCGGTGACGGCGATCGCCCCGAGGCCGACCTCTTTGGCCGTCGCCAAGAGCACCTCTACCGGCGTTTCGCAGTCGCCGGAGTGGTCGGTGTGCATGTGCAGGTCCACGTCAATCAGCTTGCGCCGCGACAGCCGCTTGCGCAGCGTTGGATCGCCGCTTGGGTCGTGGCGCCGCGCCGCCAACTCGCGGTAGATCGCCTCGATCTCGTCTGTCGCGCCGGCTGGCAGCACCCGGTACTCACCGGGAAAGTGACCTCGCATTAGCTCGGCTGTCTCAGGGAGGCTCGCGATACGCGCGTCCAGGCGCCCGAAGAAGCTCTCCACGAAGCGGCGTGCCACGGTGGTCGAGAGCAGTCGCTCGGTCGGCGCGTGAAAGGAGCCCACGTTGAGTGCCCGCGAGTAGCGCAACGCGGTGCTCGATGCGCTCGGGGCGAATGGCTCGTGTACGTGCACGAAGTCGAGCGGTGTCCTTCCCAATAGCTCCTCCAGGGTGCGCGCGACGTCTACCGGCAGCGCTCGCGGACGACGTCCCGAGGAGCTCGGCACGTCCAGCACCTCGCCGATCGCGAGCACACGTGGCTCGCCTCTGTTCGTGCCGGAAAGCAGTGGGTCACGCCCATCCGCTCCACTCACCTCACTCGCTCCCGTGCCACCCGCTCGACTCACGCCACCCACCCTGGCCTTTGCGCCGCGCAGTTCGCGACGTGACTCGCGCACTCGCTCGGGCGAGCGCGACGGTGCGAGTATCAGCACGCTGTGACCGCGCTCAGACAGCTCTCTCGCTAGTCGCGCGATGTGAGCGTTGACCTCGTTCTCCTGGGCCTCCCACGGGTACGGGGAGACATGCGCTATCGAGAAAGTGGGTGGTGCGCTCACTCCACCATTATGCTCGCCTCTCTGAGTTCCGTGCCCGTCCTGGCGCAGGACGGACATGCTCTATCAGGGCTTCGCGGCGACCTTGCGCGGAGCCCTGCGGACCTTCGGGCTCGTTGCTGCGCGGCGTGCGTGCTTGGCGATGAACTTCTGGGTCTCCTCGCGCGCGAGGTTGTCCGGACGCTGGTTGTGCGGGCTCTTCATCAGGTATGACGACGGACCGTCGAGCTGGCCGCCGATGCCGTTGTTGAGCGCCAGCTTGCAGCAGCGCACCGCGTCGATCACGATGCCGGCCGAGTTGGGCGAGTCCCACACCTCGAGCTTCATCTCCACGTTCAGCGGCACGTCGCCGAACGCCTGGCCCTCTACGCGGATGTGGGCCCACTTGCGGTCGGTGAGCCACGGCACGTAGTCGGACGGGCCGATGTACACGTCCTCGGGGGGCAGCTGCTCGTCCATGATCGAGGTGACCGCGTTGGTCTTTGAGATCTTCTTGGACTCCAGGCGCTCGCGCTCGAGCATGTTGTAGAAGTCCATGTTGCCGCCGACGTTAAGTTGAGAGGTGCGCAGCATCTTCACGCCGCGGTCGGCAAACAGGCGCGCGAGCGTGCGGTGCACGATCGTCGCGCCCACCTGGGACTTGATGTCGTCGCCGACGATCGGCAGTTTCGCCTTCTTGAAGCGCTTGTCCCAGTAGTCCTCGCGCGCGATGAACACGGGGATGCAGTTCACGAAGCCGCAGCCGGCCTCGAGGATCTGCTCGACGTACCACTTGGTGGCGTCCTCTGAGCCAACCGGAAGGTAGGAGACCACCACGTCGGTGTGTGTGTCTTTGAGGATGCTCACGATGTCCGCGGTCTCACCTGGAGCCTTTTTGATCTTCTGCTTGAGGTACTTGCCGAGGCCGTCGTGGGTCATGCCGCGGTACACGGGCACGCCAAGCTTCTTTGGCACCTTGGCGAACTTCATCGTGTTGTTCTGCCCCGCCCAGATCGCCTGGCCGAGGTCCTTGCCGACCTTTGTGGCATCGATGTCGAACGCGGCCGTGAATTCGATGTCGCGCACGTGGTAGCCGCCGAGGTCGACGTGCATCAGGCCCGGTACGAGCTCGTTAGGGTCGGCGTCCTTGTAGTAGTGGACGCCTTGTACGAAGGCCGAGGCGCAATTACCGACGCCGATGATCGCCACACGCACCTTGTCCTGCTGGTAGCGCGCCTTGCCGTTTGTGGAGGCTGCACCGTTGCTCTGTTGAATGCTCATCTAGTTGCTCAGTCCTTTGTGGAGGTCGGGGGAGACTACCCCGGTACAGGTTTTAGGTGACAGACAGCGCGCGCTTGACGTGCCAAACGCGCTGGGCGACAGTGATCACGCTTAGCGCCGCCAGTACGTAGACGGCGGGGCCAAGCAGGCTGAAGTGCCCAAGCGAGGCGCCCTTAGCGAAGATCAAGCCGATCGAGAGGATCACGACTCGCACAGGTCGTGTAGCGATCCCGACCTTGCACTCCACGCCAAGGGCCTCTGCTCGTGCGCGTGTGTAGGAAACCATCAGCGAGGCCAGCACAGCCACGACCACTGCGGCTGCGGCCCCGGAGCGTCCTTCGCGCGCGAAGTCCGCTGCCACCGCTGTCAGCACGATCCCCTCCTCGATGCGGTCGAGTGTGGAGTCCAAGAATGCTCCGAACGGCGTGCCCTTGCCTGACATGCGTGAGTAGCGGCCATCGAGCGTGTCCATCACCGAGCCCACGATGAAGGCAATCCCGCCGAGGAAGTACAGCCGCTCCCAGACGAGCACGGCTGCCACCACATTCAGCGCCAGCCCGGTCAGCGAGATCGCGTTGGGCGTCAGCCGCGACTCGATCAGCCGCTCGCGCACCATCTCCCGCCGCTGCGCGCCTGTCAGTGGCGCGCGTCCGTTTCGTCGTACGCGCCCGCGACTTTGACCGCTACGCGCGCGGCGCCGCAGTGTGGGTTGTCTATGAGAGGGGGGAGAGGGTGACATTGGAGAGGGTGGCGTCTAACGAAGTAGGGCGCTAAAGAAAGGACGATATGCAACCGAATGGCTGCAAATGACTTTGGTCGGGATGGTGATATCTAGCGAAACCAATGGTGCAAGAAAAAGACAACATGCAACCATTTGGTTGCATGTTGGGGTGGGTTTAGCATCCACTTTCGGCGTAGAACCCTACCCCGCTCCCGCGGGCTCCGGGCCAAAGCGCCAGGCCGTCGGTCTCATCCTCGCCAGGCGCCGAGCGCCGAGCGCCGAAACGCCTGCCGTCAGTGCGCCAAGCAGCGCGTCGATGATGAAGTGGTTGGCGGTGGCGATGATCACAAAGGCGATCAGCAGCGGATAAAGCCGCCACAGCACCGACGCAACGCGTGTGCGTGACAGCGAGGCCAGTGGCCAGCCGATCATTAGCGCAAAGGCGACATGCATTGAAGGCACCGCCGCGTAGGGGTTGAACAGAGCGTTCATCGAGGCGCTGGCGTGCGAGACGTGCACGCCAGTGAGATCCGACACCGAGTCGATGAAGCCCCACTCGGGCAAAAAGCGCGGCGGCGCGGTCGGGAATACGGCATATCCCACCAAGGCGATCAGCATGGCGATCGCGAACATGTTGCGCACGAAGTAGAACGAGCGGTTGTGGCGCACATACAGGTAGATCAGGGCTGCCAGCGTGATCGAGGTCTGTGCGTTCACGTACAGCCAGCTCGAGAAGTCCATCAGCAGGTGGCTGCTGGATGCCCATGCTTGGATGCTTGGCTCGACGAACACGTGCAGCGAGCGCTCTACTCCGATCAGGTCGCGCGCGTGCTGGAAAGCGCTCGTGGTATCTCCGGAGACAAGCCCGCGCACGAGGCTGTAGGCGCCGTAGGCCAGGCCGACCAGCGCGATCTGGCGTAGCAAGTCAAGCCAGCCGTTCGGCATCACCCGTGCTTGCAGGCTCCGCCAGGAAATGGGCGATGCCCCCGAGGCTCGCGGCTTCCCCGAGATTCGAGATGCGGTGGTTGCTTGTGGTGTCCCCGAGATTCGAGATGCAGTAGAGGCTCGTGGTGTCCCCGAGGTCTCTTCCGCGGCCTGCTTGACCTGCCGATCCTTGGCCAGTGGGCTGCTCACGGACACGTCCTCAGCCAGGCGAACATCAGGGAAGCCTAGCCCATCACCCGGTAGAGGCGCCAGTGCTCAGAGTGCCATAGCTCCCGCAAATACGGCAGTCCGTGGGCGACCAGCTTGCCCTCTAGGCTGCCCGCTTTGTCAAGCGGAGCGTCTGGCAGGGCCACATACACCACCCTGTTTTCCGCAAGCCACGCGCGATAAGCCTGCGGGCTGAGCGTCTTGCGATAGAAGATCGCCGCGTAACGCGTGTCGAGCTGGCGCTCCCACCCACGCGCAAGCTCCACGCCGTCGTGGCCCGCTAGATAAGCAGATTCCCAATGTGCCGCCGTCATCGGCACCTCCACGATCGTCGGTCTACCGCGACGCAGTCTTTGCAGCTCTGTGAGCACCGGGGCGTAGTAGGAAGTGTGCACCGACGGGTCGCCTGCAATCGAGCTGTAATCGCGGACTGGCGTCGCCAGCTGCCAGTAGAGCAGCAGTGGGGCGAGCACGAGCAGAGCCACGCGCTGCTTCTCCCACAGCACCCCTGCGAGCAGCGGTGCGGCAAGTAGCGTCCCGAGCCGGGTGACGTTGCCGCCCGCGGGCGTATGGATCGCATACGCGCCGATCAGCGCAAGCGCATACAGCGCGGCACCGACGCGCAGCATGCTTCGCCCGCGCACGGTCAGCGGTCCCTGTGGCAACAGCAGCCCAATCAGCAGTACGCCAGCAAGCGCCGGCCAGAAGGCGGACGCGGCAAACGGCTCATAGCCGCCATCGGGATAGGCGATGCCCAGCGCCAGGACGGGAATCAGCGCGGCGGCGCACAGTGCCACGCCCCGCCATAGTGCCACGCTACGCCACGAGTCTCCTTGCGCTGAGGGCTCCCCAGGCGCGGCCCATCGCGCTCTGTTGCTGGCGGTGTACCTGCGAGATGGGCTGTCTCCTGCGCGCGGGCTGCCCTCCATGTGCGGGAGGGACAGGGCGGTTCCGCGCGCGCGCACGACTTGAAGATCGCCCAGCGCCATGGCCAGTCCTGCGAGGCCAAGGAACGCTCCGGCCACTGGACTTGCGAAGCTAGTGAGCACGGCCAGCGCTAGTGCCGTTGCAAGCGCGTTGCACATCAGCGCGTACACCGCGGCGAGCCCGAGCGCGAACCCCAGGTCGTAGGGCACGCGCCCGGAGAGCAGTCCAATGCCGAAGCCGAGCGCAAACCAGGCGGCGGCGATGCGCGCGGCTGCACTGTCGAATGCCCGCTCTGCGATCAGTGCGAACAAAGCGGACGCGGCGAGCGCCGATAGCGCCAACAGCAGGCGCACCCCCAGCAGTGCACCTAGCGCTGGTGAGAGCAGCGAATAGCTTGGCAACCAGTAGCCGTGTGCCGAATACCAGCCGGTGTCCCAAGTGCTGAATCCCACTCGTGCAAACAGATCGCTGCGGTAGGTGGCCGCGGCCAGATCGCCTGCGGGCGGCGCCAGGATCAGATAGGCCACCGCGAGCGGGAGCGCTACCGCGAGTGCAAGCGTCCAGGGTGGAGCCGACAAGAGCGTTCTCTGCTCGTGGCGCCCTCGAAGTTCCTGTTGAATGGCGACTGTGCTGGGTGGCGTCATCGCTCGCTTCGCTCGCTCGCTTACTTTCGAGCTGCTCTCAGGCAGCGTTCATGAACTTGACGACTCGCTCGATGGCGTCGGGGCGGTCGAGCCACCACCAATGCCCGGCGTCGGGCAGCTCTACCAGCTCGCTCTCGGGTAGCGCTTGCGCATAAGCCTTGGCGAAGCGCTTGGGTATATAGGGATCTTGCATGCCCCACAGTACGAGCGAGGGCATACGCAGCAGCCCCAGGTGCTCGCCGGCTCTTGCAAGGGCATCGCTCGGGGAGCTGCGGTACAACCGCAGGATTGCACGCTGCGTGCCTTGGTCGAAGTTCGCCATCACCGAGTCGATCCAGGCGTCAGGCAAGGGGCCGGGCGTGACGTTGGCCTCCAGCGTCGAGCGCCTCAGGAGGCGTCGCGTAGTTGCGCCCATCGCGATCTCTCCCAGCAGCGGCGTACGCCAAATGCGCGCGGTACGGTGCCATTCATATCCGGGCAGCAACGGCACCGCGTTGCACACGACCAGCCGCTCGACCCGCTCGGGATGTGCCTGGGCGAATGCGAGTCCAACCGCGCCCCAGTCGTGCACGAGCAGGCGCACGCGCTCTACCTCGAGCATGTCCAAGAAGCGCTCGATGAAGCCCGCGTATTCCTCGATCGTGTATCGCAGGTAGCCGGGCTTGCCGGAACGTCCAAAGCCGGGCAGGTCCGGAGCTAGGCCGCCCGTGCGTTCGAGGAATCCCTGCTCGTAAAGCGGTGCCTGCACCCAATCGTCCTCGCTACGCTTGCGCCTCCACCAGCGTCTCCGACGCGGCCGCTGTCCATGGTGCTCGCGAGGCGCAATCCAGTCCTCGGAGCTGCTCGGCACCCCATGCAGGTAGAGCGCCGGCGCGACGGCCGGGTTTGTCGATGGTGCGCTGCGCCAGAACACGGGCAGTTCGCCTATTTCACCACTGTTCTCCTTGACTGCGGGCACCTCGCGAGGATATAGCGGCCACGACTTGGGCTTCGCGTGTAGCGCTGCCTGGGTGCGGGAGTGGAGCCTGGGATGACAAGCGACCTTTATGAACAGAGACTTGACAATCTGCCAGTTGTGGTTTAGATTAGCGCGCGTCTTCAACGTGTTCGCACGCGAGCCGATGCTGGTTCTTACGTGTGGGCGGGATGGCGTCATATGCGCGGCGTCGTCCACGTCGTAACACCGATCGACGTCATCGGCTGCCCATACACAAAGCCAAGGCCAACGCAAAGAGGGGATGAGATGGCCGGCAGACGACGGACGCCGTCAGGCACCCAAAGGACGACGCGTGGCGCGACAGTCGGCTCGATCGGCGATCGTGCGGTACGCGAGCTTGGGCGCGAGCACGTAACCGAGATCCAGCGTGCGCGTTTGCTCGCGGCGATGATCGACGTGTGCGCGGAGCATGGGGTGGCCGACGTCACCGTCGCACACGTGGTCGAGCGCGCAGGCGTGTCTCGCCGCACGTTCTACGAGATCTACCCAGATCGCGAAGTGTGCTTCCTCGAGGCTTTTGACGAGGCCATCGCCCGTGTCTCTCGTTATGTGCTCGAAGGCTATGACGAGACAGCAAGATGGATAGATCGCATGCGCGGCGCCCTCACTGCGCTGCTTGCGTTTCTAGACATGGAGCCTGCCACCGGACGACTGCTGATCGTGGAGTCGCTGGCGGCGGGAGATAGCGCGCTGTCACGCCGTCGAGCGATGGTCGAGCGCATGATTGCGTTCGTGGAAGGTGCAAACGCGGAGCTCAAGAACGGCAAGCAGACGCCCCCGTTGACCGCTGAGGGTGTCGTTGGCGGTGTGCTCTCGATCTTGCATTCGCGTCTCCTTGAAGAAAACAAAGGCTCCTTCCTGGAGCTCACAGGCCCCCTCGCGAGCATGATCGTGCTCCCCTACTTGGGATCGGCGGCCGCTCGCAAGGAGCTTGCAAGGCCCACCCCCAAAGCTCCGGCAAAGGTCCATCGGGGTGAGCGCGATCCGATCAGTCAGCTGGACATGCGGCTTACCTACCGTACGGTGCGCGTGCTGTTGGCTGTTGCTGCTCAGCCGCGCGACTCCAACCGCGGCATCGCAGTGCGCGCCGGGATCGGCGACCAGGGACAGATCTCTAAGCTGCTGGCGCGTCTGGAGAAGCTGGGGCTCGTCCTCAACAAGAGCACCGCGCCCGGCACGGGCGCACCGAACGCGTGGGTGCTTACCAAGCAGGGCGAAGAAGTGCACGTAGCGCTAGCGGCCGGACCCTGAGGGGTTGCTGCGGCTACCGTAGCCCGGTGCCAAAGAACCTCTGGAAGCGTCCGTCGGCAGCTCGCGTGGCGCGCATTCGCGACCGGCTGCGAGAGCTGTACGGGATCCCGCGCATGGCGCCTCACGGGCGCCCGCTCGACGAGCTGATCTTGACGGTGCTCTCGCAGAGCACCAACGACCGCAACCGCGATGTCGCGTTCCTGCGCCTGCGCGAGCGCTTCGCGACGCCCGGTCGGCCAATCGACTACTCGGCGGTGCTCGCTGCGCCCGTCTCCGAGATCGAGGAGGCGATCCGCCCTGGTGGCATCTCCAAGGTCAAGTCGGCCCGCATCCAGGCGATCCTTGCCGACATCGCCGACTCCCCGCAGGGGGACATGCAGCCGCCCGATCCTCTATCGCTTGAGTGGATGCGCTATGTGCCCGTCGAGCGGAGTCGCGCCTACCTGTGTGCGCTACCAGGCGTCGGGCGCAAGACCGCAGCTTGCGTTTTGCTCTTCTCCTACGGCCTGCCGGACATCCCGGTGGATACACACGTATCGCGTGTCGGCACTCGTCTTGGGCTGTTTCGCCCCGGGGCTCCCTTCGAGGAGTTGCACGATCAGATGCTGGCACTCACACCGGCTGGGCAAGAGCTCGAGTTCCACGTGAATCTCTTGCGCCACGGCCGACGCACCTGTCACGCGCGCGGGCCGGCATGCGGGGAATGTGCGTTGGCGCGGATGTGTCCGAGCAGGGACGTCTTCCGCGCTTCGCCCTGATCGCACCTTTGCTTGTCTCGCCTCTGGGGCGTCACCGAAGAGCGGCATCCCTGCCTTGTCTATCCCCTTGGCAGCACCGCAAACGCGATCACTGCGTATTGCAGCGCCGCCGCAGCGATCACGAGCGCGTGGAAGATCTCGTGGTAGCCGAACACCTTTGGCCACGGATTTGGGCGACCACTGGCGTACACGATCGCGCCCAGCACGTACAGCAGCCCGCCACTCGCCAGCCCGGCCACGCCGAGCCAGCCGATGGTTGCAGGCAGCTCGCCGAAGACGGCAGCGGTCACCAGGCCCAACGCGACATATACGCCGGCGAACAGCCACTTCGGCCCGTCGATCCACAACAGCTTGAACACCACTCCGCCAAGCGCACCGGTCCACAGCACGATCAGGATCGTGCTTGCCAGCGAACCTTTCAACGCAAGTAGGGCCACTGGCGTATAGGTGCCGGCGATCAGCACGAAGATCATCGAGTGATCCAAGCGCCGCATCCAACGCCGTGCATTCGGCCGCCACGTCACCCGATGGTAGAGCGCGCTGGTGCCGAGCAGGGCTGAAACCGCCACTGCGTAGATGCTCGCGGCAAGGCGCGCGCGCCCGTTCGAAGCAGCGAGTATCAGTGCCACGCCACAGCCCAGCGAGACGAAGAACGCGTACTGGTGTGAGACGCCGCGCAGCTTCGGCTTGATCGGTCCTGCCGGCAGCTGCGGCCGGGGGAAATTCATGGCTAAACGCTAGCGCGTAAAGCGGCTTGCGGCAATGTTGTGTGGCAACGCTAGGCGTGGTACCGGAAAACAACCTACAGGTTATGAACCCCGAACTTAAGCGCATAACTCATAGGTTATGTGTCCTGAACTTAAGAAAACAACCTACAGGTTATATATCTGATCTTTGCGTCTGTTAGCTACACCCCCGGGGTAAACAGGCTTGGCGGTCTCTCTACGCACCGGCAAGCTCGACGGCATCGAAGGGGTCGAGGTGTTCGGGGCGCTACTTGACGCTCACAGATAATCTGCTATTCTGCCACTTAGATTTTTGAACCACGCCTAACGCAAGGAGCATCAACCCATGGCCAAGACCATAGGCATCGACCTCGGCACCACGAACTCGTGCATGGCCGTGCTCGAGGGGGGCGAGCCCACCGTCATCGAGAACGCCGAGGGCGGCCGCACCACCCCATCCGTAGTCGCCTTCACCGCCTCAGGCGAGCGCCTTGTCGGCACTGTCGCCAAGCGCCAGGCCGTCACAAATCCCCAGAACACCGTCTTCTCGATCAAGCGCTTCATGGGCCGCAAGGAGGGCGAGGTCCGCGAGGAGGAGTCGATCGTCCCCTACAAGGTCGTCTCCGGTCCAAACGGCGACGCCCGCGTGGAAGCCGCCGGCGAGCAGTACTCCCCGCCTGAGATCTCGGCGATGATCCTGCAGAAGCTGAAGACCGACGCCGAAGCGTATTTGGGCGAAGCGGTCGACTCGGCGGTGATCACCGTTCCCGCCTACTTCAACGACGACCAGCGCCAGGCCACCAAGGACGCCGGCAAGATCGCCAACCTCGAGGTGAAGCGCATCATCAACGAGCCTACGGCTGCATCGCTCGCCTACGGCCTCGACAAGGAGAACGACCAGACGATCCTCGTGTTCGACCTCGGCGGCGGCACCTTCGACGTGTCCGTCCTCGAGATCGGCGACGGCGTGTTCGAGGTCAAGTCAACCGCAGGCGACAACCATCTCGGCGGAGACAACTTCGACAAGGCGATCGTCGACTGGCTCGTGGCTGACTTCAAGCGCGACCAGGGCATCGACCTCTCAGCCGATCCAATGGCGCTGCAGCGTCTCTATGAGGCAGCTGAGAAGGCCAAGATCGAGCTGTCCACCACCCAGGAGACACAGATCAACCTGCCGTTCATCACTGCTGACTCCTCTGGACCCAAGCACCTCGACACGCGCTTGACGCGCGCCAAGCTCGCCGAGCTGACCTCCGCGCTGCTCGACCGCGTGGTGGCGCCCGTACGCCAGGCGATCGATGACGCCAAGGACAAGGGTGTCAAGGAGATCGACCACATCGTGCTCGTCGGTGGCATGACGCGCATGCCGGCGGTGCAGGAGAAGGTCAAGGAGCTCACGGGCAAGGATCCTCACCGCGGTGTCAACCCCGATGAGGTAGTGGCCGTCGGCGCTGCGATCCAGGCGGGCGTGCTCGCCGGTGACGTCAAGGACGTGCTGCTGCTCGACGTGACACCCCTTACGCTCGGGATCGAGACCAAGGGCGGTGTGATGACCAAGCTGATCGAGCGCAACACGACGATCCCCACGCGCAAGGGCGAGGTGTTCTCCACCGCAGAGGACAATCAGCCCTCGGTTGAGATTCACGTGCTGCAGGGCGAGCGCGAGATGGCTCAATACAACAAGTCGCTCGGCAAGTTCCAGCTCACCGGCATCCCGCCGGCGCCGCGCGGCATCCCACAGATCGAAGTCGCCTTTGACATCGACGCCAACGGCATCCTCAACGTGTCCGCCAAGGATCTGGGCACCGGCAAGGAGCAGAAGATCGAGATCAAGGCCGGCTCCGGGCTCTCCGAGGACGAGATCAAGCGGATGGTCACCGACGCCGAGTCCCACGCCGAGGAGGACCGCAAGGCACGCGAGCTGGCCGAGGCGCGCAACAACGGCGAGAACGCCGCCTACCAGTCCGAGCGCCAGCTGGCCGATCTGGGCGACCAGGTCGACGCCGACTCCAAGGGTCGCATCGAAGAGGCGATCAAGGAGGTGCGCGAGTCGCTGGAGGCGGAGGACCCGGCCGCGATCAACGCTCGCACCGAGGCTCTGCAGACAGCGTTCCACGCGGTCTCCGAGGCGATGTACCAGAAGGCTCAGGCCGACGCGGCCGCCTCAGCCGACGGTGCCTCGGGTGAGGCGACGGACAACGGTGCCTCCGCTGAGGAGGACGTCGTTGACGCCGAGGTGGTCGACGAGGGCAAGAGCTGATGGATGAGGTAGAGCAGGGGATCGAGGAGATCGAGGTCGAGCAGGTAGAGGACAACGATGCCGTCGAGGTCGAGGGGGACCTCGACGAGCTCGTCAAGACTGTCGCCGAGCGCGATCAGTACCTGGCGCTTGCGCAGCGTACGCAGGCCGACTTCGAGAACTACCGCAAGCGCGTGGCACGCGATGCCGCCGCTGCGCAGGAGCGCGGTGTAGCCAAACTCGCCAAGGAGTTGCTGCCGGCGCTGGATAACCTCGACCGCGCGATCGAGGCCGCCGAGGACGAGGATCCCTTGCTCGCGGGTGTGCGACTAGTGCGCTCGGAGCTTGGTGCGGCGCTTGCGCGCCTTGGCATTGAGGCATTCAGCCCGCTTGGCGAGGTATTCGATCCAAATCTCCACGAGGCGGTAGCTCAGCAGCCGGTGGAGGGCGCCATCAGCGGTCAGGTGGCTGAGGTCTTCCAGAACGGCTACCGCATGGGCGAGGCGATAATTCGACCGGCCCGCGTGCTCGTGGCCGCGTAGAGGTATAGGTCACATGGCAACCCGTCCCGACTACTACAAGACGCTCGGAGTGGACAAGAAGGCGAGCGCCGATGACATCAAGAAGGCTTATCGCAAGCTTGCGCGGGCGTACCACCCCGACCGCAATCCCGACGACAAGCAGGCCGAGGAGCGCTTCAAGGAGATCTCCCAGGCGCATGACGTGCTTGGCGATCCCGAGAAGCGCAAGCAGTACGACAACGGCACCGGACCCTTCGCCGGCGGCGCATCTGGTGGCCCTGGCTTCGGCGGCTTTGGCAACTTCGACTTCGACGCCTCCTCGATGGGCGACATCCTCTCCAATCTGTTCGGTGGAGGGGGCGGTGGCTCGGCGCCCGGCGGGGGCGCAGGCGGCCGACGTGCGCGCTCGCGCCCGCAGCGGGGTCGCGACCTGGAGACCGAGGTGCGGATTTCCTTCGACCAGTCGATCTCCGGTGCCCAGGTACCGCTTTCGGTGCCAACCAGCAGTATCTGTAACACCTGCCATGGCACCGGCGCCAAGCCCGGCACGACACCCAAGGTCTGTCCTCGTTGCGAAGGGCGCGGGATCGAGAGCCAGGGGCAGGGGATGTTCTCCATCACCCAGCCGTGCTCGCTTTGCGGCGGCAGTGGCACTGTGATCGAGGATCCCTGCCCCACCTGCCACGGCTCTGGGGCCGTACGCACAGTTAAGAAATTCCGTGTGAACATTCCCGCCGGGGTGAAGGAGGGCTCACGCATTCGTGTGGCCGGCAAGGGCGAGGACGGTGCGCGCGGTGGGCCGGCCGGTGATCTCTATGTCGTCACACATGTCGATCCCTCGCCTGCCTTCAAGCGCAAGGGTGACAATCTTGAGGTCGAGGTTCCGTTGACGATCCCAGAGGCGCTGCTCGGAGCCGAGGTGCGTGTGCCGACGCTCGACGGATCAAAGACCTTGCGTGTGAAGCCTGGCACCAAGCACGGCGCTCTACAGCGGCTCCGGGGCGAGGGGCCGCCCAAGCTCGGCAGCAAGAGTCGCGGCGACATCCACTACCGCTTCATGCTCGAAGTGCCAGAGCAGTTGACTGACGAGCAGCGGGCGGCCGCGGACGAGCTTGCGAAGGTCATGAACGGCAATCCGCGTGCCAAGCTGTTCACAGAGGCTTCGTCATGAGTAGTGCTTGGACAGACTTGTCAGTGGGGCCTTGTCATGAGTAGTGCTTGGACCAGACTTGTCACAGGGGCCTTGTCATGAGTGGTTCCCTGGCCAGATTCCTCGCGGAGGCCTCATCATGACCGGCAAGCGCGTCACGCGCGTCGAGGTCGAGACCGACCGTGGCGTGTTCATGATCTCAGTGGCCGCCGAGCTGGCCAGCATGCACCCCCAGACTTTGCGCATGTACGAGTCGCGCGGGCTGGTCGAGCCCAAGCGCTCGCCTAAGGGGACTCGGCTGTACTCCCAGGAGGATGTCGAGAAGCTGCGCCGCATCCACGAGATGACTGTCGATCTCGGGCTCAACCTTGCCGGCGTACAGCGTGTCTTGGATTTGGAGTCCGAAGTGCAGGGGATGCACCAGCGCATCGAAGAGCTGGAAGTGAAGGCCCTGCGTGCTCAAGTCGAGCTGGCCGAGGAGCTGGAGCGGGTTCGAAGCTCGTTCCGGGCCGAGCTCGTGCCCTACAGAGGCGCCGGGCGCGAGCTCGTGCGTGCGGCGGATGCGCGCCGGCTGTTCAGGGTAATGCGCGGGAAGGGTCGCCAACCTACCGACAGCTTGAGTTGAGGCTGGGGACGATCCTTCGTTTTTACTCGATTCACAATAGTAACTACATATCGTAGTCACCATGGACAATCACCCAAAAAGAGCAACAGCAACCGTGGAGGAATGAGCGATGAGCCCGCCTGATGGACAGGTGCCCGGCGCGGCTGGCATGCAATCCCCTGGCCCGCAGGACGAGCAAACGCCGCTCGAGCGCTTCGGGCGCGATTTGACCGAGCTCGCCGAGCAGGGCAAGCTCGATCCGGTGATCGGGCGCGATGAGGAGATTCGGCGCGTCATCCAAGTGCTCTCGCGGCGCACGAAGAACAATCCCGTCCTGATCGGCGAGCCCGGCGTGGGCAAGACGGCGATCGTCGAGGGGCTGGCCCAGCGCGTGGTCTCCGGGGACGTGCCCGAGTCGCTGCGCGAGCGCCGCGTGATCGCACTGGACATGGGTGCTCTGATCGCGGGGGCTGTTTATCGCGGCGAGTTCGAGGAGCGGCTCAAGGGCGTGCTGAAGGAAGTCTCAGAGGCTCAAGGCACGATCATTTTGTTCCTAGACGAGTTGCACACGATCGTCGGTGCGGGCGCGGCTCAGGGGGCGGTCGATGCCGCCAACCTGCTCAAGCCAATGCTCGCGCGCGGCGAGCTGCGCTGTGTTGGCGCCACCACGCTCGACGAGTACCGCAAGTACATCGAGAAGGACGCTGCGCTGGAGCGGCGCTTCCAGCCGGTGATGGTGGGCGAGCCGAGCGTGCAGGACACGATCGCGATTCTGCGTGGGCTCAAGGAGCGCTATGAGACGCATCACGGCGTGCGCATCCAGGACGCGGCGCTGATCGCCGCTGCCACGCTGTCGCACCGCTACATCGCCGACCGCTTCCTCCCCGACAAGGCGATCGACCTGATCGACGAGGCTGCTTCGCGGCTGCGCATCGAGATCGACTCCGTGCCGACCGAGATCGACGAGGTGGACCGGCGCGTGATGCAGCTGGAGATCGAGCTGACCTCCTTGCGCAAGGAGAAGGACGAGGCCTCGCGCGAGCGCCGCGAGACGATCGAGGCTGAGCTGGCCGAGTTGAAGGAGCGCTCGGCGGCGATGAGAGCGCAGTGGCAGAAGGAGAAGGACGCGATCCAGGGCATCTCTGAGCTGAAGGAACGCTTGGAGCAGGCCCGCGTTGAGGCCGAGCGCGCCGAGCGCGAAGCCAACTTGCAGCGCGCCGCCGAGCTGCGCTACGGAGAGATTCCAGAGCTTGAGAAGCAACTCGCCCGGCACGAAGCGGCCGAGCGCGAGCAGGGAATAAAAGACACTGGGCTCGGTGGCGATGGTGAGTCCGCAAGCGACGGTGGAGCGGATCCCGGTGAGTCTGGGGAAGGCGGGCCGATTTTCCTCAAGGAGGAGGTCGACGCCGAGGACGTCGCTGAGGTCGTGGCGCGCTGGACGGGTATTCCCGTCTCGCGCTTGTTGGAGGGTGAAGTGGAGAAGTTGATCCACATGGAGGAGCGCCTGCACGAACGCGTCGTCGGCCAGGACGAGGCGGTTGAGGCTGTCGCCACCGCTTTGCGCCGCTCGCGCGCTGGACTGCAGGACCCGAACCGCCCGATCGGCACTTTCCTGTTCCTGGGTCCAACCGGTGTCGGCAAGACCGAGCTTGCCCGTGCACTTGCCGAGTTCATGTTCGACTCGCAGGACGCGATGATCCGGATCGACATGAGCGAGTACATGGAGAAGCACTCAGTGTCTCGCCTCGTCGGGGCTCCTCCCGGCTATGTCGGCTACGAAGAGGGCGGCCAGCTGACTGAGGCGGTCCGTCGCCGGCCCTACAGCGTGGTCTTGCTCGACGAGATCGAGAAGGCCCATCCAGACGTGTTCAACACGCTCTTGCAGGTGATGGACGACGGCCGTCTCACCGACGGCCAGGGGCGCACGGTGGACTTCAAGAACACCGTGCTCATCATGACCTCCAACATTCCGGTGTCGGCAACCGGCGATGACATGCGGGCCGAGCTGACGACGCACTTCAAGCCCGAGTTCATCAACCGCCTCGACGACATCGTGCGCTTCGCTCCGCTTTCGCGCGAGCAGATCGGGGAGATCGTCGATTTGCAATTGCAGCAGGTGATCGAGCGCGTGGCCGAGCGCGGCGTGCAGCTGGAGATCACCCCTGCCGCTCGCGAGCTGCTTGGCAACATGGGCTATGACCCAACCTACGGCGCGCGCCCCTTGCGCCGGGTGATTCAGAAGCAACTCGTCGACCGACTGGCACTCGCTCTGCTCGAGGGACGTTTCCATTCCGGCGATGTCGTCGTCGCCGATGCGCTCGACGGTCAGGTGTCGCTAGAGCCTGTCGCGGTCAGCGACGATCTCGCCGCGTAAGCACTAACGTGAGCGACCTGTCTGGTCTCCAGATGCTCCTCATCGCGAATACCAATAAGTTGTAATTGCCATTTATATGGACTGGCTAAGGCTTGACAAGCCAGATCCCCCTCCATACGATGGCGCGCGCACCCAACGGAGGAGACGAAGCTCAATGCGGCATATAGGCAGGCGCGGTAGCTCGGCGCACATAGGCGTACTTGGAGCAATGCTGGTTTCGATCGCGCTGTCCAGCATGATGCTCGCGCCTGCGCTGGCCTCGGCCATCGAGGACGGGGCGACCACGCCGAAGGCGGCGCCTGCTCCGGTCAACACCGCTGCTCCCGTGCTCACTGGCACGCCTGCCGTCGGACAGACGCTCAGCTGTTCGACCGGGACCTGGGCCAACAGCCCGACCAGCTTCTCCTACACCTGGCTGCGTAGCGGGGTGCCGATCGCCAGCCAGGTGGGGAGCACGTATGTCGTGCAGGCAGCCGATGAGGGTCACGCGATCTCCTGCCAGGTGACCGCCGGCAACGGTGGCGGGAGCTACACGATCACAGGCTTGAAGACGGGCTCCTACAAGATCTACTTCTATCCCGACGAAGGCGTCAACGAGCTGGTGCAGTACTACAACGGCAAGGCCACGGAAGCGGAAGCGACTCCTGTGGCAGTGACCGCGCCGACCACGACAGCGGGCGTCAACGCCGAATTGCATGCCGGTGGTCAGATCAGCGGTCGTGTGGTCGCCGCGGCGACGCATGCCCCGATCGCGGAGATCTTCGTCTGTGTCGATGATTCCTCCACCAAATTCGGCAGGTGCACGTTCACGAATTCCAACGGCGAATACATAGACGCCGGATTGCCGAGCGGTTCATACACGGTCGAATTCTCATCGTTCCTGGAGGAGACCTCCTATCTCACCCAGTACTACAACGGCAAGGCCTCCTCTGGCGAAGCACAGGAGATCGGGGTGACGGCCGGGACGACGGTCGCGGGTGTAAACGCCGAACTACAGTCGGCCAACCAGGGCGGGCAAATCACGGGAACCGTGACTAAGGCCGGGGGGACCCAGGAAATCGCGGGTATCCAGGTGTGCGCCTACGAGCTCAGCGAAATCAACTTCTTCGACATCTGTGCCGTCACCGATTCGAAAGGCAACTACACCCTTTCCGGCCTTGCCGAAGGTTCCTACGAAGTGTTTTTCTCAGGCGAAAACTGCCAGGTGACGCCCTGCACTAAGCAAAACTATATATCGCAGTACTACAACGGTGTCGCTGATTACACCGAAGCGACACCGGTGGTGGTCCTGGCGAACAACACGACCCCCGCGATCGACGCGAAATTGGTCGAAGGAGGCCGGCTCGAAGGACGTGTGGTGGGCGATGTCGCGGGCGAACCTCCGCTTGAAAATGTAGACGTGTGCGCCGACGAAGGCGACAGCTTCGGTAATTGCGCCGAAACGAATGGCAACGGCGAATACAAGATCGAAGGTTTGCGTAGCGGCACGTCCTATACGGTCGATTTCAACGCCTACTCCAGCAACTATCTGAGCCAGTCTGTCGGAGGTGTGTCGATCGAAGAGGGCAAAACGACGTCGGAGACCTTGGCAAAGCTGTCCGTGGGCGGTCAGGTCAGCGGCAGGGTTACCGGCTCGCCGTCGCATGGAGCGCTCGCGGAGGTCGAGGTATGCGCCGAAACCTCGGCACTGGTGGGTCGCTGCGCGATAACTAATTCCAGCGGTGAATACACGATCTCGGCTCTGTCGAGCGGCACCTACACGGTGAGCTTTTATTCTTCTCTGGAAGAAGCAGGTTATGTCCCCGAGCAGCTGAGTGGCGTGTCGGTGACAGCTGGCAGCACGACCCCGAACGTCAATGCCGAACTGCAGCCTGGCGGGCAGATCACCGGAGTCGTGACTGACGCTGCGACACATCTGGGCGTCGCGAACGTCGAGGTGTGCGCCAGTGCAAGTGGCGGCGGGAAATGTACGACTACGGAGACAGGCGCCGCCTCGGTCAGTGCAGCCAGCAATGCGCTAACGATCCCCGGGGCCGGCTTCACCCTGACCAAGGTCGCCTTCAATTCGAAGACCAACGACCTGGACTTCTTCTTCATCTTCCCGACCGCGGGCAAACTGACTTGGGGTCTGTTCTTCAAGAACGCCGACGTCGGTTTCGCCGACTCGCTCGGGTTGTCGCTACGGGCTGAAGGCGTCGCGGCGGAGGCGGCTTCTACTTCGGCGATCGCCGAAGTCGCCAAGAAGCACAAGAGCAAGGGTTGTAAGAAGGGCACGATCAAGCATCACGGCAAGTGTGTGCACATATTGGTGCCGTTCAGCTCTGGCTCGCAGAGCGTGGCGGCCGGTACGGTCGAGGTCAAGGTACACCCCGACTCCAAGGCACTGAAGGCGCTGAAGGCCGGTCACACTCTGCATGTGAGCGGTGTGTTCACGTTCAAGGCGGCGTTTGGCGGCCCGGCGGTCAGCAAAGTCGAGTCCGCTGTCGTGCACCTGAGCAAGAAAGCCTCTAAAGGCAAGCACGGCAAAGGCAAACGACGCTAGCGGCTTTACCGACGTCAGTCGCTTGACGGAATGAAGAGGACGGGCAGGCCAAGCCCGCCCGTCCTCTCGCTACTAGTTGAAGTTGATCCAGAAGTCCGCAGCAGCGTCTTTGCCGCTGGTCCCTGTCTCCACCAGCACGGTCGTGCCGGCCGGGCAGCTTTTGCTTTTGATCGCTTCGGATACAAAATCGAAGTTGGCGCTCACGGTCACGCCGGCACCGCCGCCGTGCTCAAAGTCTGGAATCGCGCTGACATTCTTGACCGGCACGGTTGTAGTGATGCAGTAACCCCCCGGGAACGGTTCGCTCACGGCTGAAACGTTCTTTGAGTTTGCCGTGTCGAGCAGGGCTTTCGGTTCGCTAACGCCGCGAATATGGGCGTATGCGACTGCGCTACCTGCCGTCCCTTCTTTGCCCACGGCACCTTCTTTACCCACAGCACCTTCTTTGCCGGTGGCACCTTCTTTGCCTGCCGGACCTTCCTTTCCCTGCTTTCCTGCTTTTCCGGTGAGTGATTTAACGACTTTCGGGCTGATTTGTTTTGTGGAAGTGATGATGTAGTGGTTCGCGGCGAGGGCTCCGCCAGTCATCGAGAAGACGAGCGCGAGCGTGGCAGCGACGTTTGCGTAAGTGAGACGTTTAGATTTAGGCATGCGCGCCACGATACGTATGGTGGCGGACGAGGCCAGGTATGGTGGACGACGAGGCCAGCGCCCTTCGGTTTGGACTTTCTCAGGCCGCGATGATCTGCGCGGCCAGGATCGCCGCGTTGCGTGCGTTGTCCAAGCCAACGCACGCCACCGGCACACCTGGGGGCATCTGCACAATCGAGAGGATTGCGTCCAGCCCCCCCGCTGCCGTCAGACGCCCAGACAGCGGCACGCCGATCACCGGCAGGTCGGTGTGTGCGGCAACTGCTCCCGGTAGCGCGGCAGAGATGCCGGCGCCCGCTATCACGACGCGCAGGCCACGCGACTTGGCGCTCTTGGCGTACTCGGCGACGGTGTCCGCTTCGCGGTGGGCGGACATCACCTGTATCTCATGGGGAATACCGCGGTTGCGCAGCTCCTTGGCTGCCTTCTCCATCGCCTCCATGTCGCTTTCCGAGCCCATCACGATGCCGACCAGTGGTCCCTCGACATCGAACTCCTCCAGTTGCGCTTGCACCTCCGCTTGGGCGAGGTCGGTTCGTATCGGTGTGGGGGCTGAGTCGCTCATGTGATCCTCGTGGCCTCGTGTTCGGCGTTGACGGCGATATCTCGTCGCAGTTGCATTCCAGCGAAGGAGATCTTCTCGGCGGCAGCATACGCAGCCGCTCGGGCCGACTCGGCGCTCGACCCGAGCGCGGTGACGTTCAACACGCGGCCGCCGGCCGTCACGATCGCCTTTCCGTCGGCTGACGGGGCATCGTGCTGGTGGCCTGAGGCTGGATCGGTCGTCGAGTCGTCACGTCCAGCGCTCTCTCTCCATGCGGTGCCTGCGTGTGTCACCTCTATGGCGGGCGGCACGTCGCCGAGGCCGTGGATCTCATCGCCGCTGGAGGACGACGCTGGATAACCGGCGCTCGCGAGCACCAATGTCACCGCCCACTTGTCCGTCCACTCCAAGGACATCGCCTCCAGTCCGCCTGGGCGCGTGGCGGCGAGCAGCAGCTCCAACAGGTCCGAGCGCAGACGCGGCAGCACGGCCTGGGTCTCGGGATCGCCGAAACGCGTGTTGAACTCGAGCACGCGCGGACCGTCTGCCGTGAGCATCAAGCCTGCATAGAGCACGCCGTGGAACGGTGTGTCGCGCGTGGCCATCAGGTCGACGACGGGCTGATGAACGGCGGCGACTAGTTTGCGTGCGCCCGCCTCATCGATTCCGGCCACTGGCGAGTAGGAGCCCATCCCGCCCGTGTTCGGCCCTTCGTCCCCCTCGAAGATGCGCTTGAAGTCGCGTGCCGGCGCCATCGGCAATGCGCGCACTCCGTCGCACAATGCCAGCAGCGATAGCTCCTCGCCGATCAGAAGCTCCTCGACCACGGCGCTTGCGCCCTGCTCTCCGAAGCGGCTGTCTATGAAGATCTCGCGCAACGCCGCGTGCGCTTGCTCGGCGTCCTCGGCGACGGTGACCCCCTTGCCGGCGGCGAGCCCGTCGGCCTTGACTACCACGCCCGGCCCGGCCAGCTCGCTCACCGCTTCGATGCCCTGCTCCAGCGTCTCCACGCGCCGCCAACGCGCGGTCGGCACGCCCGCCTCTTCCATCGCCTGCTTGGCAAACGCCTTCGAGCCCTCCAGCTGTGCGGCGGCCGCGCTCGGGCCAAAGGCGGCATGGCCCTGCTCTGCGAGAGCGTCCACGAGCCCGGCGACGAGCGGCACCTCGGGTCCGACGACGGTCAGCTCCACGCCCTCACGTTCGACAGCAGCGACGATCCCGGCGATGTCGTGCGCCGCGATGTCGAGCACCCGTGCGTCTCGCGCGATCCCGGCGTTGCCAGGCGCGCACAACAGCTCCGGTTTTTGAGGAGACCGCGCGAGTGCACGCACGAGCGCGTGCTCACGACCGCCCGACCCAACGACCAAGATTCTCATAACAGAGCCCCCGTGAGCTGCGGATCGTCGTGGCTGGAAAGGAGCGCAAGCGGGGACAGTGCTCGGCATGGACCTGCTTGCGGCGACGCAGTCAGACGCGACGAGGCGCA
The DNA here is from genome assembly GCA_036008605.1 of Solirubrobacteraceae bacterium. Lineage (GTDB taxonomy): Bacteria > Actinomycetota > Thermoleophilia > Solirubrobacterales > Solirubrobacteraceae > Palsa-744. Next base: position 136,291 of record DASYNL010000015.1, on the reverse strand, counting down.
GCTCACAGGGATGCGATGAACTCGTCTACCGGGATCGCCGCGAGCGTCTCGTAGCGACCCGTCCCGCGCGAGCCCAGCTCCAGGGAGACGCGCGCCATCGTCTTCTCGTCGGGTGCCTCTACCACCGAGATGAAGTCGACGTTGCCGAGCGTTGCCCATTGCGCCTTGACGGTTGCGCCGAGCTGCTCGACCTCCTTGTTGACCTCGCGGATTCGCTCCGGATTGTTCTTGACGGTCTGCACGCCCTCCGGGGTCAAGGTCGAGAGCATGATGTAAGTGGGCATGGCTCCTCTTTTCCTCGTGGCTCTCGCGCCGAGCGGCGCGCTCACTCTCGTTGTACAGGATCGGCGGGCGGCGGGCCTGCCGGTGGAGGGTTGCCTCTAGGGCTGGCGTGTAGTGGGTGGCCTTGCCGCTCCGCAGGACGACGGGGTGCCTGACGGGTGTCCAAAGACGCGATGCCCCCCGCGCGCGCGGGGGGCATCGCGTCTGCGCAAAGTACCGTCCCAAGCGACCGTGATAATCCCAGAGGTGATTCCCCGCTACACACGCCCCGAGCTGGGCGCCCTTTGGACCGACGAGGCCCGCATGGAGACATGGCGGCGCGTCGAGGTTGCTGCCTGCGAGGAGCTTCCGGCGTTGCTTGCCCCGACGGGCACCTCCCATGACGGGGGGCAGGCAGGCGGCCACGGCGAGGGTCCCACGCCTGCCGAGCTGGAGGCGATCCGTGCTGCCACGTTCAGCGTCGAGGCGGTGAACGAGCGCGAGCGCACCACCGACCACGACGTGGCCGCGTTTGTGGACGTGCTTTCGGCAAGCGCGGGCGAGGCTGGGCGCTGGATCCACTTCGGCTTGACCTCCTCAGATGTGCTCGACACGGCGCTTGCGCTACAGCTACGGGCGGCCGGAGAGATCATCGCGCCGGGAGCGCGGGCGCTGGTGCAGGCGCTCGCCAACCGTGCGCGCGAGCATGTGGACACTCTGTGCGTTGGGCGCACGCATGGGGTGCACGCCGAGCCGACGACGTTTGGCGTCAAGCTTGCGGGCTTTGCCTTTGAGGCGCACCGCAATGCTCTGCGTCTAGAGCGGGCTTTCGAGCAGGTCGCTGTAGGCGCGATCTCGGGCGCGGTTGGCACGTACGCCGCGACCAGTCCCGAGTTCGAGCGGCGCGTGCTGGAGCGGCTCGGGCTCCGACGCGAGGACGTCTCAACACAGGTCGTCGCGCGCGATCGCCATGCTGAGCTGTTGCAGGCGATTGCGCTTGCCGGTGCAGGTCTAGAGCGTCTGGCAACCGAGATTCGCCATCTGCAGCGCACGGAGGTGCGCGAGGCCCAGGAGCCGTTCCGCGCTGGCCAGAAGGGCAGCTCGGCGATGCCGCACAAGCGCAACCCAATCAAGAGCGAGCAGATCTCCGGGCTCGCGCGTGTGTTGCGCGGCAACGCGCAGGCGGCGCTCGAGAACGTCGCCTTGTGGCACGAGCGCGATATCTCACATTCCTCGGTCGAGCGCGTGATCCTGCCGGACTCGACGATCCTGATCGATCATCTGCAGCACAGCGCTACCAAGCTCGTGAATGGGCTTGTGGTCGACGAGCAGCGAATGCTTGCCAACCTCGAGCTGACCCATGGTGCGCTCTTCTCTCAACGCGTGCTGCTGGCACTCGTGGAGGGCGATGCGGCGGGTGGGCGTACGCCGATGGTGCGCGACGAGGCCTATCGCATCGCCCAGGAGCTGGCCCAGCGCGCATGGGACGAAGGCGTCCCGTTGCGCGAGCTGCTCGCCGGCGACGAGCGTGCTGCTGGGCTCGACCTCGATGCGATCTTCGACTATGGCCACTACACGCGCTATGCGCACGAGATAGTGGGACGCCTCGATGAGATTGCGTGAGTCTGAGAGGCCCCCTGGGGGCCGGAGGCAAGCGATGCAAGGATTGAAATGGCCCGCCCGCCCGCGTGGCGTACCGATCGCCGATCGACGGGATCGCCGATCGGCCAGCACGCGAATGACCGAGGACGCCGCGGCGCGCCGCCATTCGGTCCTCGGACGTTGGTAGCATCGCGAAAAGTGACTCCCGCGCTCGCCGACCTGCCCCTCCTCGCAAGCGGCAAGGTCCGCGAGCTGTACGACCTCGACGACCGCTTGCTGATGGTTGCGAGCGACAGGATCTCCACCTACGACGCGGTCCATCCGACGCCGATCCCGGACAAGGGCAAGGTGTTGACGGGCCTGTCGGACTTTTGGTTCGAGCAGACGAAGGGGATCGTCGCCAACCATCTGATCTCGGCGACCGCGGGCGTCCCACAAGAGGTCCGCGGGCGGGCGCTGGTCGTGCGCAAGCTGAAGATGTTGCCGGTGGAGTGCGTCGTGCGCGGCTACATCACCGGCTCTGGCTGGAAGGACTACCAGGCAACAGGGGCTGTCTCTGGCATCGAGTTGCCGCAGGGTCTGTGCGAGTCCGAGCAGCTGCCCGAGCCGATCTTCACACCGAGCACCAAGGCTGAGGTTGGTCATGACGAGGCGATCGACTTCGAGCGCGCGGCCGAGCTCGTGGGCGATAGGACTTTGATGGAACGCGTGAGAGACATCTCGATCGGCCTGTACTCCTTCGCGGCTGCTCATGCGCGCGAGCGTGGCGTGATCCTGGCTGACACCAAGTTCGAGCTGGGTCTCGACGAGGATGGCGAGCTGGTCGTGGGTGACGAGGTACTGACACCCGACTCCTCCCGCTACTGGCCGCTGGAAGGCTACGAAGTTGGCAAGGGGCAGCCGAGCTTCGACAAGCAATACGTGCGCGATTGGGCGGCCGGCAGTGGCTGGGACAAGAAGCCGCCGGCGCCTGAGATCCCTGAGGATGTCGTCGCGGGAACCCGTACACGCTACGTCGAGGCGTACGAGCTGATCACCGGCGAGCCATTCTCTGCCTGGCTCGAGCGGACTGCATGAAAGCTCGCGTCCTGATCCGCCTCAAGGCGGGGATCCTCGACCCGCAAGGCGAGGCCGTGCAGCGCGCGTTGCCCGCCCTCGGCTTCGAGGGAGTCGCGAATGTCCACATCGGCCGGCTCGTGGAGCTCGATGTGGACGATGCCGGTCAGCTCGAGCCGATGTGCGAGAAGCTGCTGGCCAATCCGCTCGTGGAGGACTACGAGATAGTCCTTGCCGGCGAGTGACGTCTGACGCGCGATCCGGGGCCGCGGTCGGGACGTCCTTGGCGAGCCCGGCGCGATGAAGTTCGGCGTTCTTCAGTTTCCCGGCTCCTGCGATGAGGTTGACGCGCTGCACGCCGCTCGCCGTGTGGGCGACGCTGAGCTGCTGTGGCATGGCGAGCGCGATCTGAAAGGCGCCGATGCGATTGTCGTGCCCGGCGGCTTCTCCTACGGCGACTATCTGCGGGCCGGCGCGATCGCACGCTTCTCGCCGGTGATGGAGTCGGTCATCACCTTCGCAAACGATGGCGGCTTGGTACTCGGCATTTGCAATGGCTTCCAAGTCTTGTGCGAGGCGCACCTCTTGCCTGGGGCTTTGCTTCCCAACGCCAATCTGCGCTTCACATCCAGGCAGGTGCAGCTCGATGTCGTGGAGTCCGACACGGCATTCACTTGCGCCTGCGGTGGAGATCGAGACTTGCGCGCCGAAGGGCATTTGAGCGTGAGCCGCGACTCGATAGTTGAGGCGCGTTCGACCTTGAGCATCCCCGCCAAGCATTCCTGGGGCCGCTACTACGCCGACGAGCCGACGCTCGCCTCGATGCAAGAACACGGGCAGGTCGTGCTGCGCTACGCGTCTGGTGAGAACTTCAACGGCTCGCTCGACGACATCGCCGGTGTGCTCAACGAGCAGGGCAACGTCTTCGGCCTGATGCCCCATCCCGAGCATGCCGTCGACGAGCTGACGGGCTCCAGCGACGGCCTTTGCATCTTTGCCTCGATGCGGATGGCTGTCGAGGGCACCCATTCGGGCAGCGGCGCCCGTGTCTGACTCCGCGACGTTCCCGGGCTTGGATGACGCGCTTGCGCTTGGGCTGACGGAGGCCGAGTACGAGCTGATCTGCGAGAGGCAGGGCGGGCCGCCAAATCAAGTGGAGCTGGCGATGTACTCGCTGCTGTGGAGTGAGCACTGCGCCTACAAGCACTCCAAGAAGCTGCTGCGCACGTTGCCGACGGAAGGGCCGAGCGTGGTGATGGGACCAGGCGAGAATGCAGGCGCGGTCGACGTGGGCAACGGGCTGGTTTGTGCCTTCAAGGTCGAGTCGCACAACCACCCCAGCGCGGTCGAGCCGTTCCAAGGCGCTGCCACGGGTGTGGGCGGCATTCTGCGCGACATCTTTGCGATTGGCGCGCGTCCGATCGCGGTGCTCGACTCACTGCGATTTGGTGAGCCTCATCTCAAATCTCGCTATCTCTCCTCTTTGGATGAGGGGGATCGCGGTGGAAATGGAGGGGCCGGGGCACGCTCGCGCTACCTGCTCGACCGCGCTGTCGCCGGCATCGGCCACTACGGCAACTCGATCGGCGTGCCGACGATCGGCGGCGAGGTCTACTTCGAGGCGCCCTACGAGCAGAACTGCCTGGTCAACGCGATGGCTTTGGGGATCGCAAAGCGCGAGCAGCTCGTGACCAGTGCCGCCGTCGGGGTCGGCAACGTCGTGTTGCTGTTCGGCGCCTCGACCGGCCGCGACGGGATCGGCGGCGCCTCGGTGCTGGCCTCGGCCGAGCTCGGCTCAGCCGACACGCCCTGGGCTGATAACCCCCCGGGGGGTTATCAGGATGAGGATTCTTCGGTGGACAAGCGGCCCACCGTCCAGGTTGGCGATCCGTTCGAGGAGAAGAAGCTGATGGAGTGCTCGCTCGAGTTGCTCGAGCGCGGGCTGCTCGTCTCCCTCCAAGACCTGGGTGCGGCCGGCCTGACCTCCTCGGCCTCGGAGATGGCCTCCAAGGGCGAGGTCGGGATCGACATCGACGTCGCCAACGTGCCCCTGCGCGAGGCCGACATGGAGCCGTTCGAGATCATGGTCTCCGAGTCCCAGGAGCGCATGCTTTGCGTGGTCGAGCCCACAAACGTCGCGGCGGTGCTGGAGTTGTGTGAGAAGTGGGAGGTCGGCGGCGCCCCGATCGGCACGGTCACCGACAGCGGCCAGATGCGAATCTTCAAGGCCGGACAGCCGGTTGGGAGCATGCCGGTGCGGGCGCTGGTGGACGACTGCCCGCTCTATGACCTGGAGCCGGTCAAGCCCGAGGGAACGCCATACCCGGCGCCGAAGGCGCTGCTCTCCAAAGACGCCACTGCGTCAGAGATACTGCTCGCCCTGCTCGCCTCGGCGAACATCGCCTCGCGTCGGCCGCTCTTCGAGCAGTACGACTCCGTCGTGCAATCGCGTACGGTCAGGCGCCCCGAGCAGGGCGACGCGGCAGTGCTGACGATCGCGCCACACGGTGCCCCAGCTGCTGCGGATGGCGTACACGACACGGACGGGGCGGTCCCCGGGATCGCCGTCTCGATCGACTGCAACGGCCGGCGCGTCGCGGCCGATCCCTACACGGGCACTGTCGCCGCGGTGCTCGAGTGCGCCTCCAACCTTGCCTGCGTTGGCGCCAGGCCGCTTGGCACGACCAACAACCTCAACTTCGGCAATCCCGAGAAGCCGCATATCGCCTGGCAGCTGACCGAGGCGGTGCGCGGCCTTGGCGATGCCTGCCGCGCGCTTCAGGCGCCGATCGTCGGCGGCAATGTGTCGCTCTATAACGAGGGGACTTCCGCCGGGCCGGTCTATCCCACGCCGGTGATCGGCATGGTCGGCGAGCTGCCGGACGTGCGCGCCGCGGGCCGCTCGGGCTTCGTGCGCGCGGGCGACGCGATCGCGCTCGTCGGCCCGTTCGCCCCGTCGCTGGACGCTAGCGAGCTGGCCAAGCTGTGGGGCTGGGAGCTGCCGGACAGATTGCCTCCGATCGACATAGACGCAGTGGCTGGCGCGCAAGCGGCGGTGCGCGAGGCGGTGCGCTCCGGGGCGCTCTCGAGCGCCCACGACATCGCCGAGGGCGGTCTGGCGGTCGCGCTGGCGGAGTGCTGCCTGGGTGGCGACTTCGGCGCGCGCGTGTCGCTTGGGGAGGAGTTTTTTGGGGCTGAGGGAGCCGACGCGACGGGACGCGAGGCTGGAGGGAGCGGCATTTCGCCCGACTCCGCTGTCGCGCTGTTTGGCGAGGGCTCGGGCGGTTTCCTCGTGAGCGGCGGCGAGGACGCGTTGCGCGCGCTTGGGGCTTCGGTGCCGATGTGGACCCTCGGCAGCGTGGGTGGCGACGTGCTGCGAATCGAGTGCCTCACGCGCGCGGGTGGGGAGCTAATCGAGTTGTCACTGTCCGACCTGGACCAGGCACATGGCGCGCTTGCGGAGCTGTTTGCGTGAGTATATGTATTACTTTTTACGCAATTTACTATGGCAGCTACATATTGTAGTCACCATTGGCAATCGCACAAAAAGTAATAGACAACCTCTCCTGAGCAGCAGTCCACCGCGATGAGTCGAGCTGCTGCTAGCCTAAGGCAAGCAATGCCCTTGGACCCTCGTCCGGAGGACCGCGACGGACCGCGCGACGAGTGCGGTGTGTTTGGCATATACGCGCCCGGCCACGAGGTCTCCCGCCTGTCGTACTTCGCGCTGTACGCGCTGCAGCACCGCGGTCAGGAGTCGGCCGGCATCGCCGCCGCCGACCGCGGCGGCAACATCATGACCCGCCGCGAGCTCGGGCTCGTCTCACAGGTGTTCAGCGAGAACGACCTGCGCACGCTGCGTGGCGAGCTTGCGATCGGGCACGTGCGCTATTCGACGACCGGCTCCAACGCCTGGGAGAACTCTCAGCCGGTGCAACGCTCGGAGGGCACCAACGGCTCGCGCCGCGAGCTGGCGCTCGCCCACAACGGCAATTTGATCAACGCTTTGGAGCTGCACGAGGAGCTCTCAGCGCGCGGCGTCACTTTCAGCTCGACCTCGGACTCCGAGATCGTCGCGGCGCTGCTGGCCACGCACCCGGCCGAGCAGATCGAGGACGCGATCGCGGATGTGCTGCCGCGCCTGCACGGCGCCTTCTCGATCGTGGTGATGACCAAGGACAAGGTGGTCGCCTTCCGCGACCCGCACGGCCTGCGCCCGCTCGCGTTGGGGGTGCTCCCGGCCGCGCTCGACGTGCGGGATCTCAGCCCGGCAGGTCTGGGTGGCGAGGGCGCGGACGGCGGCCGCTCGGGCGGCGAAGGTTCGGACGGCGCGGCGACAGACGCCGAGCCCCCGCGTTATTGCGTCGCTTCCGAGTCGTGCGCGTTCGACATCATCGGCGCCACCCTCCTGCGCGACGTCGAGCCGGGCGAGATCGTCACGCTTGGCGAGCACGGTCTCGAGAGCCGCCGTGTAATGCCCGACGCGCGCAAGGCCTTCTGCGTGTTCGAGTACATCTACTTCGCGCGCCCGGACTCGCGCATGAACGGCCAGGTGCTGCAGGTCGCGCGCGGGCGCATGGGTGAGATCCTCGCGCGCGAGTCGCCAGTCGAGGCGGACCTTGTGATCCCCGTGCCCGACTCAGGCAACGCGGCAGCCCGCGGCTTCGCGCGCGCCAGCGGTCTGCCCCAGGACGACGGCTTCGTCAAGAACCGCTACGTCGCCCGCACCTTCATCCAGCCGGGCCAGGAGCTGCGCAAGCACGGCCTGCGCCTCAAGTTCAACCCGCTCCCGGAGATCGTGGGCGGCAAGCGCCTGGTCGTCGTCGACGACTCGATCGTGCGCGGCAACACCACGCGCCAGATCGTGCAGATGCTGCGTGACGCCGGCGCCACAGAGGTGCACATGCGCATTTCCGCTCCGCCGATCAAGCATCCGTGCCACTACGGCATCGACATGTCAACGCGCGAGGAGATGATCGCGCACGAGCGCTCGGTGGGAGAGATCGAAGCCGAGCTGGGCTGCGACTCGCTCGCCTACCTGTCGCTCGACGGCGTCTACGAGGCGGTCGGCGCCACGCGTGCCACGCACTGCGACGCCTGCTTCACCGGCGAGTATCCCGTCAAGGGCTCAGACGGCGCTCAAGGCAAGTACGCCCTCGAGGTCGCCGGCGCCTAATTGAGCATCTGCGCGCGCTCGTCGCGTGCGCCTGTCGCGTCGCTGTGGCGATTGTTGTAAGGCCTGCGAGTAATGAGGCCGCGGTTGCGCTCGCCACGCAGCGCGCCTGCGGCGCCGCCTAGTAGAGCACCCGCGACTATGAGTGAAGAAATCATGTATCCGATTGAAGGGCAGGAAAGCCCTGGCCTCTGTGAGGGTGATCACAAGTGGTTGCAGGCTACTCGGAGGGACGCGGGGACGACGACATGCGCGCCCGCTAGGGTGCGCGATCAAGTGTCGTCTGCGAGCCGCCCGTGAGTGAGCCACTGCCGATCGCCGTGCTCGTATCGGGCACGGGCACCAACCTGCAGGCGCTGCTGGACACCGTCCACGGCCACGAGGCGCAGGTGGTCGCTGTCGCCTCCGGTGCGCCGGGAGCCCTGGCGCTGGAGCGCGCGGCCGCGCGCGGCGTGCCCACAGCCGTGTTCGAGCGCTCGGCCTACGCCGACCGCGAGACGCGCGACGGGGCGATGGCCGACTGGCTGGCCGAGCGTGGCGCACGGCTGGTCGTGCTCGCCGGCTACATGGAGCTGCTGACGTTCGTCTTCCTCGAGCGCTTCCCGGGCGCTGTCATCAACGTGCACCCGTCGCTGCTGCCGGCTTTCCCGGGTTTGCATGCGATCGAGCAGGCGCTCGCCTATGGCGTGAAGGTGTTCGGCGTGACAGTCCACTTCGTCGACGCGGGCGTGGACAGCGGCGCGGTGATCTCCCAGCGGGCGCTGGAGCTGCCCGACGCGCGCGACCCCGACGAGGTGCTGGCGGCATTGCGCCCGATCGAGCATTCGCTGCTGCCCGAGGCCGTGCGTCTGTTCGCGCGCGGCGCGTTGAGTCTCGACCCGGAGAACCCTCGCCGTGTGAGGATTGTCCCAGCGCCGACACAGTCCCCGGCCGAGGCGTCCTGACGTGTGCACGCGACCTTCGCTCCACCCGGATAATCTGCGAGGGAATGAGCGCTGAGCCCACCCAGACAGGCATCGTGCGCGCCGAGCCCGGTGCGGTGCGAGTGCGCAGGGCGCTGCTTTCGGTCTCCGATAAGACCGGCATCGTCGACTTCGCCCGCGGCCTGGTCGAGCTGGGTGTGGAGATCGTCTCGACCGGTGGCACGGCTCGCGCGTTGGCCGAGGCGGGTGTGCCGGTGCGGGCGATCGAGGACTTCACGGGCTTCCCGGAGATGATGGACGGGCGCGTCAAGACGCTGCACCCGCGCTTGTACGCGGGCCTGTTGGCGGTGCGCGACAACGACGAGCATCTGCAGGCGGCGGCCGAGCACTCGATCGAGCCGGTGGACCTTGTGTGCGTGAACCTGTACCCCTTCGAGCAGACGCTCGCGCGCGGCGACGCGACGCCCGCGGAGATCGTCGAGAACATCGACATCGGCGGCCCCACGATGATCCGCGCTGCGGCCAAGAACAGCGCGTTCGCGGCGGTGGTGGTTGACCCTTCCGATTACCAGGTCCTGGTAAACGAGCTAATGCAACCGGATGGTTGCATATCGCTTTCTACTAGGCAGCGACTCGCGGCGGTTGCCTTCGCCACCACGGCGCGCTACGACGCCGCTATCTCCTCCTGGTTTGCCCAGCGCGAAGACGAGGACTTCCCGCAGCAGCGCACGCTCGCCTACGAGAAGGCGGCCGAGTTGCGCTACGGCGAGAACCCGCACCAGCGCGCCGCCTACTACGCCGAGGTGGGCGCGCCCACGCACCTGCTCGCCGGCGTCAAGCAGTTGCACGGCAAGGAGCTGTCGTTCAACAATCTGCTCGACCTGAGCGCCGCACGCGAGCTGGTCGAGGACTTCTCCGATCCGGCGTGCGCGATCGTCAAGCACAACAACCCCTGCGGCTGCGCACTGGGCAAGACTGCGCAGGACGCCTACGAGCGCGCTTTCGCCAGCGACCAGGTCAGCGCTTACGGCGGTGTGATCGCACTCAACCGCCTGGTTGACGGGCCTTGTGCGCAGGCCCTCTCGAAACAGTTCATCGAGGTGCTGCTGGCCCCGGCTTTCGAGCCCGAGGCGTTGGCGGTGCTGACGCAAAAGAAGAACGTGCGCCTGCTGGAGCTCCGCGATTGGCCGGAGCCGGTCGGTGGCCTGGAGGCCAAGCCCGTTATAGGGGGCCTGCTCGTGCAGGACCGCGACGAGGTCTCAGAGACCGCCGATCAGATGAGCGTGATGGGCGCCAAGCAGCCGAGCGACGCCGAGTGGCAGGACATGCGCTTTGCCTGGCAGGTCTGCCGCCACGTGCGCTCCAACGCGATCGTGATCGCGCGCGACGGCGCCACGATCGGCATCGGCGCCGGTCAGATGAGCCGCGTGGATGCCGTGCGCATCGCGATCGAGAAGGCCCAGGCCGGCCAACCGGACCTGCTGGCGGGCTCCTCGCTGGCCTCAGACGCCTTCTTCCCCTTCGCCGACGGCCCCCAGCTGGCGATCGACGCGGGCGTCACCGCGATCATCCAGCCGGGCGGCTCGGTGCGCGACGAGGAGGTTGTCGCCGCCGCCGACGCCGCGGGCGCGGCGATGGTGGCCACTGGCATCCGCCACTTCCGCCACTGAGCCCCTCAACGGCGTTTCTTCTTTCGCGGGTCGGGGCAGGGAATCGCCGTGCTGGCCTTCGCTTCGCTGCCGTCGAGAAAGCTGAATGTCGCCGCGAAGGGAAAGCCGCCGCGCGGGCAGTTGCTGGGCAGCAGGATGCCCTTGGGGGTATAGGCCAGTGTCACGCCGCCAAGATGTTCGTAGTAAGTGACGCCGATCGGCCCGAGTGTGGCGTGCAGGTGGATCACCGAGATGTAGGGCGCGCCGGGCAGCGTCGGCACGAGCGGGATACCGATCGAGACGACGCCGCCGAAGGGCGCGTCGGCGGGCAGCAGGATGCCGGGGAACTCGATGTGCGTATCGACGGGCGTCGAGCCTTCGGAGTAGAACAGCACCGACAGGTGCCCTTCCTGGTCGGGCGCGCGCACGATCCAGATCGGTGCGTTCTCTCTGATCGGAGTGATGCCGAGCACGATCCCCGTATACGCTTCACCGCGCCCCATGATCGAGTTGGGCGGGCAGGCTTTCGGGCCGAGTTCGGACAGCACCGTCGCGCTACACGTGGCCAAGCCCAAACCGCTGATGGCGATGCCAAGGTTGTTTGGATAGCGCAGCTCGATCTGCGTCAACGGCGGTGGCACCTGGCCGGGCGCGGCGGAGAAGGAGAAGCCGAAGTGCAGCGTCGTGCGCTGCCCAAGCTTCTCCGGAGTGAAGGCGGCGCTGAGCGTGGCGCTCGTGCTTTCGGTTGTCGTTATTGTCGCTTTCGTGCCCGCTCGCGACAGGTGCGCGGTCCCGGTAGTCGCTGCGGTCGCGGTTTCCTCCATCGCCGCTGCCGCGTACAGGCACAGCGCTGCCAGCGCTACGGCGGAGGCACTACGCAGGGCGACGCTTGACTTCATGCGTTGGTCTCAGTACAGCAGTGTGCCGGTCGTCTGTACGACGAAGGCGTAGCTGTCGCGGTTAAACGTGCCGTACAGTCCGGCCGTCCCGTGCGCGTGCGCGTAGCGGCCGCTGCCGCCGGTCACGACGAGCGTGCCGGAGAAGCTTTCGTATGTGCCCGAGCCGTGCGGCGTGGCGCTGCCATGACCGACGATCGTGCCGTAACGCGTGTATGTGACGAAGCTGCCGGTGAAGGTCGAGCCGACGTTCACGCGCGCGCGCATCTTGCCCGGCAGCGTGCCGCTTGTTTGGCCTTCCTCGAGCAGTAGCGAGCCGGAGGCCGATAGGTAGCGTAGATGCGCGGTGTCGCTCGCTTTCAGCGCGTGCGAGGCGTGGGCGACACAGACGCCGGTGCACAGTGTGGCGAGCAGCACCAGCGCCTTACTCATTGAGCGCCAGGGTCGGGGATACGCGCGAGGCGAGCCATGTGGGCAGCGCCACGATCGCCAGCACGGCCACGATCACGAGCGCCAGGATCTCGACGGGGTGTGGGCTCGCGGCGAGCGAGGCAACCGGGAAGCCAGTCACGTGACGCAGGTAGGCGTCGATCACGAGCTGGCCATACAGCCCGGCCACCACGCCGGTAAAGCAGCCGGCGCCGAGCATCAAAGCCGACTCGACCACCAGGATCGTCCGTATTCGCGCCGGCCTGACGCCCGAGAGCCGCAGCGTCGCCAGCGACACCCGCCGCTGCCAGATCGCCGAGCTGAGCGCTGCTGCCATCGCGATCGTGGCGGCCAGTAGCAGCAGTGTCGATATCTCCTGTAGGCGACTGAGCCCTTCGCCGATCAGCGCGTCGATGCTTGCTTCGCGTGCCCGCGCACTGGTCGCGCGCAGACCGCTTGCCGGTCCGAGCGCCGCGCGCACCTGTGCGAGCACGCTTGCCGGGTCGGCTCCAGGCGCGAGGTGCACGTCGAGCGCGGTCGGGGCGCTCGTCCCCCACAGGCGGCTGTAGTCGGCCTCGTTCATGAGGATCGCGCCGGGGCTCCAGGCGAGGTTGGTCGTCGTCGCTGCGATTCGCATCGGAAAGCTGCCGCTGGGCGTTGGCAGTAGCAGCGTGCCGCCGACGGCGACATGGGCCGCTTGTGCGATCTGTGCCGAGACGGCGACCCAGCCGCCTTCACCCAATCGCTGGCCGGCGCTTGTGAGGTTGCCGGCCACGACCTGGCCGTCCAGCAGTCCTCGCTCGGCGGCTGCGGGCCGCGCAAGCAGCCAGGCACGGCGGCCGTCTAGTTGCACAAAGCCGCCTTGGAAGGCCTGCACGCTCGCGACCCCTTGAATATGGGCGATGCGCGTATGCAGGCCGGCGGCACGGAAGTCGACGGTCGCCTGGTTGTCGCCAGGCGCTCCCACCCAGATGTCGGCCTCGGCGGCGTAGCCGTGTGCGAAGCGCTGCACGCCGCGCAGCAGATCCGCGCGCGCGCCGCCGAGCGCGACGGCGCCGAACAGCGCCAGTGCACCGGTCCCGGCCAGCGCGAGCGAGCGCAGCTTGGTGCCCTGTAGCGAGGCGAGCGCGACCGGCAGCGCGGTCAGGCGCTGACGGCGCTCGGCCAACGCCCGCCCCCCACGCAGCACGGCGGCGAACGTCAACGGCACGGCGAGCACGGTGGCAAGCGCCAGCAGCTCGCAGGCGAGCAGCGCGTTGGCCGGGTCGCTCGCGAACAGGCACGTCGCGCCTGCCAGCGGCAGCGCTGCGGCCAATGCCAGCCAGCGTCGCGAGGAGCGCGCAAGCGTCGCGCCCGAGCCGCCTTCGGCGCGGTACACGGCGTCGAGACTTGCGCTGCGGCGCAGGTCGAGCAGCGGCACGGCCGAGGCGACACAGGTCGCGAGCACCCCAGCAAGCGCCGCCTCCAAAGCCGGCCGCACGCCGATGAGCGTGTGCGACCCCAGCGTGAACGCCTCCTCGAGATAGCCGCTCGATTGCTGCAGCACCGAGCGCGAGAGCACATATCCGCCGAGCAGCCCGACGAGCGAGGCGGCGATGCCCAGGCACAGCGCCTGGAACAGCAGCATCTGCACGATTGCGCTGCGTCGTGTGCCGAGCAGGCGCAGGTCGGCGATCGCGCGGCGGCGCTCGGGCACGGTCAACAGCAGCGCGCCAAAAGCGAACAGCACGCCGAGCAGCACGCTGATCGTGGCAAACAGGGTGCTCGCCTGGTCCGAGGGCCGCAGGGCTTGGCGCAACAGCCCGACATCCTGGTTGGCGGCGGCGACTTCGATGCGCCCACCGCCGAGCGCCTGCAGCTCGCGGCGCACCTGCGCTTCGTGCCCGGGTTGGGCGAGCACGAGCACGCGTGTGATGCGCCCGGGCAGGCCGGCTAGCCGCTGCAGGTCTTCGAGCGGCATGACCGCGACGTCGGCCCCGGAGAGGGCGCCGATCGTGCCGGCGCCGAGCACATCGGATATGCGCAGGCGCGATGCCGCCCCGCGAAGCAAAAGCGTAACGGGGGTGTTCGAGGCTGAAGTGGAAGTGGAAGTGGGTCTGGGACTGGGGACACCGGGTGTGTAGCGCGCGAGGGAGAGGCCGGTCTGGCCACTCGCCCTGGTGGGAATCCCGAGCGCTTGTGCGCTGGCCTGGCTGAGGCCGACGGCACCCGAAGCAAGTGTTTCCCGCGGTAGCGTGTGCGCGAGCCCGTCGAGCACCGTCAGCGCGGTGTCGGCGCCGGCGAGCGAGACGGTCAGGCGGCGCCCACCTGCCTGCCCCCCACCATGGGGGGTGCCATTCAGGGTATCGGCCGCTTCGATCGTGGCCGTCTGCTCCAAAAGCGGCGCGGCCTGCTTGACGCCGGGGAGTCGTTCGACGCGTCCGAGCATGCTTTCGTCGAAGCCGTCGGCGCCGCGAGCGTGCAGTTGCAGTGTGGCCGGGCCGATCACCTCGTGCACGAGCTGTTCCGAGGAGCCGGTGACGCTGCCGCCGGCGACCAGCGTGGCGAACACGAGCGCGACGCTGCTGGCAATTCCCAGTCCAGCTAGCAGCTCTTGCACGCCGTGCACGCGCACGCGCCGCCGATACAGGTAGACGAGCGCCCCCAGGCGCATCAACGCGCGTGCTCGCGTCTGCTCGGCAGGCGCGGGCGCACGCCCGTCACGGCCGGACGGAGGTACGTTGGTTGTGCCCGATTCAGCCGGCGGCGACACTTGTGCTCCTTGATTTAGCCGACGGCTGCTCTACGGATGCCGGCTCGGCCGATACAGACTTCTCCGGGGCCGGGGCCGTACCGGCGAGTTGCGTCAGCCGCCCGTCGCGCAGTGTCACGTGGCGGTCGGCGAGGCCTGCCGCCTCCAGGTCGTGTGTTACCAGCAGCACCCCAGCGTCGCGCTCGCGCGCGACTTCGCGCAGCAGTTCGACGATCTCGCGGCTGCGTGTGCTGTCGAGGTTGCCCGTCGGCTCGTCGGCGAGGATCAGGCGCGGCTCGCCTACGAGCGCACGCGCGATCGCCACGCGCTGCAGCTCGCCGCCGGAGAGCGTCTCGGGGGTTTGCTCGGACTGTGCGGCGATGCCGACGCGGGCAAGCCACGGTTGCGCCTGCGCACGCGCCTCGCGCGCGGGTGTGCCGGCGAGCACGAGCTTCAGCGCCACGTTCTCGAGCGCCGAGACGCGCCCCATCAGCTGCGGCGACTGGTAGACGAAGCCGACGTCGCGCTGCAGGTAGTCGCACGCCTCGCGCTCGGACAGCGCGGAGATCGGGCGCCCGTCGAAGCGGATCTCGCCCTCCTCAGGCGCCAGCAAGGCCGCGACGAGCAGCAGCAGCGTTGTCTTGCCCGAGCCGCTCGGCCCGTGTAGTGCAAGCATCTCGCCGGCCTGGAGCGCCAGGCTTGCGCCGTCGACCGCGATCACCTGCTCTGAGCCGCGACGGTAGCGCTTGACCACGCGCTCCAGTTCGAGCAAGGCCATTCGCGGCTAGCGGGAGTCGGGTGTGGGCGTCGGCCTTTGCTCGCGCCGGCGGCGATGGGGCACGACGGATGGGGCCGATGAGCTCACGCGCTTGCCCTGCGGCGCAGCGGCAGCACCTGGGCCAGCTCGGGCGCTCTGGTCCCGCGCAGCACCCCATCGGATAGCGACATCGCGCGGTCCGCGCCGGCCAACGCGGTCGCCTCGTCGGTGCTGATCAGCACGGCGATGCCCTCGTCCGCTAGCGAGCGCAGCAAGGCCAGGATCGAGTCGCGCTGCAGCAGGTCCACACCCCTGACGGGATCGTCGATCACGAGCAGCGAGGGCTCAAGCGCGAGCGCTCGCGCCAGCGCGACACGCAGTTCCTCGGCGCCGTCGAGCTCGTGCGCGACACGCGCGGCGCAGTCAGAGGCGCCGACGCGCGCCAGGGCCGTGTAGGCGCGTGTTCGTGCGAGCGATCGCCGCACTCCACGCGCGAGTTGACCTAGCAGCAACTCGTCGAGCACGCTTGGCGCGTCGAGGGAGGCGCATGTGCAGTAACCGATGCCATCGCCTAGCGCGAGACTGCCGCTAGCGAGTGAGCGCCCGCTGAAGCGCACCAGTCCGGAGTCGGCCGGCTCGATCCCGGCGGCGATGCGCAACAGCGTCGAGCGTCCGCAGCGACGCAAACCCCAGACCGCGACCAGTTCGCCCGCGTCGAGCTCCAAGCAGACGTCGCGCAAAATGGTGCGCTCGCTGGCGCCGCTTTGGTGGCGACGCGCGACGTGCTCGAGCGCGAGCAGGCTCATGCTCGGTTGCCCCGCCTTTGCTTGGCGCCTGCAGGCCTTCCGTCGCGGCTATCTGTCCTTCCCGTGTCTTGAGGGGCGCCGGCGCGAGGGAGTGCGCTCACCTCGCGCCGGGCGTAGCCGATCCAGGCCAGGCGCGCCTGCACCGACAGGCGCTGACCCTCGCGCGAGAGCCTTGTCGCCAGGTCGTCAAGTTGCTCGCCCTCGCCATTGCCGGGACGAGCGTCGCGTGAAGAGCCTGCAACTGTGCTCGACTTAGCGGATCGCCGCGAAGTGGCGCTGCTCGCGTCTCGCAAGCAACTCTGCTCGTAGCGATCGAGGATCGCAAGCGCCCCTTGTGGCCCGAGCACGGCCAGTTGCAAGGCGAACAGGTGCGAGCGGCGCCGCTCATCCTGTACCTGCTCGATTAGCCAGTCGGCGTGGCTCTGTACCCCCAGCGGGGTGGGGCGGTAGTGCGGCTTGGGCTGGCGTGAGATCTCCGGCGCCTCACCGGGTGGCAGCTTCTCGATCAGCTCGCGCCGCTCGAGCGCGTCCAGTGCGGTGTAGATCTGCGATGGGCTTGACAGTTCGAGCACGTGCCCGTACGTACGTTCGAAGCGCTGGACAAGCTCGTACCCATAGCTTGGACGCTGGATCACCAGTCCCAGCAACGCCCAGCTGACAGGTGAGCGCAGGGTCGCACCACCTCTCTCATTGGCAACCCCTACTCCACCCATGATATGAGACTAGCGCAAACGGGAGGCGTCGATGGAGACTGGGTGCAAACAGAAACGTTTTGTATTCCCTGTTCACAATCTAGAAGCTTCTAGATGCTGGCTTGTCTTGCCGGTGCGGTACGTGCATGATCTGTCTTGTAGAGGTGTCGTAGAGGTGTCGTAGAGGTCCCACACCTTTCGCTACTGCCAAGTAGATGGCCCGGGGAGGCGTCTACGGGGTTTTCACTGAATTTCTAGGAGGGGATGGATAGATGTTCTCAAGGATCCGCACGCGGCTCACGTACGCGAACGTCGTTGCGACTTTCGCGCTGGTGTTCGCGATGAGCGGTGGCGCCTATGCTGCCAGCAAATTTTTGATCACTTCGACGAAACAGATCAAGCCGAGCGTGCTTGCGTCGTTGAAGGGCAAGGCGGGAGCAACGGGCGCTCCAGGTGCGACCGGACCGGCGGGTCCCGCAGGGTCCGCGGGGCCGCAGGGTCCAGCTGGGTCCGCTGGGGTGGGTACCGAAGGCAAAGCCGGGGCCAACGGCACGAGCGTGACGAGCACGGAGTCGGCGAACACGATCGAAGGTCATTGCAACGGCACCACCAGTGGCGGCAAGGGCGGCGTCAAGTTCGAATCCGCGAGCGGCAAGGCGTATGCGTGCAACGGCAAGGAAGGCTCGCCCTGGACCGCGAGCGGCACGCTGCCGGCGGGCAAGACCGAGACCGGGACATGGACGGTCCAGACCGGCCAGAGTAAATTCAAGACCGAAGTGCAAGGAAAAGAAGAGGAAGTAACAGTCGGACGGGAGAGTGGCCTGGTCTCGATCTCCTTCCCAATCCCGCTCGAAGCCGGTCTGGTCGGCGGTGGACCCGAAGAAGAAAACTGCACAGCCAGTGGTTCCACGGAATGCCACGCCCATTTCATCCTTCCCAACGGGGAAGAACAAATTTCCAGGGGGAAAACGGTCGCATCGACACACTGTCACGGCAATCCGGCCGAACCCACGGCAGACCCGGGCAATCTCTGCGTCTACGCCGACGACCTCAACGGGGGCCAATCCAGCTCCAACGCTATTTACAATACCCCCAAGAAACTCGGACCCGAAACCGAAATTGGAGCAACCGGCAAGGCTGGGGCCCTGATCAATCTCGAACCTGAAACAGGCTATGAAGGACTCGAATCGTACGGCGCGTGGGCGGTAACCGAGAAGGAATAGTCCGGTTACCGAGGGCAAGTAGCCGCTAGCAAGACGGATTGGTCCAACCAACACGCGAGTCAAACCAGGGCGATGCCGGCTATATGGCCGCATCTCCCCTGGTTCTCTATCAAGGTAATCAAAGTGATTCGGAGAGTACGTGAAAGCGATCGATAACATCATTACGTCGATCGCCGCGCGGCGGCCTCATGGTTCTGCGTCGCCGGCGAGACATCTTCGCCTGTGCGCGAGTGTCTCTTGTGCTTTGGGCGTCGTGGCGCTTCTGGCGGTCACTACCTCGGCCCACGCCGGTCAGGCGCGCTTGTTCACGGGTTCCTTCGGCGACGAAAGCACCACGGTCTCCGATCCATACCCGCTCAACGAACTTGGAGGGGGAGGGTACAACGTAGGTTCAGTTGCGGTCGATGCGGGCAAAAACCCGTCGGAGGGCGACGTGTATGTTGTCGACGCCGCGAACCATCGAGTCGAGAAGTTCGATGCTTCCGGACATTTCCTGCTGATGTTCGGCGGAAAGGTCAACAAGACAGCCGTGGAAGAAGGTAGACCGCAGCCCGAACAGGATGTGTGCCCCGCCGTTGGCCATGTGGGCGATGTCTGCCAGGACGGCACCGCGGGTGTGACTCCCGGTTCGTTCGCGAGTAGCGCTCCCATGGTGGCAGTTGACAGTTCGTCCGGGCCTTCTTCAGGCGACATCTACGTAGCCGACACGGCTGTCGGTGGCGATGACAAGGTCACAAAGTTCGATGAATACGGTCGCGTGATATCTACTTGGGGAAGCGAAGGTCAGCTGGACGGCTCGACCGTTGTGTCGCCTCTGCCCGGCCCATTCCGAACTCTGCAGGGCTTGGCTGTCGATCCGGCGGGTAACCTCTGGGTGTTCACCGAACCCGAAGCCCGGGCTTTCGAGTTTGGGCAGAACGCCAATTTCATCACAGACTGGGACGAGCTGCCAGATGAAGGTTTCCCTCTGTATCAAGGTTACGCCGTTTCCTCCTCGGGGTATATGTATCTAAATAGCTCGGGCGCTGCTCACTCATTCAAGTACACGACGGCGGGTGAAGAGGTTGGGCTGGTCTCGCCGGGTACGAATGGTATTGCGTTTGACGCTTCGTCAAACGATCTGTATGTATATGAAGCACAAACTGTCAAGCGGTACGACTCTTCCTGTGACCCAACCCCGCTTCAGGCATGTGTTCCGGTTGAAACGACTGCTCTGCCGCATATGGGGCAGCAAGAATTTCCCGGGCTAGCGCTCGATTCTGGTACACCTAGTGACACACTCTATATCGGGGCGAGGCCTGGGGGGCCGGTTTTTGGGTTCTCCGTAGAGACGGTCCCCGATGTTACGACCGGAAGCCCGTCAGGTTTCAGCTCGACCGGGGCGACGTTGGAAGGCGTGGTGAATCCTTCAGGTGTCGCGCTGAAGGAATGTCTTTTTGAATGGGGCGAAGGGGAAGGCGAAAGCGACCCGTACGGGCATATAGCGGCGTGCGAACCGGTGGTAGGCAGCATCCCCGCGGATTTGAACGCTCACACGGTGAAGGCAGCGGTAAGTGGTTTGCATGCAGGCGGTATCTACCATTTCCGCCTGGTTGCGGGAAACGCAAACGATGTAAACACACTGATCGACGAACCGGTGCGTGGCGGGGACGTGTCGTTCGGGGCTCCGAGCGTGGTCGACGAGTCCGTCTCGGAAGTGACGGCTACAGGCGCGACGGTTGCCGGGGTCGTTGCTCCTCACGACGCCGATACGCACGTGCGTGTCGAATACGGGACAGAACCTGGAGTTTACGGCCAGAGCACCCCCGACGTCGATGTCGGCTCGGCCGAGTCCAATCAAAACCTTTCGTTCCCGATACAGGGCTTGGCCGACAATACGGTCTACTATTATCGTGTACACGCCGAAAACGCATTGGGTTCCTCCAATGGTGCAGAAAGGGCGTTTACGACGCAGCCCCGAGGTGCGTTCGGGTTGTTGGATGGCCGTGGTTGGGAACTGGTGTCGCCGTCGGACAAGCTGGGCGCCGCGTTGAAGCCGATCTCTGAAGGGTTGGTGCAGGCAGCGGTCTCGGGTGACGCGATCGCTTACGAGGCCACCGCGCCTACGGAAGAAAGGCCCCCCGGCAATGCCGGCGGTGTGCAGGTCCTGTCGGCGCGCGGCGCGACGGGTTGGTCTTCGCGCGATGTCACCGCCCCACACGAATTTGCGACCGGTCTGGTTGCCGGAGGCGAATATCCGCTCCTCTCCAGCGACCTGTCGCATGGTGTGTTGCAGCCTGCGGGCTCGTTCGTGTCGTCGTTGTCCGACGAAGCCTCCGAACAGACGCCATTCCTGCGTACGCTGTTTACAGATGGCGACATCGAAGACCTGTGCAACGCGTCGTGCTATCGACCATTGCTGACCGGAGAGACCGGATATGAAAACGTTGCTCCGGAAACGGTCTTCGGTGAACAGCGGGACGGGGAAGGGCCGCTAGTGGTTGGTGCCAGTCCCGACTTGGCGCACGTATTGATCATATCGACTGTACCCTTGACTGAAGGAGCTCCGACGGTGGGCTTGTACGAGTGGTCGGCGGGTCAGCTGCAACTGGTGAGCGTGCTGCCTGACGAAGAACCCGCACCCGAGAGCAATGCTCCCGGGGATGAAGAGCTTGCGCGTGGTGCGATCTCAGTTGACGGGGCGCGTGTGGTTTGGTCTGAACATGAAGGCAAAAAACATCTTTATCTGCGCGATGTGACCGCAAAAAAAACCTTGCAGCTGGATACGGTACAGCCCGGTACGCCGGTCGAAGGCAAGGCGGAACCAAATTTCCAATTCGCCTCGAGCGATGGGTCCCGGGTGTTCTTCACTGACGGTCAGCGTTTGACGTCAGATTCCGGGGGGACTGATCTGTATGAGTGCACCGTCGTGGAATCGGGCGGTGGTCCGGAATGCGACTTGACGGATTTGACGCCGCCGGTAGCGGGCAAGGGAAGCGTCGAAGTGCTCGGTGCGATAGCGGGCGGCGCCGAAAACGGTTCCTCTGTCTATTTCGTGGCCAACGGAGTGTTGAGTACGAACAAGACCGCGAACGGGGAGGAAGCGGTACAGGGCGACTGTACGCCGCTTGCCAGCCTCGATCTCGCCGCTGAAGAGGAGTGCAATCTTTACGCGGATCGGGAAGGAAAGATCAGTCTTGTGGCGGTGCTGGCGGGCGCGGACAGTGCAGACTGGGCGAGAGGGGAAGCGACGTATCTTCAGGGGCTGACGACACGCGTGTCCTCCAACGGTGAATGGCTGGTGTTTATGTCACAGCGTTCGTTGACAGGCTATGACAATCGCGACGCGGTGAGCGGTAAGGCCGACCAAGAGGTGTATTTGTATGACGCAGGCGACGACAAGCTCATATGCGCTTCGTGCAATCCAACGGGAGCACGTCCGTACGGCACCGAAGAAGAAGGAGCCGGGGTCGGCCGCGTTACCGTCACTAGTGGCTACAATGTGTTCCGGACGGGTATCTGGATCGCGGCGAACGTTCCCGGCTGGACCGATCACAGCACTGGCGAGGCGTTGTATCAGTCGCGCTATCTGTCCGATTCGGGGCGGTTGTTCTTCGACAGCTCGGATGTGCTGGTGCCGCAAGACACCAACGGCACCGACGATGTGTATGAGTATGAGCCGCCGGGCGTCGGCTCTTGCGCCTCTGACTCTCTGACATTCAGTGCCACATCGAACGGTTGTGTGGATCTGGTCTCCTCGGGCTCGTCCTCTGAAGCGTCGGGATTCCTGGATGCGAGCGAAAACGGGAACGACGTGTTCTTCTTGACTACCGCGCAGTTGTCCAAGCGCGATACCGATACCGCGCTCGACGTGTATGACGCGCGTGTCGGAGGCGGTGAAGCCGAAGAACAGCGGCCTGTCGAATGCCAGGGCG
The DNA here is from genome assembly GCA_036008605.1 of Solirubrobacteraceae bacterium. Classification (GTDB taxonomy): domain Bacteria; phylum Actinomycetota; class Thermoleophilia; order Solirubrobacterales; family Solirubrobacteraceae; genus Palsa-744. The sequence continues at coordinate 114,179 of DASYNL010000015.1, read as the reverse complement.
ATGGATGCCAGCACCCGGCGGTGGCGACGGAAGACCCGACGCCGGGCTCCCTGACTTATCAGGGTCCAGGAAATGTGACGATCGGCCCCGCGCTACCGGTGACGGGAAAGGACAGAGCCAAGCCGTTGACACGCGCGCAGAAGCTCGCAAACGCGTTGAAGGCGTGTAGGAGAAAGCCCAGACACAAGCGGGCGGTGTGCGAACGGCAGGCGAGGAAGGCCTATGGCTCCTCGGTTTCCAAGGCGATGGTGCCCGTCAAGCACGCAGGGGAGGGTCGATGATGTCAGGTGCATCTATCGGTTTGCGCGCGAGGAACGTGTGCTTGACGTTGATGGTGGTTGTGACGGTGTCTGCATCGGGGTGTGTGTTTGCGGCCTCTTCGTTTGCGGCAGCGCCCTGGTGGCACTTGTCCTCCGGCGCACGTCCGACGTACTTGCCACCGGAAGGAAAGGGTCAGATCGTGCTGACTGCAGAGAACTTCGGTGACGCAAGCGTCGAAGGCGCAAAGTCTCCGGTGCGGTTCGTCGATGTGCTGCCGGCCGGGTTGAAGGCACTGGCGATCTCGGCGGGCACCCTGTACGCGAACACTTACAAGCAGTTCAAGTGCGGGCTCACGTCGCTTGAATGCACGTTTGAAGGCACACTCGAGCCTTACGAAGAAATCGAGGTTCGCATCGAAGTAGAAGTTCTGCCTGAAGCGCAGTCCGGCGAAGTCAATGGGGGGAGTGTGAGCGGTGGCGGCGCGCCGAGTGTGAGCGTAGCGCGCCCGGTCACGATCAGCGAAAACCCGGTGCCCTTTGGGCTGGAAGAATACAGTTTCCGCACCGAAGAAGAGGGCGGCGCCCTGGATGCACAGGCAGGCTCGCACCCGTTCCAGGTGACCGCCGACTTCCAGTTCAATCAGGGACCCGACAAGAACCCTCCGAGCAAGAACCCGAACGTCGAACCGGCGGGACTGGCGAAGGACATTATTACAAAGCTGCCGCCTGGTTTGATCGGCGATCCCATCCCGATCCCGCGCTGCACGCTTGCACAATTTCTGGTCAACGTGAACGAAGAAAACCAGTGCTCGGCGCAGGCCGCCGTCGGTGTGGCGTCGGTCACAGTGCTGCTGCCCGGCGGTTTTGCCGTGAACACATACACGGTGCCTATCTTCAACCTCGAACCGTACGTGGGCGAGCCCGCGCGCTTCGGGTTCTTCATCCCTGGCGCAGCTGTACCGATCGTTCTGGATACCTCGGTGCGCAGCGACAGCGACTACGGCGTGACGGTGAGCTCCTCTAACATCACCCAGATCACGGGTCTGCTGAATGTTCGCACGACGCTGTGGGGTGACCCCGCCGATCCGCGACACAACGACGCCCGCGGCTGGGGCTGCGTGTACGCGCTGGCCGCAGCGAGCGGCCACGGCATAGGCGGCCCCGAAGGCACCGGCCATCCCGCGTGCGTGGGCTCGACAGCAATCGATCCTCCGTCGTTCTTGACGATGCCCGCCAACTGTGCGGGAGCGTTGCAGAGCAGCACCGAAGCAGACTCGTGGGCGGAAGCTGGGAATTTCAAGGACTATCCCACGACCGAACCGATGCAAGCCCTGAGAGGCTGCAACAGGCTGGCATTCGCGCCGTCGATCCAGGCGTCGCCGACGACCACGGAGGCCTCCGCGCCATCTGGGCTGGATTTCAACATCTTCTTCAAAGACGAAGGTTTGACGAGCGGCACAGGCTTGGCGCAATCGCAATTGAACAAGACAGAAGTCCTATTGCCCGAAGGCTTGACGATCAACCCGTCAGCGGGCGTCGGGCTTGTCGGTTGTACTCCCGAAGACTATGCACGCGAGACTGTGACATCGGCTCCCGGCGCTGGCTGTCCCGACGAATCGAAGCTCGGGACGGTGGAAATCGAAACGCCGTTGTTGGCACAGAAAATCAGCGGGAATATCTTCATCGCGCAGCCCTACGACAACCCGTTCCCCGAACGGGCCGCCGGGCACCCCAACGGCACCCTGGTGGCGTTGTACGTGGTCGCCAAGAACCCGGAAACAGGGATCTTGATCAAGCTGGCCGGGAAGGTCGTCCCCAACCCCGCCACCGGACAGCTGACGACCGTGTTCGAAAACAACCCACGGCTGCCGTTCTCTCACTTCAACTTCCATTTCCGCGAAGGGCAGCAGGCGCCGCTGATCAGTCCCGCGTTGTGCGGCACCTATTCGACCCAGGCGGTCCTCACGCCCTGGTCTGAACCGTTGAGCCCGCTGACGGACAGCTCGTCGTTCACGCTCACCAAAGGCTACGATGGCGGAGCGTGCCCATCCGGGGGTCTGCCGCCGTTCAAACCGGGAATCGTATCCGGGACGCTGAACAACAATGCGGGCTCGTTCAGCCCGTTCTACCTCCACCTGACCCGCAACGACGGCGAACAAGAGATCTCGGGCTTCTCTACCAACCTCCCGGCCGGCCTCGCCGGCGACCTCTCCGGGGTCCCATTCTGCCCCGAGGCCGACATCGAAGCCGCCCGCCAAGAGACCGGCGCCCAGGAGGAAGCCAACCCATCGTGTCCTGCTGCGAGCCAGATCGGCCACACGCTGGTAGGGACCGGTGTCGGGGCCGTCTTGGCTAATGTGCCAGGCAAGATCTATTTGGCCGGGCCGTTCCACGGCGCCCCGCTGTCGATCGTCAGCATCACCAGCGCCGTGGTCGGCCCGTTCGACCTCGGCACGGTGGTTCTGCGCTTCGGTTTGAACATCGACCCGACCACCGCGAAGGTCAACGTGACGCCCACGAGCTCGGAACCGATTCCCACGATCATCGACGGGATCGTCACCCATGTCCGTGACATTCGCGTCTACATCGACCGACCGAACTTCATCCTCAACCCCACGAGCTGCAACCCCCTCAGCATCTCGAGTACGTTGAACACACCTTCAGGCGCGAGCTCGACCGTGACCTCGCCCTTTCAGGGCGCGAGCTGTCAAACCCTGAAGTTTGCGCCCCAGCTCACTGCGTCGACCAGTGGGCACACCTCGCGCAGCGAAGGCGCGAGCCTGCACGTCAAGCTCACCTACCCGTCCGCTGCGCTCGGCCACTACGCCAACATTGCCAAGGTCAAGGTCGACTTGCCCAAGCAGCTCCCATCGGAGCTGAAGACGCTGCAGCACTCCTGTCCGCACGAAGTGTTCGAAGCCGACCCGGCAGGTTGTCCTGCGGAATCGAGAGTCGGCTACGCAAAGGCCATCACCCCCCTGATCCCCGTGCCGCTCGAAGGTCCTGCCTACTTCGTCTCCTACGCCGGCCTGCAATTCCCCGAACTGATCGTTGTCCTGCAGGGCTACGGTCTCACGATCGACCTACACGGGGAAACGTTCATCAACAGCAAGACAAACGTCACCAGCTCGACGTTCGCAGCCGTCCCCGACGAGCCGATCGGTAGCTTCGAACTCACTCTCCCCGAGGGCAAGTACTCGGCACTTGCCGCCAACGGCAACCTTTGCCAGAGCACGCTCACGATGCCTACGGCGTTCCTCGCGCAGAACGGCGCCGAAATCCACCACTCCACACCCATCGAAGTCACCGGCTGCAAGCCCGCCATCAACATCGTGCGCCACACCGTCAAAGGCTCCACCGTCACGATCGCCGCAAAGGTACCCACAGCCGGAAAGCTCCTTGCGACTGGTTCCGGCCTCACACACACCACCAAAAACACCAGCAAAGCCGGGACACTCACATTCACACTCAAACTATCCAGGCACGAGCAAAGCGTGCTACACGGCCACCCCGGACGCAAGCTAAAGGTCACAATTAAACTCACATTCACCCCGAAGCAAGGAAAAAAGCTCTCGACGGCAGTGAGCCTAAACCTCGGCTGAGCACGCTCGGACCCGCCACGATCGGAGTGGTGTGGCAGATCAGACGGGAAGCTTCGCCAAAGATGGTCTGAAGCGCAGCCAGGTCGCGAGCGTGCGCGCTCGCGGATCCTGGGTGCCACGTTTGAGGCGTGCTCGCCGTGCCACACAGCCGCATCCTCCAAGACGGTTGCGAAGCACACGTCAAGGCTCCATCGCCAGCAGCGGGCGCACCTGAGTCCGCTGCTGGACGAGCTGATGGGCATGGTCGTGCTCGGCGTGGCTGCCGCGCGCCGAGCTCGAGCAGCCGCTGCCAAAGTCTCGACCTCCAGCCTCGCGCGGGGCTGACGTGCTCGGGTGCCTGGAGAAAGCAAGACTCAGCACCAAAAATCGCTCAACTACGACTCAGAGCAACTGGAAGCGTGCTCCGAGCGCCTGCGCGGAAGCGGCGGCGTCCTAAAAGACCGTTGGGATGTGCGAGGCGCGCCCGCGCGGTGAGGCAGACGCGCCCAAGCGGGGTTCACACAGGCGCAGGCGCCTAGGGTTGGGTGCCACCGGAGACGAGCACAAACAGGAACGGCTGTGTTAGCTATTCACATCCTAGAAGCTTCTAGGTCCTGGCTTGTCTGGCCGTAGCGGTACGGGCATGATCTGTCTCGCACAGATGTCGTGAAGGTCCCATTCCTTCCGCTACTGTCAAGTAGATGGCCCGGAGAGGCGTCTACGGGGTTTCCACTGAATTTCTAGGAGGGGATGGCGAGATGTTCTCAAGGATTCGCACGCGACTCACGTACGCGAACGTCGTCGCGACTTTCGCGCTGGTGTTCGCGATGAGCGGCGGCGCGTACGCGGCAAGCAAATTTCTGATCACGAGCACCAAACAGATCAAGCCGAGCGTACTAGCGCAGTTGAGGGCAAAGCCGGGCGCCGCCGGCGCTCAAGGGCCGGCCGGTCCCGCAGGACCTCAGGGACCCGCCGGCGCGAACGGCAAAGACGGCACGAACGGAGCTACTGGGAGCAACGGCCAAAACGGGACGAGCGTGGCAAGCAAAGAATTCAGTGGCGCGAAAGGGTCGTGTAAAGCGGGTGGGTCCGAACTGGTCGCTGCCAGCGGCACTACGTATGCGTGCAACGGCGAAAACGGGCAGACAGGCTTCACCACTACCTTGCCATCGCATAAGTCCGAGACAGGCGACTGGGCGCTATCGGGGCAGACGGTCCCAATAGGGGGTATTAGTGGTCTGCAGACTGGTATTTCCTTCAACATCCCACTGGCGGCGCCGTTGGCTGCCGAAACGGAAGCCTGCGAAGAAGAACTATCCACCTGTAAGGTCCATGTGATCAAGGAAGGAACGCCCGAAGGAAACGATCCCCATGGATGTGCCGGGACGGTTGCCGCACCAAAAGCCGAACCGGGGAATCTGTGCATTTTCGTGGCATCCGAAAGCAGAGAAACAGCCGAAACCAAAGCAATCTTCCTGCTTGGCGCCGCCGCTGTTGGTACCGGCACCGCTGGTGCCGATGTCTCCGGGGTAGTGCTTAGGGCTCTCACCCTAAAAGCTGGTGGTATCTACGCCAACGGCGATTGGGTAGTAACGGCGCCCTAACGAGAGGAATGACCCCGTGATCGCTTCCAGCAATTCTCCTCTCCGGCGTGGCGCTCCCCGGACGGTCAAGGCCGTCCGGGGGGGCCTGGCGCGCATTCAGTCGCATGTCGGCGGTGCGTGCCGCCTACACGGCCCGATGGCGGTAGGCGTGTTGTTGTGCGCGGTAGCGTGGGCATTGTTCGTTTCGGGTGGGATTGCGCGTGGGGCAATAACTCACGAATATTTGCCGGGTGTTTCACGGGTTCTGGAAGAAGGCGTGCCGGCGAACGCTGCCGCGCCGGCGTTGACGGGGCCTCTCAATTCCATTTCTGGCTTGGCGGTGGATTCCGGTCACGTTTGGATCGCCGACAAGTCCGGAGCAGAAGGTATTGAAGATATTGGCAGGATCGACGAGTTCGATAGCGCGACCGGTGGGTTCTTGGCGCCTCAGTTGCAGGAAGAACAGGGTGTGTCCGTGATCTTCGATCCGCTCGCTATCGGTCACTCCGATGGTGGCGAACAGGTGTATGTGGTCGCCAAAAAGGCCGGTGAAGGCGTAGTTGCCGTTTTTGAAAACGGGCATGTTGTGGGCTCGTGGACGGGAGCGAATACACCCAGCGGCTCGTTTACGGGCGCCAACAACCCAGGCGGTCTCCATGGTGTGGCGGTGGCTGGCGCGGGGAGCTTTGAAACGGCTGGCGATGTGTATGTGGCAGCTCCAGAAGCGGTGGATGTGTTCAAGCCGGATGTGGGTGGTCAGGAACCGGCGAAAATTGTGGGGCAGTTGCATGGCTCTTGTGCTGTTGAAGGCACGACATGTCCGGGCAAAGAAATCCCTTTCAGCGAAGTGCTGGGGATGGCTGTCTCCGGGTTCGACGGGGATGTGCTCGTATCCGATGGCCAAAAAGTGGATGTGTTCGCTCCCGCGGGGCTGGGCGAATATGAGTTCGTGCGCCAGTTGACAGGGACGCCAGCGGGTCCATTTGACCGAATCGCACGCGGTAATGGTGTTGCGGTCGATCCGAGTGACGGCGATATCTATGTCGCGGATACAGGTGCCGGTGCCGTGTATGAGTTCGATTCCGAAGGTGTGTTCTTGGGCCGCTTGACAGGTATCCCCTCTCGCTCATTCGTGGCTTTGGCTTTGGCTGGTGTTGGTGTGGACGGGTCCGGTCAGGTCTATGTAGGTGAGAACAACGAGAAAAAAGGTGATCTAGGATCTGTCGATGTCTTCGGTGCAAATGTCTGGCTGCCGGATGTTGAAGTGGTGGAACCGGTGTCGGGTTTCGCGTTCGAAGAAGCGGCGTCGGGGGCAAGCATTGCCGTCAAGCTGAAAGGCATGTTGAACCCGGACGGTAAGGGTGAAGCGACGTGCGAGTTCGAGTTTGGTCTCACGCGGGCGTATGGCGAACGTGTGCCGTGCACCGCTCCGGTGGGGGAAGGCAACGCGCGGGTTCCGGTCGAATCGCAGCAGTTGAACGGTCTGGCGCCAGATACGACTTACTATTATCGGCTGGACGGCACGAACGTCGCCGATGGGCAGACGAATACGGGCCAGGGCAGTGAAGATGAAGGCGAGTTCACGACGCCAGGACCGGCTTTGGGTGGCGCGTCGGTGTCTGATGTGTCTGATGAATCGGCGACGCTTGATGGGACTGTCAATCCGAACGGTGCTCCTGCCTCCTACTATTTCCAGTACGGTACGAGCAGCGAATACAGCTCGCAGACACCGCTCATGCCGGGCCAGCTCGGCGCCGGCAAAGCCGGCGTTGAAGTGGCGCGTCGTTTGCAGGGTTTGACGGCGAATGCGGTGTACCACTATCGCCTCGTGGTCATTAGCGAAGTGTCCTCGGGTAAGGAGGTGTTGTTCGCCAGTCCCGATCTGACGTTTACGACGCAGCGGACGGGCTCGGCGCTGCTATTGCCCGACGGACGCGAATGGGAACTGGTGTCCCCGGTCGACAAGCACGGCTCGTTGATCAGACCGATAACCGAAGCCGGTGTAGCGCAGTCGTCGACCGTAGGCGATGCGATCACCTATGTTGCTTCGCGCCCGACCGCTGGTGACGGAGCTCGGGGCTTCAGCGAATACGTCCAGGGCGTCTCGGAGAGGGGTACGGATGGTTGGTCATCGCGCGACGTGAGCCTGCCGCACTCCAATGCCGTGGGCACGACTACCGCGGATGGTCCCGAATTCAAGTTCTTCTCCAGCGACTTGTCGCAATGGCTGGTCGAACCGCAAGGCCCATACACGTCGCTGGAGCCCGAAGTCTTTCCACCGGACACTGAACGCACGCCTTATGTGCGTCACGATTCGATGTGCGTAACCACGTCAAGTGAATGTTATGAGCCGCTCGTGACGGGCGCCTCCGGGTATGCGGACGTGCCGGAAGGCACAAAATTCGGCGGGACGCAACTCACGCTGGGGGAAGTCCAGTTTAGTGGCGCCACGCCGGATCTCAGTCACGTTATCGTTTCCTCGCCTACTCCATTGACAGAAACCAAGACAGGTAGCGCAAATGAGTTGTACGAGTGGTCGGCTGGAAATGCTACAGGGGATCGAATGGCGCTGGTCAGCGTGCTACCCGAAGCTGAAGGCGGCAAACCCGCAACTGGAGATACAGCACTCGGATTTAGGGGCTTCATCTCCAGGCATGCTGTATCCGAAGACGGGTCGCTGGTGGCGTTCTTGCAACTGGGCGGTCACCTGTATTTGCGCGACACCGCTACTAAACGTACGACCCTGTTGGATGATGTACAACAGGGCGCTTCGGGTACGGGTGGGGTAGGACCTGTTTTCCAAACGGCGTCAGCTGAAATGTCCCGCGTCTTCTTCACCGATTCCCAGCAGTTGACTCCTGACTCCGGATCGGCGGCCGGTGGCCCAGACTTGTACGAGTGCGATATTACGGTGGTCGCCGAAGAACCTCAGTGTGCTCTGTCCGATTTGACGCCGGTATCGCATTCGGGCGAAGCTGCGGATGTTCAAGGTGCGATCATCGGCTCCAGCGAAGATGGGTCGTGGGTGTATTTCGTGGCTAACGGCGTGCTTGGGGAAACCGCCAAGGAAGGCGCTCTCCCCGGCAAATGTCACGAAAATAAGTCTGCGGTCGGCGCCACTTGCAACCTCTATGCTCTGCACTACGGCGACGGTGCATGGGGCGCTCCAAAGCTGGTGGCGGTGATCTCAGGAGATGACTTCCCCGACTGGGCGGGAGACGGCGGGGACAATCTGGTCAATTTGACTGGGCGTGTGTCTCCCGATGGCGAATGGCTGGCGTTTATGTCCGACCGGCCTCTGACCGGCTATGACAATCGCGACGCTCTCAGCGGCAAGCCTGACGAGGAGGTTTATCTCTATCACGCGTCCACGGGTCGTCTGGTGTGCGCGTCGTGCGATCCGACCGGCGCGCGACCGGCCGGCGTGGAATACCTCAAGATAGACTCTGGGCTTGCCGGTGGTAACCATGTATGGGAAAATGGTGACTGGATCGCCGCGAATATCCCCGGCTGGACGCCATTCAATGCCCTCGTCGCGCAATATCAGTCGCGCTATCTCTCGGATTCGGGCAGGTTGTTCTTCAACTCCAGCGATGCGCTGGCGCCTCAGGACATCAATCACAACGAGGACGTCTACGAGTACGAGCCGCCGGGCGTTGGGGACTGTGAGGAAACCTCTGCGACGTTCAGTGTGCGCTCGGTCGGTTGTGTGAGCCTGATTAGCTCAGGCACGGCTGCAGGCGAATCGGCCTTCTTGGACGCGAGTGAAACGGGTGACGATGTGTTCTTCTTGACGGGCGAAAAACTTGCTAGCGAGGATGTCGATACGGCTGTCGATGTGTATGACGCGCATGTCTGCTCGGATGCGGCGCCCTGTCAGGCGGAGGCGAGCGCTCCGCCTCCGTGCACGACCGCCGATGCGTGTCGCACGGCGCCCGAACAGCAGCCGGCGATCTTTGGTGCTCCGGCGAGCGCGACGTTCACCGGACAGGGCAACACCGCGACGAGCCCGCCTGTCGCGGTCGTGAAAGCGAAGACCAAACCCTTGACGCGCGCGCAGAAGCTCGCGAGGGCGTTCGCTGTGTGCAAGAAGAAGGCCAAGCAAAAGCGCGGTGTGTGTGAGCGCCAAGCCCGCAAACGCTACGGCGCCAAGGCGGCCCGTAGGAGCGCGGGCAGTGTCAAGAGTGTGAAGAGGGGTGGGCGATGAAGGCGCGTTCGGTCAAGGTGGTCAGAGCGTCCTCCTGCGGCGCGCTTCTTCTAACGGTGCTGGCCGTAGTGATTTGCGTGTTGGCGTCATCGGCTTGTGCCGAAGGCCTCTCGCCGTGGTGGAGCGCGACGTCTGGCTCGCGTCCGAGCGTGCTTTCGCCGGGTGGCGAAGGGGTCATCGTCGCGACCGCACAGAACCGTGGAGACGCGTCTACAACGGGGATTGTGACGGTACAGGACACATTGCCAGCCGGCGTGGAGGCGGTGGGGATCAAAGCCGTTGCCGGCACCGGTGGCGGTATCATCAACCGTGGTCCGGTGAGCTGCAAGTTGGCGACGCTGACCTGTAAGTTCGGTGAATACGAACGCGAGAACTCGAACAAAGAAAAGGAAATAGTACAGGAGAGCCTGCGTCCCTTCGAGGAGATCGAGGTGGAGATCAGCGTCGCTCTCTCCGGGAGCGTGTCGGGCGGAAATACTGTGACTGTCACCGGTGGGGGAGCTGCGCATTTGGCCAGCTCATCGCGGGCGTTGGACATTGGTGGCAGCGAGCATTTTGGCTTTGAAGATTATGAATTGTTGCCTGAAGAAGTAGGCGGGTCGATAGATACGCAGGCGGGATCGCACCCGTTCCAGTTGACGAGTGTGGTCACGTTTAACCAGCTCGCCGAACAAGAAAGCACTCCGGCTCACCCGACGGAGGTGCCGACGGCTGGGCTGTTGAAGGATGTTGTCGCCGAACTGCCTGTGGGACTGTTCGGCAACCCGACACCGTTTGCGCAGTGCACCGACGAACAGTTTGGCAAAAAGTCGCTTGCTGCAGGCGAAGAAGACCATATAATCAACGAATGTCCGGCTGCGTCGGCTATCGGCGTCGCGACGATCACTTTTAGCGAACCGGCGGGGTCTGGCCGTGATACGGCTGTGGTGCCGATCTTCAACATGAAGCCGTTGCCCGGCGAGCCGGCGCGCTTCGGTTTCAAGGTACTCGGCATCATCTCAACTTATCTGGATACCTCGGTGCGCACCGGCGGCGATTACGGTGTGACGATCAGTGTGAACAACCTCACACAGATCGCGTCGATCTTGAGCGCGAAGCTCACGTTCTGGGGCGTGCCAGGCGACCCGCGTCACAACAATCAGCGCGGCTGGGAATGCCTGGACGAATTCGGGACTTGTCCCGCAACCGTCGCTACCTCCCCGCCGCCGTTCCTGGTGATGCCAACATCGTGCGAAGCGCCCTACCGGACGACGGTGCACGGTGATTCTTGGAACTCCTTCGAACTGCCGGCCGAAACCGCCGAACCCGTGACGTACACGCTGCCCGAAGGGGTCGACGGATGTAACCACCTACCGTTCAGCCCCTCGATCAGTGTCGCTCCCGATATCCCCGACGCGAGCACTCCGACAGGTCTGACGGTGGGTGTGCATGTGTCCCAACAGGCCGCGTTGAACCCCGAAGGGCTGGCGGAGTCGACGTTGAGGGACACGACGGTCATGTTGCCCGAAGGCGTCACGTTGAACCCTGCTGGCGCGGACGGTTTGGAAGCTTGCGCGGAGGGCCAGGTCGGGTATACGGGTGTCGAAGAAGGGGAACCGGCACGCGACCTCTTCACCAACACGCTCCTCGAACCGTTCTGTCCGAACGCTTCGAAGATAGGGACCGTCACGATCAAGACACCGTTGTTGCCCAATCCGCTTGAAGGTGCGGTCTACCTGGCTACCCAGGATCAGAACCCGTTTGGTTCGCTTGTCGCGATGTATCTGGTCGCACAGGATCCCGTGTCGGGCACGTTGATCAAGCTCGCGGGCGAAGTCAAGCCCGATCCCGTTACGGGTCAGATCGTCTCTACGTTCAAGAACACGCCGGAGCTGCCTTTCGAAGACCTCGAACTACACTTCTTCGGCGGCGAACGCGCCCCCTTGGCGACGCCCGCACACTGTGGGACGTACACCACGAACGCGACGTTCACGCCGTGGTCGGGCAACGAATCAGCTACCCCCAGCTCGAGCTTCCAAATCACCAGTGGTCCGAACGGGACGCCGTGTCCCGGTGCGGGCCTGCCATTCGGCCCATCGTTGACGGCGGGCACGACGAGCATTCAGGCGGGTGGGTTCAGCCCGTTCACGATGACCATGTCGAGGGAAGACGGCCAGCAGAGCCTGCAAGCCGTCAGCCTGCACATGCCGCCTGGGATCTCCGGCCTGCTCTCAAGTGTGAAGCTGTGCGGCGAAGCTCAGGCGAACGCAGGAACCTGTGGTCCTGAAAGTGAAATCGGCGAAACGATCGTCAGCGTCGGTTTGGGCGGCGAGCCCTTCAGCGTGAAGGGCGGCAAAGTCTTCATCACCGAAGGCTACGAGGGCGCCCCCTTCGGCCTGTCGATCGTGAACCCCGCGAAGGCCGGTCCGTTCGACTTGGAGAAGGGCACACCCTGCGATTGTGTCGTGGTTAGGGCGAAGATCGCGGTGGACCCGATCACTGCTCAGTTGACCGTCACGACCGATACGAGTGGCCCGTACAAGATCCCAACGATCCTCGACGGTATCCCCTTGCAGATCCAGCACATTAACGTCACGGTCAACCGGCCGAAATTCACGTTCAACCCCACCAACTGCGAACCGACGAAGATCACGGGCACGATCTCGAGCACACAAGGCGGCGCGGCGACCATCGACGTGCCATATCAGGCGACCAACTGCGCGGTGCTCGCGTTCAAGCCGGCATTCAGCGTCTCGACCTCGGGGCAGACGTCGCGTTCGGCGGGGGCGAGCCTGCATGTGAAGCTCGCCTATCCCTCGAACTCGCTCGGCAAGGATGCCAACGTCGCCAAGGTCAAGGTCGACCTGCCCAAGCAGCTGCCCTCGCGTCTCTCGACGCTGCAGCTGGCCTGCACACTCGTCCAGTTCGAAGCGAATCCGGCCGGTTGTCCTGGGCCGTCGATCGTGGGGCATGCCAAGGCGACCACGCCTTTGGTCCCGGTTCCGCTAGAAGGTCCCGCCTACTTCGTCTCAAACGGTGGCGCCAAGTTCCCTGAACTGGTGATCGTGCTCCAGGGCTATGGCCTCACGATCGACCTGCACGGCGAAACGTTCATCAGCAGGGCGAACATCACGAGCAGCACGTTCTCGGCGGTCCCCGACCAGCCGATCGGCAGCTTCGAACTGACGCTGCCCGAGGGCAAGTACTCGGCGCTTGCGGCCAACGGCGAACTGTGCAAGAGCAAGCTTGCGATGCCGACCGCGTTCGTCGCGCAGAACGGCGCCGAAATCCACGAGTCCACGCCGATAAGCGTGACCGGCTGCAAAGCGTCGGTGAGCATCGTGCGCCATAGCGTCAAGGGCGCGACGGTCACGATCGCCGCGACTGTGCCCTCGGCCGGCAAGCTCGTCGCGGGCGGCGCCGGGCTTTCGCGTGTCGTCAAGCACCCCGGTAAAGCTGGGACTGTCAGCTTCTCGCTGAAACTGTCAGCACGCGAGCGGGCGCTGTTGCGCAGACACCCAGGGCGCAAGCTGCAGGCTACCGTCAAGCTCGTGTTCACCCCGGCGCACGGCCAGAAGCTGACGGCCGGCGTGAGCGTGAACGTCGGCTGAGCGCGGCCGGCGATCGGAGTGGCGTGGCAAGCGAGACGGCAGATGTCGAGCAGGAGGGGCTGAAGCGCAGCCAGGTCGCGGGTGTGCAGCGCTCGCGGATCGTCCATGCCACGTTTGAGGCGTGTGCCGAGCGCGGCGCGGCTGGGTTGTCAGTAGCCGAGGTTGTCGGACGCGCTGGTATTTCCAGGCGTACGTTCTACGAGCTGTTCGCTAGTTGCGAGGACTGCCTGCTGGCGGCGCTCGACCAGGGGATCGCGCTCGCCGGCGAGCGGGTGCTCGAGGCGTACGATGCGCAGGCGCCGTGGCGGGCACGAATGCGCTCCGGGCTGGCCGCGCTGTTGCGCTTTCTCGACGAACAGCCGGAGATAGCGCGACTGTTGGTCGTCGAGTCGCTCGCGGCAGGTTTGCGCGCGTTCGAACGCCGCGCTCGCGCGCTCGCGCCGGCTACAGCGGCGATCGACGAGGGCCGTGAGGTTGCCAGGAAGAGCACCGAGCCACCACCGCTCGCTGCTGAGGGGATCGTCGGCGGCGTGCTCGCCGTGCTGCACAGCCGCATCCTCGAAGACGGGCCGCGAAGCGCACGCTCGGGCTCAACCGCCGCGAGCGGGCCGCACCTGAGCTCGCTGCTGAACGAGCTGGTGGGGATGATCGTGCTGCCCTACCTCGGCGCCGTCGCCGCGCGCACGGAGCTGGAGCAGCCGCTGCCAAAGTCTCCACCGCCGGCCCCGCGCGGGCCAGACGCGCTTGGGCGCCTGAACATGCGCCTCACCTACCGCACGATACGCGTGCTGCAAACGATCGCCGAGGAGCCTGGCGCCTCCAACCGCCAGGTCGGACGCGCTGCCGGCATCGACGACCCAGGCCAGATCTCCAAGCTACTCGCGCGTCTGCAGAAGCTCGCCCTGATCGAGAACACCGCCCCCCCGGTCAAAGGCGCCCCCAACGCCTGGACGCTCACCGCCAAGGGCGGCGAAGTCCAGCGCGCAATCGCCTCACAGCTCTAGACGCAGCGGCGAGTCGTCGGCGAGCGTCTTGGGTCAGCCCGCGACGTCGGCGAGCAGCGCGGTGACGTTGAACTCGTCCACGCCGTCGAGCGGCGCGGGCACGACGCTGCCCTCGGGGTGAATCTTGCAGCATTCGTAACCGTGCGCGCCGGGCTGCGTGCGCACCTCGACGGCGCGGCCGGGCACGTCCACGAGCCAGTACGTGGGGACGCGCGCCCTGGCGTACTGGACCGCCTTGACGTTGCGGTCGATCATGTGCGTGCTGACCGAGACCTCCACGACGAGCAGCGCGGTGCTTGGGTGGGCTCCGGCCGGCGGGCGCTCGGCGAGCAGCGCGACGTCCGGCTCGGGCTCGGAGCCGGGAGGCACGCGCAGCGGGCTTTGCACACGCACTCGCAGGCGTGGATCGGAGCCCAGATGACGCTGCAACTGTTCGATGACGACCGCGTGTGCGGGCGACTGCGGGCTCACCTCCACCAGCACTCCGTCGAGCAGTTCGACCCGATGGCCGTCCAGGGCGCCGCTTTCGACGATGCGATCGTAGGTGTCCACGTCGATGCGATGGACTGGGAGCATCGTGGCGGGCGAGGAGGCCATTGGCTCATTGTACGCCCGGCTGGGCCGTCTTCTCGCTTGTCATGCCTTCTGATCCGACCGGCGATCGCCGAACGGGACATGTCACAGCCGCACTCCCGCTCCTACGGGCCGGCGCCGCTCGAAGGCCGGCTCAGCCAAAAACGAAAGCCCTTGACAACCCTGGCATAACGATATATCGTTACCGTACTTAGATACATCACGATAGGAGTTAGATATGTTTGGTTATGAGCACCAACACAGGCATCGTCACCACCACCGCGGGCCTGGCCCGCGTGACTTCGGGCCTGGGGGCCGCGGCGGCTTCGAGGGGTTCGGCTTCGGCGGCGGCTTCGGCGGACCCGGGGGCGGGCGCTTCGGGCGCGGGCGCAAGGCGCGGCGCGGCGACATCCGCACGGCCGCCTTGCTGCTGCTGGCCGAGGAGCCGCGCAACGGCTACCAGATCATGCAGGAGGTGGAGGAGCGCAGCGACGGCGTCTGGCGTCCCAGCCCAGGCTCGGTCTACCCGGCGCTGCAGCAGCTCGAGGACGAGGGCCTGATCCGCTCGAGCGAGGGCGGCGGGGGCACCGGCAAGGTCTTTGAGCTGACCGATGCCGGGCGCGCCCATGTGGCCCAGCGCGACGCCGACGCCCCAGCCCCCTGGGAGCAGATGAGCGGCGACGTCTCAGACCAGGCCCATGAGCTCGCAAAGACGATGCGCGAGGTCGCCTCGGCCTTCACGCAGGTGATTCGCAGCGGCAGCGAGACGCAGATCGCGCAGGCGGACAAGGTGCTGGCGGCGACGCGACGCGACCTCTACCGCATCCTCGCCGATGGAGATTCCGAGACCCCGAATGACACGAGGGCGTAGTCGGAAGGGGTGTAGTGTCATTTTTTTGATCAAATACTTTAGTAACTACGATTTGTAGTCACTATCGTGAATCGTTCAAAAAAGGAATACATACACGCGCTCCGCCGCCGCAACGCCTCGTTGCTAACCCTTCATGCTTTCCGAGCCCTTCCGGCCGGAACGCTGTAAAGATGTCCAGCATGGATGTTCCTGCGTCCGCGATCTCCGTCTCCGGCCTGACCAAGAGCTACGGAGAGATCGAAGCCGTGCGCGGCATCGATTTCGAGGTTGCGCGCGGCGAGACGTTTGGCTTCCTCGGCCCCAACGGCGCCGGCAAGTCGACGACGATCTCGATGCTGTGCACGTTGGCGCGCCCGACCGGCGGCTCGGCGTATGTGGCCGGCATGGACGTGGTCTCAGAACGCGACAGCGTCAGGCGCAACATCGGCTTGGTCTTCCAGGACACGACGCTCGACAACTACCTCTCGGCCGAGCAGAACCTGCATTTGCACGCGGAGCTGTACGGGATGCCGCGCGAGGCGATCGCCCCGCGCATGCAGACGGTGCTGGAGATGCTGCAGCTGTGGGAGCGGCGCGAGAGCCTCGTCGGCACGTTCTCCGGCGGCATGAAGCGGCGCCTGGAGATCGCGCGGGGCCTGTTGCACTCTCCCCGCGTGCTGTTCCTCGACGAGCCCACGATCGGGCTCGACCCGCAGACGCGCAGCTCGATCTGGTCCTACATCACGAAACTCGAAGACGAGCAGGACGTCACGATCTTCCTGACGACCCACTACATGGACGAGGCCGAGTACTGCGACCGCATCGCGATCATCGACCGCGGCAAGATCGTCGCGCTCGACACGCCCGAGGCGCTGAAGGCGAGCGTCGGCAAGGACCGCGTGCAGATCACGACCGACGACGACGAGGCGGCGATCGCCGCCTTGGGCGAGCGTTTCGGCATCGAGGCGCAGATCGCCGAAGGCGAGGTCACGTTCGGGGTTGAGTCGGGAGAGCAGTTCGTGCCGCGTCTGTTCAGCGAGCTGGGCCTGCCGATCCGTTCGGTGAGCGTCGCGCGCCCGTCGCTTGACGACGTCTTCATGTCCTACACGGGCTCGACGATTCGCGACGCCGAGGCAGGCTCCAACGACATGATGCGCAATATGGCAAGGATGATGAGTCGCTGATGATCGCCCGTTGCCCCTCCCACGGCCGAGATGGCGCGCCACCGATGCTCGACCGCCGCCCCTCTACCCGCGCGTGCGTGAAGCCCGGCGGCAGGAGGGCGTGCTGAATGGCGACCCGGACCCGTACCACGTCACCCGTGCAGCACGACTCCGCGCCTGAACTGGCGCGCCAGCACGTGCCCGCGCGCAGCGTCCGCTCGGAGTTGCGCGCGATCAAGGCGGTGTGGCGGCGCGAGCTGATCCGCTTCTCGCGCGACCGCCTGCGCATTCTCACCTCGCTGATCCAGCCGTTCCTGTTCCTGTTCGTGCTGGGCACGGGCCTGTCCTCGCTCGTGTCGGCCAGCACGCACGGCGTCAACTTCCGTACGTTCATCTACCCGGGCGTGCTCTGCATGGCGGTCATGTTCACGGCGATGTTCAGCGCCGCCTCGATCGTGTGGGATCGCGAGTTCGGCTTCCTGCGCGAGATGATGGTCGCGCCGGTGCGCCGCTCCTCGATCGTGCTCGGCAAGTGCGCCGGCGGCGCGACCGTCGCTGCTTTCCAGGGCGTGATCGTGATGGCGATCGGGCCGCTCGTGGGCGTGCACTACACGCTCGGCCTGGCCTTGGAGGTGTTCGCCCTGCAGCTGCTGCTGGCCTTCTCGATCACCGCCTTCGGCATGATGGCCGCGGCGCGCGTCACGCAGATGCAGTCGTTCATGGCGCTGATGCAGATGGCGATCATGCCGATGTTCTTCCTCTCAGGCGCGATGTTCCCGGTCAACAAACTGCCAACGTGGCTGGCAATCCTCAATCGCCTGGACCCGCTGACCTATGCGGTAGACCCGATGCGCCGCGCGGTGTTCGCGCACCTGAACATCGCGCCCGCCGTGCGCCATGCGCTTGCGCCGGGAGTCACTTGGTGGGGTTGGCACGTGCCGGGTCTGCTCGAGGCGGCGATGGTGGGCATCATCGGCTTGGTGATGCTGGCGATCGCGATCGCCGAGTTCTCGGCTGTGGAGTAGTTACTTATCGACTGCCTGCATGGCGACGCCGAGCAGCGGGTCCTGCTTGCTCGTCTCCTGCGAGGTCTCGGCTGCGCGGATGCTCTCGCGCAGGCTGTCCTGTTCGCGCAGCAGTCGGCGTTCGGTGAGCGGTTGGATCAGCCCGCGCAGCACGATCATCGGGCCGACCCAGCGTGGCGCCCACAGGCGCGCGGCGCGCTGTTCGATGCCGCGCTCGATCGCGTCGACGGCGGTCGAGACCGGCGCCGGCTTAGTGAGGAAGCCGGGGCTGTTCTGGCGCACCCCTTGCGTCGAGGGCTGCGCGAAGCTGGCGCGCACCAGGTCGGTGTCGATGAAGCCGAAGTAGGCGCAGCCGACCTTCGCTCCACTTGGCACGGTCTCCATACGAAGCGCGTCGCTCAAAGCCTCAACCCCCGCCTTGGCTGAGGTGTAGGGCGCCATCAGCGGCGCATGCGCGACGGCTGACAGCGAGGAGATGTTGAGCAGGTAGCCCTTGCGCTCCGTGATCTGTGAGATCAGCGCGCGGTCGGTGCGCCACACGCCGAGGAAGTTGACCGCCAGCGTGCGCTCGACCTGCTCGATCGGCGCCGTGGCAAGCGGCCCGGTGAAGGCGATGCCGGCGTTGGCGATGCCGACGTCGATGCCGCCAAAGCGCTCGACGGTTGCCGCCACGGCGCGCTCGAGCGCCTCGAAGTCTGTGACGTCGGCCTCGAAGGCGGCGGCACGGTCGCCGCCGAGCTCGGCCGCGAGTGCCTCCAAGCGCTCTGGCTCGAGGCCGACCAGCGCAACGTTCGCGCCCTTGCGGTGCAGGCGCCGGGCGGTTTCAGCGCCAATGCCGCGAGCGGCGCCGGTGATGAAGACGGTCCGGCCGCTTACGTCGAATGGTGCCTGGTTGCGACTCACGAGGTCACCAACTCTATGCCTTCGGGCAAAGCGGCGAGGCGACGTCGCGCCGGCGCACATCCGTGCACGCCGGCGCGTCCGCGTCCAGTGCTCAGGCAGTGCCCAGTGCGTTTGCCTTGAGGCGCTCGAACTCTGCCTGCGTGATCGAGCCGCTGTCGAGCAGGCTCTTGGCCTTGTGGATCTGCTCGGTCGGGTCGCTCTTGGCGGCGACCGACTGCACATAGTCGTCGAACTGCGACTGCGCCGCCTTCTGCGAGGCGATCGCGCGCTCGGTCATGCCCTTGTGCTCGGCGATCAGGTAGACGAACACACCCAGATAGGGCAGCACGATGATGAAGATGATCCACAGCACCTTCATGAAGCCGGAGGTGTCGTGGCGACGGAACAGATCGGCGATCACCGTGAACAGAATCCACAGCCAAACCACGAAGGCGAAGAAGATCAACATCGTCCAGAAAACTTCCAGGAACGGATAACTGGATGCAACAACCATCGGTACCGTCCTTATCGATCGGGGGCTAGTTGTTCGTTTCCCGCCGATGGGCGGAGCACGCGTTGCCCGTTGTCGCCAAGAGCTTGACGGTGCTGCGGTGGGTTGTCATCGCGAGAGCGCCGCACCCTGCGTCAGTAGTTTTCACGCGGTGCCGTTGCTTTGTGGGGACGTTCTCGAGTCGCTCAGGGTAGATGTACACCGAGTCGCGTATTACCATTGACAATAAGAGCCTTACATGCTAAGAATTAGTTCTTATGCGGGGTCCGGTCCTCAGCGACGCGCGGGGCTCGCCGGGCTCGCTGAGCGGGCTGCTCGAGCGCGAGCGGCTGTTCGCGGCGACCCTCGCGGAAGCCCGCACGCACGGCTATCTCGACACCAGCGTCGAGTCTGTCGCGACACGCGCTGGATTGTCTGAGGCGTGCTTTCACGAACACTTCGCTACGGCCGAGGAATGCCTGCTGTCCGCATTGCACTCGTTGGCGGTACGCGCGCACGCGCAGGTCCTCTCCTTCGCCGCCGGCCCCGTGCACCCCGACCCGCTGGCCGAGCGCCGCGCCTGGCACGAACCGCACGCCGAGCGCCGGGCCGAGCGCGCGCGCGACCCCGAGGACGAGCGCCTGGACTGCGCGCTGGCCTGCCTGGCGCCAATCCTTGCGGCCACGTTGGCGGGGGGCGAGTCGTGAGCCTCTTGAGTCATGCGCTTCCTGTGCCGGCGCCGTCTCTGCGATCGCTGCTTGCCAACGACGCCAATGGGCGCGTAGAATGACAGTAAGTACGAATCCTTACCAGTATCAATGGTATTCTCAAATGGAGATGGAGCGCTGATGCCACCCCGCAAGCCTGTCCGTGACGCAGGCGGCGCGCCCCCCGGCAAGCTCGCCCCGGGCATGCGCCTCTCGCGCGAGCTGGTCGCCGAGAGCCAGCGCGAGCGCCTGACGGGCGCGATGCTCGCCTTGGTCGACGCTCAGGGGTTTGCCGGCACGAGCCTCGCCGATCTGATCGCGCAGGCGCACGTGCCTAGAGACGCCTTTTACCGGCACTACGGCAGCATGGAGGTCTGCTTTCAAAACGCCTACAACGGCCATTTCGCCTGGGGTGCGGGGCAAGTCATCTCCGCGTGGGGCGCGCCCGAGCTGGAGCAAGGCACTGAGCGCGCCGCCGTGGCGCTGGCGGCGCTTGCCGAGTTCGCGCGCGAGTGGCCCGCGGGGGCGCGTGTCTGCGCGATCGACGTGATGACTGTGGCCCACGGTGCGCTGGAGGCGCGCGCGCAGGAGCTGGCGGGGGTGCGCGCGCTGCTCGACGCGGCGCTCGACGCCGACGGCCCGCAGGTCAAGCGGGCTCCGCTATTGGTGAGCGCCGTGCTCGGCGGGTTGCGCTGGGCGGCGTATGTGCACCTACGCAAGCGCCCGCGGCGCGAGCTGGGGCGGCTCGGCGCTGATCTGTACGAGTGGATTCGCTCCTACGGCAAGGCCCCCCTTGTGGGTGTGAGCGGTAGTCCGACCGGCGAGGGACAGGGCGCGGGCACGATCGGTACAGGCAGCGAGGGGGAGGCAGGCGGCGAGGGGGCCGGCGAGGATCGTGACGAGGTGCTGACCGGTGCGTTGGCGGATGCAGCGTCCGGGCGCGATGCACAGGGCGAGGATGTTCCCGGCGCGCTCGACTTCCCCGGCGACGAGCCCCGCGAGCGCATCCTGCGCGCGGTTGTCTCCTTGGCCGCAAGCAGCGACGGCGAGGATTGCACCTACCCCAAGATCGCTGCGGCCGCAGGGGTCTCGCACGACACCTTCTACAAGCACTTCGCAAACCGCCAGGAGGCGCAGCTGGCGGCGTGCGAGGGGATCCACGAGCGCCTGATCGCGGCGGCCCGCAGGGCGTCGGCCGTCGCGACAGACTGGCCCGCGGGCGTGCGCGACGGCCTGGGCGCCTACCTGGCCGAGGCGGCGCGCGACCCACAGGCGACGCGCGTGATGGTGCTCGACTCGCTCAGCCTGGGCGAGCCTGGGCGCAAGTTCTTGGAGCGCAAGGCGCGGGCGCTGAAGCAGTTGCTGCGCCCGGCGCTGGCCGCGGCTCCTGGTCTGCCCGAGGCCGGTGGCGAGATGCTGGTCGGGGCGATCCTCGAGGTCTGCTATGAAGCGGCGCTTGAGCGGCGCGTCGAGCGGCTACCGGCGCTGGCCGGCCAGTTGAGCGAGATCGTGTGTGCGCCGCTGCTGGCCACGCGCCACGCGCACGCGCCCGCTGCTGCCACCACGGCCCGTCGCCTCGCGCCCGAGCGGGCGTAAAGAGATGGCGCCATCTCTACAAGTCAGTAGGCAACACTAGACATGGACATAAAAATCTGTTTTTATGTAGGGATGGCAAGCACGGACGAGCACCTGGCTGTCTTCGATGCGGCCGTGGACGAGATTGCCGCGCGGGTGCTGCCGGTCTATCGTGCGAGCGAGACTTGGCTGGAGCGCACACGGGCAGGCCTGCTGGCGCTGCTGCGCGCGCTCGACGAGCGGCCCGGCACGGCCAAGGCGCTGGTAATCGACTCGATCGCCTGGGGACCCGCGGTGCTCGAGCGCCGCGGCCAGCTGCTCGAAGCGCTCGCCGGCGCGCTGGAAGAGGCTCGCGCTGAGGTCGACTCGCCCCCGGCATTGCCGGATAGCACCGGCGAGAACCTCGTCGGCTCCTCGCTCTCCTGGGTGCACAAACGGCTGGCACAGGAAAGCGGCCCGCTCGCCGAGCTGGCGCCGTCGCTGCTGAGCATGATCGTGCACCCCTACCTGGGGGGCGAGGCGGCGCAGCGAGAGCTGGAGCGCTCCTCGGCACACGATCTGAGCGCGGAGTTCGTGCTGCGCAAAGGCCCGGCTTCCCGGGCACGGAAGGTTAGGTCTTGACACGCACGTAAAAATCTGTTTTTATTGGAGCAGGACATTTGTGTCCAACCCAGGGGCAGGCGGTCAGGTCGATCGCCTTGGGTGTGAAGTCGACAGGAGGGGAGCAGCAGCAAGATGAGGGGCGTCGCGAACACCGGTCTCTCGGCCGACAGAGTGCTTGACGCAGGGCCGCGGGTGGCGCAATCGTGAGCGTCGCCAGCTCAGCCCGCCGCGAGCGCTCGGCCAAGGCCCCCTCCTCCCGCTCCGCCGCGCGTGCTCGGCTCGAGGACGTCAAGGATCGCCAAGGCGCGCACGTCGCCGTCGTGCAGCGGGCTCGCTTGCTGGCTGGAGCGGTGCGCGCTGTCGACAAGTACGGCTATGTGCACACCACCGTCAGCGAGATCACGGCGCTCGCACATGTGTCGCGGCGTACCTTCTACGAGCTGTTCGCCGGCAGCGAAGAGTGCCTGCTGGCGACGTATGAGGAGATTCTCGGGCGCGCGCAGGCACAGTTGGCTGCCGCCGAGCTCGACGGGCTGGCCTGGCTCGAGCGGGTACGCGGCGGGCTGTGGGCGATCCTCTGCTTCCTCGATACCGAGCCGGTGCTGGCGCGTGTCGGCATCGTCCAGTCAGCGCGGGGCGGGCCGCAGATCGTCGAGCTGCGCGAGCGGCTGTTTGCGCAATTGACAGGCGTCATCGACGAAGGCAGGAGCGCTGGCAGTCGCAGTGCCGGCAGTCGCAGTGCTGGCAGTGGCAGTGCTGGCGGTCGCAGTGCTGGCGGTCGCGGCACCGGCGGTCGCGGTGTCGATGATCGCGCCGCCGACTGCCCCGAGCTAATCGCTGAGGGGCTGGTCGGTGCCGTGCTGTCGATCCTGCACACGCGCCTTGTGCGCGGCGACCGGCAACCGCTCAAGAGCTTGCAGGGCGAGCTGATGGCGATGATCGTCGCGCCCTATCTCGGTCCTGCCGCTGCGCGCGCCGAGCGCCGCCGGGCAGCGCCGCCGCCGATCTCCGCCCCCGCATCAAGCGAGGCCTCAAACAGCACTGTCTCAAACGGCAGTGTGGTCGGCGCCGAGCGCGACCCGCTGCACGGGGTCTCGATGCGCTTCACCTATCGCACGGCCTGTGTGCTCGAAGCGCTCTCCCTGCAGCCGGGTATGTCAAACCGGGGCGTAGGCAAGGCGGCCGGGATTCCCGACCAAGGTCAGGTCTCCAAGCTGCTCGCGCGACTGCAAGGACTGCGGCTTGTCGAGAACACAGCGCCATACCGCAAGGGCGCCGCGAACGCATGGAAATTGACGCCCGGCGGCGAGCAGGTCGTACGGGTCGTCGGGATGGGCGCTGCAGTCGGTGCCCAGCAATGAACTTCGAACGTAAGCAAAAAGCCAGGGGAGGAACACAGAAAATGCTTTCACCTATCCGCAAGCGGCTCACTTACGCGAACGTCGTCGCGACGTTGGCGTTGGTGTTCGCGATGAGCGGCGGCGCGTATGCCGCTAGTAAATTCTTGATCACGTCGACGAAACAGATCAAGCCGAGCGTGCTCTCGCAGCTGAAGGGCAAGGCCGGCGCTCCGGGTACGGCCGGCCCCCAGGGTCCAGCCGGCCCCCAGGGTCCAGCTGGCGGAAAAGGCGAAAACGGCACGCCCGGAGCGCCCGGCACGAATGGGAAAGACGGGACGGCCGGGGAAAGTGTGAGCGCGACCGAAGTGAAGACGAGCGAAGCGAAGTGCGCCAAACTGGGTGGTTCGAAGTTCAAGGTTGGCGGTAAAGAAACGTTTGCGTGTAACGGTACGACCGGCTACACGGCGACGCTGCCGAAGGATCAGTCTGAGGAGGGCGTTTTCGGCGTCCGGGGTCTGGCCTCGATCGTGTACGGGACTTCGATCTCATTCAACATCCCGCTGAAAGAATCTGTAAAAGCAACGCTTGTGACGGAAAAAACTCCGCAAGCAAGCGATCCGTCTGGATGCCCCGGGACCGTCAGCGAACCGCTTGCGGAACCCGGCAATTTGTGCCTGTATGCAGCCGAAGAAGAAGGACTCGAAACCGAAGGTCCTACATATAAGTTCATTGATCCAGAATCTCTAGCCGAAGCAAGGACCGCCGGAAAGGCCGGAGTGTTCCTATCTATCAAAGCTCTATCACCTGAAGCCCTGGTCAGAGTGTCTGGTGATTGGGTAGTTACCGAGAAGGAATAGACACAGACGCAAGGCTTGTCTGGGATGCCGAGCAAGGTCTCTCAGGAGTGTATGGCTCCGTACGGCCCGGTTAGTTCGTACGGAGTCACGCACTGGAGCTTCGGAAAGAAGCAGTTTGTCAATGATGCACACTAGACACTGGGGAGACAGGTAATGCAGCTATCGAGTAAATCCCGCAGCATTTGTGCTATCGAGCCCGTTACAGGGATCGCTCGTCTGCTCGTTGCCATCGTCAGCCTCACGGTCCTAGCGGTGTCGATCATTGTGCCCGCTTCCTCCCAGGCGAGACAGGTTCAACTGTTTACGGGCTCGTTTGG
Source organism: Solirubrobacteraceae bacterium (assembly GCA_036008605.1). Classification (GTDB taxonomy): domain Bacteria; phylum Actinomycetota; class Thermoleophilia; order Solirubrobacterales; family Solirubrobacteraceae; genus Palsa-744. The sequence continues at coordinate 89,572 of DASYNL010000015.1, read as the reverse complement.
GTCGGCGAGCTCGTCCACGGCCGATCCCTACCCGCTCTCCGAACCACACAGCATCGCCGCCGATGATGTGACACACGACGTGTATGTCACCGATACCGGCAATCATCGGGTCGAGAAGTTCAGCGCATCCGGGGAATTCCTGTTGGCATTCGGCGCCGACGTAGGTGGTCCGGGCGTCGACGTATGCGGTGGCCTGGTGCCGTGTACCGCGGGCACTCCAGGCAGCGCACCGGGACAGCTCACCGCCCCAATGTGGATAGCGGTCGATAACTCCACAGGCCCGTCACAGGGCGACGTGTACGTCGGTGATGTGGCAGACAAAGCTATATCGAAGTTCGATAGCTCAGGCAATCTGATCACCAGTTGGGGTAAGGAAGGTCAGCTCGACGGATCTAGTGTTACCAGCCCTCCCGCGAAATTGTCAGGCCCGTTCTACGAGCTGTTTGGTGTCGCGGTCGATCCCTCCGGCAACCTTTGGGCTTACGACGGCAATCACATGTATGAGTTCAAACAAGACGCAAGCTTTGTTACCGACTGGGGGACAGAACAAACTATTTCCTCTTTTGGGCCTTTCCAGACCAAGGGTATAGCAGTCGACTCAGATGACAATCTCTATCTAGTGGGCGGGGACCTAGCCTTCAAGTTCAACTCTGCGGGCGAAGAGATCGGTGGTATAAATCACTACGAACAAGTTGGTATTGACGGCGCTATCGGCTTTGCGAGCACTGCTCTCACGGTCGATCCTGTCAGCAACGCCATCTATATGACGGGTCAAGCTTTCTCCGACGGAAAATTTAACTGGGAAGCTGCGCTTTACGAAGGGTGCAATCCGCTCCTATTCCGTAGGTTCTGTGAACCTACGGAATTCTTTGCTAGGGGTCATATAACCGGATACGAAACTAATGGGTTGGCGATTGATCCTGTGACGCACCAACTCTATGGAGCCGAAGAGGACGGCGAAATAGTGAGTTTTGCTGCAGAGACCGTACCCGACGTCAGTACCGTGGTTGCGTCGAACCTCACGCCAAGCTCTGTGACGCTCAACGGAACGATCGACACTGACGGCGTGGCACTTGGCGAAGGCTTGGAAGGGTGCCGCTTCGAATGGGGCGAAACGACTACTTATGGGCACGTCGTTGCGTGCAACAAGACTGCAGCACAGATCGGCACCGGTTCTACTCCGGTCGAAGTGCAGGCAAACCTCAGCGGTCTGACAGCAGGGAAGACTTACCATTTCCGGTTGGTCGCCGGTAACGCCAACGATGTCAACGAGCACCTGAACGAACCGAGCATGGGTCAGGATCTCGTCTTCGGCCCGCCGTCGATCGACAGCGAGTCCGCCTTGAACCCCTCCTCAACCAGCGTGACACTCGAAGCGCAGGTCAACCCACAGGACGCCGATACGCACATCTTCTTTGAATATGGGCCGGACACCGGTTACGGCCAGTCCACCGCTGCGGTCGATATCGGCTCAGGCGCTACAGATAAGAGTCTCTCCGAAGTGTTGCAGGGGCTGAGTCCCGACACGGTCTATCACTATCGGGTGGTGGCGAATAGTGCGCTCGGAACTGCCACAGGGGTAGACCATACTTTCGTCACGCAGCGTTCCGGCGGCGGACTGGTCTTGCCCGACGGTCGCGAGTGGGAACTGGTTTCCCCGTCCAACAAGCACGGCGGTGTGATCTATCCACTCGATCAGTTTCTGTCGCAGGCTTCGCTATCCGGCAGCGCCGTGTCGTATTCGATGTCGCAGGCCAACGAAGCGGATGTGGAAGGGTCCAGCGTACATGTGCAGGTCTTCTCTACACGCGCCGCCGATGGCGGCTGGTCCTCCAAGGACATTCCGCTGCCGCGTGTGGCAGCGTCTGACCCAGGGCTCGAATACAAGGCCTTTTCCGAAGACCTTTCTTCCAGTCTGGTCGAACCGGAAGGACCGTTCACATCGCTCAGGCCGGACGTGTTCCCGCCAGACAGCAAACGTACCCCTTATGTGCGCCACGACGCCACATGCGCGAGCGAACCGGGGACTTGTTATGCACCGATCGTGACCGGCGCCGAAGGCTACGAAGACGTTCCGCAGGGCACCGAATTCGAAGGTGTCCAACCCGGAAACCCCGGAGAAGATGAGACTGGTAAGGCTGGATTTGTGGGCGCCAGCCCAGACCTGTCTCGCGTGATCGTACACTCCGCGGTGCAGCTTACGGAAACGGCCACGCCGCCCGGGATAGAAGAGTTGTACGAGTGGTCGGCAAGCAAGCCGCCACGGGAACGACTGGCGCTGGTGAGCAAACTCGAAAACGGTCAGGCGGCTTCAAGCAAAGCAGGGTTGGGAGATGAAGGAGCCGCCGTGCCAAGTCCCAACCCCGGCAAGAACGATGTGTCGCGCGATGGCTCACGAATCGTGTGGAACTCTGCTGGCGTCTTGTATCTGACTGACATGGTGACAGGTCAGGTGGTCCAGTTGAGCGCCGTACAGGGCGGCGACGGCACGGGCGCTGTACTGCCTCAGTTCCAGTTTGCATCGAACGATCTGTCACACATATTCTTCACGGATAGTCAGCGGTTGACCAGCGACGCCGGAGCAGCGGATAACGAGTCGGATTTGTATGAGTGCGACATTGTCGAAGTCGCCGGGAAATTGCACTGTGAACTACATGATCTGACGCCGTTGCATGACGGAGAAAGCGCCTCGCTTGCAGGGCGGCTCGCGATCGGATCCAGCGAAGACGGCTCGTGGGTGTACTTCGTCGCCAACGGTGTGCTTGGCGAAACGGCCGGCGAAGGAGCTAGGCCAGGTGAATGTGGGATTTATTATAAAATCGCGGGTGCGACTTGTAATCTGTATGCGATGCACGAGGGCGTGTCGGGTTGGGAAGCGCCGCGACTGGTCGCCGTGATCTCGGGTGAAGATAGTCCCGACTGGGGTGATACGGCTTCGTTTTTGACACAATTGACCGCACGTGTCTCACCGAATGGCGAATGGCTTGCTTTCATGTCACAACGTCCGTTGACGGGTTATGACAATCGTGACGCTGTCAGCGGCATGCCCGATGAGGAGGTGTTCCTCTATCATGCGAGAGCGGGTGCTAAAGGAAGGCTGGTCTGCGCCTCGTGCGATCCCACAGGAGCGAGACCCGTTGGCGCTGAAAGCAGGGGAGAAGAAGGTCTTGTCGGTAACGATGCTTGGGAGGGCAAGGAGTGGCTTGCCGCGAGCCTACCTGGATGGACTCCAGGGCCTAGCCTGCGAATATCTCTCTACCAGTCTCGTTATCTGTCGGATTCCGGTCGTCTGTTCTTCGACTCGAGCGATGCGTTGGCCCCGCAGGACATCAATGGCAACCAGGATGTGTACGAGTTCGAGCCGCCAGGAGTCGGTTCGTGCGCGAGCGAATCATCGACGTACAGCGCAGCCGCGGAAGGGTGCGTGTCGCTGATCTCCTCCGGTCGTGCGGCGGGTGAATCGGCTTTTGTCGACGCTAGCGAAAACGGCAATGACGTGTTCTTCTTGACGCAGGAACGCTTGAGCGATCAGGACGTCGACAACGCTCTCGACCTCTACGACGCGCACGTCTGCACGGTTGCACTGCCGTGTCTGAGCGAACCGGCGCTTCCGCCGACATGCACTACGACAGATTCGTGTCGTGCGGCGCCTTCGCCGCAACCGGCGATCTTTGGTGCGCCGGCGAGCGCGACATTCACGGGGACCGGGAACCTCACGCCGACGGCGCCTGCATCGGCGGTCAAGCCGAAGTCGTTGACGCGAGCGCAGAAGCTTACGCGTGCGTTGAGATTGTGCGCCGAGAAGCGCAACAGACACAAGCGAGCTGTTTGCGAAGCGGCGGCTCGTAGGCAGTACGGGTCGTCGGGCAAGGTAACGCGTAAGAACGTCAAGGGGAGGAAGTAACGATGCGCTCAAGATCGATGCTTACAGCGGGAGCGCAGGCGTCGCTGTTCTTCCTAGCTCTGGTGCTTTGTCTCGGCGTCACGTTGGTGAGTGTGAGTGGTGCGCAAGCGGCGACTACTTCGTCGTGGTGGGGGCTCACGAATGGTTCGCGTCCAACACAGTTGCCGTCCGGTGGGTCGGGCGAAATCGTGGTGGTGGCTCAGAATCTCGGCGACGCTCCGACGAGCGGGACCGTGACGATCGGCGACGTTTTGCCTCAAGGGCTATCCGTGCTTGGGATCAACGCTCGAGCAGGCGGTTCAGGCGAAAGCTCTGCCGGTCCCATGGGCTGTGTCATCAAAACATTGACTTGTACGTTTGGGTCGTATGTAAACGCAAGCAATGAAGTGGTGGCGGAGCACCTGCCACCGTACCAGACGATCGAAATGAGAATCAGTGTCCTGGTCGGCGCCGAAGCTGAAAGTGGGGAGATCGACAGCGCGGGCGTATCTGGAGGCGGGGCGGAACGATCGGTAAGCGCGACACGGAAAATACAGATCGGCGAAGGACCCGTATTCGGCTTTGAAGACTACAGCCTGACCCCTGAAAACGCCGACGGCACGATCGACACACAGGCTGGCTCGCACCCATTCCAGGCGACGAATATTGTGACCATGAACAGCGCTGCAAACGATAAAAAGGGCAATCCGATCGACGCGGCGTTGCCGAAGAACATCGTCGCCGAACTTCCCGCGGGCTTCATCGGTAACCCGACACCGTTCACGCAGTGCACGGAAGCGCAGTTCGCTAAGTTTATCGAAGTCGAATCTATTGGACTCGCAGTCAACGAATGCCCGGCGTCGGCGGCGATCGGTGTCGCGACGGTGAAGTACAGTCTCATAGGCGCACCTTTTGCGGTATCTACTGTCCCGATCTTCAATGTCACGCCTGTGCCGGGGGAGCCCGCGCGATTTGGGTTCAAGGTCTCCGGCGCCGTTTCGGCTTTTCTCGACGCCTCGATTCGCTCGGGTAGCGACTACGGCGTGAACGTGACCTCGGCGAACATCACCGAGGTTGCGTCTCTCAGCAGCGTGCGGCTTACATTCTGGGGTGTCCCGGGTGACCCCCGTCACGATGGCCAGCGCGGCTGGGAATGCCTGTACGGGTATGGGAGTTGTCCGACTTCGACGACTCAGAATCAGCCGCCGTTCTTGGCGATGCCAACGGAGTGTGGTGGGTCGTTCGAATCGACAGCGCGCGGTGTGTCGTGGGGCTCTTACGAAAAACCGACGGAAACGGCCGAACCGGTCTCGTTTCATATCCCTAGCATGGTCGACGGGTGCAACCATCTTCCGTTCTCCCCGGAAATCAAGGTAACGCCCGACGGAAGCGCGGCAAGCACCCCGACCGGGCTGAACGTCGACGTGCACGTTCCGCAACAGTCGATATTGAACAGCGAAGGCCTCGCCGAGTCCGCCGTGAAGAACATCACGGTCGCGTTGCCCGAAGGCGTCGCGGTCGACCCCTCCGGCGCGGACGGCCTGGAAGCTTGCAGTGAGGGTCTGGCTGGGTTCACCGGGTTTGAGCCGAGCGAACCGTCGACGGCGACGTTCGCCCCGACGCTGCCGAGCCCGCTCCAGCCCGGGGTGAACTTCTGTCCGGAAGCCTCGAAGATAGGGACGGTCAGGATCGCTACGCCCTTGCTGCCGCACGGCCAGGATGTGACAGGCGCGGTGTATCTGGCCAGTCAGAACGCGAACCCGTTCGGGTCGCTGCTCGCGACGTACATCATCGCCGAAGACCCGATCTCCGGAGCGCTTGTGAGGCTCCCCGGCGAAGTGCGCTTGACAAGCACGGGGCAGCTCGTGGCGACTTTCCAGAACAACCCACAACTGGCGTTCGAAGACGCAGAACTGCACTTCTTCGGCGGAGACCGCGCGCCGCTCACGACACCAAGCCATTGCGGGGCGTACACCACAGATGCGACGTTTACGCCTTGGTCGGGTAACGAAGCGGTGAACGCGACATCGACGTTCAACGTCACCTCTGGGCCGAACGGCAGTCCGTGCCCAGGCGCGAGCCTGCCGTTCACCCCATCGTTGACGGGTGGCAGCACCAGCATCCAGGCGGGCGGGTTCAGCCCGTTGACGACCACGATCACGCGCGAAGACGGCCAGCAGAACATCAGCCAGGTCCAGTTGCACATGCCTCCGGGACTCTCAGGACTGCTGGCCGGCGTGGAACTGTGCGGAGAAGCGCAGGCGAACGCGGGCACGTGCGGTCCGAACAGCCTGATCGGCGAAACGATCGTGTCCGTCGGGCTGGGCGGCGACCCATATTCCGTCAAGGGCGGGAAGGTCTACATCACCGGCCCCTACAAGGGCGCTCCGTTCGGCCTGTCGATTGTCAACCCGACGAAGGCGGGGCCGTTCGACCTGGAGAAGGAAACGCCGTGCGACTGCGTGGTCGTTCGCGCCAAGCTCGAAGTCGACCCGAGGACCGCGGCGCTGACGGTCACGACGGATGGGACCCAGCCGGGCGAACATCCGATCCCGACGATCATCGACGGCATACCGCTTGAGATCAAGCACGTCAACGTCACGATCACCCGTAACGGTTTCACGTTCAACCCGACCAACTGCGCGCCGATGCAAATCACCGGCGAGGTGACAAGCGTCGAAGGGGCGTCCGCTCCGATCGCGGTCCCGTTCCAGGTCACCAACTGTGCCACGCTCGGCTTCAAACCGGGATTCAAAGTCTCCACCTCCGGCAAGACCTCGCGTGCCAACGGCGCAAGCCTGAACGTGAAGCTCACCTATCCGTCGAACGCGCTCGGCAAGGACGCGAACATCGCCAAGGTCAAGGTCGACCTGCCCAAGCAGCTACCCTCACGACTCTCGACGCTGCAGAAGGCTTGTACTGACGCACAGTTCGAAGCGAATCCCGCCGGCTGTCCCGTGGAATCGCGCGTCGGGCAGGCGAAGGCAATCACCCCGTTGATCCCCGTGCCACTGGAAGGGCCAGCTTATTTCGTATCCCACGGCGGCGCGAAGTTCCCCGAACTGATCGTGGTGCTCCAAGGCTACGGCCTTACGATCGACCTGCACGGCGAAACGTTCATCAGCAAAGCTGGCATCACCAGCAGTACATTTGCCGCCGTCCCCGACCAGCCGATCGGCAGCTTCGAACTGACGTTGCCGGAGGGCAAGTACTCGGCCCTGGCCGCCAACGGCAACCTCTGCGCCCTCACCAAGACCACTACGGTAAAGAAGAAGGTGACCGTCAAGAGCAAGGGTCACACGCACACGCTCACACGCAAGGTCAAGCAGACAACGCCGACCACACTCGCCATGCCAACTGCATTCGTTGCTCAAAACGGCATCGAAATCCACCAAAACACCCCAATCACGGTTACAGGCTGCGCCAAGACCACAAGGACAAAGAAGGCAAAGAAGGCCCAAACCAACAAGAAAGGCTGAGCGCCGGTACTGCCACTCGCCATCTCCATTGACGAGTGCGCTCAGCTGGGTGGTGTCGTCTTGCTCGGGGAAGGTCGCAGCTTGCCGCTCAGAAACGCGCTGACTCGCTGGGCGTATGACGCGGGATTCACGTTCCAAGACTCGACGTGCCCCGCGTCGGGCACGCGGTAGTAAGTGACCCAGCCGGGCAGCTCCTTGGCGAACGCGTCGCTGCTAGAGATCGGCACAACTTCGTCCTCGAGGCCGTGGAACAGCAGGATCGGCAGGTGGAAGTCAGTAGGATGATCGAGCGCGTCGAGGCTTTCCCAGTTGGGTTTGATGCGCAGGTCGATCGCCCACTCGACCGGGTCCGCGAGGAACGAGGGCAAGCCCATCTCTTTGGCGTTGAAGGACAGGATCGCCTGCCAGTCGAGCGCCGGCGCGTCGAGTATCAAGCCGGCGACATCGTGCGCGAGCGAAGATCTCTCCATGAACTGCGAGACGATCGCGCCGCCCATCGAGTAGCCCACCAACACCAGGTGCTTCGCTCCGTGGGCAAGTGCATAGCGAGCGGCGGCCTGCAGGTCGCGCCACTCGGTCTGGCCCATGTGGTGATGGCCGTCCGGGCTCGGCGGTGCGCCGACGTCCTGGCGGTAGGTGATCAGCAAGGCCGGCAGTCCAGCGCGGTGCAGTATCGGCGCGATCCGTAGGCCGTCTTCGCGGTTGGCGTTGATGCCGTGCACGAAGATCGCCCAGGTGAGCGAGTGCGCGGGAATCAGCCAGGCAGGCATCGGCCCTAGTTCGTCGGGAATCTTTACGTTCGCGAAGGTCAGTTCCAGGGCTTGTTCGGGGTTGCCTCGGTAGACGCTGGAGTCGAGGTCCACTTTCGTCCCGAGCGCCAGGTGACCTTCAAGCGTTCTGAGTCGGCGGGTAACAGTGTCGGCGTCGCTGCTCAGCACTGCTTCGACGATCGCGTGTCCGCGCGGCCATTCCAGGCCGTAGACGCCAGGGCGCAGGGTCTCTTTCGAGCGCGACAGCACTACCTTGCCGGGGGATAGCGCCACGACTGTGGCGTTCGTTGGCCACGGCGGATGTTCTGGTACCACGACCTTCGAGGAGAAGTGCCAGCTGGCCGCGGCTCCGGCAGCGAGCAGTACGATTATCAGCAGCACGCTCGCTAGGAACAGCGAGCGCCGGTGGCGCCGCGGCCAGGAGCGGCTATCTACGGCTGGCATGGGCGAGGTGCTCATCGGCGGAGGCTAGCAACGGCAAGAGAGCTGGGCGCGCCGACGGACTCCTTATCAAGCGGTCATCTGACCGTGTCTTCGATCGGGAGCTGGCCAGCCCGCCGCCTCGGCCCACCGATCTCCGTCTGTCCGGCATGCGCGTTAGCATTCCGGCGGCTGTGGACATCCCGCAAGACGCTCGACCTCGAGAACCGGGCGCCAAGGGCAGTGGGGCAAGCAAGGTGCGTCGTCGTCCCACGCAGAGATCGATCCCGATGCTGGACCTGTTCGCCGGCGCTGGGGGGCTGTCGTCCGGCCTAAGGCAAGCTGGCTTCAAGCCCGTCGCCGCCATCGAGTTGATGGCCGACGCGGCGAAGACATACCGTGAGGCCCACGGGGTGCCGGTGCTCGAAGAACGCGTCGGCGAAGCCGACCTGGAAGCGTTCCACGGGGAAGTCGAGGTGGTCGTGGGCGGACCTCCGTGCCAGCCGTGGTCGACCGGTGGGCTGCGCCTAGGGGAAGAGGATGAGCGCGATGGCCTTCCCGAATTCTTCAACGCCCTGCGGATAATTCAGCCACGCGCGTTCTTGATCGAGAACGTGGCGGGCCTTGGGCAAGGCAGCACTCGCGAGTATCTCGTGACGTTGCTGGAGGCTCTCAAAGAGCTCGGCTATCAAGTGGAGTCTGAAGTACTAAACGCCGCTGACTACGGAGTCCCGCAGCATCGCTATCGTCGCGTTATCGTCGGCCTTCGCGAAGGCCAGTTCAAGTTCCCCCCGTCGACCCACGGACCCGAAAGACGCAATCAATGGGTGCCGGCAAGCTCTGTGCTCACAGCTGAGCCTGCCAACGAGGAGAATCTCTCGATCGTGACCTACGCCAAGAACCCTCATCTGCGCCCAAGCCCATATGACGGGCTCCTATTCAATGGCGGTGGGCGCCCCATAAACCTAAGCGCGCCGGCACGCACGGTGCTCGCATCTGCGGGGGGCAACAAGACGCCATTCATAGACACGCAGAAAGTCGTGCCTTCCTATCACGAAAGTCTTTGGAATCACTACAAGACACACGGTTGCAAAGGTCTTGCCAAGAAGGTGCGCAGTGGCGTTGTGCCCGGAGCACGACGCATCACCGTCGCTGAGTCCGCGGCCCTGCAGTCGTTTGACGAGGCTACGAAGTTTTATGGGACTCGTAGTACGCAGTACACGCTGGTGGGCAACGCCGTGCCGCCGAAGCTGGCCCGCGCGGTCGGACTACGGTTCGCGGCCTCTCTGCGGGCTACCCCTGCTCGGTGAGACCACGCGCGACGAGGATGTCCACATATGCGTGCACCAAGGCGTCGTCTGACTGCTTCTCCACAAGGTGATCGTAAAGCCGTCCCAGCGCCTCTCTGCGGTGAGGCTTGTCGAGCCGCGCTACAAGCGACCGGATCTCTTCTCTCAGCTCTAGGACGATTATGTCGAGCTCTCCAGCCAACTCGCCGGCGATGTCATCTCCGCCGGCTTGCGCTACGTCAGCCCCGAGAATGTAAATGCGGCGCAGGTCGTAGAGCTTCAGGGCGGTGTGTGCCTGTTTTAGCTTTGACCGCCAGTCGGCTGCGGTCACCTCGTATGCATCCAATACCTGGCCGCCCTGCTTGTGTTGCACGTCGGCAGCAGTGCCGGCCGATGTATCTGAGGCAAAAATATTCTTGGTGCTGATGTGGCCGGGCCGGCCAAGCTGGTTGAGGTGGCTCTCCAGGAGGGCCGCGAAGGCGAACTGTTGATAGGCTCCATCAGAAGGTTCGTTTAGCATCTGGTCGAGGATCCCGAACACACGATTGAAGGTCAGTAGCGGCGTGTCGAGCCTCGGCTGGGAAGGTAGGTCCCGCGCTGTCGCTGCGACGCCGGCGGCGAGGTAGCGAAATGCGTGCTCTATCGGCTCGATCGTCTTTTGCATGGACGCCCAGGCAAGTATTTCGCGCCAAGTCGGGTTTTCGCGGTCATAGTAAGTGGTGGTGCCCTTTACACCGGTTTGCAAAGCATCTTTCTTACCTGCTATGTGCAGACTTGGCAGGATCTCGTCCGCAAAGTGCCGGGAGACAGCACGCCCGCCAGGGAACTTCGGCAGATGGGTAAAGTCGAGTGGCGCGCCGCTCGCCACGGCATAAGCCAAGAGGATCAATATGCCGTCGCGCATCGTGCTGGGACACTCCAGAAAGCGGTCCAGAGGCGGCTTGACTTCCTCCTGAGGCTCTTCGACGGGGCCTATCCCATCATGGGTGAAGCTTTCTAGGGTGCTAGCAAGAAGCTCCAAGACGGCTTCGCTGCTTGCGAGGTAGCTCGGGAGCTTGGACCTTGTGACTGCATCTGGCATAGCCCACACAAGACTAGCCACGCGTCCGGACATGTCCTACAGCTTTACAGCAGGCATATCAGCCGCCGGTAAGCCAGTAGCTAGGGTCTTCACCCACAGGGTCCGCTATCAGCTTCGGCCTCCGAGGCGTGATTGGCTGCGTCTCTCCGACGATCAGCATCGAGTCCCCGAACTCGTGGAAGGCGTAGTCGCGCGGCAGAACCTCGTGCCGATAGATGTCGAGCAGCTTTTCTCGGCCGCCGAGAACAGCCGCAGTGAGAAGCAGCTCGCTGCTCATCGGCATGTGAAAGTTAGTTAGGAAGGCGTCGCAGGCTTTGAACTCGTGACCGGGACTGATGAGAATCGCCGTCCACCCGGAGCCGGGATACACGTGGCCGGTTTCGTCAGTTACTGTCTCAAGCGTACGCAGGGCCGAGGTCCCACACGCGATGATTCGCCCACCGTTGCGGCGGCATTCGTTAATTGTGTCCGCGACCTCAAGAGGAACGTGATAGCGCTCGGGTCTCGGCGGTCCGTACAGCGCGTCGAACATGTACGGAGATATGTCGACCTTGGCGTCTGGTTGCGCAAGGTCCCAGAAATTGCGGCAAAAACCCTCGTACGTCCACCTGACCGCGATATCGAGCGTAACCTGCACGAACACGATACCGAGCTCGGACATCTCGGCCAGCATCTCCGGAGTCAGATGGCGCCCGGCTGACGGCAGGCCGGTCGCACCGCCGCGCGAGGCGTACACTGTTTGGTAATAAGCAGGGTCGGCAGGGGTAACTTTGAGATACCCCGGATAGAGGTATTCCCCAAACCGATCTAGGACCTCCACGTCGGCTGGCTGGAGCGCCAGGCGCCAGATGTGATCTTCCTCTTCGTGCAGGAGAGTCGCTGTGACTCCTCCGCCATCGAAGCTGAAAGTCGCACCTTGGTAGCACGAAAGCGCAGGCAGGACCATGCAATGCCACGTACCGTCGTCCATCGGCGAAAAGATCTGGACGACCACATCGCGTCCGTCCGGGTCACTACCGCGCAGGACCGATGGCACGACTCTGGCGTTATTCACGACAAAGACGTCGTCGCGCCGGAGATAGCTGGTCAACTCCACGAACCGGCGATGCTCGACTTGTGGCCGATCACGATGGGCGACGAGGAGACGGGCATCGCTCCGAGCGCCTCCCCTAGCCTCCGGTGGCTCCTGCGCAATCCGGCCATCGGGCAAATCGAAACGGTACAACCTGCGGTCCACATTCAACTGGTTAGTCGATCCAGCCGTCGGTCCTACAACCATCCCTTGATCCTCTCGCTAGCGAATTGGCTTCTCCCAGGCGAGCGAGCGCTTATTCCTCGCCGCCGACTCTCTGCCCTGCTCGAAGCGGCGCAGCTCGCGTGCGATGGCGGCGATAACAGCATCCCACTGCTCAGGGGGACGAGCGTTCATCGGATAGAGAAGGAAAGCGACCCTAGAACGGGCGGGGTCGTGGTCGATGTGATACTCGGGCACGATGCTGAACAGCGGCAGTTCGCGGCCTTCTCGCACGCGCCTCCAACAGTGCTCCATAAAGGCGATGGCGATGTCGTCGTAGGCAGCATCTGCTCCCGCTTCCTCGAAGGGAATGTGGAATAGCACCTCCCATCCCAGGTTCGAGTGATTCAGTACCGTGAACTGTCCGTGGCGCTCGATTGCCTGCTCGAGCCCGGCGCGTCCCTGGTGCAAGCTCACCAGATACTCGCCGAAACCGTTGCGTCCGAGCATCCGCAGGTTTACCCAGGCGGCGAGTATTCCGTGCGAGGGTCGAGAGTTCTCGAATGTATATCGGTACGCCCTGAAGTTTCCGAACTCGAAGTCGGCGTCTTGATATTTGTAGTCGCCGGTCCCAAGCTCATCCATGAAGCGACGGTCCGGTGCAATGAAGAAGCTGTTCGTCTCTGCGCAGAGCCCTGTCTTGTGAAAATCGACGCCGAGCGAGTCGAACTGCCCGAGCGCGGAGCAGCGATTGGTGACTACGGCGATCCGGTTGCGGATCGCATCATCGGGAACTGCCAACTCCAGATCCTCAGCCGACACTCCGCGGAACGCGAAGTAGAGCCATCCAAGGACGCTATCGAAGTGCAGATACGGCCGTTGGGCCAGGCTGTGCTCGCGAGTGAACCGGTCGACTGTGCTGTGGACCTTGGCCGTGTCGTCGCAGGAGAAGTCGACGATTGTCCCGCCGCAGCAGACGACCGCTGCAATCGTCGCGCCCTGCGCATGTGCTCTCTTCATGGCGGTCCACAATGCCGAAGAGGACATTCGGCCACCGGAGTCAACTGGCACCCGTACGCAGTTCTCGGCACCGATGCCTACCGATGCGGCGACGTGCTCGACGCTGTAGTGGGCGCTGGCACTGCTGAGCACCACGAGTGGACCCACGATCCCCTTCTTCGATGACGCCGGTTGTGCACGGGCAATCGCCAGCCGAAGCGCGTATTGCATCGTCACCTTCCCGCTATGACAGGCGATTCCCATCGATTCGGGCCATCCGGCCCAACGACCGATCGTGCGTGCCACCTTCTGCTCGACCAGAAGGCTCTCGCCGCCGAACATGTCCATCAGGCAGTTGAGATTCTGCATCGTCGCCAGGCAGGCGGCGGCAGTCGCGTCAACCGTCGCCAGAACATTTGTGTTGAACAGGCAGTAGGGCGACTCGGGCCGCTGAGCGCCGCGAAAGAAGTGCGCGACCTCGTCGAGCAGCTCCGCCTCGGTCGCCGGCGTATCGATGTCCATGGCATCAAGCTCGGTCAGATAATTGAACTCCCGGGCCGGGAACTTCGCGAATGGGTCGATCGTAAGATGGTCTGGACTCTCGGGGTCGCGCCGTTGTGCTTGCCGTGCGGTTCCCCTGAGGTGACTATCCATGGCCTGGAGCCTGGCAAGAACAGCCTTGCTCCTCGATGCGAGCCCTTGACCCCCGTCCTGCATACCAGAACTATATACTGGAGTCGTCGTACGTTCCACACCGTCGGGGGCGTGAGCATGATTTTGGCGAACACGAGCAAGCGAGGCGCACGGTCGGTCCCGTCGGTGCTCTGGTTGGAGATCGCGCGGGAGCATTTCAGGCTGCGCGATCTCCAGGTGCGCAAGCGCGCGTGACTCTGGCAAGGCTCAACCTCAGTGAGGGAACTGTCCTCAGCAGCGGCTGCCTTGATGCCGTTGCAGCAGAGACCGCCGCGATCAACCTCTACCCCGACCCTGACTGCGAGGCACTGACGTGCGCGCTCGCCGAGCACTGGAAAGTGCAGGCCGCGAACATCGCTGTGGGCAACGGCAGCGACGAGCTGATACTGCTCTGTGCCCTGACGCTCGGTGACCCGTCGCGACCGGGCGTCATCAGCGCAGGCACTTTCCTTGGCCACCGCTATGCGCTCGAGATCGCACGGCGCGAGATCCGCGAGGTGCCGCTCCTCTCTGGGCGGGTCGACGCCGGCTTATTTGCCAAGGCCATCCCGGGTGCAGGGATCGCGTTTCTGTGCACGCCACACAATCCCAGTGGGGTAGCGCTCGCCGATGAGGAGCTCGAGCTGATCACCTGCGCAGCCGCGCGCGCTGGCGTCCCGCTCGTGGTGGATGAGGCCTACATGGAGTTCGCACCCGAGCACGTCCCGTCTCTTGCGGGAACGATTAAACGAGGCTCGAGCATTGTGGCTCTGCGCACCTTTTCCAAGGCATATGGGCTCGCCGGGGTACGCATCGGCTACGCCATTGCCAATCACGCAGACGCCAGGGCGCTCAGACACGCCCAGCGTGTATTGCCGTTCCGCGCCAACCGACTGGGCCAAGTCGCGGCTCTAGCCGCACTGCGGGACTCTGAGTGCATCCCGCGCATCCGAGCCGAAACTGCCCGCAAGAAAGATTGGTTCACCGTCGCGCTGCGCAAACAAGGGTTCGAGGTGCAGGAGTCCGCGGCGAACTTCGTAGCGGTCGCCGTCACCGATCCACCCGCGGTGGCTCGGTCGCTACTCGAGGAACACGAGATCGCCGTGCGCGACACGACCAGCATGGGCTATGACGGTCACGTGCGCATCTCACTCGGCACCCAGGAGGAGCTCGAACGCGCCGTCCACGCGCTTGTCGAAGTCCAAGGGAAGCTTATGTCGGACCTCGATCGCCAATGATCTACGGCAAACGGGCACGACACCCAGTTCCGGGCTTTCGCCTATAACACAGTTGAGTCCGCGGCGGGGTGGCACCAGGCACTACGTCTGCGCTCTTAGCACTCGTCACAGATCGAACGCCTTGATCGTTATGTGTGTATGGGGAGGATCGATGAGTTGAGCGATGGGCAGCTCTTGGAGCGCACCTGTCGTGGCGAGCGGGAGGCATTTGGCGTGCTTTACGCACGTCGCCGGGAGCTGGTGCTGGCGTTCTTGCTCAAGCGCACGCGCGATCCCGAGGTGGCCCTCGATTTGATGGCCGAGACGTTCGCGCTGGCGCTCCTCGCGCTCACGGACAGCCCGCCAAAGATCGTCGGCTCGGCGGCGCCGTGGCTGCTCACAATCGCCCGCAACGCCTTGATCGACAGCTACCGTCGTGGCAGGGTCGAGAGCGCGGCCCGCAAGCGACTCGCTCTGGAGCCGGTGGCGATCGGAGACGACGACGTCGAGCGTGTGTTGCAGCTCGATGCCGAGACCGACATGCTGCTCGGCCTCGCCGAGGAGCTGCCGGCCGACCAATTCGACGCTCTGCGCGCGCGTGTCATCGACGAGCGCGGCTACGAGGAGATCGCGCTGGGTTTGGAGTGCTCCAGCGCGGTTGTTCGCAAGCGTGTCAGTCGCGCGATCTCGACACTCAGAAGAGCAAGGCAGGCAAACCTATGAGCGACTTCCACAGCGACTACGAGCGCCAACTCCTGCTGTCTGTCGACGCTTTGTTCGGCGCGCCCCAGGCCGCTGGGGCCTCCCAGGTGTGGCGTGATCGGCGTCTGCCGTTGCTTGCGGCGATCGCGATCGGCATGCTCCTGCTCGCGGCCGCCGCCTTCGCGGCGGATCGGATCATTGGTGTCGGCACGCCGGTCAGGCCCACGCACGGTCCGGAGCGCTCGACGCGCTCCACCGGCATAGGCATCGCGGTCCCCGCTGGCAAACACCGGCCGAGCAAGGCGAGTTTGCTCTCGATCTCCTTCCCTGACCCCGCCGGCGGTCTTCCCTGGGGCATGAGGGTTGTCACGACTACGCGCGGCCTCTTGTGCGTCCAAGTGGGAAGGCTCTTGGGAGGACGTCTGGGAGTGCTGGGCCAGGAAGGCCGGTTTCACGACGACGGCCTGTTCCACGAACTGCCGCCATCCGCCGTCGATCAATCGACGTGCACCCAGCCTGAAGATATCGCGCTCTACAACGGCCCTGGCCTCGCGTTTGGGCTGCTCGGACCCCAGGCCCGTAGCGTGTACTACAGAGCATCGAACCGGTTGTACAAGATGGCCACGAGCGGCAGTGACGGCGCATATCTGATCGTGCTGCCGCGCCCCCCCAGCGTGACAGCGACGGGCGGCGGCCAGCTCCGAGCGAGAGTCCTCACTTCCACGGAATCCCTGTCGGCGGCGCTCGCCGGACATCTGCTGTCCACCGTTATCTTCGACGTCGGCGGGCGTCGCTGCCAGACAGGCCCCGAACGCCAAACGGACGGGCCACCCATCTGCGCAGAGCCTGTCGGCGCGGGAGCGCATGTCGTGCCGTTGGTCTCCGGTAAGGCGCACCTGCACCTCTCTCTCACTGTTGAGAAGACAGCTACTGGCTATGAGCTTCGCCTTGCGTTCACGGCACCAGTGACCGTCTCCAACGCGAGCACCGCCTATGGCGCCGAATACGCTCTCCACGGCCCACGCGCCTGCGAAGGGGGTGGCGAGGGGATGCCGATCGAGCGCGACGTCAAGCGGGGCCAACGGGTGCACGTCACAATGAGTGCTCCCCGCAAGCCGGGCTGTCGTGGAGTCGTGCGGGGACGGATCTTTCTCGGACGTCAAACCTCGCCGCTAACGGGACCCAGCTATGACGAGCGAACCGTCGGGCGGTTCTCTTTCTGGGTGGGTCCGAAGTGACGGTGGACCCTGCTTAAGCGCTTGGACCGAGAGTGTCGCCTACTACCCAGCCGACAACAATTCTCTCAGCGGAGGGATTGCACGACTGTAGGTTACCGCCGCAGACATCCATCTCGCGGTCGAACGTCTGCTGGGCCGGGCCGTCTCCAAGGAATCGGTGAGCTGTGCCTTGCGCAAGGGCATCCGAGGGCCGGAGCCTCGATTTGAGCGGGTCGCGGTTGGCTGTTACCGGCTGCGTGGCTTTCTATGCTAATCCGCTCAAGTTTGGCCCCGGGTGGCGACGCCGAAGTAGATGGGACGATCCTGAACTTACGGTGCCTGATCCTGAACTTACGGTGCTCTGCTCAAAACGCAACGAGCTGAGCGGTATTGGCTCCTGGGCCTGACTCGGGTCGAGCAACTTAAGGCTGAAATCAGTCATCGAACGCACTACCAACTCAGCATCTTGACAGAGAGGCTTGGCTTGGCGTGTGAGATCAAAGCGATCACCGTGCACTTCGATGCGAAATCGGAGGATGTTCGGCATCTCGTCTGTCAAGATCGCCTGGTCAGCTTGGAGATAGTCATTTGCATAACAGAAACACATTCCCTCTGTTGAGAAATCTGAATAGGCGATGTCAAAGTAAATATCGTCGCCAACAGCGACATCCTCCCCTTGCCGTGAGCGAACCCACGGCGGACTGTCGTGCCTGATAATAAGCCAGTCGGAATGGCTATCGGGGTCTCGGCGAATGAGTCTTGCTCGGACATTGCGGAGCTTCTCGTCGCTCCTGTTGGTAACGCGCACTCGAAGCTGTCGATCGCCGTGCGTGCCGTGATCTGGACGCTCCTGCAAGCAGTCGTTCTTGGTGGGGTCGGGCTCGTGCGTGATGAGGAACGGTGTCTTGGCATCAGCTGCGTGGATTACCCATGCATGACTCATAGACGCGACAACCAAAATGACGCCGATGATCATGAAGACCAAGGCTGCCAAGTGCCAAATCGTAACGGCGATTGCTGCGATAGCCAGGACGGCAATGCCGTACTGAAGAACGTCTGGCATCGATTGGAGGCGGCGCCACGCCTCTGCAAGCAACGCTAGGACAGCACCCATAGCGCCATATTAACCGCTGCCGGCTAGCGCCGACGAGTAGGGCCGGCGCACCGGCACGGTACCTAGAGTAGGTGGTCCTGTTCGCAGGTGGGACCAGCCGGGGATTACCCAAGCGGATCGCGCGCCAGTTCTGCGGTGGAGAGCTTGAACTCGGCCCACACCCGATCTACCGAGCGGTCGTTGTGTTCGGCAAAGCGCTTGAGGAAGTCCCATGGCTCCTCGGGCGGACGGTTTGCGGCGCTGAGGCGCCACACCTGCGCCCGGTCGGGGGTCGTGCGCTGGCAAATGCCCGCGAGGTAGGCAAACAGGAGGCCAGACGCCTTGACTGGGTTGTGTCCAGCGGAGACAGCCACGACAAGCGTGAGCTTTGTCTGTATGAGCGCCGCAAGCTCGGGTCCTTGAGCGAGCATGCTGGTGTCCGTCGTGATTAGACCGTCCCATGGATCCGTGTGATGGTGAAGGGCGAGCAGCAACTCCCAATCATCTAGCGTTGACATGCGCGGGTCGATCCGGTCGAGCGGAACGAGCGTAGCGTCGGCTTGGAAGTCAGACAGGACGCTGACGATCGGCTGCGGGAAGTTCTTATCGAGGGCGAACAGGCGCGGCATATGCGCGCCCTCTCATGCTGCCAGCGCCGGGTGGAGGTTCTGTGCGAGCTGCCGCTCCAAGTCAAGGGCGTCCTCGATCGCTGCAGGCTCTACGTCCGGGTAAAGCCGGTAGATCTTGGCCTGCGCAAGGCCGCTCTCGGCGAGAGCGCCGAGAGCCTGGGACTCCAGTCGGGTGTGGAGAACGTGGGGGGAGCCGCCGAGCTTGCCCGGCACAATCCGCAGTCGTGGGCGCGGAGCGCTCAGATCGGGGCCACGCAGGCCCTCGCGTGAAGTGAAGGGTGCGAGTAGATCGAGCATGCCGGCCCCGAGGATGCTCTGGCCTCCGGGTCGCTGCGCTTCCCCGTCGTGCTGGATAACGATGCCACCGGAGCGGTCAACGGCAACGAGCGGAGCGTCGTCCTCGCTCCATAGGTCGAGCTCGAGCGCCGCGATCTCCCGCAACGCGCGCCGGACTGCCTTCATCGCGGTTCTGGGGACCTCGCGTCCGCTCTCGTCATGCTTATCCTGCCGCAGCCAGTAGATCGTGCGCAGCGCCATCAGGTCTCCATAGGACCACAGCTTCACGCGCTCCGCAGACACGCTTGGGACGAGGATGTCCTGCCTTGCCCAGTAATGGACGGTCGACTTCGGCACGCCGGAAAGGGCAGCAGCTCGCTCGGCGGTATATGCGCCTCGTGGCTCCATGAGACGCAGTATTGCGGCTGCTTCGGACTGTGTCCACGGTCGCCATATGCTGGGGCGATAGGCTTCACGACAGACAAGGCGCTCCGCATCGCGTCTCTGCTCTCAACCCGAGTTCTGCTCCGGGTTTGAACAAGCAGCACACAGTCCCAAAAGTGCGCCGTGCGGGACTCGAACCCGCCCCGCCGGATTAAAAGTCCGGAGCTCTACCCGATGAGCTAACGGCGCGCGAGCTAGTCAGTGTGCCAGATGGGCCGCAGGTCGGGTGCGCGGTCGGGAGTCGCGTGCTACGGCCCCCCGCGCGCGGGGGCATGCCGAAATGGATGCACGGCGCTCACCCTTAACGAACGTGCGCGGCGGCTCCAGCGGCAGAGGAGCTCGGTGGCGGAGCGGCTGTGGACTATCGGCGCAAGCCGAGCGTGTCCAACGGCTCGGCCTGTGGGCTCTCGCCCGCGGCCACGCGCAGCAGCTCGTCGATGCGCGTCAGCTTCACGCGGGGACGGCCGTGGGGCTCGCCCAGGGCTTGCTCGTGGCGGTCGATCTCAGACCACCCTTCGTATGTGACGAGCGCCGGCACGCGCTCGGCCAACAGCGCCTCGATCGCCTCGGCCTCGGGTTCGGTGGGCTGCAGGTGCCTGTCCGCGCCCAGGTCCTCGAGCAGCGCGTCGACCGTCTCCTGGGCGTCCTTCTTGTTCGTGCCGATCACGCCGGAGGGTCCGCGCTTGATCCAGCCGACGGCGTACTCGCCAGGCTGCACCCTTGCTGGCGCACTCTCTGGGGTGCCGGCAAGCGCTCCATCATTGGTCACGACACGGCCCCCCTTGTTGGGAATCGTCGCGCTGCGATCATCGAAAGGCACGCCGGGCAGCGCGATCCCACGGTAGCCGATTGCCCTCATCACCAGGCCTGCGTCGAGTTCCTCGGTCTCACCGGTGGGCTCGGCCTTGAGCCGGCCGTCCTTGCCGGCCTGAAGTGCGTTGCGCGCCATTACAACTGTACGCACGCCATTTCCATCCCCAATCAATTCCGTCGGAGAGAGCAGAAAGCGCAGGACCACGCGCTTGCTCTTGCCGGTTGGGGCACGCCGGGCGTAGTCGCGCAAGACGGAGACGTTGCGCTCGGAAGTCGGGTCCATGTTGGGGTCCTCGACGGCCAGCGCACGCTCCAGCTCCTCGGCATCGACGATCACGTCGGCGTCGGCGAGCTCGCCCAGCTCCAGAAGCTCCGGGTTCGTGAAGGCGGCCTGGGCGGGACCGCGCCGGCCTACCACCACGATCTCGCGCACGTTGCTCTGGTCGAGCACTTCCAGCGCGTGGTCGGCGATGTCGGTGACGGCCAGCTCGTCGTGCGTCAGCGTCAGCATGCGCGCGACGTCGAGCGCGACGTTGCCGTTGCCGATCACGACCGCGCGCGTAGCCGACAGGTCGAAGTCGTGGTCGCAGTAGTCGGGATGGCCGTTGTACCAGCCGACGAAGTCGGTCGCCGGATGGCTGCCTTCCAAGTCCTCGCCGGGGATGCCGAGCGGACGGTCGGCCGGCGAGCCGGTCGCATAGACGACGGCGTGATAATGCTCGATCAGCTCCGCTCGCGAGACGTCGCGCCCCAGCTCGACGTTGCCGAAGAAGCGAAAGCGAGGATGTGCGGCCGTCTTCTCGTAGACGCGCGTGACCGACTTGATCTTCGGATGGTCGGGAGCGACCCCGGAGCGCACCAGCCCCCAGGGCGTCGGCAGCCGCTCGATCATGTCGACCTCGAGATCGATGGAGTGCCGGCCCACCCCGTCCTTGAGCAGGTGCCCGGCGGTGTAGAAGCCGGCGGGTCCAGAGCCGATGACTGCTATGCGGATAGGGATCATGGAGATGTTCTAGCGGCTGTGCCTCGCTCACCCAATCATTTCATGGGCTCGGTCATGGGCCGGCGCCGCGCTGGCCCCATGCTTCTGGCCGCGGATCATAGCTCCGCGATTCATACCCGAAGGGCAAAAGTGGGCACGGCCCGACTCGAACGGGCGACCCCCTCGGTGTAAACGAGGTGCTCTAGCCAACTGAGCTACGCGCCCCCGTGGATTCCTCTAGGAGAGGTCTTCAGGGAACACTTAACATTAGGGACTTATTGCGTGCGAAGCTGTAGAGATGGGGGCCGGGGTGCAGCGACGTCGAATGGTGTACCTCGGGGCGTGCATTGTCGCGCTCCTCGCGCTGTTCGTCGTGCTGGCGCAAGTCTTCCTGCCGTCGCTAGCTGCCAGGCGCGTGCGCGACCGCGTGGCTCGCTACGGGACCGTGCGCAGCGTCAGCGTCAGCGCCTTCCCGGCCGTCAAGCTGTTGTGGGGCAAAGCCGACTCGGTCAGCGTTGCCGCGGGCAGCCTGTCGGTGCCGGTCTCGCAGATCACAGCGCTCCTATTGGAAGCGCGTGCGGTGAACTCCATCACCCTAAGCGCCGATGCCGCCACGCTGACAGCCGTGCCCAACTTGCCCGCTGGCCTCAAGGTCAGCGACCTGCGCATGCGAAAGCATGGCGCGGCAGTCAGCACGAGCGCCAGGTTGACCCAGCAGCAGCTCGACGAAGCGCTGCCCAGTGGCTTCCACGTCGAACCGACAGCCAGCGGCGGCGGTGAGGTGCAGGCACGTGCTTCGGGCGGCCTGTTCGGCATCCAGGCGTCGATCACGGCGCTCGTCAAGCCCTTGGAAGGCAGGCTTGTGGCCGAACCGCAGGGCTTCCCGCTGGCGAGCCTCGGCACCGTGACGCTCTTCAGCGACACGCACTTGCGTGTGGTCTCAGTCGGCGTGCGCGTGCTGAGTACTCAGCCGCTCACTTACGGTTTGTCGCTGGCCGCCACGCTGGTTTGAGCGCACGGTCATCGGCATGCCCTCGCGCGGGCTGATCGTCGGCATCTGCCGGTAGGACAATTTGAAGTCGCTGGGTAGCTCGAGCGTGAAGTCGCGCGCGATCAGTGTCGCGATCGTGCGCACCTCCAGCTGCCCGAAGCGCATTCCGATACAGGTGCGCGAGCCGCCGCCGAAGGGTATGTAGGCACCCTTAGGGATCTGCGCCTTGGCCTCGGGCGCAAAGCGCTCGGGGCGGAAATCCTCGGGCTCGGCCCACACGTCGGGCAGGTGGTGTGAGGCCCACGAGCTGTAGTTGACATACGCGTTAGCGGGCACGGTGCAGCCTTCGAACTCGAAGGCCTCTACCGACTTGCGCGGCCCGACCCAAGCGGGCGGGTACTTGCGCAGGGTCTCCTCCAAGGTCATCTCCAGCTGCGTCAGCTCGCCGCTCATCAACTGCTGGGCGCTGGGCGTGCCGTCGCTGAGAAAAGTTGCCTGCTCGGCTCTGAGCCGCTCGGCCAGGTGTGGCGCCTTGGCCAGCTCGTAGAACATGAAGGCGACGGTCGAGGTGGTGGTGTCATGCCCGGCGAACAGCAGCGTCATCATCTCGTCGCGGATCTGGGAGTCTGAGAGCTGCTCGCCGTCCTCGCTCTGCGCGTCGAGCATGAGGCTGAGCACGTCCTCGCCGCGCTCCCCGCTCGCCCGCTTCGCTTTGATCTCGCTGTAGAGCATTTTGTTGAGCTTGCGCGTCGCGTCCTGCAGCCGCGCCCAGGGTGTGCCTGGCATGCGGATGAAGCGGAACTCGGGGCCGGAGGAGAAGAAGCCGAGCGCCTGCTCGAACATCGCGGCCGCGTCGATCTCGCGTGCCGCCGGCCCGTCCGGCTCGATCCCGAACAGGGCACGCATCGCGACGCGCGTCGCCAGTTTTCGTGTCCAGGCATACAGGTCGATCCGCTCACCGTCGTGCCACTGCTCGAGCGCCCGTTCGGTCTCCGAGGTCATCACATCGAGTGAGCCCGCGATCCGCTCGCGATGAAACGCCGGCAGCATGATCTGGCGTGAGCGCTTGTGGTAAGGATCGTCCGTTGTCAGCAGCCCGTCGCCGAGCACCGAGATCAGATCGCGAAAGTGCGATTCGCGCCAGAGAAAGTTGTTGGCGTGAGAGACAGTGATGTAGTGGTTGGCCGCCGGCCCAAGCATGAACACGACATTGCTGTGCAG
Organism: Solirubrobacteraceae bacterium; assembly: GCA_036008605.1. GTDB lineage: Bacteria > Actinomycetota > Thermoleophilia > Solirubrobacterales > Solirubrobacteraceae > Palsa-744. Next base: position 66,160 of record DASYNL010000015.1, on the reverse strand, counting down.
GATCCGGAACGTAAAGATCGCCCCGTAGCGCTCGTAGGCTCCCAGCAGCAGCGGCAGCGGCTCCTCGATGAAGCGCTTGGTCCTTGCCAGCGAGAAGCTCCTGTCCCCGGGTGGATACGGCACACGCGCGGCCCGCTCGTCGGCGATGTCCTGGGTCAGGATGCGGAACGGGTTTTCGTGGCGTAGCCGTGGCGGCTCGAGGATTGGCATGACGTAAGCGTAGAGGACCGAGGAGCGGTCTGGCTGGCCGGCCAGTTTTGCGTGGGATCGGTGCTGGGCAGTCCCCCTGCGATACTCTGCGCTACGCACGTAGCGGTACCCGTGCAACAAGCACGGGGGCGTAGCTCAGTTGGTTAGAGCGCTGCCCTGTCACGGCAGAGGTCGCGGGTTCGAGTCCCGTCGCTCCCGTCATTTACCCCCGCCGATTCGCGGCGCTGTTGCTGGAAGAACGCCAGGAACGAGGGCTTGGGCTGGACCGCCACCACGCGGTCCTGGTCGAGCCACACGCCGCCGAAGATGAGGCTGAGGAACTGGCGCTTGGCGGCGGGGTCGGTCTCGGTGGACCAGAACACCGCGAAGTCCTTGAGCACCTTGCCGGCTTGGTCGAGGTTCGCGGTTGGCTCGGGCGCGAGTGTGTCAAGCTCGGCGTGGATGGCGTCGCGGCGTGCGATGTACTTGGGTCGGTCGAGGTCGCCCAGCTCGTAGAGGTCGCGGCCGCGAGCGAGGCGTTGTTCGAGCGCGGCGCGACGTGCGGCGGTGTCCCTGCTCTCGGGTGTGTTGGTGGACAGGCGAGTGAGGATCTCCTTGCGGATCGCGGGGTTGGGGGCGAAGCCCGCGAGGAACGCGGCGAGCTGCTGCTCGACCTGCTCGGCGGGGATGATCGGCTGGTCGCAGGAGTGGTTGGCGCGGCGACTGGCGCAGTAGTAGCGCGGCTTGTTGGCGCGCCCGCCTGTGCTGCCCTGCATGCGCGCGTTGCAGCGGCGGCAGCGCGCGAGCCCGCGCAGCAGGTAGTTGGGCGAGGGGCGTCCGGGGTTCAGTGTGCGGGCGCGCTGGCGGCGCATCAGCTGCACCCGGTCGTAGAGGGCCTCGTCCACGATGGGCTCGTGCAGGCCCTTGATGGCCTTGCTCCTGTCGCGGCGCCCGGAGACGTAGCCCGCGTAGGCGGCGTTGCAGAGCATCTCGCGCACGGTGTCGATCCCAAACGCACGGTCGCGCGCGGTGCGCTGTCCGCTTACGTTCAGCCATGCCGTGAGCGTGCGGTCGGTGTGCTGACCTGTGGCGTACATCTCAAATAGCTGTCTCACGAACGGCGCCTTCACAGGATCGGGTACCGCGATGCCGTCCTCGCACTTCAGGTAGCCCCACGGCAGCGAGCCGGTTAGCAGTCCTTGGCGTGCCTTCTCGCGCAGCCCCATCTTCGTCCAGAAGGAGAGCGAGACGGAGTAGTACTCGTCGAAGATCTCGTGCACAGACTCCGACAGGAACGCGGCGGGATCGTCGGTATCCGCGCCGAGCGGTTGGGTGACGGAGATCACGTCGATCCCAAGCTCGGAGCGCAGGAGCTTCTTGTAGCGCTTGGCCTCGACGGTGTTGCGCGCGAAGCGGCTGGTGTGGAACACGAGTACGACGTCGAAGCGGCGCTCCATCCCGTCCTCGATCAGGCGCTGGAAGCCGGGGCGCTTGTCGGCTTCGCGGCCGGTCTCGAAGTCGAGGTACTCCTCGGTGAGCTGCATACCGTGGTCGGTCGCATAGCGAGCGATCGCCTGGCGCTGCCCGTCGGGTGAGTAGCCACGGCCCTGCTCCTCGGTTGACTCGCGGACGTATGCGACCGCGCGCTTGATCGGCTCGGATTGCTCAGGCATTCGTGCTGGCCTCCTTGGTGGCGGATTGATCGGCGAATAGGTCTGAGCCACGGCGACGCCAATAGGCGACGAACCACTCCACGAACGCCTCGTGATCGGGGTCGGGGAGACGGCGGCGCTGTGGGCACGCGCTTCTCACTTGGCGCTGTAGTTGTCTGGGCCGGTGCGTGCTGCCGGGTCGCTGTCTGCCGGATGTCGGACAGCCGCGTGCGGCCCGCCTGCCGGGGTCATCGTGTCGGTCACTCATACTGCGCCCCCGTTCGGCTGGTCTTGTTTTGGTCATAGGGCGTGAGCCGCTCCCGTTTGCGGCAGAAATGACAGGGCGTGGGCATCTGGTCCGCCGACTTCTCGTCGGCCGCGGGGAACACGATCTCCTGGCACGCGTCGCAAACGTGCAGGCGTTCGCGGTCGAGCTGCGGGAAGAACTCCTCGCGCGAGCGCGTGAGTCGGCCGAGTGGGCCGCTGTTGCGGACCATCTGTCGCGCCGCCGCGGTGCGCCATTCGAGGTAGGCGAGCCGCAGGCGATGCTGCTCATCGCGGGCGTCCGCGTCGCTCTTTGCCGCGCCTGGCAGTCGCTCTACTTTGAGGCGGTCGAGCAGCTCGCCGTCGCGGAGTGTCTCCCGCGCATGGCGGAGGCTGGGTCCGTCGCCATAGCGCGCTGCAAGTTCTTCGACCATCCGCTGCTGACGCTCGCGGTAGACGTCCGCGAGCAGAGCCGTCTCCCTCATGGCGTCGGCGCTTGGGGGCGGGGGCCGAAGGAAACCGGGTTGGACGAGCACGTCCTCGAGGTCCTGCAAGAGCGCCCGGAGGACCGCTTGCTCTCTCGGCAGCGGGATGTCGGTCGATGCGATTAGGATCTCTGTCGCTCGGTGGGCGGCAGGTCCGAGTTCTTCCAGGTAGGAGTCGTGCGAGCCTTGGAAGCGGTGCAGCGCCTTACGTGCGGCTGTCGGGTTCGCGTGCAGCTTGGCGCGCTTGCGATCCAGTGTTTCCTGGCGCTTCTGGTTGGCGCGCTGTATCTGCTCGTATGGCGCGCGCGCAGCCTCGAGCACGTCTCGCAGGGTCAGCAGCTCCTCGCCGTCGAAGTCGACCAGGCACGCTGCGCTCAGCAACCGGCTTGGCTGGAGGGCGAGCGCGCCCGCGCCGGCTACGAGCTTGTGGCGGCTATAGCTCCGACGGTTATCGGACAGTGCGCTTTGGAGCGCAGTCAGGAAGCGCTGTGCTCGGGTGTCGGTGGTGGTTAGGAATAGGAGCGCTGGCAGGAACAGGTGCCGGTCCTGCCACACGTCCGCAGCGATGTAGGCCGCGTACAAGTCGGCCTTCTGGCGCAGCCGAGCGTGGGACATCGTGCCGAGGTCAAGCTCGACGAACGTGCCGAGCTTGCGTTCTTGCTCGTCGGTGAGGATCACCAGCGCGTCCGGTGCGAGCGCACGCTCCTTACGGAGGGTGGGTGAACGACTCGCGCGCGTCTCCCTCCCGCCGGTAGTCGAGCAACGAGAGACTGACACTTGGGCTTCCGACGGCGAGCGTGACGTACAGCTCGGTGAGCGCGGCGGCGTGCGCAAGGAACAACGGGTTGGGCTGGGCGCGCTCACCGCCACGCGGGATCGGATCGCCATTCATCACGCAGTCCGCTCGGCGCGTGGGCCAGTGGTGATTCGGCGCTGAGCCCAGCTCGCGATACGGGCGGCTGCGCCCAACCAAGCCGAGATCGTGCAGGCGGCGCGTGCGGTAGCGCAGCGTGCGCGACGGGATATCGGGAAACAGACGCTGAAGCTGGTCCTGGCGCACCACACGGTGCTCACACAGGACAGCGAGAACGCGACGGTCGACATCGGCCAGCGCGGCGCAATTGGGATCGGGACGACGACGACGCCGGACGACACGAGCCCGGTCAGCAGAAGCAGGACGAGAAGACGAACTCAAGAGAAGACCTCCCAGTAGAGAGACAACAATGAGCACAGCTCAAGCAACATAGGCGTGGAGAGTCGGGCGCGCACGAATATTCCGAATCCCCCGCTATCAAGCCGTAAACCCCGGCATCCGTCTTGCCGTTCAGGAACGACCGGATGGCAAACCAACGACGACGAAAACCAGGCGAGCAGGGCTCAGTGCGGGTGTCAGATATAGGCGAGAGCATCGAGCGGGTTGGACGGTGTAGCTCCATCCCGCGGTGAAGTCCAGTCCACGTTCGGGTCCTTAACACGATGGACACACTTCTCTGAGCGGCACTCGTGCGGCAGGCACTACGCCCGCGCTACACCGAGAGCAGTTTCGCCGCGTTCTTTACCGGCTGACCGAAGCGAGCGATCAACTCCTCTGCAGTGCCGGCGCCAGCAGGGACGGTGAGCCCCACGGCAAGGATCGGCTTGTCGAGCCAGCGCGTGAGCGGGGCCGCGATCGAGCGCACACCGTTGGCGCGCTGCTCATCGCTCGTGGCGATTCCCTCCTGCCTGACGCGCTCGATCTCCCCGGTAAATGACGGCGATGCTTCAGGCTCGCTATCTGGCAAACCGAAATAGGTGAGCAGGCCGCGAAGCTCGCTGTCGAGCAGGCATGAGAGCAGCGCCTTGCCGACCGCCGTTCGGTGAGCCAGGACATGCGCGCCGACCCCGAGATCCCCGTCAGCTTGAAACTGCCCGGCGCCATGAGCATGAAGCCGGTGAACGTAGACGGCTCGCACCCCGTCGAGCAGACCCATGCTGACGGTGTGCCCAGTCTTGTCGCGTAGCTCTTCGAGGATTGCGCGAGACGGGTACTCCCGCCGTACCGTCTCAATGAGCGCGATTCCCGGTCCTGCGGCGTGGCGCGTGAGATGGTACCGGTGCTTGCTGTCCTGCTCGAGGCGGCCGAGTGCGACGAGCGTGCTGGCATAGCGGTGGGTTGTGGAGCGGCTGATTCCGACCATGTCTGCCAGCTCGCTGATGCGCAGTGCGGGGCGCTCTGCCGTGAAGGATTTGAGGATCGCGACGCCGTATTCCAACGACTGCGAGCGTCTTGGGTCTGGGGTGGGCGCGATGCGTGGCTTGGAGAAGCTCATACGATCTCCCCCCGGAGGACCTGGCGGCGGCCTGTACGCAAGGAACGCCGACGTGCTCGCTCCTCGGGATCGAGGCTGGCGTCGCGTGGGTCGCTGTAGTCGTCTACGTCCGGCCGCGCGTCGCCCGGCTCGGGCCACTCCGTTAGGCAGTAGATCGCCGCGCCGATACTCGTGGACGGACCAGGCAGGCGATTGGCGAGGCAGAACCACATGTCGGAGTGTGTGCGCGTGTCTGCGGCGAGCAGAGTCTCAGCCTCGATGAGCAGCGCGCGCAGCTCCTCGCGATATCCCTCAATCCGCTCGGCGGCCTTCGCGCGTGAGTGCCGCCACTTGCGGTGCTGCGGGGACTCGGGTAGCGCCGTCGCCTCGCCCTCGTGTCGGGCTTGCGCAAGGGTGAGGCGTCCGGCGCTCGTCAGCACCCACAACCGCACGCTGTTTCGGCGGGCGTGCTCCAGCAGCCCGGCTTCCATGAGCCCGTCGAGCCGAGGGCGCAGCTGGCGAGTTGCCGCCGCGTTGTAAACGAAGCCCATGTGCTCGAAGACCTCGCGCGGCATGACTCCCGGCTCACACCTGGCCTGATGGCATTCGGCGCGCTCGGTCGCCGCGAGCACCAACGCGTCGGTGACCGGGTGCGCGAACGGGCGCAGCTCGCTTGGTGGCGGGCCGCTGCTGTCGGGTTCGCGCTGACTGGGTTTTGGTGCTTGCTTTCTGCCTGCTGAAGGCATCGCGTCTCTCCTTTCGGGCACCGAAAGACGCGCGCACAGCGAGCACGGGTGGACCGTCTCCGTAGATAGATACGGTGATCCGGTGGCATCGAAGGCTCCGTCTTCGGTGCTGCAGGTCGGGCGGGTGTCGCAAGCATCCGTCCGACCACTATTTGATCTTGGACGACCGAACGTCTAGCTCGAAACGATGCGTAAAGCAAGTCGAGCGGGAATCAGCACCGTGGAGGCGCTCGCGGGTCCTGCTTGGCAACGCCCTTGCGCAGTTGCGTCTCGGCTTCGCATCGCGCTACCGTGAGCGCGTGCTTGACGAGGCGACAATCGACGAGGCAGGACGACGGCTGGCCGGCGCATCGCCTCCGGGGACGCGCGTCATCCTTTTCGGCTCACACGCAAGAGGCGAGGCCGGTAAGCACAGCGACCTGGACTTCCTGGTGATCGAGCCCGAGGTGGAGAACGCGGCTGAGGAGTCCGTTCGTTTGCGCAGGACGCTGCGCGGCCTGTTGTTCGCCGCCGACGTGATCGTTGCGAGCGAGCAGAGGGTCCGCGCCTGGCGCGACGTTAAAGGGAGCCTGATCCACGCGGCGCTCGCCGAGGGCCGAGAGCTAGCTGCCTGATGGCGACCACAGACGACACCTATAAGGCACTCGAGGATCAGGTTGCGTTTGCCCTCTTCGGGAATCGTACGCTGTCGACGGCTCTCCTCGCGTGGTTCATAGAGAACGTCATGCGCGAGGACCCAGACCGAGTTGAGGATGCGATCTGCGACGGCGGCGGGGACAAGGGCATCGATGCAATCGTGTTCGACGAGGAATCAAACGAGCTCTTTGTCCTACAGTCCAAGCATCGAAAGTCCGCAACAGCTACGCAGGGCGATGCTGACCTGAAGGCTTTCGTGGGTGTAGGCGCGTACTTCGGCAGTCCCGAGGGCATCGACCGGCTGCTTGCCTCTAAGCCAAACGAAGAGCTGACCAACCTCATCGGTAGGCTCAACCTGCGGGCCAAGTTCGAGGAGGCTGAGCCGAGCGTTCGTCTTGTCCTCGTCACGAACGCCGAGCGAGACGAGGCTGCCCGAGACTACCTAAAGGCCATTGAGACCCATCGGTCGACTATCGACCTTTGGGACCGCGAGCGCCTTGTGGACGTGGCGCAGCGCACTGCGCGCGCGGGTCTGCTCGACGAGGACATCACCTTCCACCCGGTTAGCGACGTGATCACGACCCATCTTGCTGATGACGCTCGTATGGCGCTTGCGCTGGTGCCGGCTGCGGAGCTCGTTCGTCTGCCCGGCATCGAGAACCTCACTGTCTTCGACCTTAACGTCAGGCTCGGCTTGGGCAACACGAAGATTAACCGTGAGCTGCGCAGCACGATCCAGCGACCTGATGAACACCAGTCGTTCCCGGCCTACCACAACGGCCTCACTCTCCTGACCAATCGGCTCGGTGTCGACGAGGAGGGCTTGTCACTGGAGGGTGTCGGTGTCGTAAACGGCTGCCAGTCGCTGCTCTCGCTTTGGCGGGAGCGCGGTTCCATTACGCCGCAGCTCAACTTGATGGTGAAGGTCGTTGAGACTGGCGGTCGCGCGACACTGGCTGACCGTATCACCTACCGCAGCAACAACCAGAATCCAGTCAATACACGGGACCTGCGTGCCAACGACCGGGTGCAGCGCGATCTCCAGAGTGAGGTCAAAGAGCGCTACGGCGACGAGCTGTTCTACGACATTCGGCGGGGTCAGCCAAGTGATGGGGCACATGCGGTGCTGGACAACCAGCTAGCGGCCCAAATGCTGCTCGCCACATGGCTTGGAGAGCCGTGGGCCGCAGTCAGAAAGCTCAAGCTCTTCGACCAGGATTATCACCGAATCTTCCGGCGTGCAACTGCCGACAAGCTCTTCCTTGCCTATCTGCTTAACAAGGAGATCGAGGCGGCCCGGTCCAAGCTCCGCCCCGAGTTGCAGACGAGCTTCGCGTCGGTGCGCTACACGCTGGCGTATCTCGTGGCCCGGGTGCTTAGGCTAAGCGACCTCGGCGAGAAGCTACTCGAAGACCCGAGCGCTTGGCTACCGGCTCAGCGCGACGACATCGCCAAGCAGCTCGAAACCTACGTCGACTTCGTCGTGGATGAGACGAACTATTTCGTCTCCGATCGCGAGGAGCAGCGCCAACAGAATCCCGATGCCGAGCCATTCGACCCCAAGACGATCTTTAAGGCGAGTACGGGAGTTCGCCCATTGGAGCGCCAGGTGATTCAGGCCGTGAAGGCGCTTGCCCGGCGGGCCGATAGCGAGATTCTGTTCGACTTAGAGCCAGGGCGTCCGGCCAGTCGCCAATCCGGGCGTTGAGCTTGGCTTGAACAGAACCGTCGCAACCTGTCTGTAGGCTCGCTGCATGGCGTACGCCCAACAAGATTTGCTCGCCCGCGAAGCACACGCGGCTTCGCTGGTGGCCTCAGCGGAGGAGGAGCACGACTATGGCGCTGTGTTCACGCGGCGCTGGGTCGTGGAGCTGATCCTCGACCTCGTCGGCTACTCATCTACGGCCGATCTGGCTGTTCAGAGAGCGATCGAGCCCGCATGTGGGGCGGGAGCGTTTCTTGGGCCGATGGTCGAGCGGTTGTCGCGCTCGTGTCAGCTCCACGGTAGGCCAATCGCGCAAGCTGCAGACGCGATACGTGCCTGCGATCTGCAGTCGGGACACGTCTCGGAGAGCCGTCGTATAGCCGAAGAGCGTTTGGTTGCGGACGGATGGGATCGAGCGGATGCTTTCACGCTTGCCGAGAGGTGGGTCACGCATGACGATTTTCTCCTTGGTCGGCATGAGATCGCAAGCGCGGATTATGTGATCGGCAACCCGCCGTATATCCGACTTGAGGCTGTATCGGAGGCTCGTAGCGCCGGGTACAGACGGGCCTGCGCGACTATGGGCGGTCGAGCGGACGTGTATGTCGGCTTCTTCGAGGTAGGGCTGAACTCGCTTCGTCCCGGAGGCAAGCTTGGATTCATCTGTGCGGATCGCTGGATGCGCAACCAGTACGGTCAGCGGCTGCGCAACATGGTTACCGAGGGCTTCTCGATGGAGACAGTGATCGAGATGCACGACGTCGACGCGTTTGAGGATGAAGTCAGCGCGTATCCATCGATCACCGTGATTAGCCGAGCCTCGCAAGGTTCAGCGATAGTGGCGACAGCCAGGCGCGGTTTTGATGAAGACAGCGCTCGCCGCGTTCGCATCTGGGCTAGTAGGAAGAGCGGCGTCAAGCTGAGCGATCCGACGTGCGAGGCGGCGCGCCTGCCGACCTGGTTTGGGGACGTCGCATCGTGGCCAAGCGGTTCGCCCGAGAGACTCGCGCTAGTCGCTCGGCTCGAGCGCGACCTGCCGGCGCTTGAGGACGGTGCAACCGGGACCCGCGTCGGCATCGGCGTGGCGACCGGCGCCGACCGTGTGTTCGTGACTACCGACAGGAAGCTTGTTGAGGAGGGTCGTCTTATGCCGCTCGCGATGGGACGGGACACCGTGAGCGGCGAGCTCCGCTGGTCAGGCCACCATCTCGTCAATCCGTGGGCCGGCGACACAGGGGCTCTCGTTTCGCTCGACGATTATCCGAGGCTAAAGGCGTACATGGAAGAGAACGCCCTGGCGCTGCGGAAGCGGAACGTGGCGGGTCGCCGACCGCAACAGTGGTATCGAACTATCGACCGGGTGGCACACACCCTCACGGCTAAGCCGAAGCTGTTGATCCCAGACATCAAGGCGGCGATCCATCCAGTGCTCGACACCGGGGAGTTCTATCCACACCACAACCTCTATTGGGTCACAAGCGAGCTATGGGACCCGCAGGTGCTTGGCGGACTGTTGCTATCGAGCGTCGCCCAGATGTTCGTCGAGTGCTATGCGGTCAAGATGCGCGGAGGTTACCTGCGCTTCCAGGCGCAGTATCTGCGCCGGATTCGAGTACCGCGACACGACCTGGTTCCCTCACGCACATCGCGAGAGCTGGCGCGTGCATTCGAGGCCCGTGATCTTGAGCGAGCGACTGTGGCGGCGCTCGATGCTTACGGTCTTGAAGAGCTCCCAGAGTAGGAGCCAAGGCGGCGGGGGCGAACTTAGTCTCCGTAATGGACCAGGAGGCCTTCGAAGCCGCCGTGCGGCGCTATTGGATTGTGCGCGAGGGGCAGGCGCAACGACAGCGCGACTCGGGCAAGCTGGACGCTGGCCTGCGAGGAGCCGTAACTGGCGGCGCGCACATGGATGCGATGGCCGAACTGATGGAGTCGATCTTTATCGATGCCGGCTTTCCGCCCTCCAGTATCCGCCGCAGTTCGGCGGTGGAGCTGCCCGGATACTTCCGGCCGGAGAAGAAGTGGGACCTCGTCGTCGTGCACGGCGACGCGCTTGCTGCGGCGATTGAGTTCAAGAGCCAGGTCGGCCCATCGTTTGGGAACAACTACAACAATCGCAGTGAGGAGGCGATCGGGAACGCGATCGACATCTGGACGGCATACCGCGAAGGCCGGTTTGGGACGGTCCGTCCCTGGCTGGGATATCTGTTCCTGCTCGAGGAGGCTCCCGGTTCGATCAAGCCCGTGCGAGTCAAGCAGCCCTTCTTCGAGGTAGACCCCGTCTTCATCGACGCCTCCTACAAGAAGCGGTACGAGATCCTCTGCCGTCGCCTCGTTCTGGAGCGGCTCTACGACGCCGCATGTTTCGTCACTGCCTCGGCCGATCCGTTGTCGCCGATCCACGAGCCTGCACCAGACCTGAACTTCACTGCCTTTTCCAAGGCTATCCGCTCACGAGCGATCGGCCTGCTCGCAGGGGAGTAGATTGACCACTAATCAACCTGCGGCATCGCCTGCCAAACCTCGATCTCCGGGGGTACGCTGTGGACTCGACCCCCGTCGCTCCCGCTTTTGTCACCCCGCTTTGCCGGTCTGCTTTGGGGTGTTTGGCGCGGGCCTCGTTGGCCGCGACGAAGTACTTCGCGAAGGCCGCTTGTGGCTTGACGGCGACGATCGCGCCGTCCTTCTGCCAGACGTGCTCGAACAGCGTCGCGATCAGCTTGCGTCGCTCGGCCGGGGCGGGCTCGGCTTCCCTACTGCGGCTTTGTCGCGTAGGCGCCGATGATTGTCGGCCAGAGCGAGATGCGTCCGACTGGTCCGGTGTCGGCACGCAGGCGCTCGGCGAGGGTGTCGATGTCCACTTCCTCTTCGGTGGCCACTCCGCCAGCTACGATCCCGGGCAGCAAGCTGCGGGCGTAGTCTACGGCCTCGGAGACCGCCCGCTCGCCAATAGCAATCGCGACTTCGCTGTCGAGATCCAGGCTGGGCTCGAGGCCGGCTTCGGCGAACGTCTCGGGCAACCGCATTCCCATGTCCGGCTGCGTGCCCAGCCCGCCGAAAGCGCCATCAATCCACTCGCTGAGCTGCTCAGACGCCGGGGTATGCGGCCAGGACACCAAGAACCTCTGCGGTATCGCAGACCCCACGCGCATGCACATCTCCGCGAACACGACCACCCCACCCGGCCGTACATGGCGTGCCGCGGCACGCACCGCCGCGGGCGTGTCACCCTGGTACATCAGCACGAGCCGCCCGACCATTGCATCGAATGGGTCACCAGTGAGCTCGATGTCGCGAAAGTCCCCGAGCACGAACTCGACGTTCTCGATGTCAGACTCGGCCGCGCGCTGACGCGCCTTCGCGAGCGCCTGCTCGTCGCGCTCGACCCCGACCACTGAACCGTTGGCGCCGACTAGCTCTGACAGAAGCAAAGTGACGTCGCCCGGCCCGCAGCCGACATCGAGCACCCGCATCCCTGGCTCGATCCCCGCGTGCGCCAGCAGACGGCGCGTGAACGGCGTATACATGTCAGCCTGGCGGACCAGCCGCTCATGCTCGTCCTCGCTAGACGAGCTCAGCGCATATCCAGGGTTTCCCTTGGCCGACACGCCGGGAGAGTCTACGCGTGCCCATCAGCCCCCGTCTGGCGGATCCTCGGTGAAGATCAGATCGATCTCCTGGATGGGGTGCCGTTCGGGTATTCCTCGAACTAGTCGGGGTTAGTGGGGGAAGGCACGATGAGTGTCAGGGCGCCAACCCAACCACCGTTGCCGCAGGAGCTCAAAGGCTCTTGCGACGGCTGCGACCGCCATATGTTCGTCGCTATGAGCCTTAGTTGGGGGGCCAGCGGCCCCCCAACTAAGCTCCTTAACAATCAAGCAAAGAGCCAGCCACGATCTCAGCTGATTTCAAGCGACACTTCTTTACCCCCGCTTTCAGCAGATAGTATGATTTCACCCTTCACTAACCCGGATTCCAAACTACCATATGAGCAGTTATCAATCTGGCCCGGGAATAATGAGACTTCATTGAAGACCATACCCACTAAACCTTCGGGTAAGTTTTCAAGTAAGACTAACACCGCTTCCCCGGAACCACTTTCAGCCATAGTCCCACTAATGCATGTATCCGCTACTTCAATCGTACTACCAAAGATTAAGCACTTTGTCTCATAACCAGCACCACTGGCTTTACCAGTATTGATTAAGTCCCACCACATCGGCCCCGTTACTTCTTCTTCTAGTGTCGTTGTCCACGGCGTATCGACCGCGGCGAAACTAACTAGTTTATCGCACGTGTTGGAGACTTCGTTGCCTTCTAAGTTTAATGCTTTAGTCGATGGTTTACAGTTCGGTTCTTTCCCTTCACCTGCGATGTGCACCGCTGTGGTTTCGTCTGCCGCGCCAGGACCTACCGTACCTTCGCTAGTGACCTTTTCGGCAGCGCATTCGATGGAATATTCGGCCCCTATGTCTTGGAGAGTGAACGGGGTTGAGTTTACGCCGCGAAATAAGCAGTTGCCCTTAGTTACTACAGCTGCTCCGGCGCATAACCATTCAAACGCGTACGACGTTCCGGCGCCCGCGAACAGCACGCCGAGTGCTGTCACGCCCAGCAGGCTGACAAGGATTCTCAACCTTCTCATCATTACCTCCTTTTCTTCCGCGCGGACGACCCGTGCGGGTTCGACGGGAAATCGAAGCCCGGCGCGCAAAAGGGCCGACTATTGTCAGTTAGCCCCGGTCGGGCTGCGTAGATAATCTAACAGAAGTAAAGAACTGTCTCAACAGTCAGTATTTGCCCGAGACCGAGCGCGGCGGGACCAGCCCGATGACGCACAAGATCGAAGCCATACCAGCCTCGTTGAGATGAAACTTGGAGTAGTGCAACCCAGCCTCGGACTTTGTGACCTTCAATATCGCCTCCGAGCGGTAGAAGCGAATCGTGGTAGATTTGATGCTGAGGCTGCTCTACGCGCTGTTAGCGCTCGCGTGGGTCGGTGCTTTCGAGTGGCCAGTGACGGACGACTCCAGGGCGCCATTGGTCGTTCTCCTCACGCGTCAGGATGAAGCGGCTGATCGTTTGCTGCCCGCCCTCGTGGTCCCCGTAGAGCAGGTCGACGGTCAGCGTCTCCCCGGCGAGGAACGCCTCGCGTAGACCTTCACGGAAGGGATCGTCTGGCTCGCGTATCGCCCCCTGCCAAAAGCCGATGTCGCCAGCGGGCACGTACAGGTCGCGCGACTGTCGGCGATGCTCCGCCGGTTCAGCGTGCCCGGCGTTCAACTCGGGGCGCCCCGACGTCAAGCGCCAGGCTTGAAGGACCGCGAGGCCGTTACCGACATTGCGCAGTGGGATCACGAAGTAGTAGTTCTCGCCCTCGCGCTCGACTGCGGCCATACCGCCGTCGACGGTCACCATCCGCCCCTCGCCGAAGCGGACCGTCTCGGGCGGATCGGTCACGCGCGAGGGAGCGATAACCGGCCGCAGACCGAGCAACAGCGCTCGCTCGGCAATCGCCGTTGAGCGCTCCGCAATACGTGTCGAGCGCTGTCCGAAGCGCACCGAGGAGAACGTCGCTACGGCCAGCACGAGCGTGCCGGCCGCTGTCGCCAACGAGGCAATCGTCGGCCAGTCGACAGCGAAGGGCAGCGTCATCTGCTGGATGTTCCCGCCGGGGGCGGACAGCCAGAACGGCGATCGGTTCCGCTCGGACGCTCGCAACGAAGGACGAGGGGAGGGATCGTGAGATCCGATCGCGGCGGCCGCTACAGCATCGCCCACGCCGGTATGCCCGAGGCGCCCGTCGCGACGTCTTCCAGGCGCGGCCCGCACGGCTCGTGACCGAGTGGCAGTCGCAGAGCGAGTGGCGGAGCGAAGTCTCGCCACTGCTCCGCTTCGTGCTGACGGCAGGCGCGCTGGGCTAAGCCTTGGTTGCGTCCCCAACGCGTGTGCCCGCTTATCAACGCGCGTGTCCGCTTATGCGAATGGTTTGCATTGACAGGCATTGTTGTCTAAAGTGCGCCGATGCGCTCGCGGGTAGCCAGGCACCTTGATCCGGTGATACTGGAGTCCGAGCTCGATCTTGCTGTAAGCAACCTGCCCGTGGTCGCTTTCCTCGCGGGCAATCTGTCTGCGGAAGCTCTGCCCGGGGACGCTCCGCCGGCAGAGTTCAACTGGCGCGACTATGCCGCGATGTTGCTCGACGTAGCGGCAGAGATCGAGCATTCGCTGATGGTTCAGTACCTTTTCGCGGCCTACTCGCTCGGCGGTCCGCAGGTACCTTCCGAGCTGCGCGGCGAGGTGCGTGCTTGGCAGGAGACGATTCTCGGTGTAGCCAAGGAGGAGATGGGCCATTTGCTGACGGTGCAGAATTTGCACACAGCGCTCGGGCTGCCGCTGCATCTCGACCGCGAGGACTACCCGTGGGGGAGCGACTTCTATCCATTTGATTTCTCCCTCGAGCGCCTGACGCTCGACACGCTCTCCACTTACGTCTGCGCCGAGAGCCCGTCTGGATGGAGCGGGGCGGAGGCTGACGAGATCAGGGCTCGCGCGGCGCGCGAGGCTCATGGTGAGGTCAACCGCGTTGGCGCGCTGTACGAAGCGATCAAGCGGATTCTCGCCGATCGCTCGCTCATCCCAGACACTGCATTCGACGCCTCCACAGTCCCGCGACAGGCCTCCTGGGACGAGTGGGGACGCGGATACACGCAGGGGGCTCGTGGCGAATCGAGCAACGTACCCGGCGTACCCGCGCCGGATCTGCTGATCCTCGAAGTCTCCTCCCGGGACTCCGCCTTGCACGCTCTGGACGAGATCGGCGAGCAGGGCGAGGCGCCTAAGCAACAGTCCAACAGCGGCGAGGACTCGCACTTCGTTCGTTTCCTCGCCATCTACCGGGCGCTGCGCAAGCTCGACCCGCCGGTTCGGGATCTAGTCAGCCGGCGCATGCAGACGAACCCGACCGCCGGCTCGATGACCGAGCCCGACGCGTGTGCGTGGGCACACCTTTTCAACCTGCGCTACCGCATGCTGCTCGTGAACCTCGCGCACGCGTTCGAGCTGGCCGACCTGCCGGGCGAAGGCGCTGCGGTCAACCCGCGCGGGGCGCTGATCAACCGCACGTTTGCGGAGATGTACAACCTGCGCGCGATTGCCGGGGTGCTCGTCGAACTGCACGCGCAGCGCTCGGGTCCCGAGGGGCCGCGCAACGCGGGACCACCGTTTGAGATGCCTTACACCCTCGCCCTCCCGCGCGGCGAGCACAACCGCTGGATCCTTCACCGCAACCTGCTCGAGGCGTCAGCCGCCTTGGTCGATGCACTGCGACCGCTCGTCTCCACGCTGGGCGAGAACTACCTGACGGCGCTGTCGGAGTCCGACGCATTGGCGCTCGACCAGGTCGAGCGCATGCTGGGAGACGGTGGCATCAAGGTTGCGGCGGGAACGGGGCACGGCGGTTTTGAGGCATGAGGAGATCTGGACATGAGCAGGCCTGGAGCATGAGAGGAGCCGGGGCATGACGATCCGGGAGTTGCGCATCCTGCCTCCGCTGGCCGTCGGCCGACTCGGCGCTGCGCCGACGCCGATGGACAACTACGACGTGGAGGTCGATCCGTCGCGCCCGCTGGGCAATCGCCGGCTCGTTCCCGCAAGCACATTCGAAGTCGACCCCGGCAGCGGAGAGATAGCGCGGGCTTTCGTGCCCGATGAGCTGCGCTTCAGCCAGGACGGCAAGGCAAGGCCAGTCGCGCCTTTCCTGGAGGTGTGGGCGCTTACAGAGGAGGGCCAGCTCGAGCCGCTCACGACCGAGTTGCTCTCGCGCTGCGGCGCCTCGCCGGCGGATGTCCACTGGCGGGTGCACCTCGCCAACCACAAGCTCTACCGCCGCACGGGTGCAAACGGCGACAAGATCGAGGCGCGACTGGATCTCGTCGACCATGCGCGTCATGCGGTGCAGGCCACGAGCGAGCACTTCTGGCCACAAAAGCGCCTGCCGCTCGGGCACGTCCAGTACATCAAGCCGACGGCTGAGTTCCCGGGGATCCGCCTGCGCTACACCCCGGCCGGCGGCTATGTCTACGGCTCCAGCAAGGAGCCCCCGGATCCAGGCGGCCCCGAGGACCCGAACATCGTCGAGGTCCTCTACGACGCAAGCAAGGGCAGATGGCTCGGCTATTTCGACCCGCCGGAAGGCGCCCCGGAGCTGACAAACCCCGCTCAGATCTATGCCGGCAAGCAGGTGGGGCCGAACTGGGTCAGCAAGGGCTACCTGGACGACGAGTGCGACGGCCTCGTCTACGTCACGCTGACGGTTGCAGGTCGCACGCTCTCGGCTTATGCCCGCATCGGCGCGGGAGCGCCCGCATACGCCCCTGATGGCTTTCCCGTACGCACGGTCGCGGACGAGCTCGAGCAGGCGATCGAGGGCTGTGAGGTCGACCCCGAGCATGTCACTGCGCAGGAGATCGCCGCCGTCGAGGAGATCGTGCGGCGCGCCTTCGAGTCCGTGCGGCTGATGAACACCGCCGTGATGAATGGCAACACTGTCGATGGGCAAGTCAACGTGGCCAGCACGATGGTGCGTCAGGACACCGGCGACACAGGGCGCTACTTCGAGCCGATCATGGCGCGCTCGATCGTCGACACCGTGGCGCTCGAGAACCTCCACCAGAACCTGCTCGTCGCCTTGCGTAGCGGTACGGCACCGTGGTTTGCCGACGTGCTGCGCGACCACGACGAGATTGGCGATCTCTCCGCCAAGGGACGGCGCAAGATGCCGGCGATGATGCGGGGCGCGGACGGTCGTTATCTGACCTTGACGCGACGGCAGGTGAGCATCATTCGCGCGGTGGCGCGCCGCGCCGTCTCGCCGTCAGGCGAGATCTCGGGGCCTAGTGAGGTCTCGGGGAGCGGTGAGGTCTCGGGGAGCGGCGAGATATTAGGGAGCGGCGAGGTCTCAGAAAAATCCGAGGCGGGCGAGCGATGAGGATCGATCCTGCGAACCGCACCGCGCAGCTGCAGTACCGCGCCGCGGGCAATCCGCCGAGCAGTCAGCCGGACTCGGCTATTTCCAACTGTTTTCCCGGGCTCGAGTTCGACTTTCGCAACATTTGGCGGCGCATGTTCGAGGGCATCGAAATGCACGAGGCTGACAACTATGTGCTCAAGGGCGAGGGCGAGTACAAGCGGCTGGAGAAGCATCGGCTACTGCTCGTTGCCGATACGCCGACGGTGGTTGAAGTGAACGGCCCGCAAACGCCGGGCGGACCGCCGATCCCGTTGACCTCGCAGGGGAACCCGGACGGAGTGTGGACGATGGAGTGGTCCAACTCGATGGCGGCCGTGCTGCATACCAACGCCGGGAAGACCGTCACTGGGCACTTCACGAAGCACCCATCGCCTAAGCCCGCCGGCATTCCGATGGATCCCTCCGATCCCACCAAACCGGACTACTCGAAGCTCGAGGCGGTGGAGCTGAAGGTGCTTCCCCTCTTCGGCGCGAGCGCCGAGACGGGCGAGCCGCTCGCGGTGATCGACGAGGGGCGCGTGCAGCCGGGCGAGCTGACCCAGAGCCTGTGCTCGCCGTGGCAGAACGACTATCGCGAGTGCGCCTGTTACTACTGGGCCGCCAGCAGGCCCGATTACGTGAACGTCGAAGTCGCCGAGAACGGCTCGAGCGTGGGGAACAGCTGGTTGGCAAAGCGGCGCGAGCCGAAGCAGTACGTGCTCGACGATCGCAAGGATACGCGCCTGGTCAGCTACGAGGACCTGTTCCGCGAATGGCAGGGCGAGTTGCGCTTCATCGTCGGCGGCGACGACCACGATTGACTCGTGACGAGCGTGACTGCCCGTGCCGGCCACAACCGCCCCGTGACGAGCGTGACTGCCCGTGACGACTACAACTGCCGCATGACGAGCGCGACTGGCTCATGACGACCGCGGCGGAGCTGTTCGAGGCCTCGGCCCCGCTGAGCGCCGAGGCTCACTTGGTAGGAAGCGGTGCGGGCTCGCTGCTGCTGGTCCCCGACGGCAGTCGTGTCTACGACGTGGACGGCGAGACCGCGGCGGCGCTGGATCGAGCGCGGCGCTCGGGTGGCGCCGGCGAGATCGCGGAGCTGCTGAGAAAGCTTGGCCTCGATGCGCCGCGCTATGTGGACGACACGCCTCCGCGCTCGCCCCCGGTGCGGGCCTTGTCGCTGGCTGTAGCGCAGAAGTGCAACCTTGGCTGTACTTATTGCTATGCGCAGCAAGGGGGGTTTGGCGGACCGGCTAAGCAGATGCCAGACCGGACCGCGCTGGCGGCGGTCGATCTGCTCTTTGCCGAAGTCGGCGCCGGTGAGCGGGTCAACCTGAGCTTCCTCGGCGGCGAGCCGCTGCTCAACCGGGCGACGATCCACGCGGCGACGAAGCGCGCGCTGGCGCTGGCGTCAGAGCGCGAGGCGACGGTCAGCTTCTCGATCACCACCAACGGGACTCAGCTCACGTCGGGCGACGCCGACTTCTTCGAGGCACACGGGTTCGCGGTGACCGTCAGCCTCGACGGCGTCGGTGCGACCAACGACGCGCTGCGCCCCTTCCGCAGCGGCAGGGGCAGTTTCGACACCGTGATGCGGCGAGTGGCGCCGTTGCTCGAGCGCCAGCGGCGCATGCAGGTCTCCGCGCGCGTGACCGTCACGCCGCGCAACCTCGCGTTGCGGGCGACGCTCGACGAGTTCGTGGCGCTTGGCTTCCACAGCGTCGGCTTCTCGCCGCTATTGCGCTCGCCGAGCGGGCGCGAGGAGATGGGCCACTCCGAACTGGAGGTCATGCTCGAGGGGATGGTCGACTGCGGCGAGGAGTTCGAGCGCCGCGTGATCGCCGGCGAGCGCTACCCATTTGCAAACATGGTCAACGCGTTGCGCGAGATCCACAGGGGCACCCACCGGCCCTACCCCTGCGGCGCGGGCGCCGGCTATCTGGGTGTCTCCGCGGAGGGCGAGCTCGCCGCGTGCCACCGTTTCGTGGGCGACGAGGACGGCGCGATGGGCGACCTCTCGGGTGGCGTGGACCGCGAGCGCCAAGCGCGATGGCTCGAGGATCGCCATGTACACCGCCAGGATCCCTGTCGCGAATGCTGGGCACGGTACATGTGCGGTGGCGGTTGCCATCATGAGGTCATTCGCCGAGGGCGCCCCGCCTGTGACTATATACGCGGCTGGCTGCACCACTGCATTGGTGCGTACGGCAGGCTGCTCGTGAGCCGCCCCGACTATCTCACCGGGGCTCCGACCTTGGGCGCTCCGGCTTCAGATGCCCCGACCGCAGGAGTCCCGACTTCAGGCGCCGCGGCCTCAGGCGCTCCGGTTTCAGGCGCCTCGACCTCAGAAGCCTCGCCTTCAGGCGCCCTGACATCAAGCGCACGGTGACGCCACCTGCCAACTTCGACACCGAGGTATGTGTAATCGGTGGCGGGCCTGCAGGGGCCGCGCTTGCGTGCCGGCTCGCAACACTCGGCCACAGCGTGGTCGTAGTGGAGCGCGATCGCTTCCCCCGTCCGCACGTAGGCGAGTCCGTCAGTCCGGGAGCTTGGCCGTTGCTGGAGATGCTTGGAGCGCGCGCTGCTGTCGAGGCCGCCGGCTTCCCGCGCGCGGTCGAGGCGCGTGTCCGCTGGGAGAACCCCGGGACGAGACGTTTGAGGACTGTTGAGCCCGGCATCAGCGTTGATCGGGGCAGCTTCGATCAGATCCTGCTGGAGCGCGCCAAGGTGGCTGGTGCGCTGGTCTTCCAGCCGGCAAAGGCGCGACCGCCGTTCGCCGTCCCGGGAGGATGGGAAGTACCTGTCGTGACTCCAGACGGTCCGCACACAGTTCGCGCGCGTTTCGTGGCTGACGCGAGCGGGCGCGCGCATGTTCTCGGAGGGCGTCGCAGGCGCACCTCGCCGCGGACAGTGGCGCTCCATGCGCTGTGGAGCGGGGTCGAGAGCCGGGCGGGACAGACGTGTGTGGAGGCACAGCCAGAGTGCTGGCTCTGGGGAGCCCACCTGCCTGGCGCCGTCTTTCGCGCGATGGCCTTTGTCGAGCCCGAGATGGTGCGTCGGAGACCACGAGTCGGAGAAGGCATAGAGCGTCTTTATCGAGAGCTTCTCGCCGGCTCGTCACTTTTTAGCCATCTGGTCGCCGGCGACGCACGGCTCGAGAGCGATGTCTTGGTATGCGACGCCACCTGCTACGTCGACGACAGCCCGATCGATAAGACGACAGTCAAGGTTGGCGAGGCCGGGTTTACCATCGATCCGTTGTCCTCGTCCGGCGTCCAGACGGCTATCCAGACGGGGGTGGCCGCCAGCGTCGCGATCGCATCGATCCTCTCGCAAGACGGGGACCTCGACGCCGCAATGACGTACTTCCGCGAACATCAACGCCACGCTGTGGAGCGTCACGAATGGCTGACAGCGCGCTCATACCGCGCGTGCAGCGCTTATGCCGCTAGGCCCTTCTGGCGCCGGCGATCCGCCTGGGCGCCAGAGCCGCCGCTCGCCGATCCGCCGGTCTCGCTGGAGGAACTGCTCGGGCAGCCTGTAAATTTGTCTCACCGCTCAGCGCTTCTGCCGACGCCGTGTGTTGTGGGCGATCGTGTGGAATTCCGGCGCGCGCTCTGCCATCCCGCGTTGTCACGACCGGTCGCCTACCTGGGTGACAACGAGCTCGCGCCGCTGCTCGACCGTCTCTGCGCGGATCGTACGCTGCGCGAGGTTGTAGAGCAATGGGCGGGGTCGATCCCGTCCAGCGCTGCGTACGCGATCGCCCGTTGGCTTGCCGACAATGGCTTGCTCGCTCCGGTCGCGCCGAAGTAGCCCTTCGGTGCGCTTAGCGCAAAGCTGAGTTGTTGGCTATGCAGCACAACTGCGCGGAACCGCTTGCGAGCAGCCGGCCAGCCTCATCCCACACCCTGCCACCAACCCCCATCAGGCCGCCGTCTGCGACAGCGCATTCGCTGTCGACCAACAGCCATTCGCAGGCGGGACTGAAATGGTGAAACCACACGCCCGTATCGAGATTCGGCGCCAAGTACTCCCAACTTCGATAGTGGCGATATGCGGCTGGGAAACCGTAGGTGTCCAACAGGATCAAGGCACGTGCGGCATCGAGGAAGGGGTCCTCGAAGCAAGCTGTCGGTCGAAAGCGCACCCACGCGCGGACGAGCGGTGCCTGTGGCTCCTCGTCTGTGCTCTGGTCGACGGGCCGTCGTTCGACGTTCTCCCAGAAGCTGAAGGGTGGACGTCGCCCTGCGGGGTGCAATTCCTCATAGGTCTTCAGATTCTCCGGGAGGGGGACTGCGGGAGCGCTCGGATGTTGGTGGCTGTAGCCGGGCGCCTCGGCGGCGGTCTTCACCATCGCGTGCAGGACGGGCTTGCCCTGCTGGGTCATTTCCACCGCGAGCGACTCAGCGCGGCGGCCTCCTCTGAGGACGCTCACTTTCAACTCGACGGTATCGAAGGCCGGGGAGCTGAGGAAGTGGCAGTAGAAGCTCGCCGGGCGCTTGATCTGAGCAACCAAGCCCGCGGCCCGCAGCGCGATCGTCGCCAGGTAGCCGCCGTTGGGACCCCAAATCTCCCAGTCTTTGGACAGGCACGCGACGTAGCCACCGCCGTCGGGTGTGACTCGCGTCGCATGGTCCAAGGTGCTTGTTGGCGTCATCGTGCGAGGCCGATGGTACGCCTGTCGAGGTCCGTTGGACGTTCACAATGCGCTGCCGCCGATGAGGCGTCGACTGTGAGGATGCCTCGACTGTGAGGATGCGCCGACCCGTGATGGTGCGCCGACCCGTGATGGTGCGCCGATCTTGAAGATGCGCCGACCGTGAGAATGTCTTCGCCGTGGAGAGGCATTAACCCGCTAACGTAGAGAGATGCTCACGCAGGCAGATCGTGCGGCTGAGCGTCGCCGCACGAAGTTGGAGGAGATCCGCTCGCAGGTCAAGGACGGGTCGCTCACGATCCGTAAGATGACACCGGCCGAGCGCGAGCGCTATCCGCAACAACCGCCACGACCGTCACGCGGTCGCGGCAAATGACCGCTTTCTTCGTCGCCGGCGTCGAGGGCAAGGGCAAGCAGGCAGAGGCCGCCTACAACGAGCTGCGTGAGCGTTCGTTGGCGGTCGTCGGCTCTCCGGCAAGGTCGCGCAGGATCTTCAAGCTCAGCTGTCGCTTCGATGGGAGCGACACAGAGATCGAGGTCGGCAGGCGGCTTGCGAGCGGCAGCGACGTGGTTGCCGCGATCCTCGACCACGGCCGCGAAGAGGCGTTTGTCGTGCATACCGACGGTCTCGATGACAGCAACGACGACGACAGCGCGGCTGTCGGCCGCGCGGTGCGGGTCGGCCGTCCCGTGTACTCGGTGACGGAGTTCTCATAGACGCCGCGGACATCGACGCTGAGGCCGCCAAGGCCAAGGAGGCCAAGCGCACAGAGGCCAAGCGCACGGAGGCCGAGGGCAGCGAGGACGATGCGATCCGCGCTTTGGTGATCCGACTCAGCCGCCCTCACCGCTCTGGAGGAGAGGTGATCGAGCGTGCCGCGATCATGGCCGCGGGGGCTGATTCCGCAGCCGTGATCGCTTGGATTACCGACCACGCTGGCATTCCAGAAGCTGCGATCGCAAAGGCGCCAAGCCGCGGACTGCACGGCTCGCGTATGAGCGATGGCAGCGAGACGGAGTCCAGAGCACCGCTGCGCTTCGTATTGCCTGCCGGCGCGCTGGTTTAAGACACCTGCCAAGGGTTACTATCGGTAGACATGGGCGGGAACGGGACACTGTCTAGGTTGGAACCGAGAGGAAACGCGTGGCCGACCGTCGCGCGTTTGATCCAGCGTCGTTCTGCCCGTGTGGTTGTCCTCTCCGTGGGCACAGCAGCTTGTCTGGCGGCGTGCTCTCTGGTCACGGCGCAGGGGGTGGCGGCCTCAGGGCCGCACCAATCGAGCCGCTGCGCGATGTTCCGCGCCAAAGGGACTGAGTACGGCGTCTACATCGGCACAGGGCATGTCAAGTGCAGCGTCGCCAAGGAGGTTCTGAAGGCGGTTGCCGAGGGCAAGGGGAAGTATGTGAACAACGGCTACTCATATAACTCCTACGTGCTCTACGGCGGCTGGCTGTGCCCTTCGGGCAACATGGGCGAGCAGACCTGTGAGCATTCGACGCGTCCCGTGAACAACCCCAGCCAGGACATCGTGAGCCTTTCGTGCACCTTTGTTGGTGACGGCTGCCCGAAGCAGACGGCCGTCGCTGACTAGTAGCGGCCGCCGTGTGAACAGTTTGGAGTGGCTACCGCGCAGCCCCGCGCGCGAGAGCTATGGTGGAGCTGAAGTTCGCGATCCCATCCGACCAAGGAGAAATAGATGTCTCGTTACGCCACCGTGAACCTGTTGGAGATCGAGGACACTGTCGGCGAGCGAGCTCCTGGCATCGAGGGCCGCTTCGGGCGCAAACACCTCGACTCGCGCGATCTCGGTGTGAGCCTTTTTCGCTATGGCGCGGACCTGCGTAGCCCGATGGCCCACAGCCATCGCGAGCAGGAGGAGGCCTATGTCGTCGTGGCGGGCTCCGGGCGTGTGCTGCTCGACGACGAGGTCCTGGAGCTGAGCCAGTGGGACGTGGTGCGTGTGGCGCCGGAGGTGGTGCGTGCGTTCGAGGCCGGCCCCGAGGGATTGGACATCGTCGCGATCGGCGGTCCCAAGCCTGAGGATGGCGACGGCGTGATGGGCAGCGCGAACTGGCCTGACGCGGAGTAGCCGGATCAGCCGGTGGCGCCCTCTGCCGCGGGGGCGCAGGCGGTCGCCTCTTCGTGGGGGAAGCTCGCTCCCGTCCGTGCGCCCAGTTGCTTGGGGACAAGAAAGCCTGCCAACAGGCAGACGAGCAGGAAAGCAGTTGCCATCAGGAAGGTGTCGGTGAAGCCGGTGACCGTCGGCAGGCCACCCGCCGTATTGGCGGCGATGAAGGTTGCCGACAGCTGCCCCCCGAGCGCACCGCCTAGGGTGCGCATGACGGTGTTCATGCCGCTCGCCACTCCGGTCTGCTCAGGTGAGACGGCCTGCACGATCAGGTTGCCGAGCGCCGCGAAGGCGAGGCCGACTCCCACACCGAGCAGTCCCGCGGCGATCAGCAGGTCGTAAGGGTGACTGTGGGCAAGCGCGAGCAACGCGAAGGACGCGGTGGTGAAGGCCGTCCCCACCAACAGCGCGCTGCGCGAGCCGTAACGACCTGAGATCCGTCCGGCCGACAGGCCCAGGATCGTCATCCCGATCGTCAGTGGCAGCAGATAGAGGCCCGAGACGACCACCGAGGCGCCAAAGCCGAATCCGGTGCTCTTCGGCAGCTGGGCGATCTGGGGGATCACGATGAACGACGCGTACATACCCGCCCCGAGCAGGAAGGCCGAGGCGTTGGTCGTCCAAACGCCCCGGATGCGCATCATCGTCATGTCGATCAAAGGGTTGTCGCTGCGCACCTCAACGGCGATCCAGGCGACCGATACGGCGATGCCCGCAGCGAGCAGGCCGAGCGTCTTCGGGGAGCCCCAGCCCCAGGTGGTGGTCTGGCTGATCGAGATCAAGACGATCGACATGCCGATCGTCATCAGGGCTGCGGCAAACCAGTTGACGCGCCCTGGCACCCGCACTGGGGACTCTGGGATAAAGCGCCATGTGGCCAGTGCCGCGAGCACCGTGGGGATCAAGGGAAGCCAGAACAGCCAGTGGTAGTCCAGGTGCTCGATGATCACGCCCGCCAGCACGATCCCGGCGCCCCCGCCCACGCCGAGGATCGCCGACAGCAGGCCGATGCTTCCAGCGACCTTCTCGCGCGGGAACTCGTCGCGCACGATCCCGAAAGCGAGCGGGAAGATGCCGCCGGCGGCGCCTTGGATGAAGCGCCCGATGACGATGATGGCCAGCGAGCTCGACACCGCGGACAAGAGCGTTCCGGCGGCGAGGATCACAAGTGTCCACAGGAGCATCTTCTCCTTGCCGTACATGTCGCCCAGTCGCCCCAGGATCGCCGTGCCGACCGACGCGGCAAGCAGGTAGGCGGTCAGCAGCCAGGTGACTCCCGTCTCGCTCGTGTGCAGCGCGTGCTGGAAAGTCGGCAGCGCCGGCAGCACGGCCGAGCTGAGCATCGCGTAGGCAAGGCCGCCGAGCGCGAGCACGGCCAGGATCAGGTTGGGATGCGTGCGCTCCCTGGTGGTCTCATCCCAGCCGACGGTCATCCGCCTCACCTTAGCTTCGTCTGGGTGTGGCCTCGGCTAGCTGCGTCCGAAGGCGCTCTCGTCCAGGCCGGATTGGCGCAGGATCGAGCGAAATGTGCCGCGCGGAATCTGCTTGCGACCGGCGGGGACGATAACGGTGTAGATGATGCTCGCGCCGGCCTTGCGGTACTTGACGTGGCTGCCACGCTGAGAGACGAACGCAAAGCCCTCGCGTTCGAGGGCCTTTACGATCTGCTGCGAGGAGTAGAGCTTAGGCACCCTGGAGCGTTAGGGCGCGGACCTCGGGGGCATCGACCGGGGTGGCGTCACTGGCAGGTGCATCCTCGAAGTACAGCTCTAGAGCCTCTTGAAGATTGGCGAGGGCGTCGGCCTCGGTGTCGCCGAAGCTAGAGACGTCCACGTTGAGGCACTGAGCGACGTAGTGCTCGCCCTCGTGGTAGACAACGGATTGTAGGTTGAGCGTGCTCATCGCGTGGGTTCCTTCCGACCCATTCTACGGGACCAGCTAGGGTCCATGGTCGTCTGTGCGCAATGATGGCGCGGTGCCTCCCCCTGTCGAGCTAGAGGTCAGCGCTCCGTTTGCCGGTGTGGTCGTGGCGGTCGAGCACACTCCCGGCGCTGCGGTGCAAGCCGGGGCGGTGCTTGTTGTGCTGGAGGCGATGAAGATGGAGCACGAGGTCCTTGCCGAGAGCGACGGAGTCGTGCGGCGGGTCGAGGTGGCTGCCGGAGATGCGATCGAGGCGGGAGACCTGCTTGTGGTGCTGACGGCCCACGATCGCGCCGTAAACGATGAGGCGCGCGAAGGAGAGCCTCGTGCGGATCTCGAGCTTGGGGGTACCCGCAAAGAGTGGGCTAGCTCGGATCCTAAATTTGGGGGTGCACGAAAAATGGGGCCTGATGTGGATGCTGAGTTTGAGGGTGCACGTAAAGGGGGGCCTCGCGCGGATGTCGAGAGCGATGCGGTGGTGCGTGCCGACCTGGCGGCGGTGCGCGCACGGCACGAGCTTGGCTTGGACGTGGCGCGACCTGAAGCTATAGAGCGTCGCCACGCGCGCGGGCGGCGCACGGCGCGCGAGAACCTGGCAGAACTCGTCGACGCGGGCAGCTATGTCGAGTATGGGCCGCTGCTGTTCGCGGCCCAGGAGCGGCGGCGTTCCAAGCAGGAGCTGATCGAGAAGGCGCCCGCGGACGGGCTGGTCGCCGGTGTGGCGGCGGTCGAGGGCAATCCCTGCGTGGCCATGTCCTACGACTACACCGTGCTGGCCGGCACACAAGGGATGCGCGGGCACCTCAAGAAGGACCGGCTGTTCGAGCTGGCCGAGCGGCGGCGCCTGCCGGTTGTGCTGTTCGCCGAGGGCGGCGGTGGGCGTCCCGGCGATGTCGACTTCCCGATCGTGGCTGGCCTGGACTGCCGGGCTTTCCACCTGTTTGGCCGCCTCAGCGGCTTGGTGCCGCTTGTGGGGATCGCCTCGGGCTATTGCTTTGCCGGCAACGCCGCTCTGCTCGGGTGCTGTGACGTGGTGATCGCCACCGAGGACTCCAGCATCGGCATGGGCGGCCCCGCGATGATCGAGGGCGGCGGCCTTGGGGTCTACGAGCCGAGCGAAGTCGGGCCAATCGATGTGCAGCACGCAAACGGTGTCGTCGATCTGCGCGTCGCCGACGATCGGGCCGCGGTAGCCGTCGCCAAGCGCTATTTCCACGGGCCGGTAGCGCAGCGCGCCACGCTTGGCCAGTCCTCGCCCGACGAGTCTGCGCCCGATGAGCCTGCGTCTGGCCGGTCTGCGCCCGACGAGTCTGCGCGCGGCTGGGCGGCGCCGGACCAGAGTCTGCTGCGCAACATCGTGCCCGAGCAGCGCAAGCGCGCGTATGAGGTACGCAAGGTCCTGCACGGTCTGTGCGACGAGGATTCGGTGCTCGAGCTGCGCGACGGTTTCGGCGCCGGCATGGTCACAGCGCTTGCGCGGATCGAAGGCGAGCCGCTCGGCGTCGTCGCCAATGATCCGTCGCATCTCGGCGGCGCGATCGACGCCGACGCGGCCGACAAGGCGGCGCGCTTCCTGCAGCTGTGCGATGCCTTTGGGCTGCCTGTGCTGTTCCTGTGCGACACGCCCGGCTTCATGGTCGGCGCCGACGCGGAGCGCACGGCGACCGTGCGCCACTTCTCGCGCTTGTTCGTGACCGGCGCCAACCTGGAGATTCCCTTCGGCACGATCGTGCTGCGCAAGGGCTATGGGCTCGGCGCGCAGGCGATGGCGGGCGGCTCGTTCAAGGCGCCGCTGTTCTGCGTCGGCTGGCCGACCTCGGAGTTCGGCGGCATGGGCCTGGAGGGAGCGGTGCGTCTCGGCATGCGCCGCGAGCTCGAGGAGATCGAGGACGCCGAGGAGCGCGAGCGCATCTTCCAGGCCACGGTTGCCGCGGCCTACGAGCACGGCGAAGGGCTGAACATGGCAGCCTACGGCGAGATCGACGACGTGATCGACCCGGCCGACTCGCGCCGCTGGATCGCGACGTTGTTCGACCCGCCGCCGGCCGACTGGCGCACATGGGCCGGCAAGCGGCGTCCCAACGTAGATACTTGGTAGTGCCAGCCCCTGCGGGCGAGCTGGATAAGGCCGGCGAGCGGCGGCGTCCCAATGTGGATGCTTGGTGTGGCCCCGGCGGGCGGGTTGGGATGGGCAGCGCCGGCGATCTGGCGAGGGCGCTGCACGAGCGTGGACGCCTGGTCAGCGTCCTTCGAGCCGCCGGCAGAGCTTCAGCTCCACCCCAGCACGCGCTCGTGGCCGGCGCGTCAGTCGCAAAAGATGTCCCGTCAGGGAGGGCCGGGATCGGACGCGGCCTGCGGCGGCGCTTGCACGCGCGCGCGGAACACATGAAAGGACCAGCCCTGGTAGAGCAGCACCACCGGGAAGAAGATCACCGCTACCACCGTCATCACGACAAGCGCGTAGTGGCCTGAGGCCGAATTGTTGACGGTCAGGTCGTAGGCGGCGTTGGTGCTCGAGACCATCACGTTGGGGTACAGGTCGATGAAGATCGAGCCGACGGTCGCGGCGATCGCGATTGCCGAGGCGGAGAAGGACAGGCCGTCGTGGTCGGTCATCGCCAGTCGCGCGGCAAAGCCCACCGCAATCACCGCGAGGATCTCCACCGGCTGCGGCACGTCGGGGCCGCCGGCGACACTGCGCGTCCAGATCGCCCAGCCGATCACCAGCGCGATCGCCGCCCAACCCAGCGGGCGAGCGAGCGCGCGGGCACGCTCGCGCAGCTCGTCGGTGGTTCTGAGCTTGAGGAATGTCGCACCGTGCAACAGGCACAGCGCAACCAACGTCACACCCGTCCACAGGCCATAGGGCGTGAGCAGGCCGAAGAAGTTGCCTGTGTAGTCGTGGGCCGAGTCGATCGGCAAGCCGTTCAGCAGGTCGCCGAGTCCCACGCCGAGCAGCAAAGGGATTAGCAGGCAGCCGAGCGTCATCGCCCAGCGCCATGTGCTCCGCCAGCGAGGGTTCTCACTCTTCTCGCGAAACTCGAACGACACGCCGCGCGCCATCAAGGCGATCAGCACGAGCAGCAGAGCCAGATAGAGCGCGGAGAACATCGTCGCGTACCAGCCGGGGAAGGCCGCGAACGTGCCGGCGCCGGCGACGATCAGCCATACCTCGTTGCCGTCCCACCAGGGGCCGATCGTGCTCAGGGCGCGTTTGCGCTGCTCGTCGGTGCGCCCCACGAGCGTGTGCAGCATGCCGACGCCGAAGTCAAAGCCCTCGAGCACGAAGAAGCCGACCCAGAAGATCGCGAGGATCACGAACCAGATTGTGTGAAGTTGCATCGGCAGCTCATGACCGGGGTCGGGGGGGTGTGCAGCTGCGCCATCAGCAGCTCATGCCGGGTCGGGATCTGTCTGGCCGGGTCGTCAATAGCTCATGACCGGGGTAGGGGGGTGTGCGCCCGAGCTTGTTCCCTCGGACCCCTCGTCCGGGTCGAGGCCCTTGCGCGAATAGCGCAGCATCAGGATCAGGTCCGCTGCGCCAAGTGCGATGTAGACCAAGACGAACGCGATCAGGCTGATCCAGATGTCGAGCGAACTGACAGAGGGGGAGTTTGCATTAACCGTCTTCATCAACCCCTGCACGATCCACGGTTGGCGACCGCTCTCCGTCAGAAGCCAGCCGGCGGTGTTCATTACAAACGGTGTCACCACCGCGAACAGCCCTGCGCGCAGGAACCACTTGGAGCGGTCGAGTCTGCCCTTGTGGATCAGCCACGTCCCCCACAGGGCCAGCAGCGCGATCAACGAGCCGAGGTAGGCCATCACGCGCATCGACCAGTACTGGATGAAAACGTCGGGGATGTAGTTGCCGGGGCCGTACTTCTCTTCGTCTTCCTTCTGCAACTGGTTGAGCCCCACGACCGCGCCGCCCCAGGTTCCTGTCGCGAGGATCGAGAGCAGATGCGGGATCGAGATGACCTGGGTCGGCGTCTGGTCGTTGTTGCCGCCGCCGATCTGAAAGGCAGAGAACGAGCACGGTTGGCAGTTGCTCCACTGCGCCTCGGCGGCGGCGATCTTGGCCGGTTGGTATGTCGCCTCGATCTCTCCCAGCTTGTTGCCCACGAACATCTGCAAGAGGATCGCCGGCAGCAGGACCAGCACCGACAACCGGGCGGTGTGGTGAAACGCCTCGGCATTGCTCTGCCTGCTCGCCTGCTCCCCGGCGTGGGGGATGCCCTTTGGGCTGCTTGCTTGGCCCCCGACATGGGGGGTGCCGTTCAGGGCACGCAAATACCAGGCCGAGATCGCGAGCATCACCAGCGAGCCCGTCACCAGCGACGCCAGGATCACATGGACGTATCCCCACAGGAATGTTGGATTGGTGAACAGCGCCCACACGTTGTTCAGCACCGGCTGACCGTGACTGTTCAAGACGTAGCCCACCGGATGTTGCATCCACGAGTTGGCGACCAAGATGAACAACGCCGAGAGCATCGAGCCCGCGACCACGAGCCAGATGCATGCCAGGTGAATGCGCTTTGGCAGTCTGTCCCAGCCAAAGATCCACAGGCCTAGGAAAGTCGACTCGAGGAAGAAAGCTGCCAGGCCCTCCATCGCCAGCGGCCCGCCGAAGACGTCGCCGACGAAGCGCGAGTAGGTCGACCAGTTCATGCCGAACTCGAACTCCTGCACGAGGCCGGTGACGACACCCACGGCGACGTTGATCAACAGCAAAGTGCCGAAGAAGCGCGTCATGCGCTTGTACTCAGGCTTTTCGTTGCGGTGCCACGCCGTCTGCAAAAGCGCCACCAAAAACGCTAGCCCGATCGTCACCGGCACGAACAGGAAGTGGTAGATGCTCGTCGTGGCAAACTGCCAGCGCGCCAGGTCGTTGGTCATCCTCCATCACCATTACCCACGGCGCGGCGGAACCATGCTGCGTGGCGGCCGTCCGATGGTGAGGCGTCATTGCGGCCGTCCAGTGAGGCGGCGCCGTCGCGATCGCCATGCGCGTGAAGCTCTCGCTGCCAGGATGCGGCATACCGGCCGCCGCGCGCAATTAGCTGGGTGTGCGTGCCACGTTCGACGATCATGCCTTGCTCCCCCGTTCGGGGACATCCGCTGGTGTGCACCCTGAAGGGCACAGGCAGGCAGTCGATCACGATTATCTCGTCGACCTGCTCCAGGCCAACCAGCCGATGTGTGATCAGCAGCGTCGTTCGCGTGCGCGTCACGTCGAGTAGGTCGGCCACGAGCGCGTCGGCTGTCGCCGTGTCCAAGTGCTCACCCGGCTCGTCGAGGATCAGGATCGGGAAATCGGCAAGCAGCGCGCGTGCCAGCGCCAGGCGTTGGCGCTGGCCGCCGGACATGCGCTCGCCGCGCTCGCCGACCTCGGTCGCCAGTCCCTGGGGCAGCGAGTCCACCCAGTCGAGCAGCCGCGCCTGGGTCAGCGCGGCGCGCAGTTCTTGCTCGCTCGCATCGCGCTTGGCCAGGCGCAGGTTCTCTTCCAGCGTGCTGTCGAAGATGTGCACGTCCTGGCTGACCAGGCCCACTACGCACCTGACGTCGTCGCCGTCGAGCGCGTCGATCTCCACGCCGTCCAGCGCTACCGAGCCCTCATACGGCAGGAAGCGCAACAGCACGGCGGCGAGCGTCGACTTTCCGGCGCCGCTTGGGCCGACGAGCGCGATGCGCCTGCCAGGACTCAGGTCGAGGTCGATCCGCTCGAGCGCCGGGCGGCTTGCGCCGGGATAAGAGCAGCTGAGGTTACGGGCCTTCAATGTGTGGGATTGAAGTTCGTGCGTATCGACCATAGGTGGCGGGCTGGTGTAGCCGCGGCTGTCGTGTGACTGGCCGTTTAGGGATTGCCTGCCTGCCGTCGGGGGCTTCGGTCGACGAGCTGGCGCGGGCATGAGGAGCGCCGGCAGATGTTCCTGCAGCTCATCGGGCGTCGGTGGTTTCTCGGGCTCGGTTGCCGGCGTTGGGAGCGCCTGTGGGTGTTCTGGCTCTAGTACCGGCGGCGGCGTTTCGCGCACCTCCTGCACGCGGGCCGCGGCCCGGCGCACGCGCTGCAGGGTTTGCGTCGCCGCCGGAAGGCCGCTCACCAGCTCGAATGCCACGAGCGGGATCAGGGCGATGCCGGCCAGCAGCACGCCGTCCATGTGGCCTGCGCGCACGGCGCTGACGCCGACGAGCAGCGCGCCCCACATCGCCAGGCCCGAGCACAGTGTCGTCAGCCCCTGGCCGATGCCTGCGGTGCGGGCGCCGGCACGGGCGATGCGGGTCAGCTCGGCGTCGGCTGCCCGGGTGCGTTGCAGCTGCTCTGACGCTGCGCCGTACGCCACGAGCTCCGGGGCGCCCTCGATCAGGTCGACGACCGCGGCGCTCAGCTCGCCGCGCGCCTGGGCTTGCAGCGCCTCGCCACGTGCCGCCAACGTCCCTGTGAGCCACGGCACGAGCACCCCCGCAAGCAGCAGCGCCACCAGCAGGATCAGGGCGGCGGCGGGCAGCATCAGCCACACGAGCGCGACCGTGCCCGCACCGACGAACAGCGCGATCGCAAACGGCGGCACCACCCGCAGCAGCAGGTCCTGTAGCGACTCGACGTCCTGCACAAGACGAGAAAGCAGCTCGCCCGAGCGGAATGCCGGCAGGCCAAGCGGTGCCAGACGCTCGAGGCTTTCGTATACGCTCACACGCAGGCTCGACAGCACACGGAAGGCGGCGTCGTGGCCGACGAGGCGCTCGCAGTAGCGGCACAGCCCTCTGGAGAGCGCAAAGAACTGCACGCCGACGATCGCCACCGCGACGGTCGACTCAGGGGGGCGCTGCGAAGAGCGTGAGATTAGCCAGGCGGAGGTGGCGATCAGCCCGATCGCGGCGGCCACCGAGCCGGCGCCAAGCAGCGTCGCGAGCGCTAGCCGTCCCGCGGCGGGACGGGCGATTGCAAGTGTTTGCCACAGAGGCACCTGCGGCGGGCTCTTGGCGACCGACGGCGCGGGGGTGGGCGGAAGCGGGGCGAGTGGTGCGGCCCGGGCATTCACACGGGCACCTCTGCCGTGTCGAGGGCGCCAAGTCGCTCGGCGGCCGTCGGGCTCGTCGGCGTCCTGGCAAGATCGACCACGCGGTCGGCCATCTCCAGCAGTGCGGGCCGGTGCGCGACGAGGATCACGGTGCGGCCCGTGGAGAGGCGTTGCACTGCTTCGAGCACCTGCTGCTCGGTCTGTCCGTCGAGGTTGGCGGTCGGCTCGTCCAGCAGCAGCAGCGGCGCGTCGCGCAGGAACGCGCGTGCCAGAGCGATGCGCTGGCGCTCGCCGGCCGACAGTCCGGCGCCGCGCTCGCCGAGGACCGTGTCCAAGCCGTCAGGCAGGCCGGCCACGACGTCTTCCAGGCTGGCGGCAGCTATGGCCGCTGTCAGCTCTTCGTCAGAGGCGTCGCGACGGCCAAGCCGCACGTTCTCGGCGATCGAGCGCGCGAACAGGTGCGGCCGCTGCGGTACCCAGGCAAGCTGCGCGCGCCATGCGTCGGCGTTGAGCTGGGCGAGGTCGATACCGCCGACGCGCACCGCTCCACGCTCGGGCGCGACGAAACCGAGCAGCACTCCCAGCAGCGTCGACTTGCCACAGCCGCTGGGGCCGGCAAGCGCCACGATCTCGCCGGCTTCGACGTGTAGCGATACGTTGTCTAGCGCAGGCTCAGTGCGCCCGGGGTAGGAGACGGTCAGTCCCTCCACAGCGATGTCCGATGTCGCTATACCGGACGTGGTCTGAGGGGTGTTGGGGGTCCCAAGAACCAACTGCACGGGTTTAGGTGTCATGCAACCGTTCGGTTGCATGTACGTTTTTTCTAGGACTCTGCGATTGGAGAGTTGCGCACGCGCGTCGTGAGGGGTGGAGGGTATTTCGAAAACCCGCTCCCCGGTTTTCATGGTCATGCAACCGTTTGGTTGCATGTGCTCTTTTTCTAGCACCCAGTTGTCGAGGCGATCAGCGGCCTGCTCCCTGGTGTCCTTTGCGAGTACCGCGAACGCCTGCTCGGCGGCGGCCATTCCTTCGGCGCTGGCGTGGTAGTTGGTGCCCAGCTGGCGCAGCGGCAGGTAGGCCTCGGGCGCCAGCACCAAAGCGAACAGCCCGGCACGCAGCGACATCTCGCCGCCCATCAGGCGCAGCCCGATCGCCACGGCGACCAGCGCCACGGAGATCGTGGCGAGGAGCTCGAGGATCAGCGAGGACAAAAACGTCACTCGCAGGTTCGAGAGCGCGGCGATGCGGTAGCGCTCGGAGATGGAGCGAATGCTTGCGCTCTGTGCCTTGGCGCGGCCGAACACCTTCAAGGTCTCAAGCCCGGCGACCACGTCGAGAAAGTGCCCGGCAAGCTGCTGCAGGATGCGCACTTGGCGATCCATCTTCTCGCGCGTAGCGGCCCCGACGAGCGCCATGAACAAGGGGATCAGGGGAATCGTGAAGGCGATGATCGCGGCAGAGATCCAGTCCTGCGAGACGACCGCGACGAGCACGACCAGCGGCACGATTGCGGCCAGCAACAGCTGCGGCAAGTACAGGGAGAAGTAGCCGTCGAGCGCGTCCAGCCCGCGCGTGGCGAGCACCGTCAGCTCGGCGGTGCTCTGTGTGCGGGAGCTATCGACCCCGAGCTGCGATACGCGCGCCAGTAGCACGCCGCGCAATTGCGACTTGGCCCGAGCCGAGCAGGCCCCAGCTGCGAGCTCGGCCGCCCAGGCGACGAGCGCCCGTGCGACAACGACGCACAGCAGCAGGATCAGCGGCGTTTGCAGTTGTGCGAGCCCCTGCCCGTGCGAGAACGCTGCGACGACGACATCCACCAGCAGCCACGCCTGCGCCACGATCAGGAGCGCTCGCAACGCCCCCAGCGTGACCGACAAGAAGAGGAAGGTACGAGTCGCGCGCGCGTAGCGCAGCAGTCGGGGATCGAGCGCCCTCACCGCTTACAGTCGAGCGCCGCGGGGCAGACGCTCGACCGAGTCCAGATCGCTGTCGATCACAGGGTTCTGCGGCTTGCCCATGCGCGCGCTGGCCCAGTCGAGCAACACCTTCAGGCGCCGCCCTTGCCCGCCGCCACTGAGGTAGTACATGTGCACCGTCAGATACAGGAAGAACGCGGCGCGCCCGGAGAATTCCAGGCCGCGGATCTCGCACACGGCCTTGCCGCGCCCCACTACCGCCAGCGCCCCCTTGTCGAGGTAGCGAAACGGCGTGCCCGCGCCCGCCCCACCCTCGGCGATCCCCTTGGCCACGTGGTGCGCCTGCTGGATCGCGACCGTCGCGAGGCCAGGCAGGGCACGGTCGTCGGGGCCGGCCAGCGTGGTGATGTCGCCGATCGCCGAGATCTCCGGATGGCCGGGCAGCGCCAGGTCGGCTTCGATTTCAATGCGACCGCCTCGGTCGGTGGGCGCGCCGGTCGCCGCGGCCAGCACTTTGACGAATGGCACGGGCTGAACCCCAGCGGCCCAGATCACGGTCCGCGAGTCGAAGCGAGTATCGGCCCCTGCGATCGAGGCCGTCACCCCGTGCGTGTCGATGTCACTGACGCGCGCGCCAACATGCACCTCAACCCCAAGCGAGGCCAGCTCCTTGGCGACCTTGCCCGAGAGCCTCTCGCTGAAGGCGGCGGCAACACGCGCTCCGGCGTCGAGCAGGATCACTTTCGCGTCGCTCGCCTGGATGCGAGTGAACTGCCGCTTCATCGTGTGCGCGGCGATGATCGACAGCTCGCCGGCGATCTCCACCCCGGTCGGCCCGCCGCCGATCACGACAAACGTCATCCACTTGGCTCGCTCGGCGGGATCCTCGCAGCGCTCAGCCTCCTCGAAGGCGCCATAGATGCGGTTGCGCAGCTCGACCGCGTCCGACAGCGTCTTCATGCCGTAGGAGGAGTCCCGCCAGTCGTCTTTGCCGAAATAAGAGGTCTCGGCTCCGCAGGAGACGATCAGGCTGTCGTAGTCGAGCGCATCGCCACGGTCCAGCAGAAGCTGACGCCGCCCGAGGTCGAGGCCTGTCGCCTCCGCCATCAGCACGGTCGTATTGGAGCTGTGCTTGAGCCCGGCCCGGATCGGCGAGGCGCACTCGCCTGTAGAGAGCGACCCGCACGCCACCTGATACAGCAGCGGCTGAAACAGGTGATGGTGCATCTTGTCGACGAGCGTCACTTCAACGTCGGCCCCGCGCAGCTTGCGCGCGGCCGTCAGCCCACCGAAGCCGCCGCCGACGATGACGACACGGCGGCGGTGTTTGCTCGTGGGCGCATGCCCCCCGCGCGCGCGCGGGGCATCGTCATTTTGGGACTGCTCAATGGCCATTGGCGCCGAGGCGCTGCAGCAGGTGATCGCCGACGCGCAGCGCGTTTGCCATCACGGTGAGCGCTGGGTTCACCGCGGAGATGCTGGGAAAGAAGCTCGTGTCGACCACGTACAGGTTGTCCACTGCGTGCGCCTTGCAGTGGATATCAAGCGCGGAGGAGGCGGGATCGGCGCCGAAGCGGCAGGTGCCGGCCTGGTGGGCGACGCCCGCGACGGGAATCTTGTTCTCCAGGTAGGCCCAGCGCGGAATCAAATGGTGCTCGTGCATGCCAAGGTGCCCAAGCAGCGAGCGCAATTGCTCGAACAGCCGGTCGCGAGCGGTGTCGTTGCTAGCGCGGTAGGCCAGCGTCAGGTTGCCGTCACGGTCGACCGTCACGCGGTTCTCGGCCTGGGGCAGATCCTCGGTCGACAGCCAGAAATCCACGGCGTGGTCAGCCACGTCCTCGAGCG
The DNA here is from genome assembly GCA_036008605.1 of Solirubrobacteraceae bacterium. Lineage (GTDB taxonomy): Bacteria > Actinomycetota > Thermoleophilia > Solirubrobacterales > Solirubrobacteraceae > Palsa-744. The sequence goes on along the minus strand of DASYNL010000015.1, from coordinate 29,681 downwards.
AGAAGCTGGGAGCCAGCTTGGTCATCAATGGCTTCTCGCCGTGGTACATCTCAGGCGAGGACTTGCCGACCATCTGGATGTTGCCCATCGGGTACTCCCAGGCGTCAGAGGCGAAATAGAAGTCATTGACGCCAAGCGTCTTCTGGAAGACGGTCGGGTTGGGCTCCTTGGAGATTGCAAGCACGGCCTGGGAGTTGTGGAACATGTAGTTGCGCCCGACCTGATCGGAGCCGTTGGCAAGACCATTGGGGTGCTTGTCGTTGGCGGAGCGCAACAGCAACTTGGCAGTGTTGGCAGCGCCGCAGGAAACGACGACGATGTCGGCCGAGTAGTTCTCGCGCAAGACCTCTTCTTCCTCGGCGTCATAGCGCTCGAGCAGTACCTCGGTGACGGCGGTGCCCTCGGGATTGGTGTGAAGCGCCAGCACCTCGGCCCGGGTCAGCAGCGTGACGTTCGCGTGCTCGAGCGCCGGCCGGACCCCCAGCACCTCGGCGTCGGACTTGGCGTGCACCAGGCAGGGAAAGCCGTCGCAGGTGGAGCAGCGAACGCAGCGACTGTAGGGCGGATCGAGCTCGTTCAGCATCACGCCGCAGGGAGCATGAAAGGGGTGCAGGCCGATGTTGTCGAAGGCGTCGGAGAGCTCGGCGATGCGTGGCTCGTGCGAAACCGGCGGGTGGGGATAAGCAGCGGACGCCGGCGGTTCGGTGGGATCCTCGGCGCGCGCGCCGTGTACTTCGTACAGTCGCTCGGCCATCGTGTAATAGGGCTCCATGTCGGAGTATGAGATCGGCCAGGCGGGCGAGACCCCTCCGTGATGGCGCAGCTCGCCGAAGTCCTCCTCGCGCATCCGGTAGAGGGCGGCCCCGTACAGCTTGGTGGCGCCGCCGACGTAGTAGTGGACCTGTGGCTGGAAGGCCTTGCCGCTGCCGTCGTACCACGTGTCCTTGGAGATGTAGCGGTTCTCGACGAACACGTCGGCGGCAGACCAGTTCTGCGGCTCACGTGGCAGCCAGTCGCCGCGCTCCAACAGCAATATGCGCTTGCCCGAGGGGGCCAGATGGCGGGCCAGCGTGCCCCCGCCCGCGCCGCTGCCGATGATGATCGCGTCGTAGTGATCCATCACACCCCCCCTATTGCGCGCACGGCGTTTTGGTTGCTATCGACATCCGGGGCGCCGCTCAGCTGGGCGGGTCCAATGTTGTGGACGAGGTCGATCTTGTGACCGTCCATCATGAGATCTCCGCCAAGCGCTCGACGAGAATGATGCGCGCCGCCGCCTCGATCAGCGCCAGATGCGAGAAGGCCTGCGGGAAGTTCCCCAGGTGCCTGCCCGTATTCGAGTCGAACTCCTCGGCGTACAGCCCGAGCGGCGAGGCCACGCTCAGCAGCTTCTCCATCAGGTCGCGGGCACGCTGCTGCTCGCCGACGATCGCGAGCCCCGACACCAGCCAGAATGAGCAGATCAAAAAGCTCCCCTCCTTGCCCGACATGCCGTCGTCGGTCTCGTCTGTGCGATAGCGCAGTGCGAAGCCGTTCTCGGTCAGGTCTTCGGCGATCGCCAGCACGCTCGTGCGCAGGCGCTCGTCGTCGCCTGGCAAAAAGCCGAAGATCGCGGCCAGCAGGTTGGAGGCGTCGAGCGCGTCGGTCTCATAGTGCTGGCGCAGGACGCCGTCCTTGCTGAGCCCGTGGGCGAGGATGTCCGCCTTGATCTCCTCGGCGGTCGCGTGCCAAGTCTCCTTGAGCTTGGCGTTGCCGCGCATCTCCGCCAGGCGCGAGGCACGGTCCATCGCCACCCAGCACATCAGCTTCGAGGACACATAGTGCTGGGGCTTGCCGCGTGCCTCCCAGATCCCCTGGTCGGGCTGGCGCCAGACTTTGGTCGCGCATTCGGCCTGCGCCTGCACGATCGGCCACAGCCTGCGCGGCAGCCGTTCCGAGCGGCGAGTATGCAGCAGGATCGAGTCGAGTGTCGCGCCGAACACGTCGTTCTGGCGCTGGTCGAACGCGCCGTTGCCGATCCGCACTGGCGCCGCCCCCGCGTAGCCGGAGAGATCCTCGCGGGTCGTCTCGGTCAAGTCGCGCCGCCCGTCGATCCCGTACATGATCTGCAGTGCCCCATCCCCGTTTGGCTCCAGGTCGGCGACGAACTGCATGAACTCCTCCGCCTCCCAGTCGAGGTTGAGGTAGTGCAAAGCCTGCAAAGTAAAGGTTGAGTCGCGCAGCCAGGTGTAGCGGTAGTCCCAGTTGCGCTCGCCCCCAGGCGTCTCGGGCAACGAGGTCGTCAGGGCCGCGACGGTGGCCCCGGTCGGCATGTAGGTGAGACCCTTGATCGCAAGCGCGGAGCGCTGGATCGGATCGCGCCAGCGGTGGTCGGGTATGCGCGCGCGACTCAGCCAGCCGCGCCAGAAGCTGGCGGTGGATGACAGCCGCGCGTTGGCATCGTCGATGTGCTCAGGCGCCGCCAGCTCCTCGGCCCAGGAGAGCGAGCAGAAGATCTGCTCGCCCTGTTTGAGCACGTGACGGGCCCTCACCCAGTCGCCCTCGACCCCCACGGCCATGTCCGTCTGCAGCCTGATCGTCTGCTCCGTGCCACTGACCTGGCCACTGCCTTGGCGGGTACCTCCGGTGCTCGCATCGGCCCTGTGGCCGTCGTCGCTGACGGTCCACTGCGCCGTTTCGCGTCCGTAGTCGAAAACGGGTTCGCACGTCAATTCCATCTCGACCTCGCCGTCCAGGCACATCGCGAGGCGCACGAGCACGTGGTCGGCGTCCTGGTCGGCCGGAGGGCGGGTATGCGGGGTTACGAGATCCACGCCGCGACGAGGTCCGAGGATCAGTGCCTCGCGTACGATCGCCCAGCCGCTCGTGGTCTTCCAGGTCGTGAGCAGGATGTTGGTCCCGGGCTCGTAGCTACGCGCCGTCGGCACGTTGATCCCGAACGGGCCGAAGCGGAAGCCACCGGCCTGGCGGTCGAGCAGCGAACCGAACACGCTGGGGGCGTCGAAGCGCGGCACGCACAGCCAGTCGATCGTCCCGTCCGGAGCGACCAGCGCGCCGGTGTGGCAATCCGATAGGAAGGCGTAATCGGCGATCGGCGGGAACGGCGAGGGCATCGCTGCGCTCTGTGGCGCTTTGTCGGGGACAGGTGGGCTCTGTGAGTTGAGCTTGCTCTGTGGCTGCTTGCGCGTCTGGGTCTTCGTTTTGGGGGCCTTGGTAGACATACTTTTTTTGTTAACTACCATGGTGGCTACTTTTTGTAGTTACTTTGGTAGTCGACGAAAAATTGATAACACCACCCGCGCCTTTATCTTCGGATGTGGCTGCTCTCAATCCCTCTGAATGAGCCACGGGGCGATCGTCGTTTTGATTACGCATCACTTGGCCACCCACGGCCCGCGCCAGCCACCGTAGTGGGCAACCAGCTGGTCGGCCTCGGGCGGACCCCAGGTCCCCTGGGCGTAAGGATGCACGGGCGGGGGCTCTTTGAGCAGCGGTTCGAAGATCCTCCAGGTCTGCTCGACGCTGTCCTGGCGCGTGAAGCGCACGCTGTCGCCGCGCATCGCATCGAGCAGCAGCACCTCGTAGGGGGTCGGCGCCTCGCCGCCCTCCTGCGCGAACTCCATGTCGAGCGTGATTGCCTGCGGCCCGCCCTCGTCGGCGCGGTGGGCGTCGAGGATCATCTGCACGCCGGTCGCCGGGTCGAGCTTGACCACGAGCTGGTTGGGCTCCGGCCGGCGACGTCCGTGCTCCATGAAGCCGAGGCGCGGGGGGTTGCGGAAGATGATCCGCAGCTCCGTCTGGGTGATCGGCAGATCCTTGCCGGTGCGGATGAACCACGGCACGCCCGACCAGCGCCAGTTGTCGATGTCCAGGCGCAGGGCGGCATAGGTCTCGGTCGTCGATTCTTTGGCGACGCCGTCGATGCTCAGGTAGCCGTCGTACTGGCCGCGCACGTAGTGCTTGGGGTCGGCGGCGGTGGTGGAGCGGAACACGGCAAACTTGGCGTCCTTCAGCGTTTCCGCGTCGTCGCCCGCGGGCGCCTCCATCGCGGCCACAGCCACCAACTGCATCAGGTGGTTGACGACCACGTCGCGCACCGCGCCGACCGGGTCGTAGAAGTGGCCGCGGTCCTCGACGCCGAAGCTCTCGGCCATCGTGATCTGCACGCATGCGATGTGGTTGCGGTTCCACACCGGCTCGAGCATCGTGTTGGCGAAGCGCAAGTACAGGAGCTCGTCGATCCCCATCTTGCCGAGGAAATGGTCGATCCGGTAGAGCTGAGGCTCCTCGATGTACTGGTGGATTTCGGCGGCCAGCGCACGGGCGGACTGCAGGTCATGGCCGAAGGGCTTCTCCACCACCACGCGCGCTTTCTTGGTAACACCGCTGATGGCGAGCCCTTTGATCACGGTCCCGAACAGGAACGGCGGGATCTCCAGGTAGAACACGGGAGACTTCGCGTCGCCGAGCGCGTCGGCCACGCGCGCATAGGTGCCTTCGTCGGCGAAGTCGCCGGAGACGTAGCTCAGTCGCTCGGCAAAGCGCTTGAACACGCGCTCGTCGATCTGCTCCCCGCACTGCTCGATCGCGCTGTGCGCTCGCTTGCGCAGATCCTCGACGGTCCAATCGTCAGCGGCAACGCCGAGGATCGGGCAGTCGAGCAGCCCGCGCAGCTCGAGCCGGTAGAGCGAGTGAAAGGTCATGACTTTGGCGAGGTCGCCGCTGATGCCGAATACGACGAGGACGTCGGCTGCTTGCGTGTAGTCGTTCGTGGCCGCTGTGCTCGCAGGCCGGGACTGTGCAGCTGTGCTCATGGGCGCCTTTCGTATGTTGGGATACCGGTCGACTCACGATTCTCCTCGACATGCTCGCAATACACTCGCCGACATTGTGAAACTGTGGATACCCGATCGGGCCGATTGCAACGCGGTCGGCGAGTTGCCCGAGAGTGTCGAGTTGCATCTGATCCCCAAGGAGGCCATCTCAGACGCGCTGTTGGAAGCCGAGTTCCTGGTGCCCGGGTCTGATGAGCCTTTCGTTATCGAGGCGCTCGCACGCATGCCAAAGCTGCGCGTGATCCAAACGCTCTCGGCGGGAGTCGACTGGCTGCTGCCGTCTGTGCCATCCGGCGTGACGCTGTGCGACGCGCGCGGAACTCGCGATCGGCCGGTGTCCGAATGGGTGATCGGCGCGATCCTCGCCTCGCTGAAGCACTTCGGCGAGGCGCGCGATTCACAGCGTGCCCACGACTGGCGCTGGCGCGAGCCGGCCGAATTGGCGGGCAAGACGGTGATGATCTTGGGTTATGGGTCGATCGGATCGATGGTCGAGCGGCTGCTGGCGGTGGCCGAAGCCGATGTCATCCGTGTCGCACGCCACGCACGCCCAGGAGTACACGCTGTCGAGGAACTAGGGGCGCTGCTTGGCTTGGCCGACATCGTGGTCGTGTTGCTGCCGTTGACCTCGGCGACAAAGGGACTGCTCGACCGCGAGATGCTTGGGCACATGCGCGAGGGAGCGCTGCTCGTCAATGCTGCCCGCGGGCCGATCGTGGACACCGAGGCGCTGCTGGAGCTGTTGCAGGCGGGACGTATCCGTGCCGCGCTCGATGTCACAGAGCCAGAGCCGTTGCCTGCCGACCACCCGCTGTGGGACGCGCCGGGGCTGCTGATCACGCCGCACTTCGCCGGGGACACGCGCGGCGCGGAACGCCGCGCGTTCGCGCTCGTCGGCGAGCAGGTGCGCCGCTACGTGCGCGGCGAGCCGCTGGTGAACGTGGTAGACGGCGACTATTGATCCCGGGTGGTGCTAGGTGGTGTTTGGCCCACGTCCGGCGCGAACGTCGCGGCCCCGACCACGACGTGTGTGCTCCGCTCGGCGTCGCGCCGGCTCAGTCACTGCGAGCCTGTTCGAGATCGGCCGCGCTGAGCTGGCGTTCGTAGGGACCGCGGCCAGTGAGGCAAACAGCGCCGCAGCGAGCCGCGAGCGCCAGCGCGTCGGGCACCTCGAGACCTGTCCCGAGGCCATAGGTGAGCCCGGCGGCGAAGGAGTCGCCACAACCGTATGAGTCACGCGGGTCGCCAGGAAGCTTGGCGGCGGGCCATTTGCCGCTGGTCGCTGATTCGTCACTGCCGGTCGACTCGCCGACTGTCGGCTTCTCGCGGGTCGCCGACTTGCCTTGGTCAGCGTCCAACTCGCGGTAAGAGCCGCCGTGGCCCCCATCGGTGAAGACGACGAGCTTGGCGTCCTCTTCGGCGCGGGTCGCCTCTTCGCGCTCCTCTGCGTCGTCAGCGCTCAGCACGAGTGCGTCCAACGCGATGCCGCGTCCCAGCGCGTCCAAAGCGCGCGGGCTGGCTACGAGCACGCGCGCCGCGCGCGCCGCTCTCATCGCGGAGGCATCGCCGGCGGTGAAGTACACGGCGTCCATTTGCGCGAGCTTCTCCCAGGGGATCTCGCTGTCCGTGCCGACGGCCTCCAGGCGCGTGCCATATGTGGTGATCGTGCGCTCACGGGCGTCGTCCACGAGCGTCGTGGCGGTGCGCGTTGGCTCCTCGCGTTGGGCGGCCCAGACTTCGACCCCCAGCTCTCTCAGGCGCTCGACCGAACGGCGTCCGTGCTCGTCGTCGCCGAGAGCCGTGACCAGCACCGCGCCACCGGCCAGACGGGCAAGCTGAACAGCCGCTACCGCGCCGCCGCCGGCAGGCTCCTCGAAGGGGTCCTCCGCGTGCACGATCTCGCCGGGCGTCGGGATATGCGCCACGCGCGCAAACGTGACCCACTCGACGTGGCCTACTACGGCTACTTTCAAGTTCGCTCGCACGGCGGCAGTGTCACACACTGGTGATTACACGGTGCGTGCCGATGGGTGTAGTAGGCTTTTGGTGTGGAGCGATCTGCTCAGCGGTTGAACGTAACCCTTGACTCGGAACATGCTGCTCGTCTGGCGCGGCTCGCGGAGCGCATGCATGTGCAGGAGGGGACGCTTGCACGATCGCTGCTGTCGACGGCGATCGAAGAAGCCGATCCCGAAGCGCGCGATATCACAGCCATTCTCGATGGAATTCCGGGGGCGCATGAGCGCGCAATGCAAAGGCTAGAGAGCGTTCGCCAAGGCAACACGATCCCGCTTGACGAGCTGTGAGACCGATCGGTGTCCCAAGTCAGACTGGAGCCCGAGGCAGTCGAGGATCTCGATCGATTGATCCTTACTCACAGTCTGCCGGCTGATACGAGGTTTCGCGTTAGGCGTTCTTTGGGAGCGCTCGAACGTTTTCCCCTACTAGGCCGTGCGATGGATAAGCGGTGGGCTCCGCTGCGATGGACGCTCGGCCCTTGGCGCTGGTTGGTGATTCTCTACGTGTACGACGAGCAGGAAGACTGCGTTTCTGTGCTCAGCTTCGAGGATGCTCGATCCTCTGGTGCAGTCACATCGCTGAGCTCGCGATGAGCACCTACGTCGTCCTCCTGCGCGGGATCAATGTCGGCTCGCACAACCGTATCCCGATGGCGGACCTGCGCGCGTTGCTCGCCGATATTGGCCATCCAGACGCGCGCACGCTCGTGCAGAGCGGCAACATCGTGCTCAGCGCCGATCTTTCCCCCGAAGATCTCGCGGCTGAGCTCGAACGAGCGATCGCCGACCGGTTCGGCGTGCAGACGCCGGTTGTCGTGCGCACGCGCGGGGAGTTGGCCGAGGTCGTCGCGCTGGATCCGCTGGGCGACGTTGCCCATGAGCACAAGCTCTATCAGGTGAGCTTCCTCTCGGCCGAGCCCGATCCCGAGGCGGTGGCGAAGATCGCGCAGGAAGACTACGCACCGGAGTGCTTCGTGCAGGTCGGGCGCGAGATCTACGCCTGGCACCCGGAGGGCATCCACAACTCGCGGCTCGCGCGGATGCTGTCCGACAAGCGCTTGGGCGTTGTGGCAACAGCGAGGAACTGGAAGACGACGACCAAGCTGCTCGAGATGGCGCAGGAGCACGAGCGGAGCGGGTGACATTCTCAAAAGTCATAAAGGGCAGGCCACATGTGGCCTGCCCCCGGACGGCGCATGCGCCGTCCGGCCGGGTCGTGCATGCACGACCCGGAACAGCAAATTTGTTGAGTAACTCGACGCGCTCGTCCGCGCCCGCTCAGTCCTCGCGACCCCGCGTGCGGCGAATCTCGGCCAACCGCGCCGCGAGCTCGCCCTCGGCGTCGTCGGGCTTGTAGAAGCGCTCGCCGACTGCCGCGTCGGGCGCGAGCTCCTGCTCTGAGATGTGGCCGGGGTGGGAGTGCGGAGAGTCATAGCCCTGCCCGCGCCCACCCGAGCGCAGCTGAACTGGGGGTGGGGCCGCGCCGTGCTCGCGTACGAAGTCCCGCGCGGCGCCGATCCCGCGCTTGGCCGCGTCGGACTTCGGCGCGAGCGACAGGTAGATGGCGGCCTGGGCCAGCGCGAACTGGCACTCTGGCAGGCCCGCGTGCTCGACGGCCGCGGCCGCGCCGGTGGCTACGCTCAGCGCATTCGGGTCGGCGTTGCCGATGTCCTCGCTGGCGAGGATCACCATGCGCCGTGCGATGAAGCGAGGATCCTCGCCGCCCTCGAGCATCACCGCCAGGTAGTAGAGCGAGGCGTCGGGGTCCGAGCCACGTGTCGCCTTGATCCAGGCGGAGATCGTGTCGTAGTGGCTGTCGGCGGCCTTGTCGTAGTGCACGATCCGCCTTTGCAGCGCATCTTCGGCGTGCTCGACTGTGACGCGATCCGTTGCCGTCTCGCACGCAAGCTCCAATGCGCTCAACGCCGTGCGTGCGTCGCCACCAGCCCGGGCGGCGAGCATCTCGATCGCGCCCTCCTCGACCTCGACCTGTGTCTTGCCGCATTCTTCATGCTCCAACGCGCGCCGCAGCAGCGTGAGCACGTTCTCCTCCGTGAGCTCTGTCAGCTCGTAGAGGCGTGTGCGCGAGAGCAGCGCACGATTGACCTCAAACGAGGGGTTCTCGGTCGTGGCCCCGATCAACGTCACGAGCCCTTCCTCCACGGCGGGCAAGAGCGCGTCCTGCTGGCCCTTGTTGAAACGGTGGATCTCGTCGAGGAAGAAGATCGTCTCGCGCTCGCCGAGTCTGCGCTCGCGCGCCCGCGCCAGTACCGCCCTGACCTCGGCGCGACCGGCCTCGACGGCGCTCAGCTCCTCGAAGGCAGCATTGGCGCTGGCGGCGATGATGCGCGCCAGTGTGGTCTTGCCGCTGCCGGGTGGCCCGTACAGGATCATCGAATGTGGCCGGCCCTGCTCGATCGCGGTGCGCAAAGCCGAGCCGGAGCTGAGCAGGTGCTCCTGGCCGACGAACTCGTCGAGCGTGGTCGGGCGCATGCGCGCGGCCAGCGGAGCGTCGGCGCGCGGGGCAGTGCTCGTGGTGGCGTCGGCGGGATCGAACAACGAGTCCACACCCACAGTGTGGCGCAGCCTAGGCTTCTTCGAGGTCGGCTTGGCAGGCAGCCCGGGCGCGGTCAGCCGGTTATGGTATCCGCGATGTCGCCCGCCGGCACCGATCTCGCGGTCTCTCTCGCCGATGGCGGCATGCTCGAGGCCGAGCTGTTCCTGCCGCGAACGCCCGGTCCTCATCCAGGCGTGCTCGTGCTGCACGAGTCGTTCGGGCTCAACGACGACATGCGTCGCATCGCAGCTCGCTTTGCCGATGAGGGCTATGCGGCACTTCTCCCCAACCTCTTCTCGCACGGCTCGCGGATCGTGTGCTTGAGCAGGGTCATGACCGACATGGTCAGGGGCTCTATCGACCGCGAGATCGCCGACATCCTCGCCGCGCGCGCGGCCTTGGCCGAACGCGAGGACGTCGATGCCGCCCGGATCGCCGTCGCCGGCTTCTGTCTTGGCGGTGGCTTCGCCTTGATCGCCGCTACCACCCCCGGCTTCAAGGCGGCGGCGGTCAATTATGGCGACGTGCCCAAGGACCGCGCCAAGCTCGATGGTGTCTGCCCGGTGGTCGCAAGCTTTGGCTCAAAGGACCGCATGTTCGGACGCAACATGGCCGAGCGCCTGGAGACCCACCTGAGCGCGCTCGGCGTGGAGCACGACATCCGGACCTATGACGGAGTGGGTCACTCGTTCTTCTCACAGCACGAAGGCTGGCAGGGCTGGCTTGCGCGAATGCCCACACCGATGATGGTCGGTCCCGACGCGGATGCGGCGGCCGACGGTTGGCAACGGATGCTCAGCTTCTTCGAGGAGCACGTGCGGTAGCGCCGGCTGGCCCGGCCAGGCGGGGCTCAAGACGGTGGTACGTCATGGGCACCAGGCCGTCCGCATTTGACGGCGCGCTAGGCTCGGATATGTGCGACCCATTCCCACGGCTCCGGTTGCAGCGGCTTCGCTGATCGCAGGCTTTGCGGTTGCGGTGAGCACCGGCTCGCGACCGCTTGGTGGGGTCGTTCTTGCGATTGGCGGCCTTTGGTGCGTTCAGGCGTGGGCGCGTCGCCACGGCAGGCGCACGGCGGTGACCCTCGGGTGCGTCGGCTTCGGCGCGTTCGTGATCTCGCACTTGCTCGGGCTCGTAGTCGGTGCGTGGCCTTCGGTGCTGCTCGTCTCGGCCGTGGTGGCCGCGGTCGTGTGGATTCGGGCCGATGCGCGCTTGGAACGAGCTACGCCGATCGATGAGATCGACCCGGACCCGCTTCTCAGTGCGTAGATGCGCGCATAGTCCAGAACGCCGTGTACGCAAAGGGGGGTGTTTCTGAACACGCGTATCGCGAGTCACCGCCGTTGCGCTGGTGCGCTCGGCGTCTGGCGTGAATCTGGTCCCTACCGCAGATGCGCGCCTGACCAGATGACCGCCTGGCCGTTCGGCAGCACGAGCTTGCCCGAGGTCAAGCTTGAGAGGATCGAGCCCGAGACGTTTGGCGCCATCGAGAACGGCGTGCACCAGAAAGCCCACATGGCGGAGCGCGAGGGCTTGATCTTGCGCGTCAGGCGAGACTTCGGGCCTGTGCCGAGCCGGTTGTGGGCCACCACCCTAAAGCGGTAGCTGACGCCGTTCGTCAAGCCGCCGATCGCGGCGCTGGTGCCTGAGACGGTGGTTGAGGGCAGCTCGTGCCGTCCTTGGTAGGGCGTGACCGTGTAGGTCGTGATCGGGCTTCCGCCGTTGCGCGGCGCCGTCCATGTGACGATCGCGCCGCCGTTGGCGGGGGTGGCCAGCAGGCGCATGGGCGCGGCCTGCGGCGCAGCCTGTGGTTCGTTGGCAGCCGCGGACTTGAACACGATTGCGGCCATCAGCCAGATGGTCGAGGCGCCGGTCTGCACGCTTGCACTCGGCGTAGCTCCGGTCGCCCCAGTCAGAGCATCCTCGGCGACGAACTCCATTTCTTCATCCGGTGAGACGTTCACGCGACCGTTGAAGCCCATGCGCGCCATCAGGGCGTCGTCGAAGCCGGAATCGGCGTAGAAGCCGACGACGAGCTCGCCCGCTGCTGTGGTCGGGGCGGTGGCAGGTGTGGAGACCACGGCCGCCGCTTTGGTCGTGCCGGTCGCATCGGCGCTCTGGTCGACTACCGCAGTCCCCGCTTCGGTGGAGAGCCCTGCGTATTCGAGTACGGCGACGCCAACGTCTGCTTTGGCGCTGGGCGTGGCGGTAATCGTCGGAATCGTCCCGCCGCCGGCCGTCACGGGAGCGCTCCAGATGCTCATTTCGGTGCCGTCGGAGGCCTTGAAGTGCAGTAGCTCGGTGAAGCTGTCGCCAGCGGAATCCTTCACACTCGAAGCGGTCGCCTTGGCACTGCTCCAGACGCCGACCTCGACGACCAGGCGATTGCCGGAGACGAGGCTGGCCGCTGGAGTCACGGCCAAGCTCGTGACGTTGTGGGCGTGCCCGGAGGCCTGTTGCACGAATTGCGGGGAGGCCGTGCCAGAGGGCGTGACGGCGTTCGATGCGGCCGAGGCCGGCCCGGTGCCGATGGCGTTGGTTGCAGTCACTGTGAATGTGTAGGTATCGCCGTTGGTGAGCCCGGTGATCGTGGCGTTTGTGGTCGGGGGCGAGCCGTTGATCGTGGTGGCGGTCTGGGCGGTGCTGCCGATGTAGGGCGTGATCGTGTAGCTGGCGATCGGGCTGCCGTTGTTGGCGGGTGCGCTCCAGGTGACGGTCGCGCTCGCGTTGCCGGGGGTGGCGGTTGGCGTGCCAGGCGCGGCCGGCGCGGTGGGAGCCGACGGCGTCACAGCGTTCGATTTTTCCGAGGCCGGCCCACTGCCGACGGCATTGGTCGCCGTCACGGTGAACGTGTAGGCGGTGCCGTTTTTCAGCCCGCTGACAGTGGTGCTGGTCGCGGGCGGCGAGCCGTTGACGACGGTGCTGGCCTGAGCGGTGCTGCCGATGTAGGGCGTGACGGTATAGCTGATGATCGGGCTTGTTCCAGGCGAGGGCGCAGTCCAAGTCACGGTGGCGCTGCCTTCGCCGCCGGTTGCGCTTACACCCGTCGGAGCCGCCGGTGCCGTGGGCGTGGGACTCAGGTTGAGCGGGGTGGAGATCGATGGCACGCCCTTCTTGTTCACAATGAAGAGCATGTAGTTGCCGTAGGGCGCAAGCGCCGAGTTGGCTGGCGTCTGGACCGTCAACGACCCTGAGCCCGCGGTGAAGGACAACGGCACGAAGTGCTGGGCCATGTCGCTCTGGTGGGTGTCGGTGCCGAGTGAGACAAGGTTGACCGAGCCGATCGAGGCGGCTTCGGGCGTTGTGACGGTAATGCTCGTGTTGTAGGTCGAGGCCGCGGGCGCCGAGGTGATCGTCGGCTGGGGACCGTCGAACAGGTAGGGCGGCGAATAGATCTGTGAGGAGAACTCACCGGGGTCGCTGAGCCCGTTGGGATGTCCGCCGCCGGCGATCAGGACCTTGCCATTCGCCATCAGCATCGCCGTCGAGTGGTAGTTGCGCGCGGCGGCGATCGGCGCCGCCGCAGTCCACTTTTCGGTCGCAGGATTCCAGATTTCCGTCGGCAGCACGCCGCTTGTGACGATTTCCTGGTCGCTTGTGGCCTCGCCGCCGACGGCCAGCACTTCGCCGTTGGCGAGCATCGTCAGCGTGTGATAGACACGGTCATAGTGCATCGGCGAGATCTGTCGCCATTGGGGTGTCGCGGCCGTCAGGTCGATGACAGCCGTGTTGGCGACGGAGTTGGTCGTACTGGTGACGCTCGGCGCACCGCCGCTATAGAGGATCTTGCCCGGGCGATACATGACCGAGGAGCCGTTGGTGATGCCGCTGGCTCCGCCAACCTGCGTCCATGTCTGGTTGGCGACGTTGAGCTCGAAGGAGAGATCCTCGGAGGGTCCGATTGTGAAGACTTCGCCGCTAGGCAGCAGATAGGAGAAGGGATACTCCTCCTCGTGGATCTGCGAAGTGGAGACTTTCGTCAATTCGGTCCAAGTGTTGGTACTCGGGTCATATACTTCCGGCGTGTTGGCCCACGTGTTGGCGTTGGTCGAGTTGCCGCTGATGGCAACGTAGTCGCCGTTGGCAAGCTCGGTGACATCGGGATACCAGCGCGGGGTGTGCATGTCGGCCACGCGCGACCAGGTGCCGGTAGCCGGGTTGAAGATCGCGGTGTCGACGATGCCGATCTTCCCGGTGGTGAGCCCGCCGTAGCCGCCGACGGTCATCACCTCACCGTTTGGAAGCTGAGCCATGCCCGAGCAGAAGATGCTGTCCGGGGCGTTGGTCGAGGTGAATGCTTGCGTCGTCGGATTCCACACGTAGGTAGGCTCGGGCTGCTGCCAGCCATCGAAGGCGAGCACGTTGCCATTGGCCAGCTGGATCAGGTGAATCGCTACGAATGGCCAGCTGGCAAGCGGGGTGAATTCGCCTTCGGGCTTGGTGTCGGGCGTCACGGCATTGGATTCGCTCGAGACAGGTCCAGTGCCGGCGCTGTTGGTAGCGCTCACTGTGAAGGTGTAAGTTGTGCCGTTGGTCAGCCCGGCGACAGTTGCGCTCGTCGCCGGCGGCGTGCCGTTCACGGTCGTCGGCGTTTGTGCGACCGAGCCGACGTAGGGCGTGATCGTGTAGGAGGTGATCGTGCTGTTGCCGCTGGAGGGAGCCTTCCAACTGACGCTAGCGCTGCCGTTGCCGGCGGCGGCATCGACTTCAGTCGGTGCGCTGGGTGCGGTGACGGGTCCGGATTCGCCCCCTTGCAAGGCAATGGTCGAGGCGAGCCAGATCGTGGAGGCCCCTGTGCTGAAGGTGGGGTTGGGTGTCGAGCCGGCGGTGACGACAGCATCTTGCGCGAGCAGCTCGATGTTTTCCTCGGGTGAGACGTTGGCGCGCGTGGTGTAGCCCGAGCCGCCGGCGAGTTTGTCGCCGAAGCCCGAGTCCAGGTAGAAGCCGATCGCCAGGTCCTCGGCGCCGGTCGTAGCCTGGGTCGCTCCGGATGAGACGGTCCCGGCTGTCTTGGTGGTGCCCGTGTTGAAGGCAGAGCGGTCGACGACAGTGGCCCCCTGGGCGGTGGCTACACCCGAGTATTCGAGCGCCACGAAGCCGGTGTCGGCCTTGGCCGAAGGCTTGACCGCGATCGTCGGCTTGGTCCCGCCACCGGCGCTGATCGGCGCCGCCCAGATGCTCATCTCGGTTTTGTCCGAGGCGGTGAAGTGCAGCAGCTCCACGTAGCTGTTGCCGGCAGAATCGGTGACGCTGGCTGTGGTAGCCGACTTTTCGCTCCACACGCCGACCTCGACCACCATCGTGTTGCCGGCCGTGACGTTCGACGCTGGGGTGGCCGTCAGGCTCGTGACGGAGCTTGAGTGGGCGCTGGTGGCTTGCACGAATGCGGGTATGACAGTCCCCGCCTTGGCGGTCCCGAGCGAGTCGCGTCCAACCCACAGCGCGGCGATCAGGCACAGGGCAAGCAGTGCCATCCACCAGGCGCCGCGAGCACCGCGCAGGTGGTTGTGCGGCGACGGACTCATATGGTCGCTTCCGCTAGATCGCCCCCATCCGTGCATGGCCACCCCAAAGAAACGTTTGTGCGCGACGAATCTTTTTCGCGTGCGTCATTTCTCGCGTACGTTTGTGCCGTGCGCTTGTGCCGACGAGTCTTCTCGTGTGCGTCTTTCTCGCGTACGTCCTTCCGACGAATCTTTCGTGTGCGTCTTTCTCGCGTACGCCCGTGCCTCGCGTGCGTGCTGAGCTCTGCCCATGACGGCTCCTTGCTAGCGTTTGCCGCCGTGAGCCGAATGGGGCAAGTCACAGAAGGTCAAGCCACAAGCGCCCAGTCAAGCCACAAGCGCCCAGTCAAGCCACAAGCAACAAGTCAAGCCACAAGCAACAAGTCAAGCCACAAGCGCCCTGTCAAGCCACAAGCAACAAAGGAGGGATCTTGAAGCCCGGAAAGATGCACTTCGCGGCAGCTCTATTGATCGTGCTCGCGATGCTCGGTGAGGCTGGCTACGCGCTGGCTGGGAAAGCTGCCGTTACACCAAAGACGGGCAACTACGCCGGCTCCGCCGGGGCGTCCGACCTCGGCTTCAAGGTGACCGCGAAAGGCACGAAGATCACTGATCTGAGCACTCATTTCGAGGCGACCGTCAACTGCGGCCCGCCGGCGGAAAACCCTCCGCTCGTGCACTTCCCGACGCTCGCGGTCGTCAAAGGAAGCTTCCATGGCTCGACCTCGGGCAGCTATGGCGGGGGCATCAACCCCCAATATTCGATCAAGGGCACCTTCAGCACGCCCACGCACGCCGGTGGCACGATCAGCGTTCACTTCGATTTCCCCCACAATGCTTTGCCGCCTTGCAACGAAACCGCTCCGATCTCGGTGACACGCGCGACCAAATAGCGCGATGTGGGGTATGTGGGGTATGTGTGGTGCTGGAGATCTAGCCCCATGT
This sequence comes from Solirubrobacteraceae bacterium, assembly GCA_036008605.1. GTDB lineage: Bacteria > Actinomycetota > Thermoleophilia > Solirubrobacterales > Solirubrobacteraceae > Palsa-744. The sequence continues at coordinate 13,822 of DASYNL010000015.1, read as the reverse complement.
GGGGTGCCGATCGGGGTTGCTAGAGATTTTGGTAGTGCGGTAGGGGGTTGGGCAGTGCGATAAGGGGGTGCTAGAGATTTAGGCACATGCAACCAGATGGTTGCATGACATTGATTGCTAGGCAGGTACTACGCAGTTATGCACCTGAGGGCGCCCGCTGGCAGGTAACGCCCGCTGGCATATAGCGGCGCTGCTTTGCAGGTGGTTCCGCTTGCAGTTCGCCCGCTCACTCGGTCGTGGCCGATGCGGTGTCCAGCGTGTGGTACTCGGCAAGCAGCTCTTCCTCGCGCTGCTTTCGCGGGAACAGGAAAAACACGACAAGTGTGCCGAGCGCGATCGCCACGATGCCGGCTGTATACGTCCACTCGTCGCCTTTCACGAACGATTGCTTGGCGCCTTCGATGATCGCTTTCGCGTAGGCGGGGTAGCGCGAGGCAGTGGCGGCGGCGCTGGAGAACGACTTGGTCAGCTCGTTTTCGACGCTGCTCGTAATACGCGCCCTGTTCGGCGAGGCCGCGATCGCGCTCGACACCGCTGCGGCGTAGCCGGCCGTCAGCAGGGCTCCCATGATCGACTGCATGATCGCTCCGCCAAGGTCGCGCTGCAAGTCGGCCGTGCCCGAGGCCATGCCCGCGCGATGCACGGGCACCGAGCTGGTCAGCGAGTGCGACGCGGGCGTGCCGGCAAAGCCGACGCCCGCCCCGATGAACGCGTAGGCGAGGCCCACCTTCCAGTAGGGGATTCCCTGCTTCCATAGTGCCAGCATGGTTACGAAGCCAAGTAGGCAGAACACATAGCCACACAGCAGCGTCACGCGTGAGCCGCGTGTGACGATCAGCTTGGCCGAGAAGGGCGCGATCGCCACCATCAGCACCGCCGCCGGGAGGATCGACAGGCCCGCGTTGAGCGTCGAGTAGTCGAGCACGTTCTGCTCGAACTGCTGGCCCACGAAGATCGCTCCCATCAAGGAGCCGAACACGACGATCCCCGCAAGCGCCGCCACCCAGAAGGTGCTCCGTCCCGCGATCTTCAGGTCATACAAAGGTGAGCTGGCGTGCCGTTGACGAATCACAAACGCCACCCCCGCGGCCGCCGCCGCGACCGCTGTGACGAGCACGATCGTCGTCTGATTGGGGACCGGCGCAAAGTTGATCGCGAGCACCAGTCCGGCAACGGCGAGCACCGACAGCACGCCCCCCAAGTTGTCCACCGGATCGCTTGTCTCGTTCACGTGGGCGGGTACATAGCGCCACGCCATCAACAGCGCGACGGCTGCCAGCGGGATCGTGACCAAGAACACCGACCCCCAATCAAAACCGGTCAGCAGCACGCCAGCTATCAGCGGCCCAAGCGCCGACATGCTGCCGCCCAGGCCAGACCACAGAGCGATCGAGCGGGTGCGCGGCGCGCCCGACCACAGCGCGGTGATCAGGGCGAGCGTAGTCGGATAGGCCATACCGGCCGCCAGTCCCCCGATCAGACGGCCCAGGAACAGCACGGCGATCGACGGGGCTAGCGCCGCCAGCAGTGACGCCGGGATCGCAAGCGCCGTTCCCAGCAGCAGCATCATGCGCCGTCCGTGCCGGTCGCCGAGCGCGCCGAGGTACAGCACCGAGGTGGCCAACCCCAGCGAGTAGCCCACGGCCACGAGATCGAGCCCGGTCTGAGAGGCGTCGAACGCCTTGCCGATGTCGGGCAGAGCGACGTTGGCGACCGACAGGTTGAGGTTGGCGACGGCGGCCACCGCGATCAGCGCAGCCAGCACCGCTCGCGGATTTTGGGGTGTGCCGGCGGCCTCGGAGTCCGTCCCACTTGCGCCCGCGGCAGGGCTTGCGTCTGTGGCAGGGCTTGCGCTCGTGGGAGCCGGTTTTATCGAGCTTCCACCCGTCATCGAGGCCTAGCCTGCTCCGGTGCCGCCAGTCGTCCGCTGCCGGCGGACTCGCCACTGGGGTCTCTACCGCCCGGCCCGCGCAGGATGAAAGCGATGCCCACTGCGATCAGTGAGCCGGCGAACGGGCCGACGAGGTAGACCCAGAAGTGCTTGAAGTCGCCGAGCACAAGATCGGGGCCGAACGAGCGGGCCGGGTTCATTGAGGCACCGCTGACCGGGCTCGACCACAGGCCGGCGAGCACGATGTAGCCGCCCACCCCGAGCGCCGAGAAGGTGCCCACGTTCTGTGCGCTGGAGGCCGTGCCGAGGATCGTGCTGACCAGCCCAGCGGTGAGCACGAGCTCGATCAGCATCGCCTGCCAGTCGGCGATGCCCGCTCCGGGCACGGTGGCTCCGAGCTGACCAACCTTGCCGAACACCGCCCACAGGAACACACAGGCAAGCGTCGCGCCGACCAGCTGTACGACGATGTAGCCGAACGCGCGCTTCCAGGGGAAGTCGCGGCGCAGCCCGAAGGCGATCGTCACGACCGGGTTCAGGTGGGCGCCGGAGATCGCGCCCATGAACAGGATTATCGCCATCACCATCAGTCCGGGAGCGGTGACGGCCGCGGTGCGACTGATCTGTCCGTGGCTCACGGCCGTGACGACGCCCGCACCTGCACCCACCATCACGAGCAGGAAAGTGCCGAGCATCTCCGAGAACAGCCGCCGCCACTCAAGGCTCGGGTCGTCCATGTCGGCGCGTTCGGGGCTCTCCAGCGTCAGCAGCGCGTCGCGCAGACGGGTGATCTCGGTGCGCCTCAGCCGCTCCTCGGAGACCGATGGACGGACGCTCTGCTCATCCGCTACAGGCGCCCCCGCCCGAGTCGCCCGCGGAGGTGTCGGCGAGCTTGAAGCTGAGCTGTCCTGCTCGTCCATCGTTCACCGAGCCTAACGGCGCGACCAGCGGCATCGCATCATCTGGTCCGGGTGATAGCTCAGTGAACCAAACGAGCCTTTGCCTCGTAATTCGTAGCCGAAGGCTACGGGTGAACCTGCGTTGGGTGACGTCACTCGATTGACGTTGCTCACTCCTAGTTTTGGCACAGCCCAAGGCCAAATGTTTGGGGAGACAGCTCGGGCACACAATGCGATAGGAGCGCCGTACTGCAATGCCAACAGCTTTGGAAGTGGTGCTTGCGATCGCAGTCCTTGTCGCGCTCAACCTCGTGCTGCGGGTGACGCGTTGGATCGTACGCCGTCCGCGCAGGATCAGCTGGGCGTGGCGTAACTCGCGACCGCGCCCGCTCGGCTGCCGGCGGCGGGCACTGTTCGGCGATCCGCCACGCAAGCCGTTCCAGTGGTTCAAGCGGTGCGCCGCCAAGGCGATCGCCTGGCACGCCGAACGGCCACTTCGAGTGCAACCGTTCGAAGGCGCGCCCAGCACCGACCCGGCGGCCGTCTCTTCCGCTTTGAGTGCCGCGATGATGCGCATCGCCAGCTCGCGCCGCTCGGGCGTCGATACGGTGACTGCGCCGATCGCTGCCGAGAGCGCAGTCGAAGCGATTGCCGGAGGCGTCAAGGCCACGCCCGCGGGCGGAGAACTGGCGGCTGCGTTGCTGCACCTCGGCTCGTGGGCGCTTGCGCGTGGCACGCTTCAGCTGAGTGGCCACGTGCTGGCACCGACGGCCGCGGGTCCAGGCCTCGCACTCACGATCTCCACCGGCAGCGGCCGCGTGCTCGAACGGCTCACGCTGCGCGCGGGCGAATTCGAGTCGGGCACCGCCGGTGGGACCTCGTTCCAGGGCAGCGAAGCGGACCGATTCGCGCGCATCACGACCGCCGGCGCGGTCTGGGCGCACTTCAAGATTCTCGAAGACGAGTGGCACCTGCCCGAAAAAGACATTCGCAAGAGCCTGCGCACCGCCGACTGGCGCAGCTACGCGCTGATGCGTGTCGGCGCCGAGGGCAACGACTGGCGCTTGCCGGAGGCCACGCGTGCGCTCTACGCAAGGGCGGTCGACGCCGATCCTGACAACCTGACGGCACAGTTCAACCTGGCCTCAGCCGAGCTCGAAGACGGGCTGCTCGTGAAGGTGCGCGGCGCCGCGATGAGACGTCTCGAGCTCGTGCACGACGAGCTCGACGGCGAGGGGCACTGCGTCAAGGACTCCTTGACGCGCAACGACGACGCGAGGAGCCAGGAATTACTACTGAATCGCGATCCTCTGCACTACCAGGTGGCCTACAAGCAAATCGCGGCGAGGCTCAACTATGACGTGGTCTTAGAGGCCGAGCTCGAAGCCTCGCCCTTGGGGCTCAGGTTTCCCCGGATACCGGCGTCGGCGCCCTGGCTGAAGTCGGCTGTTGCGCAGGCATATATTGGCGCGCCCGAGTCCTACGATTCCGTCAAGGTCTTATGGAATCTGAGCAGCGCCGATCTGGAAAGGCTCAAAAACCACCTATGCGACATCGAGCGGACGCTGGTCGTTCTGGGCGAAGGCAATTCCAAGCGCTTTGTCAACGCGCGCTCAAAGCCGTGGGAGCAGCTGCGCTCGCTGCTACGCGAGCTAGAGGGTCCAACGCTCGTGCTGTGGGCGATGGTCGCCCTGCGGCTCGGCCGGCCTGACGGGATTCCGTGGGCGGACGACGAGCTGTGGGTGTCGCGCGCCCGTGCGCCGAAGAAGCGCAGAGAACTTGTCGAGCTGATCGACGCGGGACAGCTCACGCCGGTCAAGGCGGTCGCGTTTGCCCGTGGTCCACGCGTCTCGACGACCAGTCGCACATGCTTCAGTCTCGCCTGCTGGTACACCGACATCGGCCGGCTGCAAAGCGCGTTGCGCGAACTCGCGCTAAGCCTCGAGTGCGGCGGGGAGATCGCCCGCCGACGCGTGTCCGACACTCAGCTGCGCTCGCTGCACAAACGTGGAGAATGGAACGCGCTCAAGTCACGCTACATGTCCCCAACCGGCGGCGCGGTCGCGAACGGTCATGCCGGTGTGCAGCGCGTTGAGGAGGCAGTCTCTGACTACCCCGACCACTTCCCCTTGCCATAGCGCGCGAGCTCCAGGCGAGCGATTACGCCGCGGTGCACCTCGTCGGGACCGTCGGCCAAGCGCAACGCACGTGCAGCTGTCCACGCGCCAGCGAGCGGGAAGTCGTTAGACAGACCGCCGCCGCCGTGCAATTGAATCGCCATGTCCACTACGCCTTGGGCCATGTTCGGGGTTGCGACCTTGATCTGGGAGACCGCGCCGATTGCCTCGGGGGCTTTCTGATCGACGAGCCAGGCTGCGTGCAGCACGTGCAAGCGCGCCCGGTCGATCGCGATCCGCGCGTCGGCGATGCGCTCGCGGTTGCCGCCGAGGTTGGCGATCGGCTTGCCGAAGGCCATGCGCTCGCCGGCCCGCTTGCAGGCCAATTCGAGCGCCAGCTCCGCAAGCCCGATCAGGCGCATGCAATGGTGGATGCGGCCTGGGCCGAGTCGCGCTTGGGCGATCGCAAACGCTTGTCCGGCGCCGCCGATGATCGCGCTCGCCGGTAGGCGCACATCGGTGAAGGAGACTTCGCCGTGGCCACCGGGTGCGTCGAGAAAGCCCATCGCCTCGAGCATCCGCTCCACTTTGACGCCGGGTGTCTCCATCGGCACAAGCACCATCGAGTGCTGGTGGTAACGATCGGCCTGCGGGTCGATCGGAGATCCCGCCGTGTGCCCCGAATGGGGTATCGATCTCCGATCGGTGGTCAGCCCCATGAAGATCAGGATCTGGCAGTTGGGATGCCCGACGCCTGTGCTCCACCACTTGGTGCCATTGACCACCACTTCGTCGCCGTCGAGCACGGCTGTCGCCTGCATGTTGGTCGCGTCGGAGGAAGCCACCTCAGGCTCGGTCATGCAGAAGGCCGAGCGGATGCGTCCGTCGAGCAGGGGCTCAAGCCAGCGTTGCTTTTGCTCCTCGGAGCCGAAGTGCCACAGCACCTCCATGTTGCCGGTGTCGGGCGCGTTGCAGTTGCACACCTCGGCGGTTATCAGCGATCGCCCCATGCGCTCGGCAAGCGGCGCGTACTCGATGTTGGAGAGGCCGCCCCCTCGCTCGGCGTCGGGCAGGAACAGGTTCCAAAGGCCTTCTTGCTTGGCGGCGGCCTTCAGCTCCTCGATTGCCGGCAAGACGACCCAAGGATCCTCGCGCGAGAGCAGCTCGCGCATGTAGGGCTCCTCGCGCGGCGCGATCTCCTGCTCCTGGAAGGCGATCAGCCGCTCCAGCAGCTCCTGCGTGCGTGGGGAGTGTGCGAAGTCCATCGGCGCGAGCGTACAGTAACCGGCGACCCCCAACCGAGGAGATGCAATGGATGCCGTCAACCACCAGTTTCGCCTAGCCGCGCGCCCGGACGGGATGGTCGGACCCGAGCACTTCGACTACGTCGAGGAGCCGCTGCCCGAGCTGGCCGACGGACAGGTGCTCGTCAAGAACGCCTATATCTCGCTCGACCCTGCGATGCGCGGCTGGATGGCCGAGGGCCGCTCCTACGTCCCGCCGGTGCAGATCGGCGAAGTGATGCGCGCAGGGACGGTGGGTGAGGTGGTCGAGTCCAAGGCCCAGAAGCTTGCCGTCGGCGATCATGTCACCGGCTGGCTAGGCGTGCAGGAGTACGCGGTGTGCGACGAGAACACGGTCTTCAAGGTCGACGCCGGCGATGAGATCCCGCTGACCACGTACCTGGGAGCTCTGGGCATGCCGGGCGTGACCGCCTACTTCGGTCTGCTTGACGTGGGTGCCCCCAAAGAGGGCGAGACGGTCGTCGTCTCAGGTGCCGCGGGCGCTGTGGGTAGCGTGGTCGGCCAGATAGCCAAAATCAAGGGCTGTCGCGTCGTCGGCATCGCCGGTGGGCCTGACAAGTGCGCTTGGATCGTCGATGAGCTGGGCTTCGACGCCGCTATCGACTACAAGGGCGAGGATGTCGGTGACGCGCTGCGCAAGCATTGTCCGGAGGGCGTCGACGTGTACTTCGACAACGTTGGCGGCGACATACTCGACGCCGCATTGGCGCGCTTGGCGCGCGGCGCGCGTGTGGTCATCTGTGGGGCGATCTCCCAGTACAACAAAATGACCTCGATGCGCGGTCCGTCCAACTACATGTCGCTGCTGGTCAACCGCGCGCGCATGGAGGGTTTCGTCGTGATCGACTACATGGGCCGTGCCCCTGAGGCCGTCGGTGAGATGGCCGGCTGGATCGCCGAGGGCAAGCTCGTTGCGCGCGAGGACGTGGTCGAGGGCTTCGAGAGCTTCCCGCACGCTCTGCAAAAGCTTTTTCGGGGCGAGAACGTGGGGAAGCTCGTGTTGAAGGTTCAGTAAGACCGGGTCGTCGAAACGACAGATCGCTGCTGAGCGGACGTTTTTAGGACATATATGGATTTGGCGTGCCTTCTTTTTACAGATATACTAATCTTGTAAACCCGATGTCCCGTGATGTCCGACTCGATGGAGGTACGGCAAGATGAGCTCCGTAGAAGCAGCGCCAGGGCAGGCTTACTCGCCAGGGCAGGGCGTGCAGGCTGATACACGTTGGCGCGACCGTAAGCGCTACGCCTGGCTGCTCGGCCTGATCGTGCCGCTGCTGCCGTTCATCTCCTGGGGCCTGGTCGAAGCGACCGGTCTCGGTGTCTTTTGGTTCTACGGTCCTGTGCTGATCTTCGGCGTCTTCCCGCTGTTCGAGCTGCTCATCGGACTGGATGCCTCCAACCCGCCCGACAGCATGATCAAGTGGTTGGAGCAGGATCGCTACTACCGCTGGTGCACTTACCTGTTCCTGCCGGTGCAGTATGCGGGCCTGGTCTTTGCCTGCTGGATGTGGTCGCGCGGCGGCCTCTCGACACTTGAATCGGTGGGTCTGACGCTGTCGGTTGGGATGGTCGCCGGTGTGTCGATCAACACTGCGCATGAGCTTGGTCACAAGCGCGCAAGCTCTGAGCGCTGGCTCTCCAAGGTGGCGCTTGCGCAGACAGGTTACGGGCACTTCTTCGTCGAGCACAACCGCGGCCACCACGTGCGCGTCGCAACGCCGGAGGATCCAGCCAGCTCGCGCATGGGTGAGAGCTTCTATGAGTTCCTGCCGCGCACCGTGATTGGCAGCCTGCGTTCGGCGTTTGAGATCGAACGCGAGCACCTGCAGCGCGACGGCCATCGTTTTTGGAGCATTCGCAACGACATTCTCAACGCTTGGCTGATGTCGGTCGTGCTGTTTGGCGTGTTGGCAATCGTCTTTGGACCTGTGGTGCTGCCCTATCTGTTGATCCAGGCAGTGATCGGCTTCTCGATGCTCGAGGTAGTCAACTACCTCGAGCACTATGGCCTCTTGCGTCAGACGCGCGAGGACGGCCGTTACGAGCGCACGCAACCCGAGCACAGCTGGAACAGCAACAACGTTGCCTCCAACGTATTGCTCTACCACCTGCAGCGCCACTCTGACCATCACGCCAATCCCCTGCGCCGCTATCAGTCGCTGCGTCACTTCGACGAGGCGCCGCAGCTGCCGACGGGCTATGCGGGAATGATCGTAGCCGCCGTGATCCCGCCGCTGTGGCGGCGGATCATGGACCGGCGTCTAATCGAGCACTACGAAGGCGATTTCTCGCAGATGAACATTCACCCGCGCACGCGCCGACGTGTGCTTGCGCGCTACGGCGCGCCGGCAGCGAGCTCGTGAGCACGCCTTACCGTGTTGCCGCGCGCGAGCTGCTGCGTGACACGCTGCTCGACGCCGCGCGCGAGCTGTTGGAAGACCGACCATGGGCGCAGATCTCGATGGCCGAGGTTGCCGGCGCTGCTGGAGTCAGCCGCCAGACGCTCTACAACGAGTTCGGCTCGCGCAACGAATTCGCGCAGTCGTTCGTGATTCGCGAGGGCGCGCGTTTCCTCGTCGCGGTCGAGCAGGCGATCGAGCTGCATCTGGACGATCCACGCGCCGCGGTAGCCGCCGGTCTCGAGACCTTCCTGAGTGCGGCCGCCGAGGACCCGTTGACGGCGCTGCTGCTTGCGGACGACGGTACCGGCGGCATGCTGCCGCTGATCACTACGCAGAGTCGCCCTGTGCTTCTGTGGGCCTCGGCGCGCCTGGGCGAGGCGATGCGGGCCGGTTGGCCACATGCTCGCGAGGAGGACATCGAGCTGCTCGCCGATACGTTTGTGCGGCTCTCGATCAGCTACGTGACGATGCCGCGCGACTCGCCGGCAGCGGCCGCAGCCGCAGCCGCAGCGCTGCTTGCTCCGTACTTGGAGCGGGCGATGGCGTAGAGAGTGTGATCCCTATTTTTGTGCAAGTCACTTTAGTAGCTACATATGGTAGTCACCATAGTGAATCGCACAAAAAGGGGAATAGCACTCACGAATCCCTGGGCTTCCCGCGGAGCGTTTCGCTAAGGCCGAGAGGGTGTCGGCTGCGCGTACGGGCCTTTCCACTACCCCTTCCGGCTACCCCTCCGCTACATCCCTTCGGGCTACCCCTTGATCGCGTGCGAGGTCCCGAGCAGGGCACCTTCGGCGCTGAGCGCCTGCACCGCCACATAAGCAGGTTTGCCCGGAGTGGAGATCGATGTCTCAAAGCCGCTCTTCGGCGTACTGGCGGCGACTGTCATTTTGCTGGCGCTGCTGCCGGTCAATACTTGCCAGCTGGCGATCTGGGTGGCGCCGTTCCAGCTGGCGTAGACGGTCGTCGTGCCACCGCTCCCAGCCGCCGCCGCGATGGACGGCGCGCCTGTCGGGTAGCCGGTCCACTGGAAGCGGTAGCCGCGGTAGGACTCGGCGCCTTTGGGCATGTGCGCGTCGAAGACGAGCGTTCCGGTTGGGGAGTATTCCGAGAAGTACGGTTCTGCCCCCCAGCCGATGAACATGTTGCCGTCTTCTAGTGCCTGCACGCTGCCTTGGCTGCCCGCTGAAAGCGGAGTGGGATGCTCGTACTCGCCCACGAGCGTGTCCGTCTTGGTGGTCGGGTTGAGCGCCAGGATCACACCACGCGATTGAGGATGGACCTTCGGCACGCCGCCGTTGTCAAACACGCTGATCTCGCCGTTGGGCAGTTCCTGGGCGTCGTGCTGGTAGGCGGTGGCGGCGCCGGAGCCAAGCGTCAAGGTCGGGTGCTTGCCGCCAATCTGCGCGCTGACCTGCCCGGTGCTCGTGTTCAGCTCATACAGCGCCGAGGTGTTGCGCGAGGAGATCAGCGTGGAACCGTCGGAGTTTGGGTCGATCGAGTTGAGGTGGAAGTAGTCGAAAGGCCATTCCGTGGTGGAGCCGTCCGGGCTCGCGTAGGACTGCGAGAGAGCGACGTGGTCGAGCGGATGCCACTCGCGCCTGACAAGGTGCGTCTTCAGGTCGATTTCCTGGAAGAGGCTGTCGGTTACGGCGGCGTTGCTTGGGCCACCAACGCTCGAGAGGTTGCAGCGGATCGGGTTGAACGAGGTCAACAGCGCCGTGTCCTGCGCGGTGATGCGAAATTCGTGCAGGTCGGCAGGCAGCCCATTGCCGGCGCGGAATTTCGTGATCACCTGGTAGTTGCTGTTGGCGATCACCTCTTCGCCCTGGCCGAAGCCCTGAGGCGGGATGTAGCCCTGCCACCAGGTGAGCACCGGGTTGCCTTCGTAGGTTTGCACCTGCAGGTTGGTCGACTCGGTGCCCGGCGGGAGCGGGTCGAACCAAACGAGGTTGCCAGCGTCGTCATAGATCGTCGGCCCGTCCTGGCCGGCGCCCGAGTACGGGGCGGCGAAGATATAGCCGGGCTGCTGCCCGGCTGCGGAGGCTGTGACGGTCATTACGGGTGCCTGCAATTCGGGACGCGAATGGAACACATACAGTTCGCCGGCTTTGGCAGCAGGGTTGGGGCTCGACGCTGGGTGTCCGAGCGGGTCGGGCATGGAGGTGGTGAAGTGGAACTGAAAGGGATACTGCTTGCCGGCGCTCGAGAGCTTGCCATGCACGGTCACAAGCTCGCCAGCATCGAACCCTTTGGAGGGGACGAAGCTGGCGCCGTCGCCCTGCGAGTAGGCCTCGAGCCGTCCCGGATGATTGCCGCTGTGCGCGCCGCTGACCGATACCCCAGAGAGGTCGCTCACCGGGTATCCGAGCAGGCTGATCTGGGTGTCGTCGGAGGCGTCGAGCGAGTCCGGCAGGGGCGAGACTGCCATTTGTGTGCCTGGCAGCAGGTCTGAGCGGTTCAACTGCGAGGGCACGCACTGGGGCGCTGACGGGCCTTTATACGCGGCGTTCTCGGCGACGATCCGCTTCGCCCCGAAGGCCAGGGCCGCGACCGAGCCGGTCGCGATCGCGACTCCGAGCAGTACAAGCGCCCTGCCGAGCAGGTGCATTTTGATCGTGTTCTGAGCGAATGGACGGCGCGGCATGCGAATGCGGGCGGCTCCTGCGAGCGTAGCTTTGTCTCTCCCCGGACTTCTACGACCCTACCGCGGCAAACCCTGGTCGAACCTAAGAAGTTGCGAGGAAAGAGCGTAAGAACTTATGAAGTCGAGCGGTCAGAGCGGTGACTGACGGGGTTCGCAAAGCTGGTTGTTCGTAAAGGGGGGTGTTCGCCGGAACGAGGTTTGCGGAGTAGGACCTTAGAAGACGGGCGACTCGGTGTAGCGGCCAAAGACCTGCTGCAGCGACTCGACGATCTCGCCCTCGCTGGCGCTGGCACGGGCGCACTCGATTAGCGGGTCCATCAGGTTGGCCTCGCCACCCGCCGCTGTGCGCAGCTCCGCGAGCGTGCGCTCTACCTCGGCGCCGCTGCGTCGCGCGCGCGCGGACTGCAGACGGTCGATCTGCTTGCGCTCGAGAGCAGGGTCGATGCGCAGGATCTCGGGCTCGCCCTCGTCGCCCTCGCAGAAGCGGTTTACGCCCACTACGACGCGCTCGCCAGCGTCAATCGCCTGCTGCAGCTCGAAGGCCGCGTCGGCGATCTCGCGCTGGGGGTAGTTGCGCTTGACTGCCTCGACCATTCCGCCCAGCTCGTCGATCTTTGAGAAATACTCGTAGCAGCGCGTCTCCATCTCGTCGGTCAGCGCCTCGACGAAATAGGAGCCGCCGAGCGGGTCGGCTGTGTTTGCCACGCCGGACTCGTGCGCGATCATTTGCTGGGTGCGCAGCGCGATTCGCACCGCCTCCTCGGTCGGTAGCGCCAAGGCCTCGTCGTAGGAGTTCGTGTGCAGCGACTGCGTGCCGCCGAGCACGCCCGCCAAGGCCTCGATCGTCGTGCGCACGATGTTGTTGAGTGGCTGCTGAGCGGTCAAGGACACGCCGGCGGTCTGCGTGTGGAAGCGCATCAGCCACGAGCGCTCGTGCTTTGCCCCGAAGGTCTCGCGCAGCTCGCGTGCCCAGATGCGGCGTGCCGCGCGGTACTTGGCGATCTCCTCGAAGAAATCGATCTGGGCGTTGAAGAAGAACGACAGGCGCGGCGCGAAGTCGTCGACGTCGAGGCCACGCTCGATCGCCTGCTCCACGTAGGTGAGCCCGTCCTTGAGCGTGAACGCGAGCTCCTGCTGGGCGGTCGAGCCGGCCTCGCGGATGTGGTAGCCGGAGATCGAGATCGGGTGCCAGCGCGGCATGTGCTGTGTGCACCACTCGATCATGTCGCCGCACAGGCGCATCGCCGGGTCGATCGGAAAGCACCACTCCTTCTGGGCGATGTACTCCTTGAGGATGTCCGCTTGGATCGTGCCGGAGAGCAGCTCAGGCGCGATTGCCCCGCCCGCGCCGTCGCCGTCCTGCTCTGCCGCGACGACGAAGTAGGCGAGCATGATCGCGGCCGGCGCGTTGATCGTCATCGATACCGAGACCTCGCCCAGGTCGATACCGGAGAAGAGCGTCTTCATGTCCTCGGTCGTGTCCACCGCCACGCCCTCGCGGCCGACCTCGCCGAGCGAGCGCGTGTCGTCGGAGTCGTGGCCCATCAGGCTGGGCATGTCGAAGGCCGTCGACAGGCCCGTCTGGCCGTGAGCGAGCAGGTAGTGGAAGCGCTCGTTGGTCTCCTCGCTGGTGCCGAAGCCGGCGAACTGGCGCATCGTCCACAGGCGGCCTCTGTACATCGACTCATAGATGCCACGCGTGAATGGGTAGGAGCCCGGATTGCCGATCGGGTCGCGCTCGGGATCGCCGATGCCGGCGGGGAGGTCCGCTGGCGTGTAGAGCTCCCGAACCGGCTCGCCCGATAGCGTGCGGGCCTCGTGGCCCGCCGCATGCTGTCCCGCAACCTGCGCTGAGGAGGATCCCTTCAAGTGATTGGACGATACCGTCTACCCATCCGGGGTTTCGGCTCAGCACCCGCGCGGGCGCGGAGAGCTCTCGGAATCTGGGGGTCTGCCTGCGCCCTGTCGATTGGCCTGTGCGCGTGCGGCTCTTCGAGCACGAGCGGCAGCGCGAGCGTCTCAGCTCACGTCGTGCCGGCGCCGCTCGCGCATCCTGTACAGGCCACGTTGATCCTCGACTTCACGCCCAATGCCGTCCATGCCGGCATCTACCGGGCGCTTGCCGCCGGCTACTACAAGCGCGAGGGGATCGACCTGCGCGTGATCGAACCGACCTCCACGCAGGAAACGCTGAAGCTGATCGACGCCGGCAAGGCGCAGTTCGGGCTCGCCGACGGCAGCGACGTGGCCTCGCTGATCGCCGCCGGGGGCGACGCGCAGGCGGTGATGGCGCTCGTGCAGCGTCCGCTGGGGGGACTGATCGCGCTGGCCTCCGAGCACCTGCGCTCGCCCGCCGGGCTGGCGGGCAAGACGGTGGGGATCACCGGTGTGCCATCCGATCTGGCGGTGCTCGACACCGAGCTGCGCGATGCCGGGGTGAGCCCCAGCCGCGTGCACGTGGTGACGGTCGGCTTCAACGGACCGCAGGCGCTCGTGGCGGGGCGAATCGCGGCGTTCACGGGCTTCATCCCCGACGAAGGCGTGACGCTGCGGAAGAGC
>DASYNL010000014.1:0-12198 GCA_036008605.1 Solirubrobacteraceae bacterium | reverse complement strand
CGACGAGGCAGTATCCCAGCGTGGATCGCACGGATAGCAGCCGCTCTTGCCTGGCTATACGCGGCCATACCAAAGGTGGCCCTGCAGATCACGGCGATCGGGGTGATCGTCGGCGCAATTGCCGCGTGCGCGGCGTTCGTAAAGAATGAGCACCCGTTTGGACTCTGGTCCGGATCTACGCTGGCAGCCGGCAGTGCACACACCCGGAGCACCTCCCACGCGGGCACGAACACCGTCAAGGACACTCCAGCGAAAACAGCCCCCTCCCACCTCACCCACCACCCACGCCGCGTTCACCAGACAAGGAGGAATACACACGACGGGGGCAGCGGCCATACGACACCCCCTATCACAATGCCCACAGTCACGAGCCCCCCGCCGCCCCTCGAAGAACATCGCACCACCCCGAGGATCACTACGGGGCCGGTACAGAGCATGAGTGCTTATGAGCGCTAACCACCGTGCGCGAACACCGCCGGACCTACGTGTGCTCGCGCTGGTCCTGCTAATCGGCGTGCTGCTGCCGGCACGCGCCGCAAAGGCCACGAGCACAGCGACAACAATCATGCCCATTGCGCTCGTAAAGCATGTGGAGGTTGATTTCCGCGCACGACTGGAAGGACGACACGAACTCAACCGAATCTTCGTCGGTCTGGTGCACCCGAAGCAGGTAAAGGCATCGATCCGCTGCGTCGACTGCTACCCGGGCAGTCCCGGAACGCGTGCGTTCGTGGCACCCAGCAGACTGATAGGTCTGATCTACCCGGTAGACGCGAAGTTCCAGATCAGGATCACCGCAAGACTTTACATCGGCCGCTTCGTCGAACTGAGCAAGCCACCCGGACGGCCAGCGATAAGGCGTATCCTGTGCCTCCAACCGCGAACCCTGACCGCAACCAGATGCTCAAAGTTCGAAACAAAGCCATCACCGGCTTCCGGCCCGACACCGCTCAAACCCACCCCTCCTGCGCCGCCCAGCGAAAAGATGACTGCCACCACGCCATCCGTGGAAAAACATGCGGAAACGACCCCGGGGGCTGAAGAACCACCCGCGAACCCCGAGCTGATCACCAGCTATGACGGAACCCAGGGCGACGTTGCGCCCTCAGACGATCCGTTCGAAACGACAGAACAGGAATTTCAGGCGTCCTCGAACACGATCACCTTTCTCGGCGTCACGATTGCGAACCCTAACGTGCCGACCGGGCCGTCGGGAAGTGACACGGTCCAGATCCGGCTGTGCGAGACAGCCGGATGCACCGGGACAGTGTTCGCGAGCGTAGAACCGCACGTGAACAACTACGGGCTCACCGGCTCCGGGATCGGGAAAGTCACCGTCACCCCGACCAGTACCTATCATCTGGTGTGGAAAGCCCCCGCGAACGCGCACGGCG
This sequence comes from Solirubrobacteraceae bacterium, assembly GCA_036008605.1. Taxonomy (GTDB): domain Bacteria; phylum Actinomycetota; class Thermoleophilia; order Solirubrobacterales; family Solirubrobacteraceae; genus Palsa-744. Next base: position 10,804 of record DASYNL010000014.1, on the reverse strand, counting down.
CCAGCTGGCTGACGTTCTGGCACGCCGGCAACCGGGTTCTGGAAGGCAGCGAAGACGCCGAGGTGCTCGTGCAGGGGTACGACGAAGTCAAAGGGGAACCGCATCCAGACGAACGGGCCGTCACCAGCTACGACGGTAGCTGGCTCGCTACCGCTCCCTACTCCGGCAGTTTTGAAGACGCCCACCAGGCATTTAAAGCTTCCTCGAACACGATTACCACCGCCGGGGTCGTGCTCGGCAACCCGGCGCTGCCGAGGTATGTACAGGGTACCCAGACTGTGCTGCTGCGGCTGTGCGAAACCCCGGAATGCGCGAACGGAGCGCTCGCACAGGCCAGCACGCACGTCTTCAACTACGGGATCACTGAAGCGAGCCTCGGCACCGTGCACGTCAGCGAAGGCGCCACCTACTACCTGAACTGGCAGGCACCGGAAAAGGTCGACGGGGAAAGCTGGCTTGCCTACTGGCTCGGCAGCGGACCCACCCTCCCCCAGGCAACCCAGCTGCAGGCGTTCGTGAAGGGGTATGACCGCAGCGTCCCGAACAGCACCGTCTACCACACCGAGCAGGAGGCTACATTCGGCGCGAACACGTTCGCAGACCCGTTCAACGCCTCCGAAGAAGGCGAACCGATCAAACCCGAAACGTTCGTGGAAGTGAGCTGCAAGGTGTACGCGCCGCAGATCGAAAGCATCGACCCGCAGGGGTACTGGTACCGGATCCACAGCGCTCCGTGGGATGACCGCTACTACGCGGCTGCGAACACGTTCTGGAACGGAGTGCTCCCCACCGACGCGTTCGAACCCGTATTCACCGACTATGCCGTACCGACATGCCCCGCATGAGCACACCCGTTTGCCCGTAGCGGATCGGGATGGCCTGGGGCGTCGAGGGCGCGAACGTACCGCTGGCTGATGCCAGAGCACAGCCGCTGGCCCTCCTCGGCCTTCCCCCAAAGCGCGGAACAGCTCCTACCGGCTGAGGAGTTTCTCTGCGAGGGAGCGGGCAAGCGAGCTGGTGGCTGCGTGGGCGCGCAGGCACTGCTCAAGTGCTCGCACGCCGGGTCGTCTCTGCTGTTTTATCCGCATCGCGATCTCGTCTGTGGCGGCGGGATGCTCGCCTGTGGGGGCGCCTGGATCGGCGAGGTCCCCTGCTGAGGTAGGGCTTCCCTCTCAGCGCCCGGCGAGCCGCAGTCTCTTGCTCAATGGTGATGGTCGTGTCCGCGCACGGTGCGCCATGACTGCCAGGTGATCCGCAGGATGACTACAGTGATCGCAAGGCCGATCAAGGGATCGCCGATCGGCGCGCCGAGGCCCACGACGATCGCCGAGGCGATCACGGCGAGGCTCACGTAGCTGTCAGCGTGAGCATGGTGGCCGTCGGCGATCAACGCCGGACTATCCAGCCTGCGACCAGCGCTCAACCGGATACGGGCTGCCACGGCGTTTCCGGCATACCCGATCGTGCCAGCAAACGCGAGCGCGACCAAGTGCGTTGGCGGCGAGGGATGAATCAACCGCTCTATAGCCTCGACCCCGGCAACACACGCGCTGATGAAGATCGCCGCGACGACGGCAAGTCCAGCGCGTCGCTCCGCAAGCTGGGAGCGCAGAGCGAACGCGATACCAAGCGGCACGGCAGTCAACGCATCCCCGAAGTTATGGATCAGGTCAGCCAATAGCGCGATGCTGCCATTCGCGACGAAAACGACCGTCTGAGCGATAGCGGCAAGCCCCAGCACCGTGAGCGAGAGCGAGACAGCGCGAATGCCCTCCCGCGAACGCTTGATGCTGTCATCGACAAGCCCATGCGAATGCCCATGCCCGTGCGGATGGTCGTGATCGTGGCTGTGCTCCCCATGTGCGTTGTCGTGTCCGCCACGAACCGGCGTCGAAAGACGAACCGCGCGAGGGATATGGCGATGGCGCCCAACATGAGGATGGGAATGCACCAAACGACCGTGCCGATGTTCAAGGAGATCGCCCATCCAACTACGCCACATCCTAAGCACGAACAACAACCAAGAGACCGCAAGCTCGAACACCGCCTGGCAAGAACGCCGAAACAAATTGGAACGACATTGGAACAACGGCGCTTGACGCGAGCGACTGAACCAAGAGAAAAGCCCTGCATTTGCAGGGCTTTTCTCGATAGCGGGGGCAGGATTCGAACCTGCGACCTTCGGGTTATGAGCCCATTTCGGGGGTGTTTTGGGGGGTTGCCAGACCGTGTGTTTTAGCTCCAGCATTAGGTTTTTCGAGCGCCCACCTATCTACTAGTGTCGCCGGATGGTGTGGAGCCTGTTTGCACTTTGTTTGCACTTTCGCCATCGCCGTGGAAGTCCGGCGCCGGGCGAGCCGCGAGCCACGCTCTGAGCGGACCCAGGTAGTCGCCAGCAGTTTCGCCGTCCCCGAGCACCCGCCTAAGCTCCTCGGGCTTCGGAAATGCGTTGGCTGGCAGCGGATCACCGCGCATGAAGCGCCCCAGCGTGGCACGCGCATTGCCGATCGCCCGCTCAATGATGTGCCGGGGAAACCGACCCCCCGGCGGGTCGTTGAAGGCGACCTCGGAAAGAACCGAACCAACCGATTGGCAGCGGTCGAGCAACTCCGACTGCCGCAGCCTCGGCGAGTACGCGATCCACGCTTTCCCCCAGATGCGCTGCGCCTCAGCGCAGCTTTCAGCGAGCGTCGCCGCACTGGAGACTTCGATCGCTTCTTGAGCACGGATCAATCCCTCGTCCATCTGCTCGGCCGCAACCAACTCGCGGGCGTGGCGTGCCTGTTCGGCCTGTTCGGTAGCAATCTTTCGGCGCGAACGTGTCTCGATTGCGGTGGTGAGGAACACGCCGAACACCACGCCCCCAACACCGATGAGCGCACCCCCTATGGCCGGATCCACTACCTGTCCGCCTTGCGGGAATTTTTGCTCTGCCCCACTCCATGGGCGTCGGCCGGCATCACGCGTTTTCCTCCGCAGTCTTCAGCGCGGCGGCTTCGGAGCCCGGCGCAGGCACACTTGGCTTTGCAACCTCGTACTCAGCCGTGAGCCCAGCGGCCTTGAGAAGCTGCGCAAGACGACCAATTTCACTCGGAGCGGGAGTCGTGGTCAGCCGCTCAAGCATTGTCGCCCACATCTCTTGCAGCGTGAGAAAGCCAATGGAGCAGCCCGCGAGGTTCACAGCAATCGTCGGATCAACGCCCCACGTTTCCGCGTCCCCCTTGAGTCGTGTGACCGCGATCCGATAGTCAAAATCGGCTTGGCCGGTGCGCTCGCGGATCGCCTCACGAAACGCCTCGCTCCACTTCGGCACCCATAGCTCGCGGAAGTGTCGCCATGTCGCCCGCTTCGGGTTCCGCTTCTCGCCACGCAGCTCAGCGAGCTTCACTGTCGCGTCGAAGCCGCCTTGCCACGACTTGCAACTCACAACGACTACACGTGACCTCCCTTGCTTCGCTGGGTGGTAGCAGACGACATCAACGTCGGATGACACCGAGTCGTCGCGCCCCACGTACTGCGGGTGGTCGTTACGAGGCCGAAAGCGGACGTTGTGGACGGTGAAGTAGCCCTCAAACTGGAGGTAGTCGTCGACAATCTGCTCAAGTACGTCCTCCTTCACGCACGCAACATTGCCAGTCAGAGCGGACAAGGAGAAGCTGCATATCCGCAACGTAATCTTTCTCTGCGATTGCTGCGTATACTGCATAACTTGCGTTGTCAGCGTCTCGGTGCTAGCCTTTCTCCATGTCCGCGATAGCTGCCCACCCACGCGCTGACCAAGTTCGCTCGCTCCCGACGATCTCGCAGGCCGCCAGATTCATCGGCCTAGATACGGGGGGTATGAGTCGGGCGGTTCGAGCGCTCGGCATCGAGCCGCAGCACTGGGGACGCCGCGACAAGCACTTGACAGCCGCCCAGGTGCTTCAGATCGCCAAGGTCGCGCAACGCGCCTCGCTGGAGGAGGTCGCAGGCAACATTCTGGAGTGGACCGAGCAGGCCCATCCGGACGCGGTACGACGGACAACCGCCGAAATCGACGCGTTCTTCGCCGAGCTTCCCGCTCCCGTGACCACGCCGGCCGACGAATTCATCGCCGAGCTGCGCGGCGCCCTACCGCCGCGATGGGCCGAGAAGGCCGAGGCAATCTGGCGTGCTCACGCGGACAGCGTGTAGTAATCGCCACGATACCCAGCGCGCTTGCGGCCGCGCTTGAAGCCAAGCTCGATCAACGTCGCCGAAGGCAGCGCGATCGCACCGTCGAGGACCAGGCCGACTCGACCGGCCTTGATCGTTCTGCGGTCGATCGCGACCACGACGCAGATCAGCAGCCACAGAGCAACCACGTACTCGGCGCGCACCGCCGGATCGTCAACGTCCTTGCGTATTGCCGCGGCGATGATGAGATGCGGCCGTTGGCTGCCGCCTGAACCGCTGGGCTCGAAGTGCCAGGCCAAGAGCGCCGCGACGCGATTGTCGTTGCGAAGGTCGCCAGCGAGCAGCCGACGACCCTTGCGGCCCTCGGCCATGTGCCACGCCTTCATGGCCTCGGTTGGCGCAGGCGGTGGATACAGCCGGCCAGCGCTCGTCGCCAGCCGCCAGCGTGCCGGCGCTGCGACGCCCGCCGAAGGGTCAGGCAGCAGATGGTCAAGCTCGACCCGCGTCTCAGACTCGCCGGCCCGCCGTCCGTGATGGACAGTGAGTGCGCGCTCGAAGCGGCGGATCAAGTCATCTTGTGTAGTGGTCAAGGTCAAAGCAAGGTCAGTTTGCACGCCACAGCGGCTGAAAGTAACCGTGATCCGCTGAACTACGTCGGCTCCCTCGGCAATGCCAGACCTTGCAGCGGCTCGCCGAGGTCGTTGTCGAGCAGGTGGACGTAGGTGTCGAGCGTGAAGCTGGCAGAGTGGTGGCCGAGCCAGCGTTGCACCTGCACAACATTGCGCCCCTCCGCGAACAGGCGCGACGCGACGGTATGGCGAAAGGTGTGGAAGCCAGCCCACTCGACGCCGGCCGCCTTACACGCAGGCGCGAGCACTCTCATGGCCAGGTTGTCCGGGTCGAGGACCGTGCCGGTGGCCGTGCAGAACACGAAGTCGCCGGCCGCAGTATCGAGGGCGTGTAGGCGATCAGCCAGCGCACGCGGAATGGGCACGTCGCGCTTGGAGTAGCGGGACTTGAGCGGACCGATCACAAGACCCTCTCCGCGACGGCGGCGCACGCGCTGACGGACATTCACATGCGGTCGCTCACCGTCGAGCGCGAGATGGCGGCCTTCGAGCACGAGCAACTCCGAGCGCCGCAGACCTGTCGCCGCGAGCAACTCGAACATGAGTCGATGCGACTCATGGACGTACTCGACAACCAGCTCCATCGTCTCGATCGGCTCGCCGTCATCGCCCTCGATACGAGGGAAGGGCCGTGGCCGGTCATCGTCGTCGTCCACCCGCGCTCGGTGAGGCAACGCGACATCGGTCGCCGGGTTGTGGCGGATCAGCCCCTCCCGACGGGCCGTCGCCAAACACGCCTTGAGCGGCCCGAGCGCGTTACGCACGGTCTTGTCAGACAACGGCACCCGCCTATCCGGGTCCTCCTTCGTCGCCGCCGATCTCGTCTGTTCGCACAGCCAGCCCACGAAGGACGCAATGTGCCTGGGCGTGATCTCGGTCAACTTCGCCTGCGCGGGGAAGTGGCTCAGCGCGTATTTGTCGAGCAGCCCGCGGTACTCCGAGCGCGTCTCCTCGCGAAAGCCCCTGCGACCCGTGCCCTGGTAGCGCTCTACCCACTCGCGGGCGTACTCGTGCAGCGTGATCCGAGAGCGCTCCTCGAACTCCCCGCGACCTATGTCGGTCGCTCGGGCTGCCTTCGCCCGGCGCGCCTCGTCGAGCGTGCGGCATGACTCCCATCGCTGCTTGCCGTCCACGCGATAGGCGAACACATACCGACTCCCGCGCTTGTAGATGCCTGGCGTGCGGGTCTTCTCCATCTTCGCCGCCATCACGCGTCCTTCCGGCAAACGCTCGGACGCGGCCGTGCGTCGCCCCTGTAGGGGCGACGCTGGACAACAAGCCGGGCGGACATCACAGGCTCAGCTCGTCCGCTCGGATGGCGGCGCGCGAGGCGCAAATAACGTGCTTGTTGATCCGGGTGATGAGCCCTGCGGCGTGCAGCTCGGCAATGGCATCCACGACCTCCAAGCGGTTGCCCTTCTCGCGGATCATCTCCTCGACGGTCCAAGGCCGATCCTCGGCCAACAGGGACGACAAAACTCCTTGTGGACTGGTGGTACTCATGGGTTCCTCCTTTGGTCGGAGGCCCCGGGAGGACTGCTCTGGGCGAGGAAGCCAAGCAGGCAGACTGCTAGCTTGGCTCGCGCGCCGGGAGTTTGCGCTCTCGGTGCCACGGCGCCCGGCGGTCCTACCCGCGCGGGCGCCAACTATTTTCTGTGTCGCAGAGCTTACAGCAACCTGACCCGGAATACCAAGACAATGATGAGCGAGCCTACCCGCGATATCGAGCTGCGCCTTCTTGGCGGCGCACTTCGTCGCCTGCGTGACGCAGCCGGGATCACGCAGGAGGAACTCGCCGAGCGCCTCCAGATGGACCCCACATACATCTCGCGGATCGAGCGAGGCAGACGTGGCGTCCAGTGGCTCACTGTCCAAAGATTCCTGCGAGCGCTTGACTCCGACCTTCGGCAGCTCGCCAAAGCGATCGACGAGCAAGAACGCCAAGCCAACGAGTGACGCCCACGACGGGCAGGTCATGTAGTCCGTCCTTCGACGTAGCTGTCGAGATCGTCGCGATGCAATAGGACGCGGCGGCCGTCGCGGCGAGGGTGGAGCTTGCCGAGCGCGATCAGGTCATAGATCCGATCCTTGCGGCAGCGCAACCGCTCGGCGGCCTCGGCCACGTTGAGCCACGGCGAGACGGCCGGAGCGCCCGTCGGGACGAGAGCTGCGGCACGCTCGGCTATTGCGGCGAGCTGCTCATCGGTGAGCCTGACGGTCAGCTCGATCATCGCTGGGACCTCCTTCCATGACTCGCGGTTGCGGGGATCGGATTGAAACCCCTCTGTGTCTATGACCGTGAGCGCAGCAAAACGGCCAACGAGTTTCAGAACGCCGTCCAGCGGCGTAGCTCAGACCCGCCGAGCGTCTCGCGGCGGCCCGCCAGACCTCGCATCCCCACAAGGAGAACGCCCGTCCCACCGCGCTCGCAATCGCCTCGTCTTCGCCGCGCCGCGGCGGTCAACAGCCACCAATGCAGACCAGATGCACAAGCGTCCGAGCGCTGTGTGATCGCTGTGTGACGAACTCGTTGGCCGTTTCGGGCCGCTCACGGTCATCACTTCATGTGATGACCGCAGCGAGCATCCCCGCGGCCCGTGGTGGCGACTACGCCCGCTACCTGGAGGGCAAGACCATCGCGCCGGAGCGCGGGGACTACTATCTCACCCCCGATGGGGAGATGACGCAGGCCGCCGGGCGATGGCTCGCGGACCCGCAGACCCTCGAACGGCTCGGCGTCCGGCCGGACGGCTCGGCGGATGGCGAGGATTTCGTCTCGCTGATGGAGGGCCGCCATCCACAGAGCGGACGGTGGTTGCGGCGCGCGGGCGCGGACGGCTGTCGTGGTGGCGGGATCGACAGCGTATTCAGCGCCCCAAAGTCCGTTTCGGTCGCGTGGGCATTGGCCGATCCGTGGCAGCGCGAGCAGATCGAGAACGCACACGCCAACGCCATCGAGCAGACCGTCGAATACATGCGCGAGCACGTCCCGGTCGTCCGCCGTCGCTACGGCGGCGAGGTGGTCGAGGAGCCAGCAAAGGATCTGATCGCGGTGGAGTACCGCCACACGACCGCTCGCGGTGTCTCGGGCGCCAGCGCGCCCGACCCGCAGCTGCACAGTCACGTCGTCATCACGAGCGCGATCCGCGAGGACGACCGGATCGTCGCTGTCGCATCCCGTCCCGTGTTCCGCGCCGCGGGGGAGCTTGGCGCGTTCTACCGCTCCGTGCTCGCAGAAGAACTCGCCCGGGAGGGCTACCGAATCGATCATGGCACCGGCCGGGACGGCAAATACTTCGAGATCGCGGGCGTACCCAAGGATCTACGGGAGGCGTTCTCCGGCCGCTCACGCGAGGTCGCGCGCGCCGCCGACAGGTTCCGTGCCCGCTACGGCAGAGCACCCGAACGCGGCGAGCTGCGAAACCTCGCGCTGGAAAACCGTCGCGCCAAGCAGCTCACCACACGCCCGGACCTCGAGAACGCATGGCGAGAGACCGCCGGGCGATACGACTTCGGTCCCGACGAGGCGTTGCAACTCCTCGCCGGCGATCATCCACCAAGCACCCTCCGGCCAGTGGAGGACCGGATCGAGGAGCGGCTAACCGAACGTCACGCTGTCTTCGAGGCACGGGATCTGCGTACTGTCGCCTTGGAGCAGACGGCCGGGGAGCTGGCACCTCACCACGCGCTCCAGATCGCCGACGGCATGATCCGCGACCGGCGAATCCTCGCCCTCGAAGGCGGCCGGATGACGACGCTCGCGATCCGCGCCCAAGAGCAGGCGATCGAACGGCGCACGACCAGCCTAGCCCGACCCGCTGGACGGGACGTCGGGCATCCAGCGAGAACGAGCGCCGCGCGCGAGGTCGCAGAGCGTATCGGCAGCCAGCTCACCGCCGAGCAGGCAAAAGCCCTGCTCGTCCTGACAGGACCCGAGCGCGCCGCGGCGCTTATCGGCCCCGCCGGCACCGGGAAGGGCGTCGTGATCGACGCGACCGCCCGCGCGGAGCAGTTGGCCGGACGGGAAGCGCTCGGGATCGCCGTCTCCGGGTCCACCGCCGAGCGATTGGGCGCCGACAGCCCTGCACTCCAAGGACAGACCCTCACGCTCGACGCGCTCGTCGCACGAGCGAACACGGGCAGCATCCACGTCGGTTCCGACACGACCGTGATCCTCGACGAGGCCGGCATGGCCGACCACAAACGCCTCGACGCGCTCACGGAGCTGGTGGAGCAAACAGGCGCGAAGCTAATCGCCGTCGGCGACGGCAAGCAGATCCCCTCGATCGGACCCGGAGGCATGTTCGACCGGCTCACCCAACACGCGCCCGTGGTCGAGCTGGAGACCATCCACCGCACCAAGGACCCCGACGAGCAGAGGGCGTGGCAAGCCCTCCGGGCCGGCGAACCTGAGCGCGCGATGGCCCACTACCACGCCCGCGGGCGACTCCACCTGGCAGACACACGCGACCAGGCCGCCGAGAACGCAGTCCAAACCTGGGCGCGGCTCACCGAACACCACGACATCCGCCAAGTCGCCCTGATCGCGGACACCTCCAACAAGGAGATCGACCGACTCAACGCACGCGCACAGCACCTCCGCGCCCAACGCGGCGAACTCGGCGACGACGAACTCCCGCTATCAAGCGTTCACTACGGGCTACGCCAAGGCGATCACGTCGCGTTCATCGCCCAGCATCGCCCGCCCGGACAGGCGCGTGTCGAGAACGGCACCCGCGGCGAGGTCACGGACATCAGCCATGATCGAACCATCACGCTCACGCTGGACGGCTCAGGCCGCACGCTTCGGCTCGCCGACGAGGACATCGAGTCCCTGCGACTCGCGTATGCGCAGCATGTCTATCGCCAGCAGGGCGCGACCGTTGATCGCGCCGTCGTACTCACCGGCGGCTGGCAAACCAGCAAGGAGACCGCCTACGTCCAAGCCACCCGCGCCCGCCACGGCACCGACTGGCACCTCGGCCGCGACCAGCTCGGCGAGGAAGGACAAGACCCCGACCGGATCACACGCCTCGCCCAGCGCATGACCAACAGCCGCCTACAACCTCCATCAATCGACTACCGCGAGCTGCCCGGCACAGCCTGGAACCCCAGCCGCGACCCGCTACGTCTCGGCCGGTTCATACCGCACATAGACCGGCTCCTCCGGACGCCAGTGCGCAGAACCACCGACCGGGATCTCGGGCGTGGACGCTAACGCATCAACGACATCGCTACGAACCATCGAAGACGCGTCGCGCGGTAGGTGACCATCCACCGGCGGCCACCTACACGACGCGGACGAGCTAGGCGTTCGCTTCAGCCTTCATCGCCGCGAGTTCATTTCGCAGGTTCTCGGCTTCTATCTGTAGCTGGTAGCTGGAGATCATCTGATGGAGCTGGCGCCAGAGTGGGCGATTCTTGCCCACAGCGTTGGGGTTGTAGTTGACCGCCTGCGAGACATCGTTCGCCGCCATCATCATGTCGCCGCCGTTGATCTCCCAAGCTGTACGAACTGCCTTGAATCCTCCGATCCACGACATGCGGTTACGCTTCGCGTCGTACTGAACGAAGTTGCGAAACGCAGCGAGCATCGCAAATGTCACACCCTTCGCGAGACGATACGTGCCTCGCTCGTAGTCATCTTTCGCATCCGAGATAAACGGGAAGGACCAAACGTCCGGCATCGCGTTGCCATCTTTGCCGTAGCGCGCCTCCATAATTGCCAAACGGCCTGGCTTTCCGCCGGGGACTGCCTTCAAGTAGCGATTGCGCGCATCCGACCGGATAGTGTCGTACAGAAACAGGGCATCACGAAGGATCGGGATCATTGCTTCGAAGCTGCCGTTCTCGTTGTTGTTCTCTTTGTCACGAACCTCTTCGTGAAAGGCAGCGATGCAGCGCGACTGCTTCTCATAGCTCTCGACGGGATGACGATCCTTGTCTTCGTTCGGATACAGCACGACATTTAGCGCATTGAGGATCGCGAAAACATCCCGTGCGTCGTACTCACCTGGCTC
>DASYNL010000013.1:0-150205 GCA_036008605.1 Solirubrobacteraceae bacterium | reverse complement strand
TATTACCACATAGCCGGCTAGTACCGCGAGCTGTGTCCCTGGACGCGGCGCTCAGCTTGATCGATGAACGCATGTGCAGCACAGGGGGCTTTGGGACACCTTCTAATCCGCGGCGGCACGGCGGCTCTGGCGCGTCAACGCGCTCACGAGCTTGTCGATCGAGCGCTGCAACTGCTCGATGCTGGCCGACTCCACCCGGGTAACGCCGATCTCGCGGTTGATCCAGACGTTGATCTCGCGATGGCTGCTGCGGCTGCGAGCAGCGAGGTCGGCCACCAGGCGGCGGCGCTCCTCGCGCAGCTGGGTCCTGCGCTCGAACGCGGCCACCGGAGCAGGCTCGGGGGGCGGGAGTGTGGCTGTCTTGGCTTTCGAGGCACTGGGCGCCGGTCCGAACAGCGTCATCTGCGGAGCCACTTCGGCGCTCAACGGCACGAACTCGAGCGCAGGCGAGGGCTCGCTCGTGCGCCGCTCGTGCGGCTCTTCCAGACCTTCGTCCTGCTCGCGCTCGCGCAACGCGTGGCGCAGCTCGCTCTCCACCTGCGCCGCGTGCGCGCGCAACACGGGCTCGGCGGGCAGGTAGACCCAACTGGGCTCGGGCGGGCGGCCGGGAATCGTGCGCACGAAACGGCCGACGATCTGCCTGAAGATCATCGGAGTCTTCGCCGCGGTGGCGTACACGCCCACGCGCAGGCGGGGAATGTCGACGCCCTCGGAGACCATGTTCACCGCCACGATCCATGGCTCGCGCGACTCCCTGAAGGCGGCGAGCTTCTGCGCGGCACGCGCCTCTGTGTGCAACACCACCACCGGCGCCTTGCCGGTGGCCTCGCCGAGCAGCTTTGCGATCTTGCGCGCGTGCGTGGCATCCGCCGCGACGGCAAGACCGCCGGCGTCACGATGACCGTCGGCGCGCAACTCGCCCAGCTTTGCGTCGGCCTCGCGCAGGATGCGTGGCAGCCCATCCGGCAGCTCTGTCGAGATCGCCGTGCGATAACGACGGCTGGCCTCGCGGGCGGTGAGCACCGTCTCGAACGAGGACTCGATCACGTCATCGCCGCTGCGCCAGGAGAGCGTGCCGTCGAAGGTCACGAACGCCACGGGTCGGCAGATGCCCTCGGCCACGGCCTGCGCGTAGGTGTAAGACACGTCGGGTTCGGCGACTCCTTCGGCGTCGTAGTTGACACCGGGGATCGGCGTCGCGTCGGAGCGAAACGGCGTCCCTGACAGCAACAACCAGCGGGGAGCCGCGGCAAAGGCCATCTGAAAGCTGGTGCCCCAGGCCAGCTCCTCGCCGAGGTGGTGGGCCTCGTCCACGATCACCAGCGTGTCTGGCGCGACCTTCGCGCGCCACGGCTTCGGGTCGGAGGCCACGCGCGCATAGGTCACGGCCACGCCGTGGAAGTCATGCGGCGGCAGCGGACCTGGCGCATCGGGCTGCAGTTGCACGCCGAGCTGCGCCCCGGCCGCTGCCCATTGGCGCGTGAGCGGTGTGGTAGGGCACAGCACCGCCACGCGGCTCACCTCTCCGCCGGAGAGCATCCGTCGCGCCAGCTCGAGCGCGGGGCGTGTCTTACCGGCCCCGGGGGCCGCCGAGATCAGGAAGGGACCGTCTTGCCAACCGTGCAGACGCTCGAGCGCGTCGCGCTGCCAGGCGCGCAGGGATGTCACGGGAGCTTCAGACAAGAGCCCGGCATCCTGCGCCATCGCCCGGACGGATCGCCCGGTTTGGCTCAGGGCCTAGGAACGCGGCGGGGGCGGTGCGTAACGATGATGGAGGATCAGGAGATTGCCGTCGGGATCGTCGAAGATCGCCATGTGGCAGACGCTCGTGTCGAAGGTGTCCTGGGCAAAGCTGACACCGCGTTCTTCAAGCGTCGCACGCGCGCTCGCCACGTCGTCCACGTGCAGCGCGATCCCGCTGCGCATGGGCACGTGTTCGAGGCCCATCTTCTCGGCGTCGATCACGCTGATCGTCAGGTTGCCGGTCTCGAACTCGGCGTAGTTGCGCTCTTCCAGGTAGACCGAACGCTCCAGACCGAGCGTCTCGCCGTAGAACTCGACCGCTTTGGGCAGGTCGCGTGTCGGCACTGCCACGAAGTCAACACGCGTGATCATCTCGGTCCCGTCGCTCATCTGTGGCTCCCAGGTCGTAGCTTCAGGCGTTCTCTGCCTGCACCTGCCCCGACTTTACCGCTTGTAAGAGGGCGTCATAGTCGCGTTCGTTCTGATCGGCATAGGCCTCTGAGAAATCCACGATCGCCTGGTCGAAGACGCCGCCGCCGCCTAGGTAGGAGGCGATCGCGATGCGGTTTCCCGTGCGCGCGTGTGCGCGTGCCAACGTCCAAGCGCATAGTGCGCCGTAGGCGCGCAGCATCGGATGGTTCATCGTCTCGATCTCAACGCTCAGCTTGCCGTCCCACAACTGGCGCACATAGAAGTCGCGCGTAACGTCGTCGACGCCGGTGGCCGGCAGCCAGCCCAAGAGGATGTCGCCGGAGGCCTGCATCAGGCGTTGGCCCTCGACCACGCGCTGGCCGTGATTTGCGTACTGGGAGGCGCCGGCGAAGGGCTCGAGCACCGAGGCTTGAGCTTCCTTGGCCTGCAGAACGAGCGGGTCCTGCTCGTCGCGTCCCACGAACAGCAGTACCCAAGCGCGTGTGCCGACGCTGCCGACGCCTACGACCTTGCGCGCGATGCTCTGGAATGTATAGTCGCCCAGCAGCACGCTGTACTCGTCGCTGAGGCTGGCGCGATAGTCGTTGAGCATTTCCTCGAAGCGCTCGCGCAACTCTTGGCTCGCGGCTTCACCCAAAAGCTCTTGTATTGGTACGACCAGAGGCGGTTGGCTGATGAAGCGCAGCTGTCCGTCGACCGCTTCGGTGAGCTTGAGGACGGCGCGCGTGCTGTTCTTCGCGCGCGCCTTGCCCAAGCGCTTTTCCATCTGTTGCAGGCGCTTGCCCTTGACGAGCTGCTGGGCGCGTACGACGTCCATGATGTCCTTGGCGTTCAGGCTTGAATACCACACGTCCAGATTGCTCATCTGGGCAAAGCCTCGCATCGACTGCCTGTAGGCCTGAGCTGCCCAGACGATGACGTCGGCGACCTCTTGCTTGCTCAAGTTGAGGTCGCGCCCGGCAACGCACAGGCTCACGGCCAGCCGCTTCACGTCCCACTCCCACGGCCCTGGCAAGGTCTCGTCGAAGTCGTTGATGTCGAACAGCATCTCCCGCTCGGGCGAGGCGAAGACGCCGAAGTTCGACAGGTGCGCGTCGCCGCACAGCTGCACCCGCAATCCCGATGCGGGGGTCTGTGCGAGGTCGGCCGCCATGATCGCCGCCGCCCCGCGATAGAAGGTGAAAGGCGAAACGAGCATACGCCCGTAGCGAATCGGCACCAGTTCGGCCACGCGGCTCTCGGCCTGGCCTTCGAGGATCGCCACGGGATCCTTGCGATCCTTTGGCGCTTTCCATTCTGCGTGGCTGGAGCGTGGCGTGTGCGCCCGCGCGTCCTTGCCTTCGGCTTCGCGTCGCTTGACGGTCTCGGCGTCGCTCATGTGTCGCCTCCAGGGTTCTTGTCAGGGTCGTGCTCGGGGGCGGAGGGTGGGGAAGCGGGTGTGTCCGCTCCCGGGCTTTGTGGGGGTGATGGGGTCGCCGGCGGCGCAGGCTTCGGCGGCGTGCCCGCGGGTGGGGGAGGCCCATCGAGGGAGTGGCGTGTGAGATGCGCGTCAGGAAACTCCAGCGCTGTTTGACGGCGCAGCATCTCCGTGCCGAATACCGCCAGCACGATGATGATGAGGATCCCCGTGAGCGATTTCGTCACCTCGATCGGACCCCATGCGAACAGCAACAGCAACAGCAGGCCGAGTACGCCGAAGGTAACGTCGGGGCGATCGCGCATGTAGGGCGCTCCCAAACGGCGCAACAACGTGGCGATTCTCGTTGGGCCGGCCAGCATCGCCGCGAGGACCACGACCACGCCTATGAACACGGTCGACCACGCGACATTGGCAAGCACGCTCGTCCCGATCGACCATGCCGCCTGTGCGGCGGGCCTCACCGCTTCGGTGGTTGCCAGCGAGTCGACCACCTTCGATCCGGCGATCCCGCGCACCACCACAACCGCCAAGCCCGCACCGACGAACGCCGCGCCGACCTCGATCAAGGTCTGGCGGCGTCGTCCCCGCGCCAGATACACCGCGAGTGCAAACATTGCCACCACCAGCAGCGGCAACACAAGCGCAAGGCTGCGTAGCAGGTTGACCGCGTCCTGCATCGTCTTCAACTGATTGGACTTCACGATCCTCAGTTGCGCCACTTTTGGCGGGATCTTTTCCACCAAGCTCGCGGGGGCGCCGACCTTTTCCGCGACTTCACCGAGCATCGGGCGCAGGTCAAGTACCACCGCGCCACCGCCGGGCAGCTTCACGACGCTGCCTTTGTTCTCGATCAGGCGCACGAACTCGGCATGGGTGATGCTGTTGGCCTTGCTCCACAGTTCCTGCACTCGTGGGCGTTCGAGCAGCAGGTTGATGCCCTTCTGCACCACGTCTTTCAGCGCTCCCGCCGCCGGAGAGGCAAGCGGCTGCAGTTCGCTTGGCAGCTCTTTCTTCAGTTCGCCCGCGACATCCACATTCGCGTAGAGCTGTTCGGTGAGATAGCCCGACACCGCTTCGCGGATCGGGGGGCTCTCGATCAGCTTCGTGTTCGTGCTCGTCCAGTAGCCGTTGTCGAGCAGCTGGCGATTTGCCCACACGGCGAAGATCGCCACGATCCCGAGCACGGTTGCCACACCTATTAGGCTGCGCACTAGCCAGCGGTGGGGTTGTGCCGACTTCGGGGGCGCAGTGTAGGCATGAGCCTGTGGATCTGAAGCCGAAGGGTTGGCGGCGGAGCTCACGCTAGGTGAGGCTATCCGGGGGTTCGGTGGGCAGTAACCGTGTTACGCCGCACCGGGGTAAGTGTTTTCACGCAACCTCCGGCAGTCAGGAGCGCTCGCGCTCCGCCATGTCGGCGCCGGTAGTGGTCGTCATCACCTGCGCCGCGCCGCCACCAAGCACCCGGCGCACCAGTCCCGGCGCCACGATGCGCAGAGCCGCGGCAAGTGCATACGGTCGCGGCACGTAGCGCTCGGGACGGCGCTCCACACCCGCCTGGTAGATCGCCTCGGCCGCCTTCTCGGGTGTCGAGACGATCCAACGGGTCAGCGCACGGTCGGTCAGCTCGGCTTGTGGGAAACCCTCGGTTGAGATGAACCCGGGAAGCACGAGCCCGACGTGTACGCCGTGCGGGCGCTCCTCTGCCCACAGCGAGTCAGACCAGCCGGCGAGCGCGAACTTCGAGGCGCTGTAGGCGCCCGAGCCGGCACGGGCGACACGCCCAGCGGTGCTGGCTACGTTGACGATCGCGCTTGGGACGCTCTCGCGCAACACGGGCAGCAGGGCCTCTGTGAGACGAACCTGAGCGTCGAAATTGATGTCCATCGTGCGCTTGATGTTGGCGTAGCCGCCCTCTGCGAAGCGTGCACGCCAGGCGGCGCCGGCATTGTTGACGAGCAGGTCGAGTCGTCCATAGCGCTCGCCTATGTGCGCCTGCACGCGCGCGGGAGCGTCTTCGTCGAGCAGGTTCAGTGCGAGAAAGCTTGCCTGTGGGCCGAGTGAGTCGGCGAGCGTGCGCAGCCGCTCCTCGCGGCGCGCCACGAGCACTATCTGTGCATTTGGGACGCGCGCCAGTCGCCGGGCCGTGGCCTCGCCGATGCCGCTGGAAGCGCCTGTGACGACGGCTACGAACGATTGCGCGCTTGTTGCGGTTTGTGGATGCGAATCGGTCATAGGTTTCCGCCTTTCTCGAGTTCCCGGTGCTCGACACCGTTGGGTCCGGCGATCAGGATGTCGCTGACCATCTGCGCCGCGAACAGTCCATGGTCTACCACCCCGGGTGTGTCGTCCAAGCGTGCGGCCAGCGCTCGCGCGTCTTCGATCGGGCCGAAGTAGTCGGCGATCAGGTTGCCCTCCGGGCTGGGAGATATCTCGCGCAGCCGCGCCTCGCCGATCAGGGCTAGCGTTACTTGGGCGCCGAAGCGCAGGATCTCCAGTGGCACCGGTGGGCGCAACTCGGCGACCGCCTTCTCGGCGGAGGCGATCACCACGAAGCGCTCGCTGGCTGCTGCGACGATCTTCTCGTGTGTGTGGGCGGCGCCACCCCCCTTGATGAGCCACCCGCTGGGATCGATCTGATCGGCCCCGTCGATCGCGATGTCCAGGTGCCCGAGCGCATCGAGCTCCTCCACCACCAGTCCGAGCTCGCGGGCGGCGCGCTCGGTCGCGGGTGAGGTGGCGGCACAGCGCAAGCTCAACTCGCGCGCCGCCAACGCCGGCAGCAGGTAGGCGACGGTGGAGCCTGTGCCCAGACCGACACGATCGTCCTCTTTTACGAGCAGGGCGGCAGCCTTGGCCGCTGCGCGCTTTTGCTCATCCATATCTGTCATGGGCGCCTGTGCCGACGCGCGAGAGGACGCCATCGTGCAGCGAGCCTACAGGCCCGGCGCAATGTGGGCTTGCCTAAGAGCGGATCTTTTAGCTTGTGCTTATGCGTGCCGTTTGAGGCTCTTCGCTGGCTGCGAGCGGTTGAGAGTGGTACTGCTCGGGTCCTCCGCGCAGGAAACGCCATATTGCCAACAGCATCATGATCGTCATCAGTCCTGCGCTGGTGGCGCACTCCTCGCAGACGGCGTGGATCGAGAACAGCTCGCGGTAGGTCAGATAGGCCGAGAAACCGAAGCCGCCGATCGTCAGCACGAGCGTCGCAAAGCGCGTGTTCTCGCTTTCCCGCACGAGCAGCGAGATCATGATCGCGATATAGCCGATCAAACCCATCAGAGCCACGGGGACGCCCGCCAGCTTTGAGTAGGTCGAAGTCTGGACCTTGAAGCAGCTGCCGCCCGAAGTGCAGACCGGCCTGAGGTTGGCGTAATGAACGTAGGTCAGATAGCTAGCGAGCGCCAAGCCAAGCGCCGTCAGCACGATCAGCACGATTCTGAGGGTGCGCTGGCTCATATCGGGGCGGGGCCGGTTTGCTCCATCGCCTGATCACTCTCAGCCCTTCAGCAGTTTTTCGATCACCGGTTCAAAAGAACTGGCGTCGGTCAGGGAGGGGTTTTCGAGTTTCTGGAGCGTCCCGCCGCTCTTGCCGATCATGAAGGACGGGGTGCCCGTGAAGCCGTTCTGGTTGGCCGCCTGCGCGTCGGCGAGAACCTGGCTGGGATAGGCAGGATCGTTGCGATCTTCGCTCCATTGCGAGAGATTCAAGCCGGGCACTTGGGCAGCCAACCCTTGCAGGTAGCTTTCGGTGACATAGCCGGTCTCCTCTTCTCCCTGCTCGTGGTAGAACAGCTCGACGAAGTACCACATCTTGTTCTGTTTGCCAGCAGCAAGCGCGGCGACCTGCTGGGTCTGGAAGGTTTCTTTTTCGCGCGTGGCTGTCTCCATCGAGTGGTACTCGATCTTGGCCTTGCCGGTGCGCACGTACTTCTTGATGATCGTCGGCAATGCGCTGAGCGTGAACTGCTTGCAGAACGGGCACTCCAGATCGCCGAAGTACTGGATCGTTACGGGCGCGTTGGGATTGCCGAGCGTGATCGTGCTCTGGGGAATGCCCTGGAGCAACGAGATCACTTCCGATTCCGAGGCTTTCGCTATTTCGCTATGGGGCCGGGGCGGGTTTTTGGAGCCGCCTGTCCCAGTCGCGATCAGGATGATCGCAATGATCACGACGACCACGCCCGCGACCCCGATGAGCTGGATCAGGCGCTTGCGCTGCGCGCTCTGCGCCGCCTGCGCTTCCTCTTGGGCCTTGCGTTCGGTGCGCGCCTGTTCGCGGCGCTCCTTGCGGGTCAGATCTGTGTCGTCGGGTGTCACGGCTGCAACTTTTGCACACTTTGCCTGAAGATTGCTTAAAAGGACTGCGCGCTGGATCGGTTCCCGATCCGTCATAGCCTGCTCGTGGCGTACCGTAGACGGAGACATTTGCCCCCGTAGCTCAGCTGGATAGAGCGTCGGACTTCTAATCCGAGGGTCGCAGGTTCGAATCCTGCCGGGGGCGCTCCGTGATGTCTCGGGTGATTCTGGACACGTGTCTCGGGAGATGCTGGCTACCTGGCGCCGAGCTGACGGAGACCCTCAAGCTGCGCCGTGCGCAGATCGAGGCGAAGTACGCTGCCGAGATCGAGGCGCTCTACGCCTGAGGCGTCCTGGCTGGGCACGCGACCGAGGCGTCCTGATCCGTCCGCCACGTGCTGCCGCCGGCGTCGCTTGATGTAGCGGGCTGGGCGAGAAGGTGAGGGTACAGGTGCTCAAGACGCTTGGGCGACGACCGCTGGGTGCCGAGCGACACAACCCGAAGTAGCGGCGATCCGGATAGAGCAGCCAAAGCCGCTGACACTCAAGGATGGCCGACGCAGCGCTTCTTGCGTGGGCGATAAATCCGGTGGCTAATAGCGGCGTCGCGAGGCCATCTGGGTCGCCGGAAAACCCGCTTTTGCCAAGTACCGTGGATCTCACGGTACTTGTTGCGCGCCCCACGACCCACCCCACAATAGTACGAATAAAACCAGTCACTCACATCGCTTCTATCGACATATCCGCGCGTATGTTGACCTAAGGTCACGAGGCCTGGACCACCTTCAAGGTGGCGGGTGATCGTTCCTAGGAAGACCGGGCGAACAGCCGCAAGAACAAAAGGAAAATGTTCAGGACATCAAGGAAGATGCCTGCGGCCAGCGGGATCGCTTCGTCTGTTCCGGCACGGCGCAGGCGGTTGAAGTCCACGACCGTGTAGAGGCCGAAGATCACGAGCCCGATAAGCGCGTAGGCGGTGTAGAGCGCCTCGATGTGGATGAAGATAAGGACTATGCCGGCGACGATCAGCCCGAGCAGCAGCCAGAACAGCGTGCGGTAGAGGAACGAGAGGTCGCGCCGGATCGCATAGCCACCGGCGCCCAGGCCGCCAACGAAGAGGGCCGTCGCTGCGAGCGCTTGGCGCACTGCCGTTGGGTCGGTGGCGGAGTAGTAGTTGACGGTGCTCGACACGCCCACGCCAAGCAACAGGCCGAAGGCGAACAGCAGTCCCAGCGCGAGGCGGTGGTTGCCGCGCGCGTTGGCGGCGTTGAGGCCGAACAGGCAACCAAACGCAACTATCCATGCGATGAACCAGCCGGCGCCGCCCATTTCGCGGGCGAGGTATACGCCGAGCGTCGCAAAGGCGGTGGTCAACGCAACAAGCCCCATCACCCTGCCGAACAGCGTTTGCGTTCTCGCTGGCGTCAGGCCTGCGTAGCTTGCCGTGCTCATGCGGAGAATCGTAGAGTGTTCCCCGGTCACAGGACAACTGTGTGTCTAAATCAGATTCTTCTCGGAATTTGGTCTCCGATTACTCGCAACATGACTAATGCTCTCGGTGGCCATTTTGTCATCGCCGCGCTAGCCTGAGCCCGTCGGTCAGCGGACCGTCCCGGCGCGATCAGCGCCGCGCACCGAGAAGAAGGGACTCATATGAAGACTGTTAGGTTTGCACGGCTCCTGCTGGGCTCTACCGGCTTGGCGTTGATCGTCGCGGTATTTGCGGGTGGAACAGTCGCATACGGCCACGGGATCCAGTTTTTCCCCCGCTCGGTGACGCATGCCGGGCATCTCGCCAAGAAAAAGACTAAGAAGAAAACAGCCACAGGACCACGCGGACCACGCGGAGCTCAGGGTGCTACCGGTCCTCAGGGATCGCCTGGCGTGCAAGGCCCGCAAGGTGTACAGGGTGTACAGGGTCCGGTCGGACCGATGGGTCCCGGCGCCTTGAAGTTCGCATTCTTCGGTGTGCCCACTGTGAACGACCCGGAGCACAATGTGCTTGCGACGGGTCCCTTCCAGCTCGGAGTTAGCTGCCTTCCGGGAACAAAACCCGGCGATGTCGGCTTTGAGATCTACGTGACGGTCCCGGCCGCGCTCGAGTACACGCAAACGCTGGAGATGCTCACTACATCAGGAACACAAGAAGCGCCTCTCGTCAGCGCTGGCGCCCAAGCGGCGACTCCGACTACGACGCAGAGCGCCAACCTTGAAAGCAACAAAGAGACCTGGGCGACGGTGATGCTCACGAATCCCGCCACAGGCGAGACCACATGGCTGGAGCTTTGGTATGGCGCGAACACGGGCAGTTCCGCCGAGTGCTTCATGTCTGGAATCGAGATTTAGTGTTCAGCGCGCGCGTGTGTTTGTGAGCTCATAGCTCTGAGTTCGTTGTTCGCGGGCACGCGCGCGCGTAGAATTCGATTCCACATAGAGGAGAGAGGATCGCGATGCCCGAAGCCACTTTCTACTTCGACCTGGGATCGCCGTACGCCTACCTGACGGCGGAGCGCATCGACGATCTCCTGCCAGCGCCGGCTGTATGGCAGCCCGTGTCGCTTGGCGGTCTGTTCAAGGCCAACGGACGCTCCTCATGGGCACTCGGTGGGGTTGACAGTCGCCATGAAGGGATCGCGGAGGTCGAGCGACGTGCGCGCAACTACGGCTTGGAGATTGTGCGCTGGCCGGAGCCTTGGCCCAGCAATTACCTGTACGCGATGCGCGCGGTCACCTATGCCTTCCAGGTCGGGCGCGGTCGCGAGTTCACGATCGAGGCGTTTCGCCACGCCTTCGTGCACGGCCGCGACCTTGCTCTTGAGGAGAGTGTGCTGCAGGCGGCCGAGCGGGCCGGCCTGGACCGTGAGGCGGTCGAGGGGGCTACGCGCGATCCGGAGATCAAGCTAGCGTTGCGCGTGGCCACCGACGCTGCCCATGCGTTGGGCGTTTTTGGCGTGCCGACAGTTGTTGTCGGTGAACAGCTCTTCTGGGGCGACGACCGTCTGCCTGACGTGGCTGCGGCACTTGCAAGCATCTAGCGACATGCAACCGTTCGGTTGCATGTCTGTTTTTTGCTTGCCCCCAGTTTGGTGCATTTAGCCGGTCTCCCTCCGACTACCTTGGCCTCCGCGCATTGCTCACCTCGGGAGCGTCAAGATGCCTAGCGGTATGCCAGATGCATCAATCCAATTGCCGCCAGGACCGCGCTTGCCGGGCGCTATCCAGAGCGTGATCTGGTTTCGCAAGGCGCAATGGCTGATGGAGACCTGCCAGGTGCTGGTGGGGCGCCCAGCGCCGAGTACGAACGCGCACGAGCCCGGGCTCGTGCCTGTCGAGGCCTGATACGCCTGGCGTATAACTCTGTGCGCCTAACTCGGCATCTCACCGAGCGGAAGGGGGCCGCGGAAGCTGAGGTCGGGCCGCCACAAGCGCTCTAGCGACGTGCCGTCTGTAGCATCGGCCGCCGCCGATGTTCGTGCTCACGACGCTGGTCTACCCGGTTGTGCTCGCGCTGCTGTGCCTTGGCGGGGCGCTACTGGTCGACCGAGCCAGCGGCGGGGTGCTACAGGCGATGCTGTTTCCCGCGGTCGGCGCCGCGGCGCTGATCGTGCTCTCACAGCTGAGTACCTACATTGCGCCGCTTGCGCCCGCGACTCCCTACCTGCTCGTGGTGCTCGCGCTCGCAGGGCTGCTATTCGGACGACAGCGGTTGCGCAAGCTCGCGTGCGTCTGGCGCAGCTCCGTTTGGCAAGTGCTCGTATTCCCGCTTGCCTACGTCCTCGCGCTGGCGCCGGTGCTGCTCGCTGGGCGACCGACCTTCTCTTCCTACATGGCGCTTGCCGACTCCGCCGTGCACATGCTCGGCGCGGATTTTCTGATCCGCCACGGCCAGGACTACTCGCACCTCGATCTGCGCAACTCCTACGGACTGTTCGTTCACAACTACTACGGATCGAGCTATCCATCGGGCGCCGACACACTGTTCGGCGGTAGCTCGTTCCTGCTTGGACTGCCGCTGATCTGGACGTTCCAGCCGTTCGTCGCCTTCATGCTCGCGACCGCCGCCGGGCCGGCGTGGACGCTCGTCCGGCGGGTCGGGCTGCGCGGTGGCTTGACGGCAATAGCGACGCTCACCGTAACGCTGCCGGCACTCGTGTACGCGTATGAGCTGATCGGCTCGGTCAAGGAGATAACGGCGCTTCCCTTGATCCTGTGCATGGGTGCACTGGTCGTGGACCATCGGCGCTGGGTGTGGGCTGGCGCGCGCTCGGCGATCCCTTTCGCGCTTGTCGTGGCCGCGGGCGTAGCGGCGCTCGGCGTCGCCTTCGGCGCCTGGACGCTTGCTGCGACACTCGTGCTCGCGTTCGCCATGTTCGGCGAGTTGCGCGCCGGCGGCGTGCCCCGCCCGCGGCCCGAGAGCGTGCGTGATCGAGCTCTAGCGCTCGGCCGTCCGTCTGTCCGCGGCTTGCTTGCTGTCGTCGGCGCCGGTCTGCTCGTGCTGCTAGTGGCGGCCTGGCCGACATGGGTCCAGCTCTCCGGCTCGTTGAACGTCGCGCAGGCGATCGCCTCGACCTCCAATGCTGGCAACTTGCACTCGCCCCTACGTCCTTCCCAACTCTTTGGTGTGTGGCTGGGCGGCAGCTACAAGCTGTTGCCAACCGGCGGTGCGCTGACGCTCACCACCGTGCTGATCGTGCTCGTGCTCGTCCTTGTGGTGCTGGGAGTGGGGAATCTTGTTCGTTCTCGTCGGTATGCGCTGGCCGCATGGTTCGCTTCGATGGTGATCGTGTGGCTTGCGCTCGCTGGGCTTGCGAGCACCTGGGCGAACGCGAAGACCCTAATGCTCACCTCGCCAGCGGTCATGCTGATGGCTTGGGCCGGAGTCGCGGCGTTGCGCGGCTCGCGTATGCGTATCGCGGCCTCGCTCGTAGCCTTCCTGCTCGTGGGCGGGGTGCTCTGCTCCGACGCGCTGCTCTACCACAGCTCGAACCTTGCGCCGACCGCGCGCTACGAAGAGCTTGCGTCCATAAACAGGCGCTTTGCCGGACGCGGGCCGACGCTTCTCACCGATTTCGACGAATACTCGCTGTACGCGTTGCGCGATATGGACGTGGGCGGCCCCGACTTTGTCTATCCGCCGCCCACGTTCGCCTCGGCCGCCGGCGGCTATGGTCAGCCCGTCATTCTCAACAAGATCGCTCCTACCGCGTTCGCTGCCTATCCGCTGATCGTCACACGTCGCGACCCGACCGTGGTACGCCCGCCGGCCGCCTACCGGCTGCTGTGGCAGGGCCTCTATTACCAGGTGTGGGGTCGCGTTCAGAATGGCGCCTTGCGCAGGAGATCGTCGGACGGAACGTCTCTTGCTCGACTCATAAAGGTGCCTCTTGCGCATACGCTTCGCCCGGCCAATTGGAGACTCTCGCGCAAGGGCATCGTCATGGGTGGGGCGGGAACGTTGAGCGCCCGATTCGTTCTTCCCCACGGCGGCGTGTGGGAACTGTGGCTAAAGGGCGATGTGATGCGTGCGTTGACTATTCGCATCGACGGCGTCAAGATCGGTACGCTCGGCGGGCAGCTCGACGGCAACTCGCTCGTGGTCAATGTCCTCACCCCACTCCGTACTAGTCTGAACGCAGGGCGCCATACGCTGACGATCTCGCGTTCCGGCGCAGATCTCGCGCCTGGCGATGGCGGCGCCGCAACTCTCGCGGCGATCGTGCTTGTCCCCGAAGGCACTGCATGAGCGGCTCGCTGGATCCGGCTCCAGTGGATCAGATCCTGCTCGGCGACTGCCTGGAGCTGTTGCCGCGCTTTGCCGACGGCTCCTTCCAGCTGATCTACATCGACCCGCCGTTCAACACGGGGCAGGCGCAGACGCGCAGGACGTTGCAGACCGTCGCGGACGAAGGGGGAGATCGTGTCGGTTTCGAGGGGCGCCGCTACGCCACGCGTCTGCTCTCAGAGAGCTCCTACCGCGATAGCTTCGACGACTACCTGGCGTTCTTGGCGCCGCGCTTGGAGCAGGCACGTCGCCTGCTCGCGCGCGAGGGCACGCTCTACTTCCACATTGATTACCGAGAGGCCCACTACTGCAAGCTCCTGCTCGATGAGATCTTCGGGCGCGAGTGCTTTCTCAACGAGCTGATCTGGGCTTATGACTACGGCGCTCGCTCGCGCCGGCGCTGGCCGTCCAAGCACGACACGATCCTCGTATACGTGCGTGATCCGTCGGCTTATTACTTCGACGCCGCGGAGGTCGACCGCGAGCCGTACATGGCCCCAGGCCTCGTCACACCGGAGAAGGCTGCGCGCGGCAAGCTGCCGACAGACGTGTGGTGGCACACGATCGTGCCCACCAACGGCACCGAGAAGACCGGCTATCCCACACAGAAGCCAGAGGGCGTCGTACGGCGCATCGTGCTTGCCAGCAGTCGCCCAGGCGACTGGTGCCTAGATTTCTTCGCCGGCAGCGGGACGCTCGGTGCTGTCGCCGCGCGTCTCGGTCGCCACTACGTGTTGATCGACTCCAGCCCGACTGCTGTCGAGGTGATGCGCACCCGTATGGGCGGTGCGGCGGTGGAGACTGCAAATTGAGGATGCCCCTGTGCGCGGGGGCATCCGTCGCAGGGACCCGTCGACGCCGAGCGAGATAGGGTCTAGGCGGTGGCTGACCGCGTCCTGATCCTCTCCTGGGAGTACCCCCCGGTGATCGAGGGTGGCCTTGCCCGGCATGTGCGCAAGCTGGCCGAGGAGCTCGTCTGCCAAGGAGTCGCCGTGGACGTGCTCACGCGCGGGCGCGACGAGTCCCCGGCGTGCGAACAGCAGCACGGAGTAACCGTCTACCGTGTGAGCGAGCCCCGCTTCCCGCTGGATCTAGATCGCTTCCTTGGCTGGGTACAGCGCATGAACGACGACATGCTCGCCGCCGGCAGCGCTTTGGCCGAGGAGCACGCATACGACCTCGTGCACGGCCACGACTGGCTCGTAGCACACGCCTCCGTCGCGCTGTCTGAGCGCCTCGAGATTCCCTATGTAACAACGATCCACGCCACCGAGCACGGTCGCCACCAGGGCTGGGTCGACAAATCGCCGCAATCCGACATCCACGCGATCGAGCGCTGGATGGCCCACCGCGCCGACTCTGTGATCACCTGCTCGCATTACATGCGCGGCCATGTGGCCGACATCTACGACATCGACGAGCGCCGCATAACCGTGATCCCCAACGGCATCGACCCGCGCGACCTACGTCCCGTCGATGACTTGAACGCGCTGCGCCTGCAGTTCGCCCAGCCTGAGCAGAAGCTTGTCCTGCTCGTCGGGCGTCTGGTCTATGAGAAGGGCTTCCAGCTGGCGCTCGACGCGCTCCCGGGCGTGATCGAGAAAGTTGCGGGCGTACGCTTCCTGGTGGCGGGCAGTGGCACTCATGAGGCTGAGCTCAAGGCACAGGCTGAGCGTCTGGGCCTATCAGAGCACGGCGTGTTCCTAGGCTGGATTGGCGACGATGCTCTGCACTCGCTCTACCGCATCGCCGACCTGTGCGTCGTGCCCTCTCTGTATGAGCCGTTCGGGCTCGTGGCGCTCGAGGCGATGGCCTCGGGCTGCCCTTGCATCGTGGCTGACACCGGCGGCCTGCGCGAGGTTGTCCCTGCCGGTGAGCGCGTCGGCCTGCGCTTCAACGGCGGCGACCCAGAGCACCTGGGCGTGATGATCGAGCGCTTGCTCGTAGACATCGAGCTGCGCGATCGTCTGGTAACCGAGGCCACAGAGCACGTGCTTAGCTTCGACTGGAGCGACGTGGCGCAGCGCACGCGCGCGATCTACAGTGATGTCCTACCGCGCAGAGAAGCCACTAAGAGGGAGTAGGGGAGATGCTCGAAGGGTTGATGCAGGACGACTTCCAGCTGACGCTGCACCACCCGCTGCACCGCATGCGCTCGGTCCATCCGACTTCGGAGGTCGTAACGCTCACCGACACAGGTCTAACGCGTGCCAGCTACGGCCAGGTCGCTGAGCGGGTCGATCGCTTGGCGCGTGTGCTCGAGCGGCTCGGAGTCAAACAGGGAGACCGCGTCGGCACGTTCGCCTGGAACAACCAGCGCCATCTCGAGCTCTATATGGCCGTTCCTTGCATCGGTGCGGTCCTGCACACGCTCAACATTCGCCTGTTCGCCGAGCAGTTGACCTATATCGTCAACCACGCCGAGGATGGCGTCATCTTCGTCGACGACTCGGTTGTGCCGATACTCCAAGAGCTGGCGCCCACGTTCGAGGGCGTGCGCCACTACGTGGTGATGGGTGACGGAGACGCCGGCACCTTGCCGAATGTCCTGCGCTACGAGAAGCTGCTGGAGGAAGCCGGCCCAGGCTCCTATGACTACCCCGAAGTCGACGAGCGCCAGGCAGCGGCGCTCTGCTACACGAGCGGTACCACCGGCAACCCCAAGGGTGTGCTCTACTCGCACCGCTCGATCTCGCTGCATTCCACAGCCTCGCTGATGAAGGACGCGCTTGGCCTCTCCCAGCGCGACCGCGCGCTGCTCGTAGTGCCGATGTTTCACGTCAACGCCTGGGGGATCCCGCACGCCGCCGCTCTGGCCGGCGCCGATCTGATCATGCCCGACCACTTCCTGCAAGCGGAGCCGCTAGCGGAGTTGATCGAGTCAGAGCGTCCCACGATCATGGGCTGCGTGCCGACGATCTTCGCCGATCTGCTCCGCTACGCCGACACCCACGACGTCGACATCTCCTCGCTTGAGAATGCTGCCTGCGGAGGCTCGGCGGTGCCGCGTCAGCTGATGCGCGACTTCGAGGAGCGCCACGGCGTGAACGTCTTCCAAGCCTGGGGTATGACCGAGACGAGCCCTGTCGCCTCCTACTCGCGCCCCGATGAGACAGCCGGCCACGATGAGAGCTACTGGGACAACCGCGCCAAGCAGGGTAAGCCGTTGCCATGGGTGCAAACGCGGCTGGTGGGGGACGATGGCGAGGAGGTCCCCTGGGACGGTGAGTCTACCGGCGAGTTGGAGGTGCGCGGCCCGTGGATCGCCGCGCGTTACTTCAGTGACGAGTCGGGCGCCGAGCGCTTCCACGACGGCTGGCTGCGCACCGGCGACATCGCCGCGATCGACGAGCACGCCTTCATCCAGATCACAGACCGCTCCAAGGACGTGATCAAGTCCGGCGGCGAGTGGATCTCCTCGGTCGAGCTCGAGAACGAGGTGATGGCCCATCCAGACGTGATCGAGGCGGCCGTGATCGCCAAGCCTGATGAGAAGTGGGCCGAGCGGCCCCTGTGCTGCGTGGTCGTGCGCGAGGGCGCCGAGATAAGCGCTGAGGACCTACAGGAGCACCTGACTGGGCGCGTCGCGAAGTGGTGGCTGCCGGACGAGTTCGCCTTCATTGGGGAGGTGCCGAAGACGAGCGTTGGCAAGTTCGATAAGAAGGTGCTGCGCGCGCATCTACAAGCCGGAACGCTCGAAGGACGCGTAAAGCTCGGTACATGAGGCTTTGACAGGCGCATGACCCGTCCGCTTTGCGGGCAATGATGCAGGAGAATGGAGCTCCAGGCAAAAAGGGTCCTCGGATAGACTCATGCGCTCGCAGCATCGCCAAGCGATTGGCAAAGCTCTCAAAGGAAATGAGGGGCCGCTCGTAGAGCAGCCCAAGCGAACCACCGGACGCGGGAGATAGCAACATGCAAAACGACTTGACGGCCTGCGAGAGGCCAAGCCAGGCAAATGCGACATCGATCGGCCGCGCACGTACGCGCAGACGCCGCACGGTGCGCGGCCTGCTGGCCCTGCCGCTCGCCCTAATGCTGATCGCGCCCGGCACGGCGCTGGCAGCCGACCCGACGTCCGGCTACAGCCAGACGACGCCCGCGCCGAAAACGACGACGACGCCCATCCCCAAACAGGAAACGGCGCCGACGAAAACATCGAGCACTCCCAAAGAAACCCCTGCCAAATCTGGCGTCGAACCGACTAAAACGAGCGAACCGGCCAAAGCCACCGAAC
Source organism: Solirubrobacteraceae bacterium (assembly GCA_036008605.1). Taxonomy (GTDB): domain Bacteria; phylum Actinomycetota; class Thermoleophilia; order Solirubrobacterales; family Solirubrobacteraceae; genus Palsa-744. The sequence goes on along the minus strand of DASYNL010000013.1, from coordinate 132,295 downwards.
CGACTGCGACCACGGCGGCCAAAACTCTGCCCTTCACCGGCCTGAACCTGACCTGGATCGTGATCGGTGGCGTGCTGTTGGTGGCAATGGGTGCTTCGATCTTGCTCACTCAGCGCCGCCGCCAGGGCGCGGGGCGCTAGGCGATCGATGGGCGGCGCAATACGGCGTCCTCCTCCCTCGTGTGCTTCAGCACACTTCGGTCGGTGCGTCCTTCACCAACGGCTTCGCCGTCGGTGCCGGCTTGCCCCTCAGCCGCCTAGCTGACGATTACGAGATCACCGATTGCGAGCAGCGGGTAGACCTGGCCCGCTGTTCCGATCGGCAACTCGACGCAGCCGTTTGACTGAGGGAAGCCGTATGAAGCGCGCGGGAAGCCGTGGACCGCGTCGCCCCCGTTGAAGTAGTTGACCCACGGCACGCCCGGGTCGCTGTAGTGCGAGCCGTCCGGGTTGGTGCCGGTCATCGTCGTGGACACGTAGCGGGCATAGATCGGGAAGGTCCCACGTTCGGTTTCCGCCCCGGCCACGCCGGTGTTCGCGGGCGTGGAGATCACCACGCGGCCACCGCGATGGACCTCGAGCGTCTCGGGACTGGACTCGCTGACGGTCACGAACGTGTACGGCGTCGGGTCGAGGTGGCCGAGCGTCTCGGCCGCCAGCAGCGAAGCCCATGTAGGGCCGTCGGGAGCGCCGGTGGCCGGCAACCCGTGGTCTGACTGATAGACCATCAGTGCACCGCGCGTCGTCGTATCGAGCAAACCGTAGGCAAGCCCGGGCGCCTCGGACTCGTTTGAGAGAAGCCTCGCCGCAGGCGGGTCGAAGGCATAGTGTGCGGCGCTGCCCCGGCTCTCGGCTCGTGCACCGCTGTTGCGGCCGTGGGCGGCGTCGATTGTGTAGGGCAGGTAGTGCAAGCGAGCAAGCGCTTGCTGGAGCCCGCGCAACGATGGACATGCGACGCGCAGCGTCTGCCTGTGCGCTGTGCCGAGTGGGGGATGTCCAAGCGCGTCAGTACCGGCCCACACGGTCAGCGTGTAGCTGCTGCAAGGCTCGAGCGTCGACTTCGGCGTGAACGTCTCGGAGTCGCCCACCGACTTCCACGTGCCGGCGACATCGGGGCTGAGCGCAGGCACTGGCGAGTTCGGCGCCGGTGCCGCAGACAGGCGAACGACCAGTTGCGCTGTCCCGTCGGCGATCGCCGCCGAGGGCAGGCCGGCCAGGCGTGTACGCGCAGCCGGCTTGGGCGGCGTTGTGGCCGGGGGCGTGCCTGCGGGCGTCGAGGGGGTGTCTGTGGCCGGGCTCGGGGGACTCTGGTCCGCCGGTGTGGTGGTCGGCGCGCCGGCCGGTGCTGTCTGCGCGGCGGTGCTTTGGACTGTAGCTGCGGCGCTTGTTTGTGCGAGGTTCGCGCTCGTGAGTGCCGCGAGCGTGCAGGCCAACGTGATGAATCTTGTCTTAGTCACGGGGATGAAGAGTAGCCAGTCAAGCGGAGGCCGGCGACGGGGGATCGGTAGAGATCCATTAATGCGTACTATTCCGACATGGTCTCACCGGTGGGTGGCGCTCCCGAACATTTCGACGCGATCGTCGTCGGCTCCGGGTTCGGTGGCTCGGTGACGGCCGCACGCCTGGCCGAGGAGGGTTGGAGCGTATGTGTGCTCGAGCGCGGCAAGGCCTATCCGCCGACGACTTTCCCACGCAGTCCGCTCGCGATGAAGCGCAACTTCTGGGACCCGAGCGAAGGGCTGCACGGCATGTTCGACTTCTGGTCGTTCAGCGGGATCGACGCGCTCTGCGCTAGCGGGCTTGGCGGAGGATCGCTGATTTACGCCAACGTCTTCTTGCGCAAGGACGAGCGCTGGTTCGTCAAAGAAGACCTGGCCAAAGGTGGCTATGAAGATTGGCCGGTGACACGCGGCGATCTCGATCCTCACTACGACGAGGTCGAACGGCGCATCGGGGTGCAACGCTTTCCACTCGGCCAGTCGCCCTACGACCAGACTCCTAAGGTGCTGGCCTATCGCGAAGCGGCCGAGCGTTTGGGGCTCGACTGGTTACTGGCGCCGCTTGCCGTGACGTTCGCAAACGATGGCTCGCCGGCGGTCCCAGGCGAACCGATCCGTGAGTCTGAGCCCAATCTGCATGGGCGGACACGCACAACTTGCCAGATGTGCGGAGAGTGTGACATCGGCTGCAACTACGGTGCGAAGAACACGCTCGACTACAACTACCTGACCTACGCCGCGCGGGCAGGGGCCGAGCTGCGGACGCTTTGCGAGGTGAGCTCGTTCGAGCCCGCCGAGGTCGGTGGCTACATGGTTCATTACGTCCACCACGATCCGGTGTCGTCGGCAGGCCAGCCTGCCGACACCTCCGCGCCGGGGCTTCATGTGCTCAGTTGCAAGCACCTGATCCTCTCAGCCGGCACACTCGGCACCAACTGGCTGATGCTGCGCAACCGCCCCGCCTTGCCAGGTCTCTCCGACCAGCTGGGTCTCGGCTTCTCCGGCAATGGCGATCTGCTCAGCTTCGCCGTGCGCGCCAAGCGCACTAATGCAGAGGGCAGGCGTGTGGCGCGGGAGATCGAACCTGGGATCGGCCCGGTGATCACTAGCGCGATTCGCATGCCTGACGAGCTCGAAGGCGGCGAGGGGCGCGGCTTCTACCTCGAGGATGCCGGCTTCCCGCAGTTCGGCGGCTGGATGCTGGAGATGATCGAGGAGCCGGAGGCGATCGCCAAAGCGCTGCCAAAGATTGCGCACTACGTGTGGTCGTTGATTCACGGACAGCGCCACAGCGAGGTCGGCGATCTGGCCTCCGCGCTGCTTGGCAACTGCAACCTGTCCTCGGGGCTGTTGCCGCTGCTCGGCATGGGTCGCGATATTCCCGGCGGGAAAATGTCGCTTCAGGAGGGGCGTCTGGAGCTCGACTGGTCCAAGGACGGTCCATCAGCCCCCTATTTCGATCGTGTTCGAGAGGTTTCCCGCGAAGTGGCGGAGAAGCTCGGCGCCGACTTCATAGACAACCCGATCTGGCACGTGAACCGCGTGATCACGGTTCATTCGCTGGGAGGCTGTCGCATGGGCCACTCTGTGCGGGAGGGTGTGGTCGATCCGTTCGGTCGCGTCTTCGGACGACCAGGCCTGCACATAGCCGACGGCTCGGTAATGCCTGGGCCGGTCGGTGCCAATCCATCGCTGACGATCGCGGCGCTGGCCGACCGTTTTGCCGACGCGATTATCGAAGAAGGAAAGGGGTACAGCTGAGATGACCTCGCTTGCTTTTACCGAGGAGATGAAGGGTTACGTGAGCTTCGGCGAGTCCGACTTCGACGGTGGCTATCGAGCTGGCAAGGACGCGGGTACGGCTTTCATGTTTCACCTCACGATCGAAACGGAGGACATCGACCGTTTCATCACCGACCCGCGTCACACCGCCCGAGCCGAGGGCTGGATCGACTCTGATGCCTTCGGCGGCAAGCTGCCTGTCAGCGAAGGCGTCTTTAACCTGTTCGTAGAGGAGGCTCCCGGGTTCAAGCGCATGCTCTATCACCTGCAGTTCGCCGACGGCGAGCAACACCCGCTGACGATGACCGGCTTCAAGGAGGTCCGCCACGACCACGGCTTCGACGTCTGGTCGGAGACCACGACGCTGTTCACGCGTGTACTCGAGGGTCACGTGACGCCTGAGCAGGACGCAGGAGCGCAGCTGGTGGCGAGCGGCATTCTGCACATCCATCCACTGGACTTCGCGCGTCAGCTGACGACCTTCCGCACCGATCCGGGGCACCGCGTGGACGCGATCGCGCGCTTCGGCGAGCTGTTTGCCGGCGAGCTGTGGAGTGTGTACGGGCCAGGGGGCCAAGCGTGAGCGACGCTCGCCATGGCATTCGAGATACGTCGGACTCTGTTCGATGAGCGAGCAGACCGAGCACGTGGTCGAGTTCACCGCGGGCGACGGTCTGAGATGCAACGTGATCAACGTGCGCGGCGAGCAAGCGCCGACAAAGGGTCCGGTGCTGCTTGTACACGGCGCGGGCGTGCGGGCCAACATCTTCCGCGCCCCGAGTGGACGCAACCTCGTCGACATGCTTGTCGAGGAGGGTTGGGACGTGTGGCTTGAGAACTGGCGAGCCTCGATCGAAATCCCTCACAACCACTGGACGCTCGACCAGGCCGCCGTCTACGACCACCCGCACGCTGTGCAGACAGTCTGCGCGCAGACCGGCGCCGATGAGATCAAGGCGGTGATCCACTGCCAGGGCTCCACCAGCTTCATGATGAGCGCGCTGGCGGGGCTCGTGCCGCAGGTGCGCACGATCGTCTCCAATGCCGTCTCGATCCATCCAGTCGTTCCACGGCTCGCGAACCTGAAGCTGCGCAGCATGATCCCCGTGACGGCAAGGGTGCTCGGCTATCTGGACCCGCAGTGGGGGAGGGTCGGCGCGCCGTGGATCGTGCCCAAGCTCGTCGACGCGTGGATCAAGCTCGACCATCATGAGTGCAACAACAGCGTGTGCAAGTGGTCGAGCTACACCTATGGAGCAGCAAAGCCAACGCTGTGGCGTCACGAGAATCTCAACGAAGCGACGCACGAATGGCTCAAGGGAGAGTTCGCGGCGGTACCGCTTACGTTCTTCTCCCAGATCCTGCGCTGCGTGCGAGCGCGCCGCTTGCTCACCGTCGAAGACCACCCGGAGCTACCGCACGACTTCACCGCCCAGGCGCCAAAGACCGACGCCCACATAGCGTTTATCGCCGGTGCCGTCAATCGCTGCTTCACGGCCGAGAGCCAGCGTCTTTCGCATGCCTGGTACTCAGGCCACGCCCCCGAGCGCACCGCGCTGCACATCTTCGACGGCTACGGGCATCTCGACATGTTCATGGGGGAGGGAGCCGCGCGCGACGTCTTCCCGACGATCCTTGCGGAACTGGAGGTGGACGTGTGAGCATCGCCGACTTCCTGCTCGGCAAATCCGTCGGTCGCCTGCGACGCGAGTCCGGTCGCTATGCACTCGTGGACGGAATCCCCTTCACGCTGCCCGTCGCCTCGCACGAAAGCCCGGCGCTGATGGCGGCTTTCTCGATCGACGCCTGTGCCGCCGCAGAGTTGCTGCCGGGCGACGAGGTCCATCCGCTGCGCCTATGGGGCGAGCGTGCGCTGCTGCTGATCTCGGTGGTCGACTACCGCTCTACCAACATCGGCCGTTACATCGAGTTCTCCATCGCGATCGCATGCACCCACGGCGAGCATCCCGCACCGGCCTTGACGCCGGCGCTGCCGCTGGCCCAGCGGCTCTACGGCACAGGCCAGTATGTGATTGACCTACCAGTCTCAAGTGAAGTCTCGGTCAAGGGGGGCAAGGGCATCTGGGGGATGCCAAAGCACCAGGCCAACCTCGACTTCGTGATCGCCCCGCGCAAGGTCTCTAGTCAATACGACCTCGACGGCCAATTGTGCATACGCATTGAGGTCGACCGTCCCCGCTTCGAGGCCCTGCCACTGTCGCTGGCCACATCCAACTACTGCGCCTTCCGCGGCATGCTGATGAAGTCGAACATCTCCTTCCACGGACATGCCGGCCTCAACCTGCCGTTGACGCGCTCCGCGCGCCTTCAGATCGGCGAGCACCCGCGCGTGCAAGCGCTTAAGCGTCTGGGGATCTCCTCACGCCCGCTCCTCTGCGGCTACTTTCCCTCTACAGAAGGTATCCTCGACGACCACATCGACTCGTGGTTCCTGTCCTTCAAGGCGCCGCCGAGCGTTGTCCCTGAAGGGCTGGAGAGCGTGGCGGGCCTTGGCCAAAATCAGGAGTGGCTCGTGCCGCCGCGGGACTCGGCGCTCGACGAGCAGGGTGTGCAAGTGGCCAAGCCATGACACTCGCTGCTGCCGGACGCGACGCTCCATGAGCCAAGCGCTCAGGTGGTTGATTTCGTGACGTGCGCCGTGCGTCAGTCGATCATCTCTTCGCGCGAGGTCTCACCTAGTTCGTTGCGGTAGCGCACCTTGATCTGCGGCCCGGCAAGGTCGAGGATCGCAAATCCCATCCGCCCCCAATGATCTCCGTGGTACTCGGAGAAATCGCGTTCCTCCCACGCCCCCGGAGGAGGAATCGCCTCACCCGGCTTGTGCTCCATCAGCACGGGTACTCCGCCATGGCCTATGCAGCGAGGAACCTTCACCTTCTTGGCTTCATCGAAGCCCATGCAACGATGCTCATGGCCCCATAGCCAAGCTGTCACACGGCCGCTGTCCAGGACCGGGGCGAGCTTTTCGCCAAGTGTCGGGCTGAGGTCCTCCTTGTCATAGACCGACAGCAGCTGGTGGTGGCTAAGCAGCACTAGCTTGCGTGCCGATTCATCGGCCACCCGCTTGGCGAACTCGGCCTGCGGGTCCTGTAGTACGCCGACGAAACCACTGGAGAGGACGTCTGTGTCCCACGAGGTATCGAGTGCCACAAAATCCCAAGAGGGGGAGCGCAGGCTGAAGAAGCTCGTCGTCTCGCCGTCGGACGAGCGCTGCTTTGAGAAGCGCTTGTCCCCGAGCAGCGTCTCGAAGTAGCCGAAGCCGCCGCTGTACATGTCGTGGTTGCCGTTCAGCGACCATGAGGTCACCCCGGCATCTGCCTGCTCGGCGCTGACCGGCCACATCCCCGGCGCCAGCACGTGGCGGCGCACCTCGCCCTTCAGGCCCGAGTAGTAGACGTCGCCCAGGTGTATGACGTGAGCCTCACGGCCTTCGTCCAGTGCCTCGGAGACCTCCTGCGCCATGAACTTGGCCACCTCCTGCGCGCGCGGCAGCCCCGTGCCCCAGTCGCCTACGATCACGACGCGGGCATTGTCTGAGATCTCGTATTCGGCGGGTAAGGGATTGAATGGATGGTTGCCCTTGGCCATGCGTTCGAGTACGGCCCCGGCGACGTCGACCACCCAGTTGGGATCGTCGGGTCCGAAGCGGACGGGATGCAGGATCGACTCGATCAAGTGCAGCAGCCAGGCCAGAAAGCCGCGACGCTTGGGCGCCTCGCCGGGCACGCCGCGCTCGCGCAACTTGTCCTCGAGCGTGCTCTGGAGCAGGCTCTGGATCGGATCGCGCGAGATGAAGGGAGCGATGTCGGCGGCGTCGGCCCCGGAGGAGGCGAGCTTCTCGGTCACGGGCGGGAGGGCTTTGCGCAGCTTCTCGACGGGATCGCCCTCGCCCTCGAGTGTGTCGGCGGCTTGCGCCGCCTTGTCCTTGAGCTGCGGCGCGTCGAGCTGATCGCGCAGCGCCTCGACGTATTGACGTACTTCGTCCCGGTCTACTACTTGCCTGATCATTGACTCACTTCCATCTATCGGGCATTGCTGGGTGGGCGCCAGCATACACCGAGAGGAACCAAACGAGATGGCAGGCAGCCGATGCGAGGCGGCTACAACGCCGGAACTACACCGGTGGTTCTGACGTCGACGCAACAGTGCGGAACCAGGTACAACATCGGAACTAGGTCGACGGCTCCAGTTTCGATGCAAAGTGCGGATGAGAGGACTCGAACCTCCACGCCCTTACGGGCACGGCGACCTGAACGCCGCGCGTCTACCAATTCCGCCACATCCGCGTGTCGGGGCAGGCGACGATATCGCACCGAGGCCAGGAGGGGAGCGAACCGCTTGCACGATTGGCTTCGCCTGCAGATCGTCGTTGTGCTTCGCCGCTCCAACCCGTTCTGCCTTCCGCTTTGCTAGCCTCGACGACGACTAGACAGGCCGCCATCGTCTAGGGGACTAGGACGCCGCCCTCTCACGGCGGTAACACGGGTTCGAATCCCGTTGGCGGTATAAAGCGCGGTTTTGCAGGGGTTTGGCGCTGAGCACGAACACGCGCGCCTGCACCGCAGCCCGTATAGGCCTATCCCGACCGCCTCCCTGACGGCGCGATATCGCTGCTTATAAGCGGGTCTCACGCGTGGTTTCGAGCGTCCTGCGCCACCGATGCTGCTCTTGTTTGGGACGAGTGATGTCCAGCATGGTCCGGCGCTGATCATATTGTTTCGACCGTGGCGCGTACCCGACTGTACCGCGAGGGAAAGCTCGTCCTCGAGGGCTTTCCGGTCGAGGACATTTCCGAGCACCTCGAGGACGAGGGCGCATGCGTGTGGTTGGACTATTGCGACCCAACCAAGGCGGAGCTTGCGACAATCGCCGAGGAGTTGCAACTGCACCCGTTGGCGGTCGAGGATGCCATCAGCGCGCATCAGCGCCCAAAGCTCGACCGATACGACACGCATCTGTTCCTGAGTGCCTATGCCGTGAAGCTGGATACCGAGTCTGGCGAGCTGTGTACGCACGAAGTCGGCGCTTTCGTCACGCCGCGTGCGCTCGTCACGGTCCACATGGAGAAGGGCGCTCGGGTCGACTCACTGCTCGCCCGCTGGGACGCGTCGAAGGAGCTTGCCACGCACGGCGTGTCGTTTCTGCTCTGGGGTCTGTTGGACGACATAGTCGACGGGCACTTCGAGGCGGTTCAGTCGCTTGATAGTGAGATCGAGGCGCTGGAGGACCTTCTGTTCGATGACGCGCCGCGCGACACAGAGGTTCAGCGTCGGTCGTTTGAGTTTCGCAAGAGCTTGGTCCTACTTCGACGTGTGGTGTTGCCGATGCGCGAGGTCGTCAACTCATTGATGCGCCGCGACTTGCACGTTCTCGACGAGGGAATGGTTCCCTACTACCAAGACGTGTATGACCACGTGCTTCGCGCGACCGAGTGGACGGAGTCGTTGCGCGATCTCGTGAGCACGATCCTCGAGACGAACCTCACGATTCAAGGCAACCGGATGAACCTCGTGATGAAGAAGGTCACGAGCTGGGCGGCGATCATCGCCGTCCCGACGGCGATCACTGGTTTCTACGGGCAGAACGTGCCTTACCCCGGTTTCGCGGCTCACTGGGGATTCTGGTTTTCCACAGCGCTCATCATCGTGTTGTCAGGTGGCCTCTACTGGGGCTTCCGGCGTCGCGACTGGCTCTAGCCGTCAAGCTGACGCATGGCTTGTTCAAGTTCGACAAGCAGCACGATCCACAAGCTCCCAAGCGGTACCACGACCAGCGTGGTCGACGTTTACAGGTAAGTTCACATCAAAACGCAGGGCGAGCCGCAGTCCTGTCTAGCGGCTTTTTGTGTGTACACGAACCCGATGGAACCGCAAAGACGCTTTACCATGGCCATGAAAGTCTCGCATGGTCATGCCGAGACAGCCCGCTCCTTTGTCTGCATCTGCGATTGCGCCACCCACCCCCGAAGAGCCTCGTGCATCGCCTCAACACCCACGATCGCCGTCGCCGGTTCGCTCCACTGCGCCGGCACGACCGCAAACGGCTTGGTCTGCGGTCCGCCTAGGCCGCCATGGGAGCCCATGAACTCCTCGAATGGGGCCACCTCTTCTGATGTAGGGTCGTACATGCAGTTGACGAGGATGTCTGGACAGTGGGGAAAGCTGTCGTGGCGGCGCAGGTGATCTGCCGCGGTGGCGTCGAAATCGGCGAGCGGGTCATCGCCCTCGATTGCGTCGTCGCTCAGACGCCGCTGTCCGGTGCCGCCGATCACGAGCGCGCCGTGCTCCCGCGAGCGCACCATCACGTATCCGATTCCGGGATGCCCTGCCAAGGTGTCCAACAGGCGCGGGTGCGCCTCTCTGATCTGCTCGACGCTGAGCCGCTCCGGGCTGGACGGCAGGTAGATCAGGCCGAGGCCGCCCGAGGCCATTACGATCGCCTCCTTGGTGCCAGTCCCATTCGCCTCTACATTGCCTGCCTCTGTCGTTTGGCCATCCAACTGTTGCTCGCCTGCGGGGCCGCTTGCGTTGCGCTCAGCGAGGGCATCTCGGTTCGGTCCCAAGGCGACCGTGCCATCGACCGACCGGCTGCGCGTGGCCCGTGCGAGCATGCGCCCGCCGACGCTCGGCTCTTGGCGTGCGTCGGCCAAGACGGCGCCTACGTCGCCCCACGCCTCGTCGACAGCCGCTGGCGCGAAGACCTCGCCCTGGGCCAAGGCACCGCGTACGACATCCTCGAGCGTCTCGCCGTAGCGCTGGCGGAACGGCGCGCCCTGCGTTTGGCCGTGATCGGAGAGCACCACTAGGTGGTAGGGGCGAGGTGACTGGGCTGTTGCACGCTCCAGCCGAGCCAGTTGTCGATCGTGTCGCTTGAGCACCGCCAGCGCGTCTGGCTCGCGAATCCCCGAATGGTGGGCCACCTCGTCATAACCCACAAATGTGGCGTAGCTGATCGGCACGCCCTCGACGATGTCGGCCATCAAGAGCGCCGTGACGAGGTCGCGCATGATCACCGCGATTGTGGCTCTTATCAGCGGATAGAGACCTTTCCTGTCGACGTGATCAGCGCCGCTGCGGCGCTGAGACGATGCAGCCAAGCGCTCATAGGCGATATCCGCAAGCGACAGCACGATCGTGCGCATGAAGCCATAGGGGTCGGAGAAGTAAGCGAACAGGTCTGCGGCCTTCGAGCGCGAGCGATCGCGGATCACGCTCATCGTCGCTGTGCAGCGAGGGGCGTCGCCGGAGAACATGTTTCCTCGACTGGTCCCCGCGCTTGCCAGCAGGCCTGCACCGGTCGAACGCCTACGCTCGATCTCGGCCGCGTCGGCTGGATGGTTGGAGACCATCGTGCGCTCGGACTCCTTCTCATACCAGCGAAAGGCGGGCATGTCCCAGTTGCTGCCGAGCAGCAGGCCTGCCTGGCTCGCTCCGGTCTGTGAAGAGAGATCGCACTCCCAGCCGAGCACCCGGTGAGTGCCGTCGGCGAGCCAGCGAGCGATCGTGGGAGTGTGTCCGTCGCGGATGGCCTCGCGTAGGACTTTCTCTCCGAGTCCGTCGATCTCGAACAGGATCACCCCGGGAACATCCGTGCGATTGTCCTTTCGCGTGCGTCTCACCCGCCTGCGAACAACACGCAGATGGCGAGCATCGCCATCCACGTCGAGCAGGGGCGCCACGAGCATCGAGACGAGCGCAAGACCAAAGGCGATTGCCACGTCGGTCCAGAAGGAGGGTGTTTTGCCGTCCACCGCGTAGAAGGCGAGCGCGACCATGCCAGCGCTGAGAGCGAGCGAGCCGAGTCCGAACGTGACAATTGTGAGTGGCAGCGCAACGCGTATCAGCAGCGGCCACAGAACCGCGTTGATGATCGCCATGACGAGGGCAACAAGGATTGCGGCGTCGAGAGACAGCGAGTCGCGGCCCGAGAGCAACGCGGTCATGACGAGCAAGGTCAACGCCTGGACTGCCAGCATCGCCAGCGCTCGCGCGCCAAACCCCAATAGGGCTCGCAAGCTACCCAAGCGTTGGTGGGTGTTGCGCTCATCGATCGCTGAATCCAGCACTTGCTACCTTCTCCTCGATGGTCGAGGGTGCGGATGCTGTCCGCTATACAGACACAGCCGCAGACCGTATCGTCTTCTTGGGGCACGCCGCCGTGCTGATCGAACTGGAGGGTGTGCGCCTGCTCTTCGACCCGTTGCTGCGCGGCCGTGTCTTGCACCTACGTCGCCAGGTCCCGCCGGTTGACGAAAGCGTGCTCGCCGGTCCGGATGCGGTGCTGATCTCACACTCCCACCACGATCACCTCGACCTGGCCTCATTGCGGCGTCTGGGTCGCGACACGCATCTGATCGTGCCCAGCGGAGCCGGCGTGTGGCTTGAGAGCAAGGGGTTCGCCAACGTGTCGGAGATGGACGTCGGTGACGTCTTGAAGGTGGCCGAGCTCGAGATCACGGCGGTCGTTGCCCACCACAACGGGGGACGTCTGGGTGGCCCGCAGGCAAAGGCGCTCGGCTATCTCGTTGCAGGCAGGCACGTGGTTTATTTCGCTGGAGACACAGAGATGTTCATGGGCATGGGCAGCTTCTCGCCGACGCCCGACGTCGCGTTGCTGCCGGTCGCTGGATGGGGACCAAAGTTGGGTCCAGGTCACATGGATCCGCTTCAGGCGGCCCATGCCGTCGAGTTGCTCCAGCCGCGCCTCGCCATACCTATACATTGGGGCACCCTGTTGCCCATTGGGCTTGCCCGCAACTACCGCGCGCGCCTCGGCGACCCGCCGCGCCTGTTCGCCGAGCACGTTGCGCGCTTGGCGCCCAACGTCGAGGTGCGAATTTTGACGCCAGGGGAGTCCACAGTTGTAGACTGCTGACAGTTCCGTTCTCGTTGTGAGGGCAACCCATCTCTTGGAGATGTTCTTGGTGCACAGATCTCGCAGCCGGTCTTTCGTCGCGATCGTCTCGCTGCTCAGTGTGTTCGTGCTTGCGTCCTGTGGCGAATCCTCCCAGGAAAAAGCGAAGGCTCAGGTGTGCCAAGCGCGCTCGGACATCTCCAAGGAAGCCAAGAAGCTCAGTGAATTGACGCTCTCCACGAGCATCCTCAGCGAAGCCAAGAGTGGTGTGGAAGCGATCGGCAAGGATCTGACCACGATCAAGGATGCTCAACCAGCCCTTGAACCGGCGCGCAAGGAACAGGTTCAGGCGGCAACCCGCACGTTCGAAGGCCAGATCAATTCGATCCTCTCGGAATTGGTCTCCAAACCTTCGCTCAGCAAACTTGAAACACAGCTCAAATCCTCGCTGACGCAGCTCGCCTCAAGCTACGAAAAGGCGCTCGCCCCTCTCAACTGCTCTTAAATACGGACCAAGCTAGGTAGTGAGTGGCGTTACACTCGGCGTACTCCCACTGGGGCGCCTTCGGTGCGCCGATCAGATCACGTTGGGTGGGGCGTGCAGGCCGACAAAGAGGAGTGGCGATGAGCAACGAGGAGTTGGAGCTCGGTCCCGTCGATGTCGTAGTGATCGGTTATCCGCCGGACGCCCCTCGCACGGGGGAGGCGATTCCGCTGTTTGTGGATCTCGTGGACCGTGGGATCATCAGAGTGCTTGACGTGCTGATGGTCCAGAAGGACGCAGGCGGGGAGATATCCGGACTCGAGATCACCGATCTGGATGGCGATGGAGCGGACGACCTGCTGGTCTTCGCCGGAGCGCGCACGGGCATGCTCGGCGAGGAGGACGCGAATACCGCGGGCGAGGCGCTTCAGCCCGGCGAAGCGGCGCTGCTGATCTGCTTCGAGAATGCTTGGGCCGCGCCGTTCGCGACCGCCGTGCGCCGCAACGGCGGACAAGTGCTTGCGTTCGAGCGGGTTGCCGCGCAGGACGTCCTGGACACACTCGATGCGCTCGATAGCGCATCCTGAACTGAAAGGCCGTATTTCATGCCACTACTTCGCGCCATGGCCCGCACCGCCGTCGTTGCCGGCACGGCTACTACCGTCTCCAATCGCGTCAGTCGTCGCCAGCAAGGACGCTGGGCCGCTCAAGAACAGCAGCAGACGGCTGCCGCGCCGCCTCAGCAAGCTTATGCCGCTCCGCCACCGCCAGCTGCTCAGGAAGCCGATCCGATCGAGCGCTTGAAGGAGCTCGGGCAGCTGCACGAGTCGGGTGTGCTGACCGACCAGGAGTTTGCGGACGCGAAGGCAAAGGTCCTGGGATGAAAGACCACGAGCCGGCACGCGTGTTCGCGCGCCGGCTCGTATGAGATTGGGTAGCTTCGCTCAGGCCGTCTTGGGCTCGCCGAGAACGGCCAGTCCGTGGATCACGATCAGGCAGATCGCGAAAATTCCAAGCGACCAGAACGGGTAGGCCCCGCCGATCGACAGCAATGCGCCGACCGCTCCGATCGTGGCCGCGATGATCCCGACAACGCGCCCGTAGGCGCCGCCACCGAACAGCGAGAGCGCTGCTGTGAGCTGGATGACGCCGAGGATGATCGTGATCCAGCCCCACGTGTGCAGGCTTGCGAACACGTACCTGTTGTCGTTCACGAAAAAGGTCGCATTACCGATTGCCGCTATGCCGTAGATGATGTTGATGGTGCCCGCGATCAACAAGAGGATGCCCGCGAACAACGCACTACCAACTCCTCGCATATGCACTCCTTCCGTAATGGCGTCTTGTGACACCTGTCACGAGATTCGATGGAGGTAGCGGTAATCCTGTGCCTGATCGCAATCCGTCGATTGCAATGATCGCGTATCCCGATGCTCCTGAAGCCCTCCAAGCCGCCTATGGGCCGCGGGCTCCTCAATAGCCGGGATTCGTCTTTACACGTTTGCGGTCTGACTCGTGCAGGCGGCCCTTCTTCTCGAGCGTGGCGCACGCTTCGATGATGTCGGCTCCGAGCGTGGCCACGAGCGAGTGCCCGAGCGTCTGCTTGACGAGCGCGCGCATGATCTTCACGTGCTCGGCGTTGGGTGGCAGCGTGTAGGCGGGCACCATCCAACCTCGCTCGGCCGCCAGCTGGGAGGCGACGTCGAACTCATCGTAGGAGTGCTCGCCTTCCAACTGGAAGGCGACAAGTGGCAACTGCTCGTCCTGCTCTGTGCCGATCAGGGCGAACTCGCCGCAATCCACTATCTCCTTGGCGAGCAGGCGCGCGTTGTACTGCATCGTCTCCATGATGTAGCGGTAGCCGTCGTGGCCGTAGCGCACGAAGTTGTAGTACTGGGCAAGCACCATTGCCGAGCCGGTGGAGAAGTTCAAGGTGAACGTCGCGTCGCGCTTGCCGAGGTAGTTCTCGTAGAAGACGAGGTCGTCGGGTAGGTCGCTCTTTTCGCGGAACACGAGCCAGCCGATGCCGGGGTAGACGAGGCCGAACTTGTGACCGGAGACGTTGATAGAGCGGACCTGCTCAAGACGGAAGTCCCACTCGGTGTGCGGATAGAGAAACGGCCAGACAAAGCCGCCGCTGGCCGCGTCGACATGCAGCGGAACATCGATGCCCTTCTCGTTCTTGAGCCTGACGAGATAATCGTTGATGCCGGTTATGTCATCGGAATGTCCGGTGAATGTCGTTCCCAGCACCGCCGCGACGCCGATCGTGTTCTCGTCGACATGCGGCTCGATGTCCTCAGGTCCGATCGTGTACTTGTCGCGCGCGAGTGGCACGATGCGCGGCTCGACGTCGAAGTAGCGACAGAACTTCTCCCACACGACGTGCACGTCGCCGCCGAACACAAGGTTGGGCCTGTCGGTCGCCTTGCCTTGCGCCTGGCGACGATCGCGCCACTTCCACTTCAGTGAGAGCGCGCCGAGCATGATCGCCTCGGAGGAGCCCTGCGTACGTGCCCCGGTCGTCTCGCCCGGAGCGTTGAAGAGCTCGGCGAGCATGCGGATGCAGCGCTGCTCGATCTCGGCCGTCTGTGGGTACTCGGCGTGGTCGATGAAGTTGGTGTGCAGCGATCCGGCGATCAGACGCTCGGCCTCTGGCTCCATCCACGTCGTAACGAAGGTCGCCAGGTTGCGCATTGGCTGGCCGTCGAGCAGGACCTCTTCGCCGACGAGGCCGAGGGCGTCCTCGGCCGGCATGCCGCTCTTGGGGAGCTTGTTATCGGGCGCCGGCTCGAGGCGGTAGCGGTTGCCGTACTCGCTCTCCAGCTTCTCGATTCGCCTACCTACGAGGTCGGGTGGTGTCTCATCCGTTTGCTGTCGGCCTGTCTGATCGTTGGACGGCACGGTCACCTCCTGGAGTCGCGCTACGGACGGCGAATCGCCTACGGTCAGCATAAGTCCTGCACGCGGTCTTCGCATAGAGCCAGGGCTTCGTCTAGTGGTCTGCCGAGCTACCCGTAAGATCACGCGGATGGCGACTCCGCAGGAGCGTGTCTCCTGGCAAGGACGGTTGCACCCGAGGCGGATTCTGATCGGCGTACTGGTCATCGTCGTGATTGGCGCTGCGGCGACGCTTGCCGGCTGGGACATAACGAGCTGGTTCAAACACATCTGGGACACGCTCACGAAAATCCCGCTCGGCGACGTGATCGCTGCGATCGTGCTGATCAGCCTGCAGACGACCGCCACCGCCTATGCGTGGTATTCGATCCTGCGCTACGGATATCCCGACTCCGATGTGCGCTGGATACAGGTCCTGGCCTGCTACGCGGCCGCGGTCGCGCTCAACTCCGTCCTGCCGGCGAACATCGGCACACTGGCGATGTTGCTGATGTTCACCACGATCATTGCCGCTGCCACGTTCGCTGGTGTGCTGGCCGGGATGGCGGTACAGAAGATCTTCTTCACCTTGATCGGCGCATTTTGTTACCTGTACCTGTTCTTGGCGGTCGACGGATCGTTCTCGCTGCAGCTGGGGTTTATAAGCGAACATCCCTGGGCCACCACGATCTTGCTTGTGGGCATCGCGATGCTGTTGTTCCTGGTGGGACGAGTGCTACGCCGACGCGTCGAGCAGTGGTGGGAGCAGGCGAAGGTGGGCGCGCAGATACTTGTCCACCCGCGCGCATTCTTGGGACGGGTCGTCCTTCCCGAGGCAATCAGCTGGGTCGCGATGCTTGGGACGATCGCCGTGTTCCTGTCCGCTTACAACATCCCCGTCAGCTTTCACATTCTGATGCGGGTGGTTGCCGGTAACTCGATAGCGAATGTCAGCTCTGTGACGCCGGGCGGCGCCGGCGTCGTGCAGGGCTTCAACGTGCTCTCGCTGAAGGGCATAACCAGTACGTCCAACGCGACGGCATACTCGGTCGCTCAGCAATTGGTGACGACGGCCTGGGGAATTCTCTTTGCGATTGTGTTGCTGGTCCGGGCATTCGGCTGGTCAGACGGCAAGACGCTTGTCGCGCAGTCATACAGTGAAGCGCGCGAGAAGAACGCCGAGCGCTCCGCGGCGCGCAAGGCCAAGCGCCATGCCGGCGCGCAGAGTGGCTCCCAGTCACCTTGAGCGATTCGTCGCGCCGAACTTGTCGTCGCATCCACCATGAAGCGCTGGTGGCGCAGGCGACGGCTCGATGCGCGACCCTCAGCTCACCTCGACGATGTCCCCGATCTTGAGCATCGGGTAGACCTGTGCCGCCGCTTCAATCGGGAGCTCGACGCAACCGTTTGACTGAGGGAAGCCATAGGAGGCGCGTGGGTATCCGTGGACGGCGTCGCCGCCGTTGAAGTAGTTGACCCAGGGGACATCGGGCACCGTGTATTTGGTGCCGTCGACGTCGGTGCCAGTCATGGTGGTGGAGACGAAGCGGGAGTAGATGGGAAAGATCCCCTGGGCGGTTTCGGCGCCCGGCACACCCGTGTTGGCGGGTGTGGAGAACACCACATGGTCGTCGCGGTGGACCTCCAGAGTCTCGGGCAGCGACTCGCTGACCGTCACGAACGTGTAGGGGGACGGATTGCGTTCGTGCTTCTCGGCTGCCCGCAGCAGCGCCTTCCACGTCGCCGCTTCGGGATTGCCCGTCGCTTCGATTTCGTGTTCGGACTGGAACACCATCAGTGCGCCCTTGGTCGTCTCGTCGAGCCGGCCGTATTCGAGTGGCGGGGCGTCGCTCACGTGTGCCTCGGGCGCCTCGGGTGATGGGTCGAATGCGTCGATTGCCGCGACACGCCTCTCTACATGCGCGGCGGAGTAGCTGGATGTGCTCGCTTGTGCAGTGGTCGCGCTGTCCGAGGCCTCGCCGGCAGTTTGTCCGGTTGTGGTCGCGTTTGTCGTGGCGCCGGTGGCTTGAGCCTGAGCTACTTCAGCCTCGAATAGGCGCGCGCGGCTGGAGGAATGCTCTCCGTATGGGAGATAGCCGAGTCGTGCCAGCGTCTGTTGCAGACCCTTTACCGAGGGGCACTGCACGGACAGCGCAACCGTCCGTTGCTTGGCCAGCGGCGAGTGCGCGACGGCGGTGCTGGCAGCCGGGATCGTAAGCGTGTAGTCGGCGCAGGGGTCGAGTGTTGAGGCGGGGGTGAAGAGCTCCGAATCCCCGTGCGTGGTCCAGGTACCTGCGACAGCCGGGCTTAGCGTAGGGCGTGGTGAGAACGAAGCGGGCGGTGCTGAGAGCCTTACGCGCAGCGGCATGGTGCCATCGACAATCGATCGGTGAGGGAGGGCGGTGAGGCGTGTCGGCGGTAGCTGGCCGCGCTTATCTGAAGCGCTCGAGAAGCGCGATTCCAGGCCGCCCACGCCGAATCCGATGCCCACGCACAGCAGGGCGACTGCGAGCGCTACAACCAAGCTCAGACGCTCAGCAAGTCTGATCGCGCTCATGTCTCATCCTCGTCGGTGAAGCTGAAGCAGTGGACTGCGCCATTGTACCCTCTCCGGAACAGTTCAAAAAACCGGCGCGGCTACCGAATTTGCCCCGCATTTTGGAATCGACAGCACCCGGACGTGCTTGAATCGAGCGCCAAGCTTGGACCGGTATTCGGCGTCGAGCGCGAGACTCCTTAGAACGAGCGACAGCGGAAGGCTGGGGCAGTGCTTGCGATGCCCGATGTTGCTTGCGTCTTTGTAATGCGTAACAAGGGGTTGGTGGCCTGTGGTCGAACAAACTCGGATGGAGCTGTCGCTTCCCTTCCCACGCCGACTGCCCAGTCGTGGAGCTCGTCGCGGAGTGCGGCGCAAAGGACGGCGCGGCAGTGCTCCGGTGGCATACGCAGGGCAAGCGCTGGCGTGGCTTTCGAGTAACCGGGTCGTGTTGAGCGCGACGATCGTCGCGCTGCTCGCGCTGCCACTGCTTGGCGGTGGCTGGCTGTGGCTGCGTGGTTCTTCGCTGGTCGCGGTCGAGCATGTGCACATAACCGGTGTGCACGGGCCAGAGGCGATCGAGATTAGAGCAGCACTGAACGATTCGGCCAAGCATATGAGCACGATGGACTTCAATGCCGGTGTGCTTCGCTCTGCCGTCACCTCCTACGCGGTCGTCGCGGCGGTGCGAGCCAGGACGAGCTTTCCGCATAGCGTGAGCATCTCAGTAAGCGAGCGCCCGCCGGTCGCCGTGCTCGTCTCGGCGGGGCAGCGCACGGCTGTGGCGGCAGACGGGACCGTGCTCGGGCCGGCGCTGTTGTCGATCTCGCTGCCGAGCGTAAGCGGCTCGGTCGAGCCGGCGCCAGGAGCACGCCTGCGCGAACCCGCGGCGCTGGCAGCGGTGACGGTGCTCGGTGCGGCGCCGGCGCCGCTTGCTCGATTCGTGACGCGTGTATACGAGGGTCCCGAAGGGCTCACGGTGGCAATGCGCAACGGGTTGCTCGTCTACTTCGGCAACGACACACGCCCGCACGCCAAGTGGCTGTCGCTCGCGCGCGTACTCGTCTCGCCCAGCTCGGCCGGTGCTCTGTATATCGACGTGCGTCTGCCCGAACGCCCGGCGGCCGGGTTCTCCACGAGCTCATCGACAAGTGGCACGTCTCCGCAGACCAGCCCGTGCCCTTCAGGGTGTACATCCGAACCCACCGCGGCCGCCCTCGCAGCGAGCCTCGCCAACGCCGTTGGCGGCGCCACCACTCCCTCGTCGGGATCGACTACCGCCGAAAGCGAAAGCGCCACGAAAGAAGGCGAAAGCACTTCGAGTGCCGCCGGCTCCTCGACGTCGAGTGGCGAAGCTAGCTCTTCCTCGACTGCCGCTGGTGCCACGTCGAGCTCAGATACCAGTTCGAGTCAAGCCTCGATGCCGCCCAGCACAGAAGCGTCAGCAGGCACCAGCGAAGGCGGCTGACATAGTATAAACCTCGACTTGAGGGTTACTACAATCAGCGACCAACTCTCAACCGGTGATCGAGGGTTGGCGGTTCTGCAACGAATGTTGCGAGAGTGAGGGTTGCCGTTGACAGGGCGAAGTTCCCTGCATAACTTGCGTATTCTGAAGGCTCGCTCCGCCACGCGGGGCAAACCTTAAACAACTACTTGAAGGCTCGGACATCATGGAGAGCGGCGGCAGTTACCTGGCGGTCATCAAGGTCGTGGGAGTCGGCGGAGGCGGGACCAATGCGGTCAGCCGCATGGTCGATGCAGGGCTTCGCGGCGTGGAGTTCATCGCCGCCAACACAGACAACCAGGCGCTCGCGATGTGCGACGCCGACATCAAGCTCAACATCGGTCACGAGTCCACCAAGGGCCTGGGCGCGGGCGCCAACCCCGACGTGGGCTCCGCCGCGGCGGCCGAGTCGCGCGACGACATCAAGGAGGCGCTGAAGGGCGCCGACATGGTGTTCGTCACGGCGGGCGAGGGTGGCGGCACCGGTACCGGCGCGGCGCCCGTGATCGCAGAGATCGCCAAGAACGAGATCGGCGCACTGACAGTCGGCGTGGTCACCAGGCCCTTCGACTTCGAGGGCTCCCAGCGCGGACGCCAGGCGATCGAGGGGATCGAGCGGCTGCGCGAGGTCGTCGACACTCTGATCGTGATCCCCAACGAGAAGCTGCTCGCGGTAGTGGAGCGTCGTACCTCGATGCTCGACGCGTTTCGCGAGGCTGACAACGTGCTGCGCCAAGGCGTGCAGGGCATCACCGACCTGATCACGATCCCCGGCCTGATCAATCTCGACTTCGCCGACGTGCGCACGATCATGCACGACGCCGGCTCGGCGCTGATGGGAATCGGCACAGGCAGCGGTGAGGCCCGCTGCGCCGATGCCGCCCGCGCGGCAATCTCCTCGCCGCTGCTGGAAGAGTCTGTCGACGGCGCGACTGGGATCCTCCTGAACATCACCGGCGGCAAGGACCTCGGCCTATTCGAGGTAAACGACGCCGCCGAGATCATCCAGAACGCCGCCGACCCCAACGCCAACATCATCTTCGGCGCGGTGATCGACGAGGCGATGGGCGACGAGGTGCGCGTCACCGTGATCGGCACCGGCTTCGACCACCGTCCCGGACGCGCTGTGCGCGGTGATCGCAAGCGCCGCGACGAGGGACGCCCAGACCGCGGCCCACGTATCGACGATCGCCAGCGCTCGGCGCTTGAGATCTCCGACGACGACATCGACGTTCCGCCGTTTTTGCGGTAGTCGCCCTGCGCGGAAGCGCCGGGTGCATGCTTTGAATTTATGACCGAGTCGGGGCCGCGCATGCGCGGCCCCGAGACGCGCCGCATGCGGCGCGTCTACCGATGGGCGCATGCGCCCATCGGCACCCCCGCACATGTGCGGGGGTGAAGGACGGTGCATGCACCGTCCTGTTGATCTGTGCGCTGCCGACTCGCTTCTGGCTTTCAAATTTCAGGTGTCTGGCGGCCGGCGCAAATGTGACGGGTCGAACGCAGGCTCAAGTAAGCATGTGCTGTCCGTGCTGGCGTCGATAACCTGCGCGCGTGCGTCGCACACCTCTCTACGACTGCCACGTCGCCGCCGGGGCAAAGCTCGTCGACTTCGCCGGCTGGGAGATGCCGGTCCAATATCCCGACGGCGTGCGCGCCGAGCACATGGCCGTGCGCGAGCGTTGCGGCATCTTCGACGTCTCGCACATGGGCGAGATCGAAACCGTCGGTCCGGACGCCGAGCGACTGTTGCAGCGACTGCTCTCAAACGACGTCTCGAAGATCGCGATTGGCGGCGCACAGTACAGCGTGCTGTGTAACGAGAAGGGCGGTGTGATCGACGACCTCTTCACCTATCGCCTGGAGCCCGAGCGTTATCTGACCGTCACCAACGCTTCGAACCACGAGCGCGACCTCGCCTGGTTTCGCTCGCACGTCGGCGACTTCGACATCGAGTTGCACGACCGCATCGACGATTACGCGATGCTTGCCGTCCAGGGTCCCTTGGCGCGCGAGATCGTCCAGGCCATCTCTGACGCGCCCCTACCGGCGCGTATGACCGCCGCCACACGCCGCCTTGCCGGCGCCGAGGCGCTTGTATGCGGCACCGGCTACACCGGCGAGGACGGCGTCGAGCTGCTGCTCGCGCCCGAGCAGGCGCCGGCGCTGTGGGACGAGCTGTGTCGCCGCGGCTCGGTACCCGCAGGTCTGGCCGCGCGCGACACGCTGCGTTTGGAGGCCTGCTTTCACCTGTACGGCAACGACCTGAGCCTCGAGCGCAACCCGATCGAAGCGGGTCTTGACTGGTGCTGTCGCGAGGACACGAACTTCATCGGCTCCGAGTCGATCCGCGCAGCGCGCGCCGCTTGTTCGTCCTCTGACAGCACACCATCGGCGGAGCCGGTACTCAGCCCTGCTGGGAGGCCACCGGAAAGGCTCGTGGCGTTCGAGATCGACGGTCCAGGAATCGCCCGCCAAGGTAACTCGATCGAGGGCGGTGGCGTGGTCACCAGCGGTACGCTCTCGCCCAGCTTGGGCGACGGCATCGGCATGGCCTACGTTCCCGCTGCGCACGCAGCCGTCGGCACTGTGCTTCAGATCGATGTCCGTGGCAAGATTCGCCCCGCGATCGTCAAGCAGAAGCCGCTCTATCGAAAGGCCAGTTGAAATGTCGAGCTATCCAGACGACCTGCTCTATCACCCTGAACACGATTGGGCGCGCATCGACAGCGAGGACCCCGATGTCGCGATGCTTGGGATCACATGGTTCGCACAGGACGCGCTTGGTGAGGTCGTGTTCTTCGACCCGCCCTCGCCAGGCACGATCGTCCACAAGGACGAGCCCTATGCCGAGGTCGAGTCGGTCAAGGCGGTCTCCGACGTCGTCGCGCCGTTGTCCGGCGAGATCGTCGAGGTCAATGAGAAGCTCGCCGACACCCCGAACGCGATCAACGAGGACCCCTACGGCGAGGGCTGGCTCGTGAAGGTGCGCATGTCCGACCCGACCGAGCGCGAAGCACTACTGGACGCCGACGCCTACAGCGCGACGCTGGGCGCCTGACGGAGCCGTCGCGCTCAGCGGCTAGGCTCAGGTCACTTGACTCAGTACACCTCAGTAACCGACAGCGACCTGGCCGCGATGCTCGCGGCGATCGGAGTCTCCTCAGTTCAGGAGATCTTCGACCGGCAGATTCCCGAGGCCGTGCGGCTCGGACGTCCGCTTGACCTGCCCGACGGCCAGAGCGAGCAGGAGGTCTACGAGCACCTGCGCGCGCTTGCCGCCAACAACGTTAGCGCCGAGGACGAGCTGTGCTTCCTCGGCGCCGGCATATACGACCACTACGTGCCCGCGATTGTGGACATGCTGATGGAGCGCTCGGAGTTCCTGACGCCCTACACGCCATATCAGCCGGAGATCTCCCAAGGTGGCCTGCAGGTGATGTTCGAGTACCAGACGGCGATTTGTGAGCTGACAGGACTGCCGGTCGCCAACGCCTCGGTGTACGAGGGGCCGAGCGCGGTTGCCTCCGCCGGATATTTGGCAAAGCTCCACAACGGTCGCAAGCGCTTTGTCGTATCCGCGGGGCTACACCCGCACACGCTCGCGACGCTACGTACATACGCGCACGGCTACGGGATCGAGGTCGTCGAGGTTCCGCTCTCGCATGGCGTCACCGATTCTGAGGCGTGGGCGGCGGCAATCGACCAAGACACGAGCGCCGCGATCTTCGCCCAGCCCAACTTCTACGGCGCCGTTGAGGACGCCGCGTCACTCAGCGCCGCCGCCAAGAGCGAGGGCGGCGAGCAGCTTGTCACGATCGCCCAGGTGGACCCGATCGTGCTTGGCATCCTCGCCCCTCCGGGAGAGTGCGGTGTGGACGTGGCTGTGGGCGAGGGCCAGTCGCTCGGCAATCGCCTGGACTTCGGTGGCCCATCGTTTGGCTTCTTCGCGGCGCGCGAGGATTATTTGCGCCGGATGCCGGGACGTATCGCGGGCGAGACCACTGACGTGGACGGCCGCCGCGGTTTCGTGCTCACTTTGCAGACGCGCGAGCAGCACATTCGCCGCGAGAAGGCCACTTCCAACATCTGCACCTCGCAGGCACTCAACGCATTGGCGGGGGTTGTCTACTTGTCGTGGCTTGGACGGCAGGGATTCGTGGAGTTGGGGGAGCTGCTGCTGAGGCGGACCCACTATGCGCGCAAGGCGTTGTGTGCGCTGGATGGCATAGCTGAGCTTCACTCCCAGCCCGTTGCACGCGAGTTTGCCGTGCGCCTCGACGTGGATGTGGCGGCCGTGCGCCGTCGTTGCGCCGAGCGGGGGGTAAATCCCGGTGCCGATCTGTATGCGCTCACGGGTCGCGAGCAGGATCGTGGTGGACTGCTAGTGGCAATCACCGAGCGGCGCTCGCGTGCCGACATCGATCGCCTCGTCGAGGTGCTCGGCGAGGCTGTCGTTGCCGAGCGGCGGGCACCCCATGGCGGGGCACACCCCGAAGAGGGCAAGCAGGCAAACGGCGACGCTGGGCGTCAGGTTGGGACGGGTGTCCCAGTATGAGCGTATGTGCTTGCCCATACGTGGGCGCGGGAGCCAGTCGGCAAGGGGTGTGTGGGTATGAACGAAAACCTTGATGCCCCACGCGCGCGCGGGGGTAGGCCGCCTGCGCGGAGCTCGGACACGGCTCTGCAACGCGAAGGGGCGGTAACGATCTTCCAGCGTGGCGCCTTCGGTCGGCGTGCCTTCCGGTGCCCTGATCTTGACGTCCCCGATGTGCCGCTGGATAAGCTGCTGCCAGTCCACCTACGCCGCAAAGAGGCACCGCGTCTGCCCGAGGTCTCTGAGCCGGAGATCGTGCGCCACTACGTGCGCCTGTCGAAGCGCAACTTCGACCTCGACTCCGGCTTCTATCCGCTCGGCTCGTGCACGATGAAGCACAACCCCCGCCTGCACGAGCGCGTTGCGGGGCTCGCCGGCCACGCGCGTCTGCACCCGCTGCAGGACCCCGAGCGTGCGCAGGGTGCGCTTGAGTTGATGTGGAACCTGGAACGGGCGCTTAGCGAGGTCTCGGGTTTGCCGCATGTATGCCTGCAACCCTCGGCGGGCTCTCATGGTGAGTTGGCGGGAGTGCTGCTCACCCGCGCCTACCACGAGGCTCGCGGGGAGACGCGCCACAAGGTGCTCACCCCCGATACTGCCCACGGTACCAACCCCGCGACCGTCACGATGGCGGGCTTCGAGGTGGTGAAGATCGCCACCAACCCCGAGGGTGGTGTGGACCTGGACGACCTCCGTGCCAAGGCTGACACGGACGTGGCCTGCCTGATGCTCACCAACCCCAACACGCTCGGGCTGTTCGACTCGAACATCCAGGAGATCGCGCGGATCGTGCACGAGGTGGGTGCAACGCTCTACTACGACGGCGCCAACCTCAACGCCGTCATGGGCCTCTCGCGCCCGGGGGATATGGGCTTTGACATCGTGCATTTCAATCTGCACAAGTCATTCACCCAACCGCATGGGGGAGGGGGTCCCGGATCGGGGCCGATCGCCGTATCCGACCGGATCGAGCCGTTCCTGCCGATCCCGCGGATCGTCCGCAATGGGGGCTCAAACGGGTCGGGTCCGCGGTTCGACCTGGTTGAGGACTGGCCCGGGGCCAAATCGATCGGCCGTCTGCGCGGCTTTCAGGGCAACTATGGCTGCTTCGTACGCTCCTACGCCTACATCTGCTCGCTCGGTGCGCCTGGTCTGAAGGATGCCTCCGAGACGGCGGTTTTGAACGCCAACTACCTGCTCGCGCGTTTGCGGGAGTTGGGCGTGTCAGAGCATTTGCCATTGGCGTACGGCGATCTGTGCCTGCATGAGTTTGTGCTCTCCGGTGGACCCATGAAGCGCAATATGAAGATCAAGACGCTCGACCTCGCCAAGCGCCTGCTGGATTACGGCTACCACCCGCCGACCGTGTATTTCCCGTTGCTCGTCGAGGAGGCCCTGATGGTGGAGCCGACGGAGACCGAGACCAAGGAGACGCTCGACGGCTTCGCCGAGGCGCTCGCCGAACTACTGCGCGAGGCCGCCGAGGATCCTGAGATCGCACTGAACGCGCCTTACACGACGCCTGTGCGCAGGCTGGACGAGGTCGGCGCGGCGAAGCGTCCGGTCATTCGCCAAGCTCTCTAGTCGTGCGCATCTTCTCCGGCATTCAGCCTACGGGCACCAAGCATCTGGGCAACTACATCGGAGCGATCCGCCAGTTCGTTCAGGGGCAGGACCGCGGCGAGACGATCTATTGCATCGTCGACATGCACGCAATCACGGTCGCCTACGACCCTGCCGAGCTGCGTCGCAGCACCTACGACCTGACCGCGCTATTGCTGGCGGCCGGCCTCGATCCCGCTCGTTGCATTCTGTTCCGCCAGGGCGACGTGCCCGAGCACACAGAGCTGTGCTGGTTGCTCTCGGGCGTCACCGAGCTGGGACGCCTGCAGCGCATGCACCAGTTCCGCGACAAGTCGCTCGCCCAACGCGAGCTCGTCTCCGCCGGGTTGCTGCTGTATCCGGTTCTGCAGGCCGCCGACGTGCTGGCCTACCGTGCCGAGGAGGTGCCCGTCGGTGAGGATCAGCGTGAGCACCTGGAGCTGATGCGCGACGTCGCCCGGCGCTTCAACGCGCGCTTCTGCGACGGCAAGGAGGTGCTGCTCGTGCCCGAGCACCGCATCCCCGAGGTGGGGGCCAGGATCATGGACCTACAGGACCCGACACGCAAGATGTCGACCACCAGCGGCAGCGAGCAGGGCACTGTGTACGTGCTCGACGAGCCGGCCGTAATCCTCAAGAAGTTCAAGAGCGCGGTCACCGACTCCGGCAGGGAGATCGTCCGCTCGCCCGAGAAGCCGGGTGTCTCCAACCTGATTGAAATCCTTGCGGTGGCGCGCGATGTCTCACCGGAGCAGGTCGAAGCTGACCTGCGCGACGCACGCGGCTATGGTGACCTGAAGGTGGCTGTGGCCGAGGCGGTCACCGAGATGCTCGCGCCGGTGCGTGAGCGCTATGTGGAGCTGCGCGAGGACGAGCCGGCGCTCGAGGCGGTGCTGGTCGGGGGAGCGGAGCATGCTCACGCGATCGCTGCCGACACACTGGCCGACGTGCGCGAATACATGGGCGTCGGTCCGTTGCGCATGCATTGAGAGCGGGTCGTGCGGGGTCCGCGGTCTTGGTCATCGGCTGTATGTGGTCAGTGGCTCGATTTTGATGATGCCCCCCGTGCGCGCGGGGGGCATCATCATTTTCGAAGACAACGGCTGATGATGCGGCTCACGCCGTCGGGAGCGATCGATACGGTAGGCGGATGACGCTCCCCGCTCTTGACCTTGACCTGGAGATTTTCAGCGGCCCGTTTGACTTGTTGCTGGCGCTTGTCCTGCGCGAGGAGGTGGATCTGCTTGACCTCGAGCTGGCCGATGTTGTGCTCGCCTACCTAGATCACCTCGAGGGTCGCGGTGAGCTCGACCTGGAGACCGCCACCGAATTCATCGTCCTGATCGCGGCGCTGTTGGAACTGAAGTCGCGTCTGATGCTCGCCGAGGACGGCGAGGAGCTGCTTGACATAGAGCCCGGGGAGGCAGCTGAGGAGCTGCTCGAACGGATGCTGCAGGCGCGTCGCTACCGCTCGGCTTCGACGCACCTGCTGGAGCTGTTCAAGGCCGAGGAAGGCGTTCGCTTTCGCAGCGCGCCGCTGCCGGCCCATCTGCGCAAGTCGGTCGCCCCGCCCAGCGAGGGCTTGCAGGACGCCACGGTGCTCGGAGCGGCGATCGGGCGGTTGTTGCGGATGCCGCCCACGATCAACCTGCGCCATATCTCGATCCAGCGGGTCACCGTGGCTGAGCGCCTCGATCGCCTGCGCGCTCTGCTTAGGCGCGGTGACTTCTCCTTTGACGAGGCGGTTCGAGGAGAGGACCGCATGACTGTCGCGGTCACCATCTTCGCGCTGCTTGAGCTCTACAAGCGCGGCGAGGCTTGGTGGGAGCAGGGTGAGAGCTTTGGTGAGATAGCGGTCCACGCCGCCACTTCCGCTGAGACGCAACACGCACGAGCCGGATGAGAGATAACCCGGGGCGCGTGCCTGACAAGGGAGGGACCCCTGTAGCGGGGAACGGGCGGGCGGGTCAGCCGGGGCAGGAGCAGCCCGCGCTTGAGGATCAGCAGGCATCTGCCGATCATGACCCTGTGACCGTCACCGATATCGAGGCAGAGCAGGGGAGCGACCTGCAAGATGGGGAGTTCGAGGGCGCCGAGTTTGCCCAGGACGCTGAGTCCAACGAACTGTCCGACAGCGAGAGCGCGGTTACCCCGCCCGTATCCATCGCAAGTGCGCTTGATGTCGAGGGGCTACCCGAGCCCGAGCCACACGTGGTGCGCACGATCGAGGCGCTGCTGTTCCTTGCACCGGATCCCCTGACCCCGCAGGAACTCTCAGAAGCGATCGGAACTGAGGAGCTTGGTGTGATCGCTTCACTGGCGGAGCTGGCCGAACGCTACGCCCCCGGCCACAGCGGCATCCATCTACGCGAGCTAGGCGGTGGCTTCACGTTCGCTAGCGATCCCGAGACTGAGGAAGCAGCAAGACGTTTGTTTAGTCGTCCGCGCGCCTCCGTCTTGACGCCGGCACAGGCCGAGACGCTTGCGATTGTCGCCTACCTACAGCCGATTTCGCGCCCTGAGATCACACGTATTCGCGGCGTGAGCGCAGACTCGGCAACCTCCACGCTGTTGGAGCGTGGACTGGTGGAAGAGGCCGGACGCTCGCAGTTCGGTGCAGTCATTTACCGCACAACGACTCAGTTCCTCAAGTTGTTCGGATTGAAGAGCCTCGACGAGTTGCCCGACGTCGGGCAATGGGACCCGAGTCCCGAGGAGGAGGCCGAGTTGCGCGATCGGTTGTTGCGGGCAGGCGAGGCACGCGCTGGCGGCGGACCTCAGCCAGAGCTTCAGTAGCGACCTATCTGTCTGGCTGTCGCTGAGGTTGAGCACAAGCCCCAGCAGAGCTTAGGCTGCACGTGCCGCGAGCTGCCCGCAAGCAGCGTCGATGTCGCGCCCGCGTGTGAGCCGCACAGTGGCAGGGACACCTCTTGACTCGAGTGCTCCCTTGAAAGCGGCGATCGACTCGCGGCTGGAGCCGTCATAGACCGAATCGGTCGGGTTGTACGGGATCAGATTGACCTTGAACATGTGTGGCTGCTCACCAGGGCCGCGCGGCTCGAGCAGCTTGGCTAGCGCAAGCGCCTGCTCATAGCGGTCGTTGACGCCTGCGAGCATCACGTACTCGACGAACACGCGGCGGCGCTGGCGCGCGTAGAAGGCTCTGCACGCGTCGATCACATCGGACAGTGGGTAGCGCTCGTTGACCGGCATCAGCTCGCTGCGCAAGGCTTCGTCGGCGGCGTGCAGCGAGAGCGCTAGACGCAGCGGCATGTCCTGCTCGGTGAGCGCTTCGATCCCAGGAACCCAGCCGACCGTGGAGATCGCTGTGCGGCGGTGGGTGATGCCGACGTCCGGCAGTCGCTCACAGGCGGCGAGCACGTTCTCGAGGTTGAGCATCGGCTCGCCCATGCCCATGAACACGCAATGGTCGATGGCGGTCATGCGACGGAAATGAAGCGCCTGCTCGACGATCTCCGAGGCGCTCAGATTGCGGCCGAACTTCATCTGGCCTGTGGCGCAGAACGTGCAGGTCAGCGGGCAGCCCGATTGCGACGAGACACAGATCGAGTTGCGCCCGTCGCGATAGCGCATCAGCACGGCCTCCAAGGGCCGCCCGTCGGCTGTCGTGAACAGGGCCTTGACAGTGCCGTCGCTCGCACGTCGTTGCTCGCGCAACTCTAGGCTCGCGAAAGGAACGTTCTCGCCCAGCCACTCCCGCAACGGGCCGGGGAGGTTCGTCATCTGCTCGTAGCCCGAGACGCCCCTGGCGGCCCACTCCCACACCTGGCGCGCGCGGAACGGCGGCTGGCCGGCGGTCGCGAGCGCTTGCACTAGGAGATCGAGATCCATGTCCCTATCGTTGCAGTATGCGGGTTCGCACGTGGACATCTTGCGCGCTGTATGCGGCCGTCCGGCGGCGCCAGACGCCACCCGTGACGCTCGACGTACCTCTGACACGTCTCCGCTCGCGTGCGACGTTTGCCATCCACTGGCCGACCACCCCAGTCCACAATCTGCCCCCGTACGAACCCTGATGCGCCTAGCTAAGTATCTGGCCCACGCGGGCGTGGCCTCGCGCCGCGCCGCGGAGACGATGATCGCGGAGGGGCGCGTGACCGTCGCCAAGCAAATCGTGCTCGATCCGGCATGCGATGTCGATGAGCGGAGCTACATCGCGGTCGACGGACGCCCGGTCGCAGGGCCTGAGCAGCCAGTTGTATATGCGCTCAACAAGCCGCTCGGGGTGCTGAGCACAGCGCAAGACACTCACGGTCGCCCTACCGTCGTCTCGCTGGTTGGAGATGAGACACGGCGCCTATATCCCGTTGGTCGTCTGGACGCCGATTCGAGCGGGCTGATCCTGCTCACTAACGACGGCGCGCTCGCGCAGCGTTTGACGCATCCGAGCTTTGAAGTTCCCAAGACCTACCGCGTGCGCGTGGGTGGGGGGCCTGTCGGCGAGAGTACGCTTGCCAAGCTGCGCACAGGGGTGCGTTTGGAGGATGGGATGACCGCTCCTGCGCAGATCAGGCGGATGGCGCAGGGAGTCCTGGAAGTGACGATCCACGAGGGTCGCAACCGCCAGGTGCGACGCATGTGCGAGGCGGTAGGCCACCCAGTGATCGCGCTTGAGCGCATTGCGTTCGGGCGACTGAAGCTCGGAGAGCTAGCGCCTGGGGCGTCTCGACGGCTTAGCGAGCCTGAGCTTGCGCGCTTGCGCGGCGGTCCGGGGGATCGCAAGCAATCTGTGCCACCCATTGCCGGTCCGTCTAAAGGCGTCCGAGCGCGCGCGAGTCGTGAGCGGTGACTCTGTGGGCGCGCTCTGAAAGAATCGCATCGATGCCGCAACGCCTCTATGCCCTGCGGGGCGCGATCTCGGTATCTCAGGATGACGCACAGGAGATCCTCAGCGCGACGACCGAGCTGATGCAGGAGATCATGGAGCGCAACTCGCTTGGCCCAGACCACGTGGTGAGTTGCATCTTCACGCTCACCGACGATCTCACTGCCGAGTTCCCGGCGGTGGCGGCGCGTGCGCTGGGCTTCGAGCGTGTGCCGCTGCTCTGTGCGCGTGAGATTCCGGTGCCGGGCTCCTTACCTCGCGTGATTCGCGTTCTGATTCATTACTACGCTGATGAGGGGCACGAGGCAAGGCACGTCTACTTGGGCAACGCGGCCAGCTTGCGAGCGGATTTGCTCGCCGCTCAGTAGGACGCTGCCGCCCACGAGAAACGCGCTGAATTGAAGTTACTGGTGGCATCGCTTGCCCAGGATGGGAGCCGCCGTCGCAGGCGTCCGCCACAATAGGTGAGTGGCACTCGAGTTCGCAGAGCGCATCGCGCGCATCCCCGTCTATCCGGCCGCCGGTGGCTACGCGCAGCGTGCGCCGAAGGTGCGCTTGGCATCCAACGAGTCGCCGTGGCCGCCGCTACCGGCGGTGATCGATGCGATACAAGGAGCGCTACCGACGCTCAACCGCTATCCAGACCCGACCAATTCGCTCTTGCGCGAGCGCCTATCCGAGCGCTATGGGGTTCCAGTCTCGCGAATTGCGGTCGGCAACGGCTCCTGCGACATCCTGCTCGCCGCAGGCGAGGCACTCCTTGAGCCCGGTGCCGAGCTCGTATATGCGTGGCCGTCCTTCTCCGTCTACCCACACCTGAGCGCCGCTTCGGGGGCACGCGCGGTCACCGTTCCACTGGATGCAAACGACCGTCACGACCTCGATGCGATGCTACGCGAGATCACCGTCGCCACACGCCTTGCGATCGTGTGCAACCCGAACAACCCAACGAGCACCGCGCTGGCGCTCGCGGACATCGCCGAGTTCGTCGCAGAAGTACCCAAGCACGTGTGCGTCATCGTGGACGAGGCCTACTGCGAGTTCAACTTGCTCGACGACCCAGACGCATCGGTCGAGTTGCTCGCGCACCACCCCAACCTCGTGCTGCTGCGCACCTTCTCGAAGGTCTACGGGCTCTGCGGCCTGCGCGTTGGCTTCGCACTGTGTGGCTCGGAGGATCTGCCGCGCGCGGTCGACCAAATCCGCCAGCCCTTCTTTTGCAATGCCGTCGCCCAGGTCGCGGCCGTGGAGGCGCTATCCCACCAGGATGCTGTGACTGAGCGCGTCACGCGCACGATCGCCGAGCGCATCTCGGTCGACGAGCGCCTTCGCGCTCTCGGAATCGAGCCGGCGCAGTCGCAGGCGAACTTCTGCTGGTTCGCTCTTGGCGGAGACGGTCCAGAGCAAGCCGCGACGCGCGAGCGGGACGTGACGCAGGGTCTGGCCGAGCGCGGTGTGCTCGTGCGCGGTGGCGGTGCGCTTGGCAAGGACGGGGCTCTGCGCGTGACCTATGGCACGCCTGAGGAGAACGCGATCTTCCTCGACGCGCTCGCGGAAGTGCTGTGAAAAGTCCGGGACAGTTGCCCTCCCAGTCTGGACTGCCAGGCGAGTGTCTGCTACAAAGTTTCTAGACGATCATGCAGGCGACCGCCTTGACATCCACTCTTGCACTCGTGCCCGCGTGTGCTCGCATGTCTTATCGGTCGTTTTGCTGCGCCTGGCGATTTAGCTAGGCGCTTCGGCCGTGCCCTCCGTCCGTGAGCGGAGGCCAATAGGCCGCATGGGGTCCTCCACAAGGATCGAGCGCCGTTCACCGGCCACACCTATCGCGACTCGCCCTGGCGACGCGGTGCTCACGGAGCAGACGAGCACCCAAAACCAACCCGTACTTGAAAGGATGAGCGAATGATGATCGTCATGAAGGAGACTGCAACCGAGGATGAGATCGGCTTGGTCGTTGAGAAGATCGAGCGAGCCGGCGCGCTCGCCCATCGCAGTCAGGGCGCGCGCGTGACCATAATCGGCGCGATCGGCGATGTCGAGCAGGACGCGAGCGTCGAGAGCCTGGGCCTGGAGGGCCAGCCCGGTGTGGATCGCGTCGTGCCGATCCTCAAGCCCTACAAGCTCGCCTCCTCCCAGATTCGCCACGGTGAGCGCACCGTGCTCGACATCGAGGGACGCAAGATCGGTGGCGAGCACTTCGCGCTGATCGCCGGTCCCTGCACGATCGAGACGCGCGAGCAGACGCTCACCACCGCGGAAGTCGTCAAGGACGCTGGCGCCTCGCTGTTCCGAGGTGGCGCGTACAAGCCGCGTACCTCCCCGTACGCTTTCCAGGGGCTTGGCCAGGAGGGTTTGCGTCTACTTGCCGAGGCCAAGCAGCAGAGCGGGTTGCCGATCGTCACAGAGCTGATGGACATGCGCGACCTGGAGCCGGTGCTCGAGGTAGCCGACGTCGTGCAGATCGGCGCGCGCAACATGCAGAACTACCCACTGCTTGCCGAGGTCGGCCGCTCGGGGCGGCCGGCGCTGCTCAAGCGCGGGCTCTCCTCGACGCTCGACGAGCTGCTGATGGCGGCCGAGTACATCCTCAAGGAGGGCAACCCGAACGTGATGCTGTGCGAGCGGGGTATACGTACGTTCGAGACTGCCTATCGCTTCACGCTCGACCTGATGGCGGTGCCGGTGCTCAAGGAGCTCTCGCACCTGCCGGTGATCGTCGATCCAAGCCATGCGGCTGGTAGGCGCGACCTTGTGCTGCCACTGTCGCTGGCGGCGGCTGCCGCCGGGGCCGATGGAATCATCGTCGAGGTGCACCCGAACCCCGACGAGGCCATCTGCGATGGGCCGCAGGCGCTGATCGCGGAGGAGTTCGCCGACTATGCGGCGGCAGTGCAGAGCGCCGCGGCGCTCGCGGGGAAGGCGTTCACTACGGCGTGAGGCTAGCGGTGCTCGGGGTCGGGTTGATCGGGGGCTCCATCGGCCTGGCCGCGCGCCGTCGCACCGGCGCATACGTCGTCGGCTACGACCGCGAGGCGAGCGCGCTGTCGAGCGCCGTCGAGCTTGGCGCGATCGACGAGCCGGCGTTTGCGATCTCAGACGCGGTGCGCGAGGCTGACGTGGTGTTCATCGCCACGCCAGTCGGCGCGGCGACGGAAACCACTCTGCTCGCTCTGAAGGCGGCCGGCTCTGAATGTGCGCTCAGTGACGTGGGCTCGACCAAGCGCGCGATCGCCAGTGCAATCTCTGATCCACGTTTCGTCGGGGGCCATCCTTTGGCTGGAGCAGAGACCGCCGGAGTTGCTGGTGCCCGTGAGGACCTGTTCCAGGGCGCTACTTGGTATCTCACGCCTGCCGCTGGAGCGGCATGGTCGGCCGCCGGCGCCGGCTCACACGGAATGGTCGAAGAGCCGGGGGAGGTTGGTGCATCCTCTGAGGCCAAAGCGATGACTCCCGTCGACGCTGCACCGTGGGCAGTGGAGCGCCTCCGCGGAGTCATAGAGCGTATCGGCGGACGACCTGCGGCGATTGAGCCTGATGCCCACGACCGCCTGATGGCGAGTGTCTCGCACCTGCCGCACGTGCTTGCCAATGTGCTTGTCACACAGGCTGTGCATGCCATCGAGTCGGACGTGACGACGCTCGATCCCGATGTTCCACTTGGCTCTGGTCCGAGCTTCCGCGACGCGACGCGTGTGGCGGGCGCCAACACGGCGGTCTGGACTGATATCTACCTCTCAAACCGCGATCTGCTCGCCGAGGCGCTCGATGGGGCGATCGAAGAGCTGGGGGCAGTTCGGGAGGCGCTGCGAGCTGGCGATGCGCAGACGCTCGCCACATGGAATGAGCGAGTACGCACCGAGCGTGCTCTACTGCGGCGAGCAGGGCTCGTCTCGGGCTCGTAGGCTAGGTCACGATGGACGTACGCTTCGAGCCCTCTGGTGGGTTGCATGGTGAGCTGACTGCCCCAGCCGACAAGTCGATCTCTCATCGCGCCGCCCTGTTGGGTGCGATGGCCTCCGAGCCGACGCGGATCGAGAACTACCTACACGCCGCCGACACCGACGCCACACTTGCGGCGGTGCAAGCGCTCGGTGCCTTGGTGGAGGAGCGCGACGGGGTGATCACGGTACGTGGCACCGGCCTGCGGGAGGCGCGCATACCCGCGGAGACGATCGATGTCGGTAACGCTGGCACGCTGCTACGTCTGCTCCCCGGCTGGTTGGCAGCCCAGGAGGGGCGCTCTTTCACGCTCGATGGTGACGAGTCGATCCGCCGTCGCCCGGTCGATCGCGTGGCTGAGCCGCTGCGCTTCATGGGTGCCTCGATCGACGCGCGCGAGGGACGCTTCGCGCCGCTCGCGATTCACGGCGCGCGCCTGCGCTCGATCGCCTACGAGCTGCCGGTCGCATCGGCCCAGATCAAGTCGTGTGTGCTCTTGGCGGCGCTGGCGGCCGACGGTGCCACGACCGTGGGGGAGCCGGCACGAAGCCGTGATCACACCGAGCGCATGCTGCTCCGTGCCGGAGTCAACATCCACCGCAACGGCAAGCACGTTACGGTCGTCAACGCCGACGAGCTGGTGCTCGACCGCGTGATCGTGCCGAGCGATCCGAGCTCGGCCGCGTTTGCGATCGCCGCAGGCGTGCTCGTCCCGGGCTCGCGCCTGCTGGTGCGCGACGTTGGCGCAAACTGGACGCGTACGGGGTTCCTGCGAATCGTGCAACGTATGCGCGGGATCGTGCTCGGCGACCTGGAGGACGAAAGCGGCGAGCTGATCGCAGACGAGCCGATCTGTGATCTCGACGTGGCTCATGGAGCACTGGAGGGCACGTTCGTCGAACCGGATGAGGTTCCACTGGCGATCGACGAGCTGCCGCTGGTGGCATTGCTGGGCTGCTTCGCCGAAGGGGAAACGGTCGTGCGCGGTGCCCAGGAGCTGCGTGTGAAGGAGTCAGATCGCATCGCGACCGTGGTCGAGGGCCTGCGTGGGCTCGGTGCCGAAATCGACGCCCTGGAGGATGGTTTTGCCGTGACAGGCACAGGTGGCCTGCGCGGCGGAACGATCGATGCCGCGGGCGATCATCGTCTGGCGATGATGGGTGCGGTCGCCGGCCTGGCCTCACGCGAGGGGGTCACGGTGTGCGGCATGGAGGCGGCGGCCGTGTCTTATCCAGGTTTTGTGCGGGACATCAAGGCGCTCTCGTCGTGAAAGCTTCGTGGAGCCGCCAAGCGTATGCGACGTTTGTTCGCAGAAGCATCCGCGTACGAGCGGTGTGCCGTCCGCTCGCAGACGAACCATGCTGATCGCGATCGACGGCCCCGCTGGCGCAGGCAAGTCGACTGTGGCGCGTGCGCTTGCGCATCGGCTCGGCTTCACCTATCTCGACAGTGGCGCCATGTATCGCTGTGTCGGGCTGCTCTCGCTTGACTCTCCGGACCGGGAACCGGCGTCGCTCGCTCGCTCGGCTCGCATCGAGTTTGTCGCGGGCTCGAGTCCAGCCCACGGCTCGGTGGGCGGGAAAGTGCTGCTCGACGGGCGCGACGTCAGCGAGAGGATCCGCACGCCCGAGGTCTCCGAGGCGGCCTCGCGCGTAGCGGCCGATCCGGGCGTGCGTGAAGCGCTCGTGGCCAAGCAACGTAAGCTGATGGCAGGTGGCGACTCGGTGGCGGAGGGTCGTGACATAGGCACTGTCGTGGCACCCGAGGCGGAGCTGAAGGTCTATCTAACGGCAGATCCGGCAGAGCGCGCTCGCCGTAGAGCGGCAGAGCTGGGCGGCGATCAGGCGACCGTGATGGTCGAGCAGACGCTGCGTGACGCGCGTGATCTCGGCCGTGCTCATAGTCCTTTGGAAGCGGCGCCGGGCGCTGTGGTGCTTGACACGACCGGCATGAGCTCCGAGCAGGTGGTCGAGCACATCGCGCGGCTTGCCAACGCGGCGCGCCTATCGGGATGAGGTGTGCGCTTGGGCTTCATGCCCAAGCCGTCCCCTGCCGTGATCCGAGGGTCCTTACCGGTACTGGCGTCCAAGGCCGGTCATACTCACCTAATGCAGAAGGTGGCGATAGTCGGGTATCCAAATGTGGGCAAGTCCTCGCTTGTGAATCGCTTGGCGGGCTCGCGTGAGGCCGTCGTGCACGAGCGCGCGGGGATCACACGCGACCGCAACGAGATCGAATGCGAGTGGAACGGACGCAGTTTCACGCTGATCGATACCGGCGGCGTGGACTTTCAGGATGAAGATCCGCTGTCTGGCTCGATTCGCGAGCAGGCACGTGCGGGTATCGCCGACGCGCAGGTGGCGGTGCTCGTCGTGGACGCCAAGGCCGGTACTCGTCCGGGAGACGAGGAGATGGCGGAGCTGTTGCGCCGTGCGTCGCTGCCGAGCATCATCGCCGCGAACAAGTGCGACGGGGTCGCCGACCTGCCGCTTGCCGCCGACTTCCATCGACTCGGCCTCGGCGAGCCGCTCGCGGTCTCAGCCGCGCAAGGGCTCGGTACAGGAGACCTGCTCGACCGCATCGTGGAGCTGCTCCCGCCAGAGGAGCAGGACGACGCCGAGGAGGAGGAAATCCGCCTCGCGCTCATCGGCCGCCCGAACGTGGGGAAGTCCTCGCTGGTCAACCGCTTCCTCGGCGAAGATCGCGTGATCGTCTCAGAGGTCGCCGGCACCACCCGTGACGCGATCGACACGCCCCTGACGGTGGATAACCCGGACGGCACAGGCAGCCGACGGCTGGTGCTGATCGACACCGCCGGCATGCGTCGCCAATCCAAGGTTGAAGACTCGGTCGAGTACTACACGACGCTGCGCTCCCAGCGCGCCGCCGAGCGCGCCGATGTGGCGCTTGTCGTATGCGACGCGACCGATGGAGTCACGGCGCAGGATTTGCGCGTCGCCGAGCTTGCGATGAAGACGGGCTGTGCGACCGCGATCGTGCTCAACAAGTGGGACCTCCACGAAGGCACAGAGAAGGACCTCGACCACGAGCGCGCGCGTGTCGCCGAAAAGCTGCGCTTGCGCCCGCGCGTGCTCACCGCCAGCGCGAAGACTGGTCGCAACGTCTCACGGCTGGTCGCCGAGGCGCTGGCGCTCGGCGACCGCCGCCGTGGACGCATCCCCACCCCCGAGCTCAACCGCTTCCTCGCCGAGGCGGTACAGGCGCGTCAGCCGCCTGTGGGCACGCGTCGCGGCTCGAGCCAGCATCGCCTGAAGCTGATCTACATGACCCAGATCGAGGAGCGCCCGCCGCGCTTTGCGATCCAGGTCAACTCGCGCGCGAGGGTCACGCGCGACTACGCCTACTTCATCGAGAACCGTCTGCGCGCCCGCTACGGGATGGACGGCGTGCCCTTGATCATCGACTTCGTCGAGCGCGGCACCCGCACACGCGTGCAGGCTGCATAGAGTCTGTCCGGAAACCCGGGTGTGTGGATGGCGAGTGCATGACCAAGTGCCGCTAGGACGCAGGACCGAGGGCTTGGCGGCGCCAAGTCGAGGTTCGAGGACGACGTGGCACGCCGCGTCAGATACCGCCAGGCATGTGCACGAGTTTTCGGACAGACTCTTAGACTGCTGTCCACTTCGCAAGCGACGCATGGAGCCGATCCCCAAACCATGAGCCAACATTCCGATAAAGAGTTCCTGTTCACCTCCGAGTCGGTCACGGAGGGCCACCCTGACAAGATCGCCGATCAGATCTCAGACGGCGTGCTCGACGCTGTGCTCACCGACGACCCCTACGGCCGTGTCGCCTGCGAGACGCTCGTCAACACAGGTCTGATTGTCGTCTCCGGTGAGATCTCCACCGACACCTACGTCGACATTCAGGAAATCGCTCGCGAGACTGTGCGCAAGATCGGCTACGACAACGCCGCCTACGGCTTCGACTGCGACACATGCGCCGTCATCAACGCGATCGACAAGCAGTCTCCCGACATCGCCCAGGGCGTCGACGCTGCGTATGAGACACGCCACGACCCGGCCGACGAGGACGAGCTCGACGTCGCCGGAGCGGGCGACCAGGGCATGATGTTCGGCTACGCCTCGAATGAGACCGAGGAGCTGATGCCGCTGCCGATCGCGCTTGCCCATAAGCTCTCAAAGCGACTGGCGGAGGTGCGAAAGGGGGAGGTCCTGCCCTACCTGCGCCCTGACGGCAAGACACAGGTCACGGTGCGCTACAAGGACGGGCGGCCTGTCGAGATCGAAAAGATCCTGATCTCAACCCAGCACGCCGACGGGATCGACTCCGAGACGCTGATCAAGCCGGACCTGCTCGAGCACGTACTGCGTCCCGTGCTGCCGGCTGAGCTCTACGACGAGAAGAAGCTGATCAAGAACTTCCTTGTCAACCCGACCGGTCGTTTCGTGATCGGCGGGCCGATGGGCGATTGCGGGCTGACGGGACGCAAGATCATCGTCGACACCTATGGCGGCATGGCACGCCACGGCGGCGGCGCCTTTTCCGGTAAGGATCCCTCCAAGGTGGACCGCTCCGCCGCCTACGCCGCGCGCTGGGTCGCCAAGAACATCGTCGCGGCGGGACTCGCCGATCGCGCCGAGGTGCAGGTCGCCTACGCGATCGGCGTCGCTCATCCCGTGTCGGTGATGGTCGAGACATTCGGTACCGAGAAGGTTGGTCGCGGGCAGATCGCAAAGCTGGTCGACGAGCACTTCGATCTGCGTCCCGGGGCGTTTCGTGAGGAGCTGAAACTGCACCGTCCGATCTACCAGAAGACCGCCGCCTACGGGCATTTCGGTCGCGACGATCACGACTTCACCTGGGAGAAGACCGACAAGGCCGATGCACTGCGTGCAGCGGCTGGGCTCACGGCGGCGAGCGCAAGCGTCTGAGTCTCTCCTCGCAAACTCACGCGCCGGACCCTCGCTCCTGCATTGCCTGTCGGCCCGCCGCGTCCTGCAGCGGGCCGTAGCGGTTGGTGGTCGCGGCAGGCGGCGTCGGAGCGGTCCGGCGCCATCTTTAGTGTGGGTATGTGTCAGCAATAGCCCAGGTCGAGCCGATGACGACGGCCCGCGCTTTGCGTGGGCCGTTTGACTACCTCCTGCCGCCGGAGCTACGCGCCGAGGTGACTGTTGGCTCGATGCTTGTCGTACCGTTTGGGCGCCGCGAGATCCTCGGCGTGGTCACAGCTCTCTCGGAGCACAGTGAGGTCTCCGAGGAGAAGCTGCTGGCGCCGCTACGCGCACTCGAGCTCGGCGTCCCGATCGACCTTGTCGCACTCGCGGAGTGGCTGGCCAAGGAATACTGCTCTACGCTCGCCCGTTCGCTTGCGCTCGTGCTGCCACCCGCGGCGACGCGTCGGCTAAGCGGAAGAAAACGCCGCACTCGACCTGTGCTGCCCAAGCACATCCAGCTCGGCGCGCGCACCACCGAGCCGCCCACGCTCACTGCCGAGCAAGCGGTCGCGTTGAGCGATCTCTCCACGGCGCTGCACAGCGGTCGTCCGCAGACGCGGCTACTTGCCGGCATCACCGGTTCGGGCAAGACCGAGGTATATCTGCGCATCTGTGCCGAGACGCTGGAGCAGGGACGCAGTGCGATTGTGCTGGTCCCAGAGATCGCACTCACTACGCAGATCGTCGGGCGCTTCATCGAGCGTTTCGGAGACACCGTGGCGGTCTTGCACTCGCGTCTGACGGTTGCTCAGCGCCGCGAGGAGTGGCGGCGCCTGCGCGTCGGCGAGGCGTGCGTGTGCGTGGGGCCACGCTCGGCAGTCTTTGCGCCGATTGAGCGGCTCGGCCTGATCGTGGTCGACGAGGAGCACGACTCCTCCTACAAGCACGAGGGCGACCCGCGCTATGACGCGCGTGCCGTCGCCGCGCGACGCGTAAGCGACTGTGGTGCGCTGCTGCTGCTTGGCAGCGCCACTCCGCGTCCAGAGAGCGTGCACGAGGCCCCAGCCGCGATACGTCTTTCGCGCCGTGTCGACGGACGGCCGCTGCCGCAAGTCAGGGTGCTCGACATGTGCAACCAGCTTCCCGGCCTGCACTCGCTCACAGTTGAAGCATTGAGGGAGGTGCGCTCCGCGCGTGGCAAGGCGATCGTGCTGCTCAATCGTCGCGGCTGGTCGAACTTCCTCAGCTGTCGTGAGTGCGGGCGCGTGTGGGGCTGCCCCGAGTGCGATGTTGCGCTGGTGCTGCACCGCGCGAGTGGGATCGTCGCCTGTCACCACTGCGGACACCAAGAGCAGGCTCCTCAGCGTTGCACGTGCGGCTCGATGTCGGTTGCCCGCCACGGCGCCGGCACCGAGCGCCTCCAGCACGAGCTGGCCGCCACGCTCGACGACGGCGATTTCCCTGTCTTCCGGCTGGACGCCGACACGATCGGCGGTGCGAACGGAGCCGCCGCTGGCGCGGGCGGTGGAGTGCGCGAGGCGCTCGAGCGGGGCGGTGTGGGTGATCTGCTGAGCCGCTTCGAGGCTGCGCCAGCGGGTGTGCTGATCGGCACGCAGATGGTCGCCAAGGGTCATGACTTCGCCGACGTCACGCTCGGCGTCGTGCTGGACGCCGACGCTACCTTGCGCTTCCCCGACTTTCGTGCGGAGGAGCGCACTTTCGCGCTTGTCACACAGCTTGCAGGCCGTGTCGGGCGCGGCAACGACGGTCACGTGCTCGTACAGAGCATCGCCCCACAGGCTCGCTCGATCGTGCACGCGGCTGCGCACGACAGCGACGGCTTCCTCGCCGGTGAGCTGGAGCGCCGCCGCGCGCTTGAATATCCGCCCTTCTCGAGTTTGATCCGCTTGGTCTGCTCGGCCGAGCACTCAGCCAGCGCTCATTCTGCGGCTACGGTTCTGCGCGAACGGCTAGCTGGTTGTGGCGGGAGCATCCTTGGTCCCGCGGGCCTATTCCGCCTACGCGGACGAGAGCGTCAGGTACTGGTCGTCAAGGCGCCGCCTGAGCAGCGCTCGCGGGCGATCGGTCTGATCGGCGCCGCGGTTCAGCAAACGGCCGATTCCCGCGCTCACAGCGACGTCAATTTCAGCGTCGACGTAGACCCCCAATAGCCGCTTGTGAGCGCCGGCGAGCCCGCCTTTGCAGGCTCGCCCTAGACTTGGGGCGATGAGCGACGAAGAGGTGATGGACTCAGAGGTGGAGCCCGAGGAGGGCGCCTCGACGGTAGCCGAGCTCGATCCGGAGACCAGGGCACGCCGCGACGCGGCCTTGCGCCGTGTGCGCAAGTTCGGCGACCCCGTGTTGCGTGCCACAGCGCTACCGGTCGATCGCTTTGACGAGTCTCTGGCAAAGGAGGCCGAGTACATGGGGGAGCTGATGCACGATGCGCTCGGCATCGGCCTCGCCGCGACCCAGCTTGGTGTGCTCCATCGCGTGCTTGTCTACCGCGCCTACAGCGACGATCCGCTGACAGTGCTCGTCAACCCCGTGATCGAGTGGGCTGCCGAGGAACTCGAGACGCTTGAGGAGGGCTGCCTCAGCCTGCCGGGTGTGCACGTTGAGGTAGAACGGCCCGCACAGGTGCGCGTACGCGCGCACGACGTCACTGGCAAGGAGTTGGTGGTCGAGGCGGCGGGGCTTGAGGCGCGCGTCATCCAGCACGAGATCGATCATCTCGACGGCGTCCTGATTCTCGACCGGATCCCGCGCGAGCTGCGCAAGCAGACGATGCGCGAAATGCGTGAGGCAGTCGCGGCCGCTAGCGCGGTATAGGCGCGACGCCATTTGATGCGAACAGTTTTCCTGGGTACATCGGAGTTCGCGGCAGCCCTGCTGGCAGGGCTGGTCGGGGAGCGCAGGCAGGCTGACAATTATGTCCCTGCACTTGTGCTCACGCGCCCGGATCGTCCTGCGGGAAGGGGTCGCAAACTCACTTCACCACCGGTCGCGGAGGCCGCGCGTGTACTTGGCTTGGAGCTGGCCCAACCTGAGAGCGTCAACGACTCCGATACACGCAGGCTGATTGCGGGCCTCGCGCCCGATGTCGTGGTGGTCTGCGCGTTCGGTGCGCTCGTCAGGGAGCCACTGCTATCGGACTACGAGATGCTCAACGTGCACCCTTCGCTATTGCCGTGCTGGCGCGGCGCCGCTCCGATCGAGCGAGCGATCATGGCCGGCGACGAGCGCACCGGCGTCTCGATCATGCGCCTCACCGCTGGTCTGGACAGTGGACCGGTGTGTTTCTCGGCGAGCGAGCCGATACACCCCGATGACACCTTCGGGTCGCTGGCAGAGCGGCTCCAGCGGTCCGGTCGCGATCTGCTGCTAAGC
Source organism: Solirubrobacteraceae bacterium (assembly GCA_036008605.1). GTDB lineage: Bacteria > Actinomycetota > Thermoleophilia > Solirubrobacterales > Solirubrobacteraceae > Palsa-744. The sequence goes on along the minus strand of DASYNL010000013.1, from coordinate 89,438 downwards.
GCCCTCCGAGCACTGGATCGTGGCGAGAGGCTGGCATTTACCGAGCAGGACGAGCGCCAAGTCACGTACGCGGAGAAGATTGGCCCCGCCGACAGACTGCTCGACCCGACACGTCCGGCCGTCGAGCTGGAGTGTGTGGTGCGGGCTTTGAGCCCACACATTGGCGCGCGCGTCGAGCTGTCCGATGGCAGCCTGCTGGGCGTGCAGCGAGCCGCGATGGCTGGGCTGCCGGCGGTCGACACCGGTGAGGGCGTACACACTTGTGATGGCCGGCTGCTGCTGGATTGCGCGGAGGGCCAGCTCGAGCTTCTTGAAGTCCAGCCGCCCGGGAAGCGCCCGATGACAGCGGAGGCCTTTCTACGTGGGCACGGCCTGCCCTCGCCGTGAGCAAGCACACTCAAGAGGACTCGGAGCCGACCGGGCGTTTCGGCGGTCGTGGCAAGGCCGGCGGCGGCCCAGCGCGGGCGCGAAGCGCAAGTGCCCCAATCGCGCCTGCACGGCGCTGTGCCTACGCCGTGCTGCGCCGTGTATTCGAGCAGGGCGCCTATGCCGATCGTGCGCTGCAAGCGGAGGCTGTCAAGCTCGACGCGCGCGACCGTGCGCTTGCTATGCGCCTTGCCTACGGCGCGATCCAACGACGGGCTACGCTCGACCAGGTGATCGAACGTCTCGCGGGTCGCCCCCTCGCGCGGGTCGACGTCCCCGTGCTGGCGGCACTGCGGCTCGGCCTGTATGAGCTGCTGTACCTCGACGGCGCGCCTGACCACGCGGTCGTCGCGGACTGCGTCGAGCTTGCAAAGACAGGCCGAGGCTCTGCTCACAATTTCGTCAATGCCGTGCTGCGCCGGGCGACGCGCGAGGGAGCAGCTGCGCTGATCGGCGCCCTGCGCGAGGATACGCCCGAGCAGGCAGCGACCGCCCATTCCCATCCACAATGGCTTGCGCGTCTTTGGTGGGACTATCTGGGGTCGGCGGATGCTCGTGCGCTGATGGCCGCCGACAACGAGCCGGGCGAGCTGGCGCTGCGCGTCAATACGCTGTGCGCCAACCCAGCCGCCGTCGCGGCTGAGGTGGGTGTGCCCACGCACACCGACCCCGAGTTGCCCGAGGCGCTCGTGCTCGACGGCCCGCTCGACTTGCACGGCTCCTATCTGTGGGAGTCGGGCGCGGTCCTCGCCCAATCTCGCGCAGCGATGCTGGTGGCGCGGACACTCGATCCGCAGCCGGGCGAGCGGGTGCTCGACCTGTGCGCGGCGCCTGGCGGCAAGAGCACGCATATCGCTGCGCTGATGGGGGACGAGGGCGAAGTCGTAGCGGTCGAGCGCAACCGTGCGCGGGCCGCCGAGCTGATCGCCACGGCACGACGCCTGCACGCCCACAGCATTCGCGTCGAGCTTGTGGACGCTGTAGGGCCGCGCCCCGAGGGGTCGGTTTACGATCGCGTTCTCATCGATCCGCCATGTTCAGGTCTGGGCACGCTCCAAGCTCGCCCAGACTTGCGCTGGCGAGTCACTGCCGATGACATCGAGCGGTTGGCACAAATCCAGATGGCGATCCTCGACGCAGGCGCCCAGGCGCTCCGTCCGGGCGGCGTGCTGGTCTATTCCACGTGCACGATCTCCCCGCAAGAGAACGAGCAACAGATCGAACGGTTTCTCGATCGGAACCCGCACTTCGCGCTCGATGACCTCAGCCACGAACGACAATCCCATATCCACCCCAGCATGTCGGAGGTCCTGCTGACGATGCCCCACCGCGATTGCACGGCCGGTTTCTTCATCGCGCGGATGCGGCGAGTAGGGGAGTCCTCCACGGGTAGGCTCTGACAGGCATGGATGATGCTCAGCCCGCACCGAAGAAAGATCCGGTCGATCTCGGTCCACTGTGTCCGAACTGCGGCGAGCCGTGGCTGCGACCCACGAACCTTCCGGGCAGATATCGCTGTGTCTACTGTCTGCACCGGTTCGAGCTCTCCTCGGTATGCCCGAACTGTGGTGAGCACTCGACAATCGTGCGCATGTCATCGACCGCGATCCTCAAGTGCAATAACTGCGGCGACAGCATGTTGATGGCCATATGAGCACATATGGCGGCGCTGGGCGGCGTCCTACCGATCGAAGATCGACGGGATCTTCGATCGGCCAACTTGTGTGCTGAAGCACACTGCGTTCGGTGCGTCCTGGTCCAGTTTGCTCTGTGTGTCCATATGAGTTCGTCGTCTGAGAGGATCTGAGCATGTCAAACGGAGATCTCCTGCGCGAGGTGCGTGTGGCGCCGTCGATCCTCTCGGCTGATTTTGCCCGGCTCGGTGAGCAGGTGGGTGAGGTACTCGCCGCGGGGGCGCGTGTCATTCATGTCGACGTGATGGATGGACACTTCGTTCCGTCGATCACACTCGGCCCGATAGTGATTGGCGCGCTGCGCGAGCTTGTCGAGCAGGTCGGGGCGATGCTTGACGTGCACTTGATGATCGAGCGCCCCGAGCGCATGATCCCCGAGTTCCTAAAAGCGGGTGCCCACTCGATCACTTTTCACGCCGAGGCCACGCCTCACGTCGCCTATACGGCTAGCCTCGTACGCGAGGGCGGCGCAAGCGTCGGTGTCGCGATCAACCCGGCGACACCGGTCGGCGCGGTTGCCGAGCTGCCCGATGCGATTGATCTGGTGCTGTGCATGACCGTCAACCCGGGCTGGGGAGGACAGGCATTCATCCCGCACTCGCTCGACAAGATCGAGCGCCTGCGCCACATTCTCGGTGATGGCGATGGTCACCGCGTAGCGCTTGAGGTAGACGGCGGCATCGACACCGACACGGCGGCCCCGTGTCGAGCAGCAGGCGCCAACTTGTTCGTTGCCGGCTCGGCGATCTTCGGTGCGCCCGATCCGGCCGCGGCCTACCACCGGCTCGTCGATGTCGCCGGGGCGCGCTGACCTGCGCACCAGATGAGGGCAGCCGGTAGGCCTATTGCGCCACCGTCACTGGCACGCTCTGACGTAGCGGTACTCCCCGTCTGTAGACGAAGCTCAGCATTAGTGCCAGGAGACTGGTAGCGCCCAGATATCCGATCTCGGTGCGTAGCAGTTCTTCTGAGACGAGCGGCACCAGCATCCAGCCGACGAACACCACGGCTGCCACGATCCAGCAGGTGGCGGCTGTACGTGCCTGGTTACGCGCCAGCGCGGCCTGGTTGAGCGCTCCTGAGATCAGGTGCATGCCCATCCCAAGTCCGATCAGCGCCAGGCCGACACGGCCGTATTCGAAGCTCTGGCCAAACAGCGTTTTCATCACCGGTGGCCCGATCGCCAGCAAGCCGAGTGCTGTCGCCAGTGCGAACGCGGCGATCGCCATCACCGTCACGCGGATCGCCTTGGCAAAGGCGTGGTGGCCCTCGGTCACCTCCAGCCCGGTCAGGTGTGGCAGCAGCGAAGTCTGGATCGCCTGGAAGAGTTGCAGCGGCGCGCGAGCGATCAGCAGCACGTTGAACACGATCCCGGCCAGCGCCACGTTGGTCGAGGTGATGTCCACCGTCAGGACAGCCGCGTTCAGCAGTGTCTGCTCGGAGAGCATCACGCCGGAAACCGCAAAGGCAAAGCCCGACCCCCGCCGCAGCGAGAGCTCATCCGCTGCCACGGCCTCCTCTATGCCCTCGGTCCCAGGCCCTGCCAAGGCCGCGTCCAGCTCCTCGAGCTCCTCCATCTCCGGCTTCCCGCGAAGCTCGCTGGAGCGCCGCGCGAACGCAACTGGCACGACGATGAGCGAGACGAACGGCGCCGCTGCGATTCCCAGCACAACCGCGGTCTGGCCGCTGGCAATACCGAGCGCTACCGCCAGCGCAAAACAGAGGCGCGAGAGCGATTCGATCAACACCAGTCCACCGAACAGTCCAAAGTATTCGTGCCCTGCCAGCCAGCCGCGGGCGAAATAGCTAGCGGCATATACAAGCGTGCCGACCACGAGCACCCAATACAGCGCGGCATAGTGGTCGAAGACGTCGTCGATCAGCACTTCGTGGAGCGCCAGCGCAAGGATCAGGAATACCAGCGCGAAGCTGGCCTGGATCGCGATCGGCACGCGCACCGAATGCTGTTCGTGCCCGCGTGCACGGCGGTCGGCGATCGTGCGCGAGAGCAGCTGTTCGATCGGCCGGTAGATGACCGAGATGATCACGAACATGATCGACCACAACAGGTCGAGTCGCTTGGCTGAGACTTCCCCGAGCACATGGCTTGAGATCGAGAAGTAGGCAAACGTCAAAACCCCAGTCGAGGCGATCCCGATCGACAGAATGCGTGCCCCGCTGCCATATGAGCGAGGCGACTTCTGGCCTATGTCGTGCGGTTCGGCCGCATTCTGCTCGTCTATCTTGGTTGATCGGCCCGTCATGGCAGCAGCCTCAGGTGCCGCCGTGGGCCGCTCACCCGAGGCGGACAAGCAGCATCGTCCAGGGGAACGGCGAGCGCGTCTCGACAACGTCCCCGTAGTGCGAGAGCAACTGCACAAACGAGCGCTTGGACCAGTGGTTGAGGTGCCCGGGCGTGTTACCCAGTTGCGACCAGTAGGCGCCGCGAGCCATGTTCAGCATGCGCCACAAAGGCTCTCGCGGCACCGATACGAGCAGCCGGTGCTCGGCACAGCGGGCCATCTCCGCAAGCGTGTGCTCGGGATCGGGCACATGCTCGAGCACCTCGATCGCGCAGGCAACGTCGAACTCGTTATCGGCGAACGGCAGGTTCTCGGCTCGCATCACCTTGTATTCGAGATTCGGCGCTTGACGCTGCTCCCAGCCGGCCTGGATCGAAGGCTCCTCGAGGTCGATCCCCACGACGCGGCTTCCTTGGAGTCGTTGCGCCCACTTGTGCACGAGCACGCCCTCTCCGCAGCCGACATCCAACAGCGACGCAGGGCTGGCGGCGGCAAACAGTTCGTCGAGTGTGCTCTCAAAGCCGGCCATCATGCGCTGCACCAAGGGGTTGGTCGAGCCGTACTTGTCGTAGGTGTTGCCGGTGACGACGCCGTCCTTCGACACGGTCACGCCGCTGCTCATACCTCCACCGTCCTCTCCGATTCGCGCGTGTCTTGTGGACGACCCTCGGGCAGCGGGCTGGTTCCGTCGCCGCCCAGCCGCGCCGGATTGGCTTCGTAATGAGAGGGCTCCACACCGAGTTGCAGCTCGATCCTGCGTACCCGCTCGAAGGTCTTCTGCGTCATTACGCGCTGCGCGGCAAGCAGGTCGCCGATCACACCTAGCGCCCACAGCACAACCGCCGCGATGAACAGCACGGCGCCCAGGATCAGCGACTGCACATGCCCCTTGCCGTTGCCTTCGGCGTAGGCGACAACGAAGCGGATCCATACGCCCAGCGCTGCCACTCCGATCAGCGCAGCTAGGCTCCAGAACACGCGCAGCGGCTCGTACTGCGCGTAGATGCGAAAGATCGAGATCGAGTTGCGCCGCACATAAGCACCCATCGAGGGAAACAAGCGTGACTCGCGCGTCTTCGGGTTGGTCCTGATCGGTACGTGGTCGATCGCGACCAGCTGCTTGCCGGCCTGGATGATCGTCTCCAGCGTGTAGGTGAATTTCGAGACGACCAGCATCTGGATGGCGGCCTCGCGGTTGTAGGCTCTGAAGCCAGAGGTAGTGTCGGGCACGGAGGTCGAGGAAGCCTGGCGCACAACCCAAGAGCCAAGGCGCTGCAAAATCTTCTTCAGCGCTGAGAAGTGCTCGATGTTGCTCACTTCGCGGTCGCCAACGACCATGTCGGCACGACCCTCAAGGATCGGCCCAACCAACTTGAGGATGTCCCCGCCGTAGTACTGGTTGTCGGCGTCGGTGTTTACCACGACGTTCGCCCCAAGCTTCAAGCAAGCGTCCAGCCCAGCTTGAAAGCCGGCGGCCAGCCCCTTGTTGTTGGTGAGGCGCACCACGTGGTCCACGCCGTGCGCCCGCGCGACGGCGATCGTCTCGTCGGTTGAGCCGTCGTCGACGATCAGCCACTCGACGACATCGAAGCCGGCGATCTTGCGTGGCAGGTCGGCAAGCGTGGCGGGCAGCTGCCCCGCCTCATTGAAGCAGGGGATCTGGATGATGAGCTTCACCGGGCAAAGCCTATCCCGTCGAGCCGCCGTGCCTGGTGGTCTGCACCCGAAGCTCCCGCAGGCGCTTGGTCAAGCGTATGAGGACAGGCGTGGCCGGGTTGGTGCGGAAGGACGCGCAGATAGGCTCTACGGCCGATGGCAAGCGCGACGCTGACACGGCCCGGGCCGGGCGATGAGGGTGGCTCGTTGCGAAGGCTGCGTGCCATGCCGGCGTCGGCGTGGGCGAAGCTCGCGTTCGCCGCGATGTGCGCACTGGCACTCGTCGGCTACTTCGCCTTCCCTACGTATCCCACATACGACTCCTTCTACGCGCTGCTGTGGGGGCGGGACTTGCTGCACCTGCACATGCCCGACTTCAACGTCTATCGCGGACCGACCGAGCACCCGCTTGCGATCGCCTTCGGGGCGCTCTGCTCGATCGTCGGCCAAAGCGGTGCGCGCCTGGTGGTGCTCGGCTCGATCATCTCCTTTGTGGCGCTGGTGGCTGGTCTCTACCGGCTTGGCAGGCTCTGCTTCGGCCCAATCGTCGGCGCTTTTGCCGGTTTGCTCGTGCTCAGCCGCTTCTTCATCGAGAACCTGGCCGCCCAGGGCTACCTCGACATCAGTTATGTCGCACTCGTCGTATGGGCGACAGCGCTTGAGATAGAGCGTCCGCGGCGCGGGCCGCTCGTTTTCCTATTGCTGGCAGCTGCCGGTCTGCTGCGCCCCGACGCGTGGCTGTTGAGCGGCGTCTACTGGCTGTGGTGTGCCTATCCGGCTGACACCCATACACGCCTGCGCTATCTCGCGCTCGCTGCGATTGCGCCGGTCCTATGGATCGGCGTCGACGCGATCGTCACCGGCGACCCGCTCTACTCGCTTCACTCAACCTCGGGCCTCGCCTCCGAACTGGAACGTACGCAGGGTTTCTCAAGCGTTCTCTCCTCGACCTGGAACTACGCCGTGCGGATCGACAAGCTACCTGTGGTGCTCGGCAGCATCGCCGGTGCGTTGATCGCGATCTGGCTGACCCCGCGACGCGTGCTCGTACCGCTGGTTGTGCTCGCGACCCTGCTGTTCGTGTTCGTTGCCGAGGGCGCAGTCGGTGCATCGGTCGTGGATCGCTACATGATCGGCTCCTCCGTTGTAATGCTCGTCTTCTGTGCGGTCGCGGTCGGCGGTTGGTCGATGCTCGAGCCCAGGTCAGTGCTGAGGCGTACATGGATGGTGGCGGCGGCACTGCTCATCCTCTACGGTGCCGCGTCCGCCGCGAACACGCTCAGCCTCTCGAGTCTGCGTACGACGCTCGCCGACCACGAGAACTTCCACGAGGGACTTGCCAGTGCCCTCCATAGTCCAGCCGTGGCAGACAAGCTGAAACGCTGTTCGTTGCTTTCGCTACCGAACAACAAGCTGATCCCCGATGCGCGCTGGATCCTGGGCAGCACAGGCCAGCACGACATCGTCGCTCGCTCAGAGGCGAGCGCGGACGCGCTCAAGGGCTCCTACGAGCTCGAAGATCGACTACGTCGTGGAAGCGTGGCGGTCTATCCGCTCGGCGAAGCCGTGTTCGTCGATGCGATCGTCGACGTAGGCGACGATCCTCGCAACCAGGTACCACCAGCAAGCTACAAACGCTTGTACACGAGTCGCTACTACGCCGTGTATGCAAACTGCTGAGCACAGCGTGTATGTCGCCGGCTGAGTCAGACAGCGCCTCGACGCGCATTCGTAGCCCCTCTATGCAGGCCCTGCGCGATCCCGCAGGCGACACGGCGGCCGATCGCGACGCACGGCTGTGGACATGGTGTGGGCTCGCGCTGGTTCTATGCATCGCACTTGGCCTGCGCCTGTGGGGCATCAAGGAGGGCCTGCCCTACATCTACGACATCGACGAGGCTGGGCATTTCGTGCCGAAGGCCGTCACGATGTTCTCCGACGGGCTGAACCCACGCTACTTCGTCAACCCGCCGGGGCTCACTTATGTCTTGCACTTTGTGTTCGACGCTTGGTTCGGGGGTGCCCAGGGTGTGCATAGCGAATATGCACGCCACCCGGGCGAAGTGTTCCTCGTGGGGCGCGTGACGGTTGCGCTGTTGGGGACCGCTTCGGTGTGGATGCTGTATCTGCTCGGAGCCCGTTTGTTCAACCGTCGCATCGGCCTGCTCGCGGCTGCGATCGAGGCAGTCGCGTTCCTGCCGGTGTCATATGGGCACTTGGCGCTCAACGATGCGGTCACGCTGCTGCCGCTGACGCTCTCGCTCTTCGGCAGTGCCGGTGTGATGCGATATGGGCGAAGGCACGACTATGCGCTCGCCGGGATCGGGCTTGGGCTGGCGTGCGCGAGCAAGTACACGGCCGGCATCGCGATTGTGCCACTCGTGGTTGCAACCGCCGTGCACTATCTCGATTCGATCGACGGTACGCGCAGCAATCAGCTTCCAGCCGAGGCTGGGCGTCGCGTGGTGCTCGGCGTAGCGCTGGCGGGTGCGTGCGCACTCGTATCGTTCTTGATCGCCAACCCCTACGCGCTACTGGACTTCAAACTGTTCTACTCCGAACTGGCACACCAATCGAGCCTCTCCGATGAAGCGCAGGGAAAGCTCGGTGCGCCCAAGGAGATCGGGATCTTCTACTACCTATGGTCGTTCTCATGGGGGCTCGGCTGGACGCCGGCTCTGGCCGCGCTCGGAGGCGCAATTGCGATCTGGCGCCGCCATGCGCGCATCGGCTGGCTGCTCGTGCCGGCAGCGATCTTGTTCCTAGCGTTCATGGGCTTGCAAGACCGCTACTTTGGCCGCTGGCTGCTGCCGATCTTCCCGATTGCTTGCCTGCTTGGCGCATATTTTGCCTCGCTGGTTGTGCGTGGCATCATCGAAAAGGTCTCCTCCTCCGAGCACACGAGGAAGAACCGAATCGTTGTGGGGGTGCTCGCTGGGTTGCTCACAGCGATCGTGCTGCTCGCTCAAGGTCTCATCTACAGCGTTCACAACGATCTCGTGCTCTCGCGTGCGGACACGCGCAACATCACACGTGCATGGATGGTCGCCCACGTGCCACGGGGCACGCCGATCGTGGTCGAGCCGGTGGTGCTCGACTCGTGGATCGAAGAAGGCTGGGGAGGCTCGCGCTCAGACCGCTGGCTGAAGTACCAGTCGCTGCAATCGGTGATCGCGCCGGACGGGAGTCTCGCTCCACAAGCGATTCACGAAGTGACATTGGAAGACTATGAGACGACGCTCAGCCCGGCCTTGATCGGTTGGTATGAGAATCTCGGCTATTGCTGGGTGGTGGTTGGCTCCACCGAGTCCGGTCGGGCGCTTGCAGATCCGCACGCCGCACCATTTGCAAGTGCCTACTACCATGCGCTCGCAACCCAAGCGGAAGTCGCCTACCGCGTCTCGCCTTACTCGTCGGGAAGCAGTCCGACGCGGTTCGGCTTTGACTGGTCATTTGACTATTACCCGCTTTCCTATACGCATCCTGGACCAGAAATGACCGTGTATCGCCTACGCGGCGGGCGCTGCGCTCGTGGTCGCTGAGGCGTCAGGCCCTATCCTGGGGGCAGGCATGGCGATCACGACAGACACCGACCGAGCGCTGCTCGGGCGAGCGATCGAACTCGCGCGCAATGGCGCCGAGCAGGTCAAGCCCAACCCGCTCGTGGGTGCGGTCCTCGCGCGCGATGGCGAAGTTCTCGGCGAGGGTTGGCACGAGCACTACGGCGGAGCGCACGCTGAGGTCAATGCGATCGAAGCGTGCGGGCCGGCGGACCTAACCGGAACGACCCTGTACGTGTCGCTCGAGCCGTGCTGTCATGAAGGCAACACGCCGCCCTGTACCGAGGCAATCATGCGGGCAGGCATCGCCCGTGTCGTCGTGGCTTCCGACGATCCGACCGAGAAGGCATCCGGGCGCGGTCTGGGGATTCTCCGTGACGAGGGCGTCGAGGTGGTGGTCGCCGACGGCGAGCTGGCCGCCAGCGCGCGCCTGCTCAACCAAGCGTTCCGCAAGCACGCACGTGTGGGGCGCCCGTGGGTGCTGTTCAAGTCGGCGATGACGCTCGACGGCAAGGTCGCGACCAGGGCCGGCGACTCGCAGTGGATCAGCGGCGAGGAAAGCCGCTTGCTGGCTCACACTTGGCGCGCATCCGTGGACGCGGTCGTGGTTGGGATCGGCACCGCGCTCGCCGACGATCCACAGCTCACCGCGCGACCCGACGGGATCCCCGCCGAGCTCCCACGTCAGCCGCGGCGTGTCGTATTCGACTCGCTCGCGCGTCTGCCGATCTCCTCGCAGCTCGTAGCCGCCGCCGAGCAGGTTCCCCTGACCGTGTGCGTCTCGCGTGCGGCCGCGCGTGCCGACACCGATGCGCTCGAGGCCGCCGGTGCGCAGGTGCTCGTCGCCACCGGCCAGAATGAGCCCGCGCGTGTGCGCTCGGCGCTCGACCAACTCGGCACGAGCGGTGTCGCCGCGGTGCTGTTGGAGGGCGGGCCGCATCTCGCGGGCGCGTTTCTCGACGCGGGCGAGATCGACGAGATAAGGCTCTTTCTCGCGCCGATTCTGCTCGGCGGCCGTACCGCGCGCGATCCGCTGGAGGGTGAGGGCGTCGAGCGCATATCGGAGGCGTTGCGAGCGCTCAGCTTCGACTGCGATCGTGTCGGGGAAGACCTCTTGGTCTCCGCGCGTTTGCGCGAGTGGTGATCTGCCGATGACGCCAAACACGACCACGTTGCCAAGATGTTCACCGGCCTGATCGCAGACCTGGGAAGCGTGAAGAGCATCGAGAGCGACGCCGACGGCGCCACGCTCGAGATCTCGACTGCGCTCGCAGGCGAGCTGGCCGAGGGCGATTCTGTTGCAGTCAACGGCGTTTGCCTGACCGTTACGGCCGTCGACGACGGTGCCTTCTACTCACAGGCAATGCACGAGACGTTGAGGCGCTCCTCGCTGCAGCAGTTGCGCCGTGGCTCGCGCGTCAACCTCGAGCTTGCGTTGCGCGCCGATGGGCGTCTTGGCGGGCACATCGTGCAGGGCCACGTCGACGGGACCGGTACGATCGCCGGGCTACGCGAGGAAGGTTTCTCGCGAGTGTTGGAGGTCGATGTCGACGACGGTCTGGCGCGCTATCTGGTGGAGAAGGGCTCGGTGGCTCTCGACGGCGTCAGCCTGACGGTGAGCGAGCTTCGCGATGGGGGCTTCTCGGTATCGCTGATACCAGAGACGCTAGTACGCACGAATCTCGGGGAGGCGCAGGTCGGGGATCGGGTCAATCTCGAGGTTGACATCCTCGCCAAGCACATTGAGCGACTCATGGAGGCGCACGTATGAGCCAGTCCAAGACAACCACACCGTTTGCGACAATCGATGAGGCGATCGAGGAGATCAGGCAGGGCAAGATGGTCGTCGTCTGCGATGACGAGGATCGCGAGAACGAGGGCGATCTCACGATGGCTGCCCAGTTTGCCACACCGGAGGCGATCAACTTCATGGCCAAGGAGGGGCGCGGCCTGATCTGCCTCTCGCTCACACCGGAGCGTTGCGACGAGCTTGGGCTCGATCTGATGGCGGCCAAGAACGAGTCGTCGTTTGAAACGCCGTTCACGGTCTCCATCGAGGCTCGTGAAGGCGTAACCACTGGTATCTCCGCACACGATCGTGCGCACACCATCCAGGTCGCGATAGATCCCGAAAGCGCGCCGCGCGATCTCGTCCAGCCCGGCCATCTGTTCCCGCTCAAGAGCCGTGCAGGCGGTGTGCTGGAGCGAGCGGGACAGACTGAGGCGGCTGTCGATCTGGCACGGCTTGCTGGTCTCAATCCGGCCGGGGTGATCTGTGAGGTGATGAACGACGATGGCACGATGGCGCGCGTGCCGGATCTGGTCGACTATTGCGCTCGCCACGGGCTGAAGATGATCACCGTCGCGGATTTGATCTCCTATCGTCGTCGCCACGACAAGCTGGTGGAACGAGTTGTGGCCACGCGCCTGCCGACGACCTTTGGTGACTTCGAGGCGGTCGGCTACCGCTCGCTGGTGGACGACAAGCACCATGTCGCGCTCGTCAAGGGCGATGTCGCCGGACACGAGGACGTGCTCGTGCGTGTGCATTCGGAGTGCCTGACCGGCGACGTTTTTCACTCGCTGCGCTGTGACTGCGGCGAGCAGCTCACCTCGGCGCTTTCGATGATCGAGCGCGAGGGCGAGGGGGTCCTGTTGTACCTCTCCCAGGAGGGCAGAGGCATTGGCTTGCTCAACAAGCTGCGTGCTTATCGCCTGCAGGAGGATGGCTTGGACACCGTCGAAGCCAACGAGCGTCTCGGGTTGCCTGCCGACCTGCGCGACTACGGTATCGGGGCACAGATCCTTGTGGACCTCGGCCTCAGCTCGATCCGAATCCTCACCAACAATCCCAAGAAGATCAAGGGCTTGGAGGGCTATGGGCTGTCGGTCAGCGCCCAGATACCGATCGAGCACGCGCCCAACGAGCACAACGAGGCCTATCTGCGCACCAAGGCACAGCGCATGGGCCACATCCTGCACCACCAGGGACTCAACCTCGACGCGGAGCTCCTACATTCTGAGCGGACCCGTTCGGGCACCCCCCATGGCGGGGGGCAGGCAAGCGAGCAGGATCGCGAGCGCGGCAAATGAGTTTCGCGATCGTCATCGGGCGTTTCTATGAGGAACTAGCCGAGCGTCTACAAAAGGGCGCTCTCAAGGCATTTCACGAGGGTGGATGCTCAGATGTGAAGGTGTTCGACGTGCCGGGCGCCTTCGAGTTGCCGCTTGCGGCCAGCTATGCGGCGAGAACTGGGCACTTCGATGGTGTCGCGTGTCTCGGCGCTGTGATTCGTGGCGAGACCGATCATTACGACTACGTGTGCGCCGAGGCCGCCCACGGAATTCAGCAGGTCGCGCTTAGTACAGGTGTGCCATGCGCCTTCGGTGTACTCACCTGCGAGACGATGGAGCAGGCGCTTGCCCGCACGGGTGGTGGCAAGCGCGATCAAGGCGCTCATGCAGCCGAAGCGGTGTTGAGGATGGCCGCATTGCGCTCGGAGCTTGAGAGCGGCTAGACTGCGCATCCTTATGGCCAAGATATGTCACAGCTGCGGGAAGGGTCCCGCGTTCGGCAACAGCCGCAGTCACTCGATGGTCGCCACCAAGCGGCGTTTCGACCCCAACCTGCAGAAGGTCAAGATCCTCGTCGGCAAGGCGCCGCGTCGCGTATACGTGTGCACGCGGTGCCTGAAGGCCGGCAAGGTCACGAAGGCCCTGTAGGCCGATAGGCGGCGTCAGGCTGCGTCCTCGGTCACTCGTGTGCAGAGCACACTTCGTTCCCTGCGTCCTTGCCTGACTTGCCTCTCGACCCTACAGACGCCTCATGTATCACGATTGAGGTATCGGCCGCCCGTTCGCGGGCTCGGCAACCGGAGCGACCGGTGGCTGTGGTGGTATGACAAGGGCTGTGAGCAGCATGTTGAAACGGGTCATACGCCCTAAGAGCGTCTGAGGGGGCGCACTCGATGGAGCAGAGCCGGTGACCGACACGAACCTGATTCGCTTCAGAGCCGCCGTAGCCGGTGCGCTTGCGCATCTTGAGTCTCGCCGCGAGGAGGTCAACGATCTGAATGTGTTCCCGGTCGCCGACGGCGACACCGGTGACAACATGGTGTTGACGCTCAGGGCAGTGCTCGACGAGCTCGATCGCCTGCAGGACGGCAACGCGGCACGCACGATCGATGAGATCGGCCGTGAGGAGATTGTCCAGTCGGTCGCGCGCGCGGCGCTGCTGGGAGCGCGGGGCAACTCCGGCGTGATCCTCTCGCAGCTGATCAGAGGAGCCGCCGAGGAGCTCGTCAGCCGCCCGGGTCAGCTGATCGACGCAACCTTGATCGGGGCGGCGCTCGCCAATGCCGCCGACCGCGCTTATGCGTCGGTGCGCGAGCCGGCCGAGGGCACGATTTTGACGGTCGCGCGCGAGATGGCCCACGGCATCATGGCCGACCTAGCCCACGGTGAGGACACGGTGCCACTGGGGCCGACGACCGAGCCTCGCGAGCAGGATCTCGCTATCGCAAAGACACTCGAACGCGCCGTGGAGGCTGGTACCGACTCGGTCAAGCGCGGGCCGGAGATGCTCGCGGCATTGCGCGACGCTGGTGTCGTGGATGCCGGCGGTCACGCCCTGACAGTGATTTTTGCCGGTGTCGTGGCGGCGCTGCGCGACGAGGAGCCACCGGAGTTGGAGCACTTTGCGCCAGCCAAGATCACCCATCCCGAGCACAGCTCCAGCACTTACCGTTATTGCACCAATTTCGCCGTGACAGGTCGGAAACTAGTGCCGGCGAGCTTTGCCTCGGCTCTCGAGCAGCTTGGCGACTCGGTGCTCGTCGTCGGCGATCCCAACACGCTGAAGATCCATCTGCATACCGATGAGCCCGAGCGCGCCACGGCACTGTTCGACGGCGTTGGTGAGGTGTCACACCTCGATGTGGCCGACATGCATGCACAGGTGACCGAGCGCGAGCAGCGCTTGGCGGGAGGCTTTCCGGCAAACGGTGCCGTCGCCGGCGCCGACCGTGACAACGGCGACCCGATGGCTTCCCCCAAACGGGCCGGCACTGGCCCGCGTGTGCGCTGCGGTGCTTTGGCGGTTGTCAGCGGTAGCGGACTTGCGCGCATGTATGGCGAGCTAGGCGTGCATACGATCGACGGCGGCCCGACACTGAATCCTTCAACCTATGAGCTGTTGGCTGGGATTCACGAGGTGCCGGCCGAGGATGTCGTCGTGCTGCCTGGCAGCGCAAACGTGGTGATGGCTGCCGAACGCGCCGCCGAGCTGTCGGACAAGCAGGTGCTCGTGGTGCCGGCCACCAGCCAGCAGGCTGGGCTGGCGGTTGCGGTGGCGTTGCAGAGCGATCGCGGTGTTCAGGAGAACGCGCAGGCGATGCGCGAAGCGCTGGAGGCACTGCGTACTGGCGCGGTTGCGCCGGCGGCGCGTGCCGATGCCCAAGGCCGCTTCCAGCAGGGGGATGCCGTCGGCTTTGTCGAGGAGCAGGTCGTCGCTTGGGGACAGCCACGTGAGACGTTGCTGGCTGTGTTGCAAACGCTTGCGGCCGATACGGAGCTGATCAGCGTGCTTGTCGGCGACGGTGCGCCCTTGGAGTTGTCTGAGCTGGAGGGCATCATGGACGGCGATGTCGAGCTTGAGCTTCGCCACGGTGGCCAGCCCGCCTATTGGTGGCTGCTCGCCGCCGAGTGAGCAGCGCGACCGGTCCCCGGTCGGCTTCGCAGACGTTCTGCCGCTGACACGCGCGCAGATGTTGGCCGCCCCGGTGCGCTGGCCGCGCCCCTCGCGGCTAGCTGAGCCATTGGGCTTCCCGGCGGGCAAGACGAGCGATGGGATGGCGGCGCTCGGTATCGAGACGGTCGGCGACCTGCTCGAGCACCTGCCGCGCGACCATCGCGAGGCGCGCATGGTAGGAGCACTGCGCGAGGGCGAGCAGGCAACGGTGGCGGTCCAGGTGCGTTCGATCGCCAGTAGGACGGTGCGAAAGCGGGGCATGCGCGGGCTCGTCGAAGCGAGCGTGTTCGACGAGAGCGGCTCGATGAGAGCGACGTTCTTCAACCAACCGTGGCTTGCCAGCCGCTATCCGCCGGGCACACGCCTGGTGTTGCACGGCAAGGCCGATAGTGGCGGGCGCTTTCGCGTTTCCCACCATGCGATCGGCTCGGAGATCGCCACCGCCGATACGGGGTCGGTCGCTCACTATCCCGCGGCAGAGGGCGTCAGCTCCACGCAGATACTGGCGCTCATACGTGAGCGCCGCCACGATCTTGACGCGATCGTCGAGCCGCTCAGCGCAAACGTGCGCGTCGCCGAGTGCCTGCCCGAGCGGGCGGCAGCACTCGGTGCCATACATTTCAACGGGGCGGGCGCTCAGGGGGAGAGCGCCCGCGAGCGATTGGCCTTCGAGGAGCTGTTGCTCAGCCAGTTGGTTTTCTTGATCCGCCGCGGCAGGCGGGCCACGCAAGGACAAGCCCTGAGCTTGAGCGAGCCGGCAAGCTTGAGCTCACGCTGGCTTGGAGACGGACTGCCGTTCGAGCTCACCGGCGATCAGCGCAAGGCGATAACGACGATCACGGAGGATCTCGAACGAGAGCAGCCGATGCAGCGGCTGCTGATGGGGGAGGTCGGCAGCGGCAAGACCGTCGTTGCTTTGCACGCGATGCTGCGTGCGGTCGAGCATGGCGCGCAAGCGGCACTGATGGCGCCGACCGAGACGCTCGCCCAACAGCACTTTGCTATGGTGCAGCGACTGCTTGGCGACGAGTCGGTGGCCGTCGCGCTGCTCACCGGCTCGACTGCGGCGGCGCGGCGGGCCGACACGCTCGGCAAGCTCTCAAGCGGCGAGCTGTCGCTGGTAGTGGGTACGCACACGCTGATCGAGCCTTCGGTGCGCTTTCGCGAGCTGGCGGTTGCCGTCGTCGACGAGCAGCATCGCTTTGGTGTGCGCCAGCGTGCCGCGTTGGAACGCCGGGAGAGCTCCTGGAGCCCGCACGTGCTGCACATGACCGCTACGCCGATACCGAGGACGCTGGCGCTCGCGCGCTACGGAGACCTCGATCACAGTGTGCTGCGTGAGCTGCCGCGCGAGCGCAAGCCGATCACCACGAGCATCGTGACTGGCGAGGCTGGACGTGAGCAGGCCTATCGCGTTCTGCAGGAGCAGTTGCGGGCCGGGCGTCAGGCGTATGTCGTTTGTCCGCTTGTCGAGCAAGCGCAGCAGGGGGACTTAGGGCAGGATGGAAGCACGCTTGACAACGGCCAAAGCGCGCCCGCGCAGGGGCGCGAGCAGGCCGGACCCGCGGGCTCGGTGGGCGAGGCCAAGGCGGCGACGACCGAGTTCGAGCGTCTGCGCGCCGGCGAGCTGGCTGGCTGGAGCTTGGCGCTTTTGCACGGACAAATGCGTTCGCGCGAAAAGCAGGAGGCGATGGAAGCGTTCGCCTCTGGGCGCGCGCAGGTGCTGGTGGCGACGACGGTGATCGAGGTCGGCGTGGACGTGCCCAACGCGACGGTGATGCTGGTCGAGAACGCCGAGCGCTTCGGCATCTCTCAACTGCACCAACTGCGCGGACGCGTTGGTCGCGGCGAGCACGCCTCCACCTGCATGCTCGTTGGACCTGCCGGCTCGGCTCGTTTGCGGGCGCTTGCCGAGCACTCTGACGGTTTCAAGCTCGCCGAGATCGACCTGCGGCTGCGCAAGGAGGGGGAGCTGATCGGCACACGCCAGTCTGGCGTCGGGCAGTTCAAGTTCGCGATCCTGCCCGAGGACACGGACTTGTTGGAGCGCGCTCGTGCGCGGGCTCGCTCGATCCTGGCGGAGGATCCTGGCTTGAGCGGACCGCTGCACGGGCTGCTTGGCGCGGAGCTGGAGCGTGTCTTCGGCACGGAGGCGCTGGCGCCAATCCCGGCATGAGGGTAATCGCGGGACGTCTGGGTGGCCGGCGTTTGAGTGCGCCGCGTGGGCGTACGACGCGGCCGACCTCCGATCGTGTGCGCGAGGCGCTGTTCTCGATGCTCGGCCCGATCGATGGGGTGAGCGTGCTCGACCTGTTCGCCGGTACCGGCGCGCTCGGCATAGAGGCACTCTCCAGAGGTGCTGGGAAGGCTCTGTTCGTCGAGCGTGACGCCGCCGCGGTGGCGGTGCTGAAGGGCAATCTCGCGCGACTGGAGCTTGGCGAGCCGCAGGCGCGGGTAAGGGTGGGCGAGGCACTCTCGGCACTGCGCAGCGCACGCAGAGCCGGCGAAACGTACGATCTCGTGTTCGTCGATCCTCCATATGGCCAGCTGCGCGACTCCGAGCGCGAGCTGTCGGCCCTGCTGCCGACCGTGCTCGCTTCCGGTGCACGCGTAGTGGTAGAGAGCGATCGACGGGCGCCGGCCGAGCTGCCTCTGGCCGTGGCGCAGCGCAAGCGCTACGGCGATACCACGATCACAATCCACGGCACAGAGGACAAAGGATGAGCGTTGACAAGTCGATAGCCGTCTGCCCGGGCTCTTACGACCCGATCACCAACGGCCACCTGGATGTGATCCGTCGTACGGTGGACCTGTATGACGAGGTCATCGTCGCGGTCGTCAATCGCTCGGTGCGCAAGGACGCCACGCTGTTCGGGATCGAGGAGCGAATGGCGTTTATCGAAGAGGCGCTCGCGGACGTTCCGAATGTGCGGGCGCAACCGTTCAACACGCTTGTCGTGGATTTCGCGAGGACCGTTGGAGCGAAGGCGATCGTCAAGGGACTGCGGGCGATCTCGGACTTCGAGTACGAGTTCGAGATGAACCAGCTCAACCGCAGACAGGATCCCGAGATAGAGTCGGTGTATCTGATGGCCTCACCGCAATACAGTTTCCTGTCCTCGAGCGGCGTCAAGGAGTTGGCGACGTTCGGCGGGCGAATCGACGATCTTGTGCCCCCACGGGTGGCAGTTCGCTTGCAGGAAGAGCTGGCGCGCTGACGAACTTTGGTTGACGTGAGACCCTTCATATCCTTTTCTTATGTCGTGGGGCCATATCGGATGCTCCACGGAGGTGATCGCTGATGGACGTGCTGGTGCTGATCGACAAGCTCGACGACTTGGTGCACAACGCCAAGTCGGTGCCCATGACCGATCAGGTCAGGGTCGACAAGGAGGAGATCTACGACATCCTCGACCAGATGCGCGCGACGATCCCCGAGGAGATCAAGCAGGCACGCTGGATCGTCAAGGAGCGCCAGGAGATGCTCGCCGAGGCCAAGAAGGAGGCCGAGCGCATCGTCAAGGAGGCGCGCGAGCGCCAGGAGAAGCTCGTGGGGGAGGAGGAGGTCACCAAGCAGGCCGAGCGTGCCGCCGAGGACATCGTCGAGGATGCGCGAGCACGCGAGCGCGAGATCAGGCTTGGGGCCGAGGACTATGCGGATGAGATCCTTGGCACGCTCGAGGTTAACCTCTCGAAGTTCATCGCGGCTGTGCAGCGTGGTCGCGAGCGCTTGCAGGGCAAGGACGAACCCGCCGAAGTCAGCTAGCGCACACGCGTGGAGTGCCACATTTTGGGTAGGGTGCCCGCGTGAGCTCGCCGCTGAAGTATCGACTCGAAGTCGCCAAGGTGTTCCTGGGTACAGGAATCCTTACGCCGGTGAGGCCCGATCGGGCCATCAAGTCGGTCTCGGCCCTAAAGCGCTGGGGTACGACGCCCGCGGCTGCCTACACAGGCTCCGCCGCGCGCTTTCCCGACCGTGAGGCATTGATCGACGAGCGCGGCACGCTCACATTTGAAGAGGTCCACCTGCGCACCAACGCGCTTGCCCGCGAAATGCGCGCCGCTGGGATCAACGAAGGCGACAGCGTGGCGATCATGTGCCGCAACCACCGTGGCTTCATCGAGGCGACGCTCGCCTGCTCGAAGCTCGGCGCTAGCGCGCTGTATTTGAATACGGCGTTCGCGGGACCGCAGATCACCGATGTCATGCGCCGCGAGAACCCGGCCGGGCTCGTGTACGACGCTGACTTCGCCAACCTCGTCAGCGACGGTGGCGAGGGACGCAAGCGCTTCGTTGCTTGGAGCGAACCGGGCGCAAAGCCGTCCGATCCGCTACTGGAGGATTTGATCGTAAAAGGCAGCACCGCCGATCTAGTCCCTCCTGGCGAACCGGGTAAAGTCGTGATCCTAACTTCGGGCACGACCGGAACGCCGAAGGGCGCCGCTCGCAAACAACCGGACTCGGTCGAGCCGCTGGCGGCCCTGTTCTCAAAGATCCCTTTGAAGGCGCGCGAGACGACCGTGATCGCTGCGCCGATGTTCCATTCGTGGGGCTTCGGGCACTTCACGCTCGCGCTGCCCCTGTCCTCAACGATCGTGTTGCGGCGGCGCTTTGATCCCGAGGCGACTCTGCGGGCAGTCGCCGAACACCGTGCGACGGCGCTCGCGGTAGTGCCGGTGATGCTCCAGCGCATCCTCGAGCTGCCATCGGAGACGATCGCAAAGTACGACACCCACGCCTTGAAGATCATCGCCGCCAGCGGCTCTGCGTTGCCGGGGGAGTTGGCCACGCGGGTGATGGACACCTTCGGCGATGTGCTCTACAACCTGTACGGCTCGACCGAGGTCGCGTGGGCGACGATCGCCACCCCTGGAGACTTGCGCTCGGCGCCCGGCACCGCCGGCAAGCCACCGCTGGGCACGGTCGTGAAGCTGCTCGATGAGCAGGGTCGCGAGGTGTCCCAAGGTCAGCGTGGGCGCATCTTCGCCGCCAATGAGATGGTCTTCGAGGGCTACACCGGTGGCGGCGGCAAGGAGATCATCGACGGGCTGATGAGCACCGGCGACATGGGCCACATCGACGCCGCGGGCAGATTGTTCGTGGACGGCCGCGACGATGAGATGATCGTCTCGGGTGGGGAGAACGTGTTCCCGCGCGAGGTCGAGGATCTGTTGGCCGACCACGAGGCGATCGAAGAGGCGGCTGTGATCGGTGTCGAGGATGCCGAGTTCGGCCAGCGCCTGAAGGCGTTCGTCGTTGCGCGCGAGGGCTCGGGCCTGGACGAGGAGACGGTCAAGGAGTACGTCAAGCACAATCTCGCGCGCTACAAGGTGCCGCGCGAGGTGGTGTTTGTGGAGGAGTTGCCGCGCAACGCGACGGGCAAGGTGCTCAAGCGAGAGCTGCACGAGATCGCCTGACGCAGGGTTACTAATCTGAGGGGATGCCTGCGGTGACAGATCTCCTCGACCTCGGTGGCCTGCGCCTGAGCGCCGGCGAGGGGAGGAGCTTCGAGCTCGCGGTGCATATCGAGCCGCTGACGCTAGGAGGAGAGTCCTACGAGATAGCGCCGGCGACGCTGCCGGTGAAGCTAGATGTCTCGCGCATGCTCGGCAACGGCTACGCGCTACGGCTGCGCTTCCTCGCAGAGCTCGTGGGGCCTTGCATGCGCTGTCTGAAGGATGCCGCGCCGCAGATCGACGTCGATGCACGTGAGGTCGACCGGCCCGGTGGCGGAGAGGAGCTCTCAAGCCCCTATCTGGAGGATGAGAGGCTCGACTTGGCCAGCTGGGCGCGCGACGCTCTTGTGCTGGTCTTGCCGACACAGCTGTTGTGTCGCGAGGATTGTGCCGGGCTGTGCGCCGTATGCGCTGCCGATCTGAACGAGACCGGCCCAGAGCACGCACACGAGCGCCCACCGGACCGGCGTTGGGCGAAGTTGAGCGAACTGAAGCTCGAGTAGTTCCAATGCGAGCTGGTCCGAGCGGCGACTAGTCCCAACACTGACTAGTTCTGAGGCTGACTAGTCGGTCTCGGCCCTGCTAGCCTGTCCCGCCGATGGCCGTCCCCAAGAAAAAGCAATCGCACAGTCGCACCGCGCTGCGCCGCGCCAACCACAAGGTCGAGGCGCCCACGGTGAACGAGTGCCCGCGCTGCCATAGCCCGCGTAGGCCACATCGCGTATGCCCAGAGTGCGGGACGTATGCAGGTCGTGAGGTGGTCGCGCCCGGAGCGCACAGCCACGATCACGATCACGACCACGAGTAGTAGCCAAGCATGACTGGGTCGGCCAGCCGCGGCGGCCGCGCAGCGCAGCTAGACACGCGCAGGCATACGATCGTGGCTGTCGATGCAAATGGCCCCGATATGGGGCCTTCCGAGGTCGCTGCCGGCGCGCGGCTCGCGGCAGAGCAGGGCGTGCACGTACTGCTGTTCGGCCCGCTTGCTGAGCTAGGGGACGCCGGGTCGGGCGTCGAGGTGATCGATGCGCCAGTGTCGGTCGCCAAGAGCCCCGACCCTGTGCGGGCAGTGCGCTCCACGCCCGAGGCCTCGATCGTGCAGGCCGCAAAAGCCGTGGGTGAGGGTCGTGCAGATGCACTTGTGTGCGCGGGCGGCACCGGAGCGGCGCTTGCCGCCAGCCTGTTCAACGTCAAGCGTGCGCCCGGCATCCATCGTCCTGCGCTGGCTCTGCCGATACCTGTCCCGGGCAGTGCGGTGACGTTGCTCGACGTCGGCGCGGGTGTGCAGGCACGCCCGGAGCACCTGGTCCAGTTTGCCTTCATGGGTGCGGCTTTCGCAAGCGCTGTGCTCGGCGTTGAGCGCCCGCGCGTCGGTCTACTCTCAAACGGCGAGGAGTCAGAGCGCGGCAGCGAGTCGGTCGTGCAAGCAGGCAAGGAGCTGGCGCAACGCTCCAGCGATGGGCAGCTGCGCTTCGTCGGCAACGTCGAGGGAGGCGACATCGTCGATGCAGTGGCCGACGTGATCGTCACCGACGGCTTCACCGGCAACGTCGCCCTGAAGTTGATGGAGGGTGTCTCGCAGACGATGTTGCACGCAGTCAGAGACGCGGCGATGTCCTCGCTGCGGGGCAAGTTGGGTGGGCTACTGCTGCGTCCCTCGCTGCGTGGCTTCCGTGATGAAATCGACCCTGAAGGAGAGGGCGGGGCCTATCTTTTGGGGTTGCGTCGTCTCGCGGTGGTCCCACACGGACGCTTTGCCAGATATGGCTTCGCGCAGGCGATCCTGCGCGCGGAGCTTGGGGTGCGCGAGGATGTGGTGGGCGCCACGCGCAGCGCACTGGAGCAGGCGGGTGCGCTGAGGAGCGCTCCCGTGTCCGGCGATCCGGCTAGCCTCACAAGCGAATGACCCGCGAGGAAGTGTTCGTCCTGATACAGGCCCATCTGGCCGACGAGCTTGATGTCAAGCCACAGCTCATCGGAGAGACCACCCATTTCAAGGACGATCTGGGCGCTGACTCGCTGGACCTCTATACGCTCGTGCAGGAGCTCGAGGACACATACGGCGTGAAGATCGAGGACGAGCAGGCCGCTGAGATCCTTACCGTCGGCCAGGCAGTCGATTTCGTCGTGGCACACTCAAACGATGGCTAGTGTCCAGAGCAAGCAGGGGGTCGGGCTGTTGCGCTCGCTGCTCGAGGATCTGCCCGAGGAGCTGGCACGGCAGGTCTTTACGCATGCGTCATGGACCGACCGGCGCAGCGACTCCTACACAAGGCTGGCGTTCCTCGGCGACAGCGTGCTTGCGTTGGCGGTGACGGCGCACCTCTATCCGCGCCTTGAAGCCGAGCGCTTCGGAGCGGGCCGGCTCACGAAGATCCGTGCGCAGGCGGTGTCCGGCCGTTCCTGCCGCGCTGTGGCCGAACGCCTGCAGGTGGGCGAGCGTCTGCGCGCGGCCGCTCCGGAGAACGGTGAGGGCAGGCTGGTGGGCTTGCTTGAGACGGAGCGTGTGCTGGCCTCAGTGATCGAGGCAGTGATCGGAGCTTGCTACTTGCACACGGGCTACGAGCGCACTGCAGAGGCCGTCGTGGAGGCGTTTGCGCCGGAGATGGAGGACGCGCTGGAGCATCCCCTGGACTTCAAGTCGGCCCTTCAGGAGACGCTTGCCAGGAGAGGGGAGACGATCGCCTACGAGGTGACAGACGAGCACGGCCCACCGCACGACCGCACATTCGTGGTTGTCGCACTGCTGGAGGGCAAGCCGCTCGGTGAGGGCCGGGGACGCAGCAAGAAGCATGCCGAGCAGCAGGCGGCGGGTAAGGCGCTGGAGAGCCTCGCCAAGGCATGAGCACGCATGGCGGCGCCGTGCGGCGTCCTCAGTCGCTCATGTACCGATTGGAGATTGACGGGATCTCCAATCGGCCAGCACATTTCGCTTCTTGCGTCCTTGCACGGCTTGCCCTGCGTGCCCATGCGGCTCGTGGTGGAACTCGCGAAAATCGGACCAGCCGATGCACCTGAAGTCGCTCACCATGAAGGGCTTCAAGTCCTTCCCCGACCGCACCAAACTGGACTTCGGCCCGGGTGTGAGCGTGGTGGTCGGTCCCAATGGCTCAGGCAAGTCCAACGTCACTGACGCGCTGCTTTGGGCGATGGGCGAGCAGTCGCCGCTTGCGATCAGAGGACAGTCGATGCAGGATGTGATCTTCGGCGGCGGCCGCGGTGTGCAGGCGCGCAGCGCCGCGGAGGTCGAGATCGTGCTCGACAACTCTGATGAGGCGGTCGATCTGCCGCTCGCAGAGATATCGATCGTGCGCCGGCTCGACCGCTCGGGCGACGGCGAGTATCGCCTCAACGGCGCGCGCGCTCGCCTCGTGGATGTGATCGAGGTGCTCTCCGACACAGGGCTCGGCAAGGAGACCCACTCGGTCATCTCCCAAGGACGGGTGGAGGCGATCGTGACCTCCAAGCCGCGCGACCGGCGCCTTTTGATCGAGGAGGCAGCGGGCCTCGGCAAGCACCGCAAGCGCCGCCGCCGCGCGCAGCTGAAGCTGGAGCGAACGCAGGAGAATTTGGACAGGGCGCTCGACGTGGAGCGCGAGGCGCGCACGCGCCTACGCCCGCTCAAGCGCCAAGCGGAGGCGGCCGAGTTGCACGAGCGCCTGGAGCACCAGATGCTGCAGGCTCGCTTCGAGCTTGCCCGTGAGGCGGTCAGGGCCAGGCGAGTGCAGCTCATCGAAGCCGAGGAAGGAGTTCAGGCCGCGAGGGCGGCACGCGAGCAGATCGAGTCACGCCTGCGTGCGGTCGTGGAGCGACGCGGACGCGCGGAGACTGCTCTGGCCGAGCGCACCGAACGCCACGATGCTCTCTCCAAGCGGGTGTACGAGGCACGCTCAGCACGCGAGCGGCTACAGATGCGCGGCGAGCAGGCCGCCGCCACCGCTGCCACGCTCGCCCAGCGTGCGAGTCGCATCGAGATCGAGCTTGGCGCCCTTGAGCAGGGGCCTGGCGAGGGAGGCGGCGAGCACGGTGAACTCGCGCAGGAGCAGGCGAGCGTCGACCGCGTGCACGCGCTGGAGACGGCGTTGGTGGAGATCGACAGCGAACGCGAGCGCGAGCTTGAGCACGAGATCGAAGGTTTGGAGCATGAGCGCGAGCAGGCAGCCGCGCGCGTTACCGAACTCGAGGCTCAAGCACAGGCCGCACGCGAGGCTCGCGAGCAGGCCGATGCACTCGCAGAGTTTGCGCGTGCCGGCTTGCGCAAGCTTGAAGGCGGCGCTGAGGCTGCGCGGCGCGAGGCGGCGAAGGTCGGCGCGGAGCTGGCCGCGGCCAACCAGTTCCTGCGCAGCCATGCCGGCGCCCACGGCACAAAGGCAGGCGCTCCGCGTGCGCTCAGCGACGTGTTGCAAGTCAAGCCGGGCTATGAGCTGGCGCTCGCCGCGGCGCTCGGTGGTCGTCTCGATGCGGCGCTGGTGCGCGACATGGACGGCGCCTGCACGCTGCTCGACGGAGTCGGCCCCGACGGCGGTGCGGCTCTGCTCGCGGGAGAGGCGGCGGGCGAGAGCGATGGTGCTGTCGCGCAGGACGCTTCGACCGGGCAAGACGGTGGGGGTGGGCTCGTCGCCCAGGTGGGCGACGAGCGCTCTATTGAGCCGGCCGACAAGCCGCCCGCGCCAGGCGCGCTGCGTCTGACCGACCTGCTTGGCGGGTCGGGTCCGGTGCTGGCGCTCGCACACAGGTTGCTTGCCGATGCTTGGGTGGTTGAGCGTCTGGAGGATGTGGCCGAGGATTTCCGCGGTGTCGCGAGCACCGCTTTGGGGCGTGTCCTGTTTGCCGGCTGGGGCGAGCTGCGCCAGGTGACCGAGGGCGGAGCCGAGCGCGTGCTCGCACGTCGCAACGAGCGTGATCGACTGGTCGTCGAGAGCGAGCAAGCTGTCGTCAGCGAGCACGCGGCCAGAGCAGCGGTCGAGCAGGCGCTCGAGCAGGCACGCGAGGCCAACCTGGCACGAGACCAAGCCGATGGTGCGCTGCGCGACAGTGAGCGCCAGCTGGGGGAGGCGGCCGAGGCTCAGCGCAAAGCGCTCTGGTTGATCGAACAGCGCAAGGCTGCGCCCGAGCAGGGGCCGTTGGCTGTGCGTCGCGCGGAGTTGCAAGGGGAGCTGGCGGCGGAGCGTAGGCAGGCCGAGCGCAGGCAGGCCGAACGGGCCGAGCGCGCACGGCGGATTGAGCGTCTGCGAGCTCAGCGCACAGCTGATCTGGAGCTCGCGCCGCGCGCCGAGCGTCTCGCGACAGTGCTTACCGGCACTGGGGAGGCGATGACAGGCCTCTTGCAGCAGATAGAAGCGCTGCTAAGCGAGGACCGTGCTGCAGGTGAGCAGGTCTCCGCAGAGCTGCGCGCTTGCGCGCAGGAGGAGGCTGAGATCCAGGCGGCTCTGCGCGTCGAGGGCGAGGCCGTGACCGGGGCCGAGGTTGCCGCTCAGCGCTTGCGCGATCAGGTGGCCGAGGCCCAAGAGGAGTTGCGCGAGGTATGTGCGCGTCTGGAGCTGCCTGTTCCGGGTTCGGGTGGTGCGCAGCCGGCGGTGTCAAATGATCTCGAGGCGCCGAAGGGCGAGTACGTGGATGGGCCACAAGACATCTCAGAGCAACAGGACATCTCAGGGTCGCAGGGCACCTCAGATAGTCCGTCGCCCGCGAGCGCGGGGGAGCCCGCGTCGGAGGCGGTCGAAGCTGAGGCGGTCGAACCTCTAGGCGAGGAGCAGGAACAGGCGCTGCGCTCACGCCTGGAGCGGCTGGTACGTCGTCGTGAGCAGCTCGGTCCCGTGAACCCGCTTGCCCAGGACGAGTACGCCGAGGCGGTCGCTCATGTCGAGGAGCTCGAGGAGCGGCGCACCGACCTGGAGACGGCGCTGCGTGAGCTGCGAGCTGTGATCCGCGAAACAGACCGCCAGATTCACGAGACTTTCAACGAGACGTTCAGCGCCGCGGCGCGCAACTTCGAGGAGCTCGTCGGCGACGTGTTCCCCGGAGGCAGGGGACGTTTGCGCCTGGTCAAGGATGAGCAGGCTCCACGCCCCGTGCTCGGTGGTGAGCCGGCACCGGAAAATCGTGAGGTGTCCGATGCCGAGGCCGCCGCGGAGATCGAGGCCGACGCCGATGAGCTACAGGATGCTGAGGAGATGATGGGAGTCGAGATCGAAATCACCCCGGCCGGTAAGTCGACCAAGCGGTTGTCACTGCTCTCCGGCGGTGAGAAGTCGATGACTGCGTTGGCGTTCATGTTCTCGGTGTTTCTGGCGCGACCGTGCCCCTTCTATGTGCTCGATGAGGTTGAGGCGGCGCTCGACGATCTCAACCTCGACCGTTTCCTGACGCTGCTGCGCCGCTACGCCGACCGTGCCCAGTTCATCGTGATCACCCACCAGAAGCGCACAATGGAGGCCGCCGACTGGCTGTATGGCGTCTCGATGGCCGACAACGGCGTATCGAAGGTGCTCTCGCGCAGACTCCCAAAGGAGGAGCCGACGCCGCAGGTGGCCGCGGTGGAGGACCAGCCGCGGGTCGCTCCGGTCGCATAGATGCCACGCGACTGGTCTGAGCTGTTCATCACCGACGGGCCGACGCAGGCTCACCCTGAAGGGCACAAGCAGTCTGGGGAGGGCGGGGAACGCCGCCGGGGGCTGTTCAAGCGCTTGCGCGAAAACCTCTCAAAGACACGGCAAGCGCTCGGGTCGGAGATCCAGGCGACGCTCTTTGCCACGCTCGACGATCACACGTGGGAACGCTTGGAGGAGGCTTTGATCATGGCCGACGTGGGTGCGGGCACGACCGCCGCGGTCGTCGAGACGCTCGAGCGGGAAGCCACCGAAGGTGGCGTGAATAGCGGCGAGGAGCTCTCAGAGCGGCTGATCGAGCTGCTGGCAGACACCGCTCGCAGCGAGCATGACAAGATCGACATTCGCGCCAAGCCGACGGTGATTCTCGCTGTCGGGGTTAACGGCACGGGCAAGACCACGACAATCGGCAAGCTCGCCTGGCATCTGCGCAAGGAGCTGGGGGTGAGCGTTCTGCTAGGCGCCGCGGATACGTTCCGTGCGGCCGCGACCGAGCAGCTGGAAGGTTGGGCGCGACGCGCCGACTGTGAGATCGTTACGGGGCCTGAGGGCTCAGACCCTGGTTCGGTCGCCTTCGAGGCGGTCGCGCAAGCGCGAGCGCGAGGAATTGATGTGGTGATCGTGGACACGGCCGGGCGCCTTCACACTCAGGACGATCTGATGGAGGAGCTCGCAAAGGTCAGGCGCGTGATCGCACGGCAGCTCGAGGGTGCACCACATGAGACGCTGCTGACCGTAGATGCGACCACTGGTCAGAACGGTCTGCGCCAAGCGCAGATGTTCGCCTCCACGGCCGGCGTCAGCGGAGTCGTGTTGACCAAGCTCGATGGAACTGCGCGTGGGGGGATCGCGCTCGCGATCGCGCGGGAGCTCGGACTGCCAGTCAAGCTGATCGGGATTGGCGAGCAACTCGATGATCTGCGCCCGTTCGACGCGGACGATTTCGCCCGCGCTTTGGTGGCCGAGGCATAATCAAGTCATGGACGCTTGGATCCTGTGGCTGGCTGTAGCGTGCATCCTCGGCATTGGGGAGATGCACCAGGGCGGCTTCTACCTGGCGCCGTTCGCTGCTGGAGGGGCGCTTGCGACCGTCGTGAGCTTGTTGGGCGTGGGGGCTCCGCTCGCGGTGATTGTCTTCTTGCTTTCCTCGGGACTGGTATTCGCGACGCTGCGGCCCGTGGCGAGGCGCCACCGCAGACTGCCCCCGTCGATACGCACGGGCGCGGCAGCGCTGATCGGTCGCAAGGCGATCGTTTTGGAGCGGATCGCAAACGACGAGGGGGTCGGCTGTGTGAAGATCGACGGCGAGGTGTGGACAGCACGCAGCTTCGACGAAGATCAGATATTCGATCCGGGAGAACGCGTCGAAGTTGTCGAAATCCGGGGCGCTACAGCATTGGTCATGCATTGAGACACTTGTCGGGCTGAGCCCCACCAGAAAGGAAGATCCCAAACCATCATGATCGCCCTGATTGTCATAGCCGTTGTTGTCATATTCGCGCTGATCGTGGCTGCGCGCACGGTTCGCGTCATTCCTCAGGCACGGGCGGGCGTGGTAGAGCGGCTCGGTCGCTACAGCCGCACCCTCGAGCCTGGTCTGACGCTTGTCACGCCGTTCATCGATCGCGTCAAGCCGCTGGTGGACCTGCGCGAGCAGGTCGTCAATTTCTCACCTCAGTCTGTGATCACAGAAGACAATGTGGTCGTCGCAATCGAAACGGTTCTCTACTTCACGATCACCGATCCTCGCTCGGCCACATACGAAGTCGCCAATCCTCTGCAGGCGATCGAGCAGCTGACCGTGACCACCTTGCGCAATGTGATTGGTGGGCTGTCACTCGAGGCGACGCTTACGGCTCGTGAGAGCGTCAACACGCAGCTTCGGGTGGTGCTGGACGAGGCCACTGGCAAGTGGGGGATACGTATCAACCGCGTGGAGATCAAGTCGGTTGACCCGCCGCAGGACATCAGGGCGGCGATGGAGAAGCAGATGCGTGCCGAGCGCGACCGCCGCGCGGCGATTCTCACCGCCGAAGGCGAGAAGCAAGCTCAGGTGCTCACCGCCGAAGGCCAGCAGCAGGCGGTGGTGCTGCGCGCCGAGGGCGACCGCCAGGCAGCCGTGCTGCGCGCCGAGGGCGAAGCGAAGGCGATCGACACCGTCTTCAAAGCGATCCACGAGGGCAAACCCTCACGCGAGCTGCTCAGCTATGAATACCTGCAGATGCTGCCCTCGCTCGCCGAAGGCGACTCCAACAAGGTGTTCGTGATCCCCTCGGAGTTCGCCGAGGCGTTTGGCGGCATCGGCGAGGCGATCGCGCGCCGCTCTGTGCAGCAGTCCCCATCGGGTGGCACCCCAGAGCGCGATTGAGGCTCCGGACGCAACGCTGGGCACGTTCGGTGTGCTCATGCGGATGACCTCTTACCGCGCCGGCGCATTGGCCTGCCAGAATTGACTGTCTCATGTTCGACTCGCTAGCCGAGAAGCTACAGGCGACGCTTGGCGATGTGCGCCAGCGTGGCACGCTGACCGAAGCCGACATCGACGGGGCGATGCGCGAGATTCGCCTTGCGCTGCTTGAGGCCGACGTCAACTTCAAGGTGGTAAAGGGCTTTACGAGCGATGTGAAGGAGCGCTGTCTTGGCGCTGACATCGTCGGCAAGCTCAACCCGGGCCAGCAGGTCGTCAAGATCGTCGCCGATGAGCTGACGAGCCTGATGGGAGGGGCCTCGGCAGGCCTGAGTTTCTCGCCACGACCCCCGACCGTGATCCTGATGGCTGGTCTACAGGGCTCGGGTAAGACGACCGCGACCGCAAAGCTGGCGAGCTACTTGCGCGAGGAGCATTCCTCCTCGGTGGCCTTGGCGGCATGTGATGTCTATCGCCCCGCGGCGGTGGATCAGCTCGTGAAGGTTGGCGCGCAGGCGGGGGCTGCGGTGTACGAGCGGGGGACAGACCGCGACCCGGTCGATATAGCGGCGTGGGCGCTCGAGCGTGCACGCGAAGAGGGCAAGGACGTGCTGATCGTCGACACGAGCGGACGTCTGCATGTAGACGAGGCATTGATGGCCGAGCTCGTGAAGATCCGCGACACAGTCAAGCCACACAACGTGCTGCTGGTAGTCGATGCGATGACTGGACAGGACGCCGTCAACGTTGCCGAGCAGTTTGCAGCGGCCGTCCAGTTCGACGGTGTTGTCATGAGCAAGCTCGATGGTGACGCCCGCGGTGGTGCTGCGCTGTCGGTGAAGGCGGTCACCGGCAAGCCGATCATGTTTGCATCCACCGGCGAGAAGCTCGATCAGTTCGAGCGCTTCCATCCCGACCGCATGGCTCAGCGCATCCTCGGCATGGGCGATGTGATGAGTCTGATCGAGACCGCCGAGCGGCAGTTCGACGAGACGCAGGCGGCTGAGCTCGAGCGCAAGCTACGGCGTAACGAGTTCGGCCTCGACGACTTCCTCGATCAGCTCAAGACGATCCGCCGTATGGGTCCTTTGACGAACCTACTCGGCATGATCCCCGGCTTCGCGGGTGCGCAGCTGAAAAACCTGAAGGTCGACGAGCGCGAGCTCGACCGCATCCAGGCGATCATCCTGTCGATGACCGCTGAGGAGCGCAGTCGCCCTGAGCTGATCAAGGGCTCGCGTCGCCTGCGCATCGCACGTGGCTCGGGTACCAACGTGCAGCAGGTCAACCAGCTTGTCAAGCAGTTCGGCCAGATGCGCAAGATGATGCGTGGTATGAGCCGCGGCAAGATGCCCGATGTCGGCGCGCTGATGAGGCAGGCTCGGTGATGGGGATCGGTGTGTTCACCGCACCCGAGCCATCTAAGGTAATCCGAACAGGCTAAGCTCTCTAGCTGGTCTGGTAAGCACTCAGAGAGGAAACCGTGTCGGTAAGGCTTAGGCTCACGCGTGTGGGCGCAAGGAAGAATCCAGTGTGGCGAGTGGTTGTTGCTGATCAGCGCTCTCCGCGCGATGGGCGCGTGATCGAGACGATCGGCCACTACAACGCCCAGACGGACCCTTCGACGATCGTGATCGACGAGGAGCGGGCAAAGAGCTGGCTTGCGCGTGGCGCACAGCCGTCGAACACGGTCGCCAAGCTGCTGCGCATCCAGGGCATCAGCTAGCAGCTGCATGCTTCGCGGGTGATCGGATGTCCTCCGAGGTGATGAGAGATCTGTTGGAGTACCTGGCTCAAGGCTTGGTTGACCGTCCCGAAGAGGTGTCGGTGGAGCAGTTCGAGGAGGACGACGGAACCGTGGTGCTCGAGCTGTGTGTCGCGGATGAGGACTACGGGCAGGTGATCGGCCGCGGCGGACGCACCGCTCATGCGCTCAGGACAGTCGTGAAGGCCGCGGCGGTCAACGAGAAGCGCCGCGTGCTCGTCGACATCGTCGATTAGGGGTAGCAGGTGAGCGCCGGCTCAGGCGATCCCAAGGCGAGTAGCGAGGGTACAAGGACGGATGAGGCGGTCGGGGCGCCCGTGATAGGCGATGTCGATGGGATACGCGACGGGGATGATGCGCGCGCTGTTCCTGCCGGTCGCGTTGGTCGTGCTCACGGTCTCGATGGCAGCTTCTATGTCACGGGTGCGCGGCCGCGATTGCTTGCCGTTGGCACGATGGTGAGGCTCGATGGTCACACGGCCACGATTGTGAGGCGGGCGGGCACAGACGAGCACCCGATCGTGCGCTTGAAGGAGATTCAAGATCGTCCAGCGGCCGAGGCATTGCGAGGGTTGGAGTTGACGGTTGAGCTTGCCGAGGCGCCCGCGCTGGGGGAGGGCGAGTGGTGGGTCCAGGAACTGGCAGGCTGCGAGGTCATGGACGGCGAGCGACACGTGGGCACGGTTATCGGGCTGATGGAGCTTCCCTCGTGCGAGGCCTTGGAAGTAGGGCTCGTCCCGTCAGAGACTGACGCACAGCCCAACCCCGCAGGCTCATCGGCGGGTCAACTGCTCGTGCCGATGGTGAGCGACGCCATCCGCCACGTCGATCCAGAGCGCAGGCGCATCGACGTGAACATGGCGTTCCTGGGAGAGGACTGATGGAGATCGACATCTTCACGCTATTCCCCGAGTGGTTTGAGTGGTTCGGGACCCAGCGCCATGTACGCAACGCGCTCGATGGCGGGTCGCGCCTGCGCTACGTGAATTTTCGTGAGCACACGCCCCTGGGTGGCGGTCAGGTCGATGACACCCCTTTTGGCGGTGGCGCGGGGATGGTGTTGCGGGTCGACGTGATGGACGCCGCCATGCAAGCTCATTACTGCGTCGACGCGACTGAGGTGCGCAAGCGCCGACGGGTGATCGCGCTTGTCCCTGGGGGAAGGCTGCTCGACGAGAGTTACGTTCAGGAACTGGCGGCCGAGTCGTCTCTGACCTTGTTGTGCGGGCGTTATGAGGGCTTTGACGAGCGGATCGTCGAGCATCTCGCGAGCGAGAGCCTGTCGATCGGTCGCTACGTTCTCTCCGGCGGGGAGCTGGCGGCGATGATCCTCTGCGATTCGATCCTGCGCAAGTTGCCGGGTGCGCTTGGGCACGTCGATTCGGCCGTCGAGGAGTCCTTCAGCGAGGCGTTGGAGGGCGAGCCAGAGTATCCGCACTACACGCGACCGGCTGAGTACCGCGGCTGGCGCGTGCCTGAGATTCTGCTCTCCGGCCACCATGAGCGCATCCGTGAGTGGCGCCTGCAGCAGAGTCGGGCACGTGGGGAAGGAGAGGAGGGGTAGGACTCGCTGGAACGTGTCTCAAAACCTGCGGCGCCGACGTCTGGACATAGCCTTGGTGCGCCGCACCAAGGGCTCAGAGCTTGAGCATTTCACGCCCTGGGATCCACCCTGCCGGATACTCACCTGCGCTCTCTGGGGCAGTGTTCGCTACCATTCGCGGGCGCGTCGGGCGGTGCAGCGACTTTCGCTCACTCGACGCCTTCTTTTTGCCATGAGCACAGTCATCGAAAGCATCGAGCGCAAGCAGTTGCGCCGCGTTCCCGACTTCGGGCCGGGTGACCGCGTGCGCGTCCACTTCCAGGTCATTGAGGGCACCCGTCGTCGCATCCAGGTATTCGAGGGCGTGGTCATCAAGCGCCAAGGCCATGGAGCTCGTGAGACCTTCACCGTGCGCAAGCAGTCCTTTGGTGTCGGGGTCGAGCGGATGTTCCCCGTGCATTCGCCCAAGATCGAGCGCATTGAGGTGGCTGCTAGGGGAGACGTGCGACGGGCCAAGCTCTACTACCTGCGCGATCGCGTCGGCAAGCGTGCCCGTGTGCGCGAGCGTCGCTATACCGGGCCTGAGGAGACCGTTCAGCCGGGCCTGTTGCACGAGCCGACGGAGGCCACGGATGCTGAGGGGGCGACCGCGGCGGAGACGGCAGGGGAGAGCCAGGTTGTCGAGACTCAGGGAACCGGGACAGGGGACACCGAGGCAAAGGTTGCTCTCGACGCTGAGGCTGCCGAGCAGGCAACGACTTCAACTGAAGCTCAGGGCGAGTCACCCGCTTCCGCTGCGCCAGTGTCCGACTCGGATGAGGGGGCTCCCGAGACGGCCGCGTCCGCGGCTGACGACGCGGATGCGTCAGCTGTGGCCACGGACGAAGCCGACTCCCCCCCCGACGCCGGCGACAGTGGAGCCGGCGAGCCCTCGGCGTGAAGGAAGGACCCACCTCGGTGAAGCGGGCTGAGGATAGGGACGAGCCGAAGTCCAGGACGAACTCGATTGTTGAGCTCATCGTGATCGTGCTGGTCGCGATCGGTTTGGCGCTTGCGATACAGGCATTCATCGTCAAGCCTTACCGGATTCCCAGTGGCTCGATGGAACCGACCTTGAAAGTAGGCCAGCGAGTGCTCGTGAACCGTATCGACGTGCACTTCAAAGAACCACATGTGGGCGAGATCATGGTGTTCCATCCACCGAAGGACGCTGAACAACAAGTTTGTGGGCCTCAGCCTCACATGGTCACACCCGGCGGCGCGGCTTGCGCCACGCCCGAGCCCGAAGAGGCCAGTGTCAACTTCATCAAGCGGGTTGTTGCGGGACCCGGAGATGAAATCTATATCAAGGAAGGTCACGTCTTTCGCAAGGCCGCTGGCACGACCAAGTTCATCCCGGAGAAAGACTCCTATATCGACCCGTGCGGTGGCGCCTCCGAGTGCAATTTTCCCAAGCCGATCAAGATAGCCGCCGGTCACTGGTTCATGATGGGGGACAATCGTGGCGAGTCGGACGACAGTAGATTCTGGGGACCGGTCCCCACAAGCTGGCTCATCGGAGGGGCTTTTGCTACCTACTGGCCTCCCGACCGCATCGGCTTCCTCTGAGATATCACGCCCCAAGCGCACGAGCTCTTCTAGGGCTCCTTACTCTCGGCGAGCCGCCCGCCGTCGTGCGCGGAGCAAAAGCGGACAACGCCTATTTGCCTTCGACCGTGCGCTCGGGGTGCGCATGGTGGCGGGTGCAGATGAGGCGGGACGTGGCTGTCTCGCCGGTCCGCTGGTCGCCGCCGCGGTCTTGTTCGACTACGAGCAGCTCACGACCCGTGAGCTGCGTGCTCTTGCAACGCTGAACGACTCCAAGCAGCACAAAGCGCTGGAGCGCGAGCAGCTCTACCCGCTGGTGCTTAGCGCCGCCGCGCGCGTTACCGTCGTCTCGCGCTGTGTAGGAGGGATCGACTCACGAGGCTTGCACAAGACGAATTTGGCGGCCTTGCGCGATGCCATCAGGGGCGTGACGCGCGGTGTACCCGGCGAGGTGATGTGCTTGATCGATGGCTTTGCTGTGCCCGAGTTCGAGCGTCCACAACGCCCTGTCGTGGGCGGTGATGCCACAAGCGCCGCGATCGCTGCCGCCTCGATCGTGGCCAAGGTCACGCGTGATCGCTACATGCATCGCGCTGATGAATTGCATCCGGGCTGGAGCTTTGCCGAGCACGTCGGCTATTCCACACCGGTACATCGCGAGGCGATCGGTCGACAGGGCGTCTCGCCGCTGCACCGTATGTCCTTTCAGTCGGCGGCTTATCAGCAGCTGGCGTTGTAGTAGCGCCCTCCTATCGTCCGTCACTCGAGCTCGTAGCCGATCTTGCCGGTCTCACCAAGCCCCCTCGATGTGGTCAAGGCGTAGCAGCCGGTCGGAGCCGTCGATGATCACGCCGACTGCGTCGAAGCGAATCGTGTGGGCTCTGGGGCGTGCGGCAGTGTTCTCGTACAGCCAGGCGCAGGCCAGTCGCTTCAGGCGTGAGCGCTGACTGAACTTCAGCCATGCAAGCGGCTGTTCCTCAGGGCAGAGGCCACGACGGCGGTTGCTGGCCCTGCGCGTCTTGATCTCGGCGAAAACAAGCGTTCGGCCATCGAATGCGATCAGGTCGATCTCGCCGTGACGGGTCCGCACATTGCGCTCGACGATCACGAAGTCCAATCGCCGAAAATGGCCGACGGCGAAATATTCGCCTAGTGTGCCCAGCACCCGTCGCGGGTCGCGAGGTGCAGGTGTGCCGGGCGCAGATGGGCTCTCGGGTGCCATGTCTCGACCATACGACGAAAAATGTGACGAAAAATACACATTTGTGCCAATTCACGGTCAAATAGGTGTCGCGGCCTTACAAAGAGCTGCCTGGTGTGCGGGTATCCTGGCCTGGGTCCAGCGAATCCAGTATCTGCATGCATCCTTCGAACAACACTTCCGATAATCACAGCGGCTCAGCCGGTGCTCCCGAGGCGTATAGCGAGGGCCGTGACCAGAGCCGTTCAGTCACTGCTCCCGGGGCTGGTGCTGTGAGGCGGGGCAATTCGGTCGCCGGGCTCGAGGGCTCAAGCCAACGGAGCGCCGATCGCTTCGGGATCGACGGCGTCAGCGGCTTCATGGGCATGCGCTGGGACAGCGCCGACACAGTTCGCCTCGAGATCCGCCCAGAACTGATCAACGCTGGTGGGCTGCTCTCGGGTGTGGTCACGTATGCGCTTGTCGATTACTGCATGGGCTCCACCCTATGGCCGCACACAACCGAGGATGAGCACATCGCGACGCTCAACATTTCGATCAACTACATCCAAACCGCTACCGAGGGCGAGATCGTGTGCAAAACAGAGCTCGACCGTCGCAACCGCACAAATGCCGTATTGCACAGCCAAGTGCGCCACGAGGACGGCCGGTTGCTCGTCAGCGCGATCGGTAGCTACGCAATCTTCCCAGCGCGCAGGCGTCCACGCGTGCCCTGACGCGCCCCGAAGGCAATGTCGGACATCGCACGCACTCCTCGCGCGCTGAGCATTGCCGGATCGGATTCTGGCGGCGGCGCAGGCATACAGGCAGACCTCAAGGCCTTCGCACGCTGTGGGGTCCATGGTATGAGTGCGATCACCGCGATCACCGTACAGAACACACTTGGTGTCGACGCCGTATACGCCGTCCCCCCAGAGATAGTCCTCGCTCAGGTCCGTGCGGTGGTCGCGGACATCGGTGTGGACGTCGTCAAGGTGGGGATGCTCGGCGGCGTCGAGACCGTCCGTGCGGTGGCCCTCGCACTGGACGAGCTGCCTGTCGAGACGCCTGTGGTGGTCGATCCGGTAATGGTCAGCGAGTCCGGCGCCCGACTGCTGGACAGCGACGCTGAGAGCGCACTTGTAGGCGAGATCCTCACGCGCGCCAGCATCGTTACGCCGAACGTACCTGAGGCCCGCGTGCTGGCCGGCCACTCAGCGCACGCGACACCGAGCGAGCCGATCGAGACGACGCCGGAGGGTGAGCGCAACGGGGCTATTGCCCTCGCGCGCGCAGTCTCCTCGCTCGGCCCCGAAATCGTTGTGCTCACCGGTGGTCATTGTGCTCAGGCGATCGATCTGTTTCTAGAACGAGGCGTCGAAGCTGAGCAGGTAATCGAGATTCCTGGTGAGCGATATCCGGAGGGGGCGGCTCATGGGTCTGGATGTACTCATTCCTCCGTGCTCGCCGCCCAACTGGCGTTGGGACGTGCACCGCTGCAAGCCGCATTCATAGCTCGTGCGTTGGCAGGAGAGGCTGTCGCAGACGGTCTGCGCGACATCGGCAAGGGTCCTGGGCCGGTCGACGTGATCGGCCTTGCTCGCATGCGCCCATCCTAAGACCACGGCCGAATGGACTCTGTTCGTCTTTGCCATAATCGCAAGGCATGAAGCTGCTACGCGTCAAGCCCGGTCATGGTGAGGTTTTGCTGGCCGAGGGCGATGTCGCGGTGCCCGAGCAGTACAGCGAGTTGCTCGAGACATTCGGCCGCGAACTCGAAGCCGGCATGTGGGCTGCTGTCCCAACCTCGACGCGCTCGGGACGGCGCGAGGCAGAGTTGGTGCGCAACTTTGATGACGTCCCAGCGGACGCCGAGCGAGTGATCTTCTTCCCGCGTGCCGCAGGAGGTGGCTGATGGTCCTGGCTCTCGGCACAGCGGCGCTAATGCTAATGATGCTGCTCTCAATGTTGGCCTTGCCACATCTCAAGCGCGTGCTTGACTTGGCTCTCAGACGTCTATCCGAGCGCGCACAACACAAGCGACTTACGCTTGTGGAGGAATATGATCCAGGTCGCGAACTGCGGGCCGAGCAGCGCGCCCGTGCGCTTCTGCGCTCATGCGTCAACGAGGAAGACTGGGCTATGTACTGCGAGCTAGGCTTCCTGCGCGTAAGGGGCACACTGGAGGCGCGAGCATACGCCTATCTCGTTTATCCCCACAAGCCGATCCTCGCCTATGTTCCGTCGACTAACCACATGCTCGGCGAGTACTGCATCGAATTCCCAGATCGCACACGCCCATATGGCAGTACCCGCTTGCCGGACTCAGACGATGTTCTTGCCAAGTGGATGGCGCTCACGGCCGACGAGCACGCTCTGATCGAGCAGGCCAACATGCACTTGGCGGGGCGCCAAATTCGCGTCGCCAAGGCGAAGCGGGATCTCGTGCGCCTCGCGTGTTGGGAGCGCGAGCGCATGGAGTCACACAGGCGGGCGCCACGTCGCGCCGGTAGTGTTCCCGCGCTGTGAGCACATCTGAGGCCTTTGATGTAAAGCACCGCTCGCGTGCCCTGATCGAGGGTCCTGAGCGTGCAGCTGCGCGTGCCTATCTGCATGGGATCGGCTACACGGCCGAGGACCTTGCCAAGCCGATCGTGGGCGTCGCGCACTCGTGGATTGAGACGATGCCATGCAACTTCAACAACCGCGTGCTTGCCGCGAAGGTCAAGGAGGGCATCCGCGCCGCCGGCGGTACGCCGATGGAGCTCAATACGATCGCGATCTCCGACGGCATCACGATGGGCACCTCGGGCATGCGCGCCTCGCTGGTCTCACGCGAGTTGATTGCCGATTCGATCGAGTTGGTCGCCTCCGCTCACGCCTTCGACGCGCTGGTGGTGATCTCCGGCTGCGACAAGACGATCCCCGGAGCCGTGATGGCGCTCGCGCGTCTGGATATTCCCGGCCTGATGCTCTATGGAGGCTCGATCCGTCCTGGCCACTACAAGGGTGAGGACGTCACGATCCAACAGGTGTTCGAGGCGGTCGGCGCATTCGCATCCGGCAAGATCACCGAGGAGGAGCTCCACGAGCTGGAGGAGGCGGCTTCCCCCGGCGCGGGCGCGTGTGGCGGCCAGTTCACCGCCAACACGATGGCGATGGCCTTCGAGGTGCTCGGCATCTCACCGGCGGGCTCCTCGATGGTGCCAGCCGAGGATGGGCGCAAGCTGCAGGTCGCGATCGACTGCGGTGAACTGGTGATGGATGTGTTGCGCAGAGGGTTGCGCCCCAGTCAGGTCATCACCAAGCCGGCGCTCGAGAACGCGATCGCCGCTGGGGCGACAAGCGGCGGCTCCACCAACATCGTGTTGCACCTGCTGGCCGTCGCCCGCGAAATGGGTGTGCCACTGTCGATCGACGAGTTCGACCCCATTTCTGACGCGACGCCTCTGCTCTGCGACCTGCAGCCCGGTGGTCAGTACGTAGCAACCGACTTGTACGAGGCAGGCGGAGTGCCGCTGGTCATGCGCCGACTCCAGGAAGCCGGCGTGCTGCGGGGAGATGCGATCACCGTCACGGGACGCACGATCGGTGAGCACGCCGAGCGCGCGAGCGAAACGCCCGGCCAACAGGTTGTGCGAGCCTTCGGCGATCCGTTGAAGCCCACCGGCGGTTTTGCCATCTTGCATGGCAACGTGGCCCCTGACGGCTGCGTCGTCAAGCTTGCCGGGCACGAGCGCCGCCACCACATCGGCCGAGCGCGCGTGTTCGACGGCGAGGAGGTCGCGATGGCCGCTGTGCTCGCCCACGAAATCTCCGAGGGAGACGTGGTCGTGATTCGCGGCGAGGGTCCAGCGGGCGGTCCGGGTATGCGCGAGATGCTCGCCGTCACCGCAGCGATCGTTGGTGAGGGTCTGGGGGAGAGCGTCGCGCTGATCACAGACGGGCGCTTCTCCGGGGCCACAC
Source organism: Solirubrobacteraceae bacterium (assembly GCA_036008605.1). Lineage (GTDB taxonomy): Bacteria > Actinomycetota > Thermoleophilia > Solirubrobacterales > Solirubrobacteraceae > Palsa-744. The sequence goes on along the minus strand of DASYNL010000013.1, from coordinate 49,537 downwards.
ACGGTTTCATGGCCGCCCATATCGCTCCTGAGGCCGTTCGGGGCGGGCCGATCGGTGCGCTTGCCGACGGCGATGAGATAACGATTGACGTCGAAGCGCGTCGCATCGATGTCGCCTTGACCGACGAACAGATCGCCGAGCGCCTATCGGTTTATGCCCAGCCACCCCGTGCTGACAAGCACATCGACGTAGCGATCCGCAAGTACGCAAAGCTCGTCGGCTCCGCTGCCGAGGGGGCTGTCACGAGCTGAAGTACGCCGCGATGCCAAGCGGCTACTCGCGATATGCCGAGCGGCTACTCGGCGATGAAGTCGCTCAGCAGCCGATTGAACGATGCGGGACGCTCCAGCATCGCCATGTGGCCTGTGTCCTCGAAGACGACCTTGCGCGAACCCGGGATCAGCTCCTCGAACACGCTTGCGTCTGTGACCGGTATCACCTTGTCTTCAGCGCCCCATACGATCAACGTCGGACAAGCGATCTCAGGCAGACGCTCAGAGATCGGATAGTCGATGTTGGCGCGCAGCGCCTGCAGGAAACCGGGCTTGCCCGCCCCCCGCAACTGCTCGGCCGCAAGTGCCGCTGGCAGTCGGCCGGGATGGCGCGTCACGAAACCCAACGTCATGTTGCGCAGTCCCCGACGACGCGCAACCCAGTCTGACCTTGTCGCTGTCCAACCGGTGTACACAGCGATCATCGGTGCTAGTCGGCGTAGGTAAGGCTCGAGCCGTTCGACGTTGCGGTGGCGATATGTACTGATCCCAGCCGCAGACACGAGCACGAGGCGCTCCACGCACTGCGGGTAGGCGATCGCAAGCTCGGCCGAGACAAACCCGCCCATCGAATTGCCGATCACTGTCGCTGCGCTCACCCCGAGTGTTTCCAGCAGTCCGTCGAGTGTGCGCGCATATCCCGAGATAGTGATGTGCTCATTTGGCATCGGCGAATGGCCAAAGCCGGGCAGGTCCATCGCGATCACTCGGTGATCCTGGGCGAACACGGGCAATTGCTCGAGCCAATTTGGCCAAGAGCCGGATAGCCCATGCACGAAAACGATCGCTGGCCCCTCGCCCATGTCGATCGTGTTGATCGGATTGCCGCCCACTGTCACCCAGCGCTGGTGCTCACGCCAGTCGATATCAAGCCACTCGGATCGTCCCTCCGGGCCATAGGACTGTCGCCGGTCGCTTCCGTTGAGAGTTCCTACGCCGCTCATCTGTGAATAATCTACCGCCCATGCGCATTGCCATCGACGTCGACTCGACCCTGCACCACTATTGGGATGTCCTCTCGGAGATCTCCCAGAGGCGTTTTGGCATCGAGCTGCCATACGAGGAGCAGTTCACCTGGGGTATTACTCGCTTGCGCGCAGATCAGCTGGAACTGTGCATCGATGAGAGTCATAGCGACGAGGCGATCCTCGCTGGCCGCCCTTATCCAGGTGCCGTAGAGGCTGTCCGCCAATGGAGTCGGCAAGGTCACTTCATCCACATCACCAGCCATCGTGCGAACGCATGCGCGTCGGCCACTGCACGCTGGCTGGAGCAGCTCGGGCTCCCGTTCGACGATCTGTGCTGCTCCTACGACAAGATCAGCCGCTGCTTGGAGCTTGATATCGATGTCCTGGTCGACGACAGCCCACTCAACATCAGTGCCGCGATCGAGCATGGGATCGCCGCGGCGACGATCTTGCACCCATGGAATGCCGAGTTGTGCGAGGTCGAGGACGTGCTCGGCGCGCACGACTGGCCCGAGCTTGCACAACTGCTGGCGCCAGTGCTCGATGCGCCCAACTCGACGCTCGTAAGCCCCCACTGATCGACTCGTGGACAGGTGTCGCGCGATCTCCCGCAGCGACTTAGACCAGATCTCGGCAGGGCGCCTGCCCGCCACGGCGAATTAGGCGTGGTGATGAGCACTGCGACGGCCGAGACGGCCTTAAGCATCAGTGGGCCTTGGTTGCAAGCGCTCGCGCTGCTCGACGAGGATTTGCGCCGTACCAATGCGGCGCCGCGTACCCGACGCGCCTACGCCGTCGATACTTTGCAGTTCGCTTGCTGGGCCGATACCCAGGAGATCGCACCGTCAGCTGTTGGCCCCCGCGATGTCCGTCGCTATCTGGCGATGCTCACCGAGCGCGAGCTCTCCGCCACGACAGCTGCTCGCAAGCTAGCCGCGGTCCGTGCCTTGTTTCGCAGTCAGCGCGAGCATGGTCATATTGACCAGAGCCCGGCCGATCTGCTCGCCACCCCGCGTCGTGCCTCTCACTTGCCGCGTGTAATGAAGGCCCCGGAGGTTGCGCGTTTGCTCGACTCCATTCCCGCCGGCGGACCGCTGGAGCTGCGCGACCGCGCGCTGTTCGAGCTGGCTTATGCGTGCGGTCTGAGAGCCGAGGAGATTGTCACGCTCGATGTCGCGGATGTCGATTATGACGCCGAGCAGCTGCGGGTCGAAGGCAAGGGTTCCAAGACCCGCTTTGTTCCGGTCGGCGAGCTGGCGTTGAGCGCTGTGCGTCTATATCTGGCGCGAGGTCGGTCGGCGCTCACACGTACGCCAGGGCAGGACGGCGCGCGGCAGACTGCGACGCCTGCACCTGCGCGCACGGGCCGAGAGAGCCCTGAGGAGCAGGCGCTGTTTCTCAGCCGCTCCGGCCGTCGACTGGGCACTAGCGATGTGCGTCGCCGATTGCGGGCATGGACGACGCGTGCCGGGATCCCCGGTGGAATCTCCCCTCACGCCCTACGCCACAGCTTCGCGACCCACCTGCTCGATGGCGGTGCCGACCTGCGTTCGATCCAAGAGCTGCTCGGCCACTCGAGCATCTCGACCACTCAGGTCTACACTCGGGTAGAGTCCGCCAGACTCAGAAGCGCCTATGCGCGCAGTCACCCTCGGGCCTGATCGGCGGGAGAAGACCCTGGAGACGAACGTCAAAGCGATTGAGCTGCGCGAACTGTGGCGGCGGTATAAGAATGACAACGACCCTCGCGCTCGCGAGCGGTTGGTCGTCGCCTACTCGCCGCTGGTCAAGTACGTAGCCGGACGCACCGCCGCCGGCTTGCCTCCGCACGTCGAGGAGGCGGATTTGGTCTCCTACGGCCTTGTCGGCCTGATCTCCGCGATCGAGCGCTTCGATACCTCGCGCGAAATCAAGTTCGAGACCTACGCGATCACCCGCATCAAGGGCGCCATCATCGACGAGCTGCGTTCGATCGACTGGGTCCCGCGTAGTGTGCGTGCCCGTGCGCGGGAGATAGAGCGCGCGAATACCAAGCTCGAGCACCGCTTGCAGCGCAGCCCTACAGACGAGGAGATGGCTGCTGAGCTGGAGCTGACGGTGCCCGAGCTGCACGAATCGCTGCTCGCCATATCCCATTCTTCGGTGGCGGCCCTGGACGAGCTGTGGAGTGTGTCCGATTCCAGCGGAGACCAGGTCTCGCTGATGGACACGATCGAGGATCCCAATGCGCCAGACCCCTCGCGCGCTCTTGACGTTGGCGACTTGAAGGATCGTATCGCCGACTCGATCGCCTCACTGCCAGAGCGCGAGAAGCTGGTGATAGCGCTCTACTACTACGAGAATCTGACGCTCCGTGAGATAGGCGAGGTTCTCGGCGTCACGGAGTCGCGTATCTCTCAGCTGCACACCAAGGCGGTGCTGCGCCTGCGCGGGCGCATGCAGGAGGCTTCTTTCGACTAGCGGTTGAGGCAGCCGCGACTCGCTTCAGAGTCTCGCACCAGCTGCTGGGGCCAGGTGATAGATGTGGGTCTGACGAGCTGGTATTTCAGCGCGATATGCCTCCGCGGTAGGTCCCTATACATGGGCTTTACTGGGCGGTATCTTGAGGGCTAGCGTCCAGCAAGGAGAGACATGCGCCCGGCAGCCGATCGGATTCGCAACGTCGCCCTCGTCGGTCATCGCGGCTCGGGCAAGACCTCCCTGCACGAGGCCCTGCTGTTCGAGGCAGGTGTCATCGGCCGCCTCGGCTCGGTGCCTGATTGCAGCACCGTCTCAGACAGCGATCCCGACGAGCAGGCGCGTCAGATGTCGATCTCCACGACGCTCAGCTACCTGCGCTGGCGCGAGCGCAAGATTAACCTGCTCGATACGCCCGGTGAGCCGAGCTTCGTAGCGGACGCGCTCGCCGCGTTGCGTGTATGCGAGTCGGCAGTATTCGTAGTGAGCGCCGTCGACGGTGTGGAGGCGACGACCACTCGTCTGTGGGAGCGTGCCGGCGAACTCGATGTCGCCCGGCTTTTGTTCGTCAACATGCTCGACCGCGAGCGCGCCGACTTCTTTGCGACGCTCGAGGACCTCAAGCGGGTATTCGGCCCACACGCAGTCGCCACCGAGCTTCCGCTCGAGTCCGGTGGCGCGATCGACGGAGTGATCGACCTGCTCGATATGAGCGCCTTCAGGCAGGACTCGGCTGAGCGTGGAGCCTTGCAAGAAGCCCCGATCCCAGAGCATCAGATGCCCCTTGTAGAGGAATACCGAGAGCGCCTCATGGATGAGGTCTCTGAGCTTTCCGACGCGCTGATGGAGCGCTATCTGGAGGGTGAGTCGATCTCCCATGAGGAGATTGCGGAAGCGCTCAAGCAGGGCACGAATCATGGCGAACTATTTCCCGTCGTATGCGGTGTCGCGACGCGCAACATCGGCACCTCGCGCCTGCTCGATGCGATCGTCGAGGACCTCCCTTCGCCGGTCAAGCATGGTCCACTGGCGGTCGGGGTGCTGGAGCTCTCGCCTTCCGATCGGGATGAGCTGTTCGCTTATGCCTTCAAGACGCGCGCGGACCCCTATGCGGGGCGTATCAACCTGTTGCGTGTCTACCAGGGCGTGCTCTGCCATGACACTCAGGTGCTGAACACGCGCGCGGACACGCGTGAGCGGATCGGGCAGCCAATCGTCTTTCCCGGCAAGAGCATTGAGCAGGTGCAGGAGATCGGCCCTGGTGACATGGGCGCGGTGGCAAAGCTCAAGGAGACGCATGCCGGAGATTGGCTGGCTGCTCACTGGCCGATCGCCGGACCCAACGGCACGGAGATCGGCCCGCTGGACATGCCACGTCCGCGTCTGCCGGCGCCCGTGATGGCATTTGCGGTCGAGCCCGACAGCAGGGGTGAGGAGGAGAAGGTGTTCTCCTCCTTGCGGCGCCTGCAAGAGGAAGACCCGACAATCGACTTGCATCGCGACCCGCAGACCGGCGAGCAGATCGTCGCCGGGCTCTCGCAGGTACACGTCGAAGTGATCGTCGATCGTCTGCGCGCACGTTTTGGTGTCGGAGTGACGCTCAAGCCACCACGCGTTCCCTACCGTGAGACGATCCGCGCTAGCGCGGCTGCTCACGGACGACACAAGAAGCAAAGCGGTGGACGCGGTCAGTTCGGAGACTGCAAAATCGAGATCGAGCCGCTCCCGCAGGGAAGCGGCTTGGAGTTCGTCAACCACATCAAAGGCGGGGCGATCCCCAGCCAGTTCATCCCCGGGGTAGAGAAGGGCGTGATCGAAGCGATGCAGGCTGGACCCATTGCCGGCTACCCGGTCAAGGATGTCCGCGTCACGCTGATCGATGGTTCCTTCCATGCCGTCGACTCCTCTGAGCTCGCATTCAAGCTCGCCGGTGCGCACGCGATGAAGGAAGCGCTGGAACATGCAGAGCCGGTGCTGCTAGAGCCGATCATGCTCGTATGCGTGTCGGTCGCGGAGGAGTACGTGGGCGACGTGCTCGGCGATCTCAACGCTCGCCGCGGACGGCCACAGGGTATGGAGCCAAAGGGTTCCGCCACGGAGATCAGAGCCGAGGTACCGATGGCCGAGATGCTCGACTACGCTCCCGATCTGCGCTCCATAACTCAGGGTCAGGGCGACTATAAGCTCGAGCTGTTGCGCTACGCGCCTGCGCCGGGAAAACTGGCCAAGCAGGTGGTCGAACGTCGCGAGGGCGTACACGTCGCTGGCCATGTTGATGCGCACGCGTGAGTCCCGGCGATCTGCCCTATATGGATCGTGTGCCGAGGCCGTTCGAGACGAGCGCGGAGCGTCGTTTTGCCCGTCCGGTTACTCTGATGGGCCGATGGCAACCAGAGCAATCGTCACCTCGCACCCGGTCGTCGGCTGCGATGTATGCGGCAGAAGCCTTTTGCGAGGGGAGACACCCGACGTGTTTCTCGCTGGCGGTCAGCGCCGCACAGTCTGCGAGCTGTGTGTGCCGAGGGCCGCGGCCGAGGGCTGGTTGCGAGAGGCAGACAACCATGCTTCTAGCGTTCGCCCGACCCGGGCGCGCCGGGCAGGCTCGCTACTCGGACGGTTGCGTCAGTTGCGCGAGCCAGGCCAGAGCTCGTCGCGCCGGGAACGTCATGTCGCTGCGGGCCTCGACGAGGCTGAAACGGGCGTAGAGATTCCCGAGGAGGACCTTTACGACTTTCTCGAGGGTGAGGTCGATCGCGAAGATCTTCGCGAGCACGAGATATACATGGGCTCTGTCGGAGTATCTGAGTCGAGGGTGGGTCCGTGGAGTACCGATGACGATGTCCTGCCGCTCGATGGCGCCGATCCGGAAGATCCGACGGCCGCGAGGGCTCGCCCAGTCCGAGTAGGCGAGTCTGGCGAACGTGGATCCATAGCCGGTGTTCCCAGCTCTGGCGCCTCCACCGCGGGCCAGTTGAAGGTCGCACGAGCGCTTGAGGTCTTCAACGCCGGCGAGCAACCAAGGCGCGTGGCAGGTGTTGCTCGTTCGCTTGGTGCGCCTACGGTGGCCGTGCGCCCGCTGGAGAACTCGGGCAGCACAGTCGCGATTGTCGTCGCCTGGGAGCTGTGCTGGTACCGCTACGAGGTCGATCTCGGCGACGAGGCCGCCGGCTCACAGCTCGTCGCCCAGGGCATGGAGCTCGACGAGCTGCCCGAGGAGGACCGGCTTGCGAACGCCGCGGCGGATGAGCGCGGCGAGCTCTCTGCGCTGATCGCCTGAGAGCCTTGACAGAGGCAAGCGCCACGGCTCTCGGACGGAGGTTTGGGGTTAGGCTGATGACGCGCTCGGCTGTCGCGTTCTGCGCGCAGTACGATCTAGGGCGATGATCTACTGCGTGGTGCCAAAGCCGCTTGCCGACGAGCTCTATCCGAAGCTCCTAAAGCGCTACGAGAACGACGACAACGTGACAGTCATCATCGACCGTCGCGAGGCCGACCGCCGTGCGCGCGGCTCAAAGCCCTCCGAGGCCGACCTGCAACGTCGCGTCATCCGCGATCGTCGCCGCGCCCGCGTGCCGGGAGATCTGCCGCCGCTCGTCGATGGCTCTTAGCTCCTGATGAAGGTGGTGGTGCATGTCGATGGGGGCTCGCGTGGCAACCCCGGACCCGCAGCGGCCGCAAGCGTCGTCTCGACACCCGCCGGAGAGGTTCTGGACGAGGCATCCGAGCTGCTCGGCACGGTCACCAATAATGTGGCCGAGTACAAGGCTTTGCTACTCGGCCTGGCTCGCGCGGGTGCGCTCGGAGCGAGCGAGGTCGAAGTCGTCAACGACTCTGAGCTGATCGCCAAGCAGGTTCAGGGTCTCTACAAGGTCAAGCATGTCGCGATGCGCCCACTCTACAGTGAAGCGGTAGCAGCGCTGGGTGCGTTTGAGACCTGGAAGATTCGCTCGGTGCCGCGCGCCCAGAACGCGCATGCGGATGCGCTCGTCAACGCCGCGCTCGACGATGCAAAGGCCACAGCCTGATCTAGTCAGTGCAGCGGCCGTGTGGCCTGGGCGATCGCGATCATCTGTGCGTTTGAGAGGTCCTCGAGCAGGGTGTTCGTGACGAAATAGATGACTCTGCCGACGCGCCAGCCGATGTCGTGGATGTGTTCGCCGTCGTCGACGATCAGATAGCTGCGCTCACCGAACTGCTGCACGCGGGCGTGGGCGAACAGCGGGATGTTAACCCAGTCCATGCCCTCCACGTCGTAGTAGCCGCCCAGAGAGTTCTGCTGCCAGACGGCAACATATGCATGGTGGACGTGTTTCTGCGGGTCTTCGAGCGTGTAGGCGTGGACCTCCTGCGGTACCGCAGGCCCTGTTTGGATAGACGGGTAGTAGAGCGGGAAAGGCACCCCTGGGGCTGCTGTGAGCGCCATCGCTTGACCGGAGGAAGAGACCGGGTAGAGGTCGAGCTGCGCGTCTGAGGGGCCGTGCGAGCTGTGGTGGTGGGAGCGGTGGGAGGACGGGCTGGCAGGAAGCTTGAGCTGTTCGTGGCCGTGCAGGAAGTCATCGACCGTTGCTTTGATCAGCGCGGGAGAGGTGGTCACGTAGCTTTCGCCGTCGATCATCGCGTCGACGTTTTCGGCCTGGAACTTGACCTGGCGCAGCGGCTTCTGCTGGGAGAAGGCGGCGAGTTCGGCGAGTTCGATCAGCTGACCGGCCGAGGAGTGAAATGTGCTTATGACGGCTTTGCCGACGGCCTTGGAGACCTTATCGATCTCGCTGATGAGCTGGCTCGCAGGCACCTGCTCGCGCAGGTCGCGGATGAAGTCCTGCTGGCGGGCGACGCGCACGAAGTCCGAGTCGTCGTGGCGGTAGCGCACATAGCTGAGCGCTTTTTCGTAGCAGAGCTTCTGATAGCCGGGTTGCAGGTTGATTGCGGAGTAGTTGGTTTCGACGCTCCCGTTCGGTTCGTTGAAGTAGCGATGGTCGACGTTTACGTATACACAGCCGAGGGTGTCGACGATGTCGATGAAGCCCTTGAAGGTGACGTCGATCACGCCGTTGACCTTGATGTGCAGCAGGTGCTCGATCGTTTCGGTCGCCAATTCGGCGGCGCGGTCGCTGCCGCCTTCGAGGCTGCCGATCGTGTAGGCGGCGTTGATCTTGCGCGGGTAGTAGACGTGCCCCGAGCGGGTTGTGATCGTCGTGAGCAGGTCGCGAGGCACTGACAGCACAGAGGTCTGTCCCGATGCGGGGTCCAGGCGCACGAGCAGCAATGTGTCGCTGTGCGCCGCATTGTTGCGGTCATAGGCGTCCTTGGACCCCACGCGCCGGTCTGAGCCGATGATCAGAAAGGTCTGTGGTTCGCCTCTGTAGGAGGCTTGGATCACGCCTTTGGCCACATGCAGCTGGCTGGTGCGCGGGAAGACCTCGCCCGCGATGTGGTTGAGCCTGGTCAGCGCAAAAGTGGCTGTTGCGGCACCGCTCAGCAGCAGGATCAGCAGGCCTGCGACGGCAAAGCGTCGCCACATATGCCCAGCCAGCGAGGGTGGGCGCTCGTCATCGAGAGGTGTCACCGGAGGGACGCTCATGGTAAGCGGGCAGCCACCACCCACCACGGCTGACCATCAGGCCAGCCTAGCGAGCGTGTCGGCCGTCGCGCGCCGGGTGTCCCGATACGCTCGGCACGTGCTCAAGCCCCGCAACCGCGAGCTGCTCGGCCTGATCCCAGCGGCGCTGCTGGTTACCGCCGGCTTCACGGCAATCTTCATCCAGCAGGAAAACAGCACGCTTGAGGCCTCCACGAACGTCACGCTCAATCGCGCCTCGGGCCTGTCGCTCACCTACGGGCTGTTGTTCCTCGGCTTGTGCCTTGCCGCGCACCTGGTGATTCGCTTCGCGCTGCCCTATGCCGATCCGTATCTTTTTCCGTTGGCGGCGGTGCTTGCGAGCGTCGGGATCGTGATGGTCTACCGCATCAACCCTTCGCTGGCGCGCCAGCAGGCGCAGTGGATGGTGCTCGGGCTGATCCTCTTCGCCGCTACGATCCTGTGGCTGCGCCGCACAGGCATCGGTGTGCTCGAGCGCTACCGCTACACGATCGCCGCGGTCGGGATCCTGATGGCTGTCCTGCCGCGCTTCCCCGTCATCGGTGAGCAGGTCAACGGCTCATACCTTGACATTCACTTCGGCTCGGTCTCCTTTCAGCCGGCCGAGCTCGCGAAGGTCGCGATCGTGATCTTCCTGGCCAGCTACCTGCGCGACAACCGCCAGATTCTTGTGACGGCGGGACGGCGTGTGCTCGGCATGACCGTTCCGCCGATGAAGCAGTTCGGCCCAATGCTCCTCGTATGGGGGGCCGCGATGGGCACACTGCTGCTCACGGGTGAGCTGGGGACCTCGCTGATGTTCTATGGAGCGTTCCTGGCGCTGCTGTACGTTGCGACCGGCCGCTTCTCGTTCCCGCTTATAGGGCTTGTCCTGTTTGGTCTGGGTGCTTGGTTCGTAGTAGGCCATGTCGGGCACGTCCATGCGCGCGTGCTCGCTTGGGAAGATCCACTGGAACCGAAGCTGTTCCACAGTGGTGTGAGCTACCAGCTTGGCCAGTCGCTGTTCGCTCAGGCTGACGGCGGTCTGCTTGGCACGGGCTTTGACCAGTCGCTGCTTGTAATCCCGCACACGCGCGAAGCGATTCTGCCTGTGCCGGAAAGCGACATGATCTATGCGGTCATCGTCAATGAGCTGGGGCTGGTCGGTGCGGGAGCGTTGCTGCTTACGTATCTGCTGTTCGTCGCACGTGGTCTGAAGACGGCGATGCTTGCGCGCGACTCGTTCTCCAAGCTGCTGGCGGTTGGGCTGTCGTTCATCATCGCCATGCAGGTGTTCGTGATCGTGGGAGGCGTCACGCGCGTGATCCCGCTCACGGGGGTGACGTTGCCGTTTGTCGCCTATGGCGGTTCTTCGGTGGTCATGAACTTCGTGCTACTGGCGCTATTGCTGGTGGTCTCAGACCGGGCGCGCAGGCCGTATTCCTCCTCGCGCTGAGCAGTTTGCCTCCGGTCTTGCACGCAACGTTTCGGCAGAGATGAGGCGTGTCTGGTGCTCCTGAAGCTGTTTCTGGGCACGATTGTGCACTTTTGAGCAGGTTCGCTGCGGCTTTCGGTCGAAAACCTCCACATACCTAGACACTCGTGAGTATTCGGGTGACGTTCGATGAATATTGCCGCGATGCCAACTTCCACGACCGATGCCAGCTCCAGCTTCGTCATTCGAGCGCGCGATATGCGCTCCGAAGGGGACCGGCGCCGGCGCTACCCAACTCGACCGGCCAACTTCTCATCTCCTGCCGGACTGCACCCGCGACCGTGGCTGGGGCGCTTGCGCCACGCGCTGCGCGAGGACCTGTTCGTGCTCCACTACCAGCCAATTGTCTCGTTGCGGGGGGGAGCGGTCTCTCACTACGAGGCGCTGATCCGGCTGGCGGACGATCCCAGCGGCCCACTCACGCCTCCGTGCAGCTTCCTCCCCGCCGCTGAGCGCTACGGACTGATCCAAGAGATCGACCGGATGGTGATCGCCAAGGTGATCGCGCTGATGGGCGATGAGCTCGCCGAGCGCGAAGCCCGCGTGGCCGTCAACCTGTCTGCTCTGTCGATCACAGACCATGGCATGCTCGCTCACATCGAGCAAGAGCTTGACCGCCATCACGTCGATCCTGCTCGGCTGGTCATCGAGGTCACCGAGACGGCGGCGATTGGCGACATGCGTCGTGCGCAGAGCTTCTGCGAAGGCGTCCACACGCTTGGCAGCTCGGTCGCGCTCGACGACTTCGGCGCGGGCTTCGGCTCCTTTCAATACCTCAAGCAACTGCCGTTTCGCTACCTGAAGATCGACGGCGATTTCATCCGTACTCTGCCTTCCTCGCACAAGGACCAACTGGTCGTGAAGGCGCTCGTCGGCGTCGCTCGTGGCATGGGCAAGCAGACGATCGCCGAGTACGTCGGTGACGAGCCGACGATGTGTTTACTGCGTGAGTACGGCGTCGACTATGCGCAGGGCTTCGAGGTAGGACGCCCGTGCGGGCAGTTCGAGGCGTTCGCGGTCTAGGGGTCTCCAGGTCTGCGGCGGGACGTCCATGGAAATCGTGGAGCGCTGGGTGTGTAGATCGTTTTGGATGATCTCGCAACACCCCCCCTTTGCGGGGCACTTAGATGAAGGTTTGGCATCTAAATAAAATCCGTTGGTCCACGCAAAAGTGAGTATTGAGACGCACAGCTCACTTTGAAGAGCTCTAGCGCGGCTCTGGCATCTGCGTGCGCAACATCGCGTCCCACAGCCGGTCGGGCAGCAGTTTGCGCTGTAGCACCGTGAGGCGCGCGGAGGGGGTGAGCAGCATGCGCGAGGGCGGGCGACGCCGTGAGATCGCCTTCTCGATCGCCTTGGCGACGACATCCGGCCCGCCGCCGAGGTGGCGCATCGGACCCTCGTAGACCTCCTTGGTCATCGTCGCGAGCTTTGTGTTGAACTTTTTGTAGGGATCGGCCCCGTTCTCGGTTTGCGCGCCCGCGTCGTCTGCTTCGCCGACAGTGGCGGCGGCTGTCTTGCCGAACTCGGTCACGATCAAGCCCGGCTCGATCAGCACAACGTCTACGCCAAAGCCTCGCACCTCGAAGCGCAACGCGTCGCTGATCGCCTCGAGCGAGTACTTCGTGGCGTGATAGAGCCCGCCGCCGGGTAGCGTCAGCTTGCCGCCCATCGAGCCGATGTTCACGATCTTGCCCCAATGTTGCCTGCGCATCGCGGGCAGCACGAGCTGGGTCAACGCGATCAGGCCGAACACGTTCGTCTCGAATTGGCGGCGCACCGCCTCCAGCGGCACCTGCTCGATCGGTCCTCCCTGGGAGTAGCCGGCGTTGTTGACGAGCACGCCGACGGCACCGTGCGCGCGCTCGATGCTCTGCACCGCCGCGTGCATCGAGTCCTCGTCGCAGACGTCCAGCCGCAGCAGCTTGCAGCCGAACCCCTCCAGGTGCTCGATCGACTCCAGGCGCCTCGCGCTCGCGTACACATTCCAGCCGTGGCCAGCCAGCCGCTGTGCGGTCGCCTCGCCGATCCCCGAGGAGCAGCCGGTGATCAGGACCGCCTTGGATCCAGGCTGGGACATCGACGCAGCATAGGGAATCCTCTCAGACCTTGGCGCATGCGCCAAGGTCCGGGGCGGCACATGTGCCGCCCCGCCGGGTCGTGCATGCACGACCCGGAACGCAGGGCCGCATGCGGCCCTGCGCGGAGGCGCACATGTGCGCCTCCGAACAACATCATCGACTTCGGTTCTCTAGGCTGCTCTCTGCGATGCGAGCCGTCACCTTCCAAGCGCCCGGCGAAGTCCAGGTCACCGACGTCCCCGAGCCCGAGCTCTCAGATCCGGGCGATGCGATCGTCCAGATCGAGGCCACCGGCGTTTGCGGGTCGGACCTGCACATCTACCACGGCCGCGTGAAGATCGAGCCGGGCTTCACGATCGGGCACGAGTATGTCGGCACTGTGCTGGCCGTCGGCGATGCGGTGCGCAGCGTCGCGGTGGGGGATCGTGTGCTCGGCTGCTTTCAGACCGCCTGCGGGCACTGCTATTTCTGCCGCCGCGGCTGGTTTCACAAGTGCGACGCCTCACGTACCTTCGGCCACGGCGCCGCGCTCGGCTCGCTGCAGGGCACCCAAGCCGAGCGTGCGTTGGTGCCAAGCGCCGAGCTTGTCCTGCGCAAGGTCCCTGCCGGCATGAGCGACGAGACCGCCCTGTTCGCCGGCGACGTGATGGGCACCGGCTTCCATGCGGTCGTGGACAGCGGCCTGCGACCAGGCGACGTCGCCGCCGTGCTTGGCCTCGGGCCTGTGGGCCTGTGCGCCGTCCAGGCCGCCCGCGCTTGCGGCGCCGCGCACGTGATCGCGGTCGACACAGTTCCAGAGCGCCTGGCGATGGCCGAGAGCTTTGGCGCGCAGCCTGTTCACCTGAGCGAGGGCGACCCGCGTGCGGCGGCACGTGAGGCAAGCGCAGGCCGCGGCGTGGACGTGTGCATCGACGCGGTCGGTCACCCGCAGGCCTTCGACTTGGCCTTGAAGCTGACGCGCAAGTGCGGCACGGTGCAGGCCGTCGGCGTCTACGCCGAGCGCGCCGAGGTGCACATGGGCCTCATGTGGATCAAGTCGCTGCACGTCTGCGCCGGCCACGCAAACGTGATCGGTCATGTCGATCGGGTGCTGGCGATGATGTCCGCCGGTCTGCTCGACCCGACCGCGCTTGTCACCCACCACATGAGCCTGGAGCAGGCGCCGGAGGCGTACGCTCTATATGACCGCCGCGAGGCGCTGAAGATCGTGCTCAAGCCATAGCAAACTTCACCTGGCCGCTGAAGCGCCCAATCATCGCGGCGCTGTCACAATCGTCTTAGCCACGCATAGGCACCGACCGCAAGACTTCCCGATGGCCGACAAGGAGCTTCGATGAACACCGTTGCCCAACCAACCCTTCCCGAAGCGCTCAGCGACGCGGCGCGGGACTTCATAGCCAAAGATCACGGTCTGCTGATCGGCGCGGAGAGCGTGCCGGCAGCCGACGGGCGGACGTTCGCTACATTCGACCCCGCAAACGGTCGCGAGATCGCGACCGTCGCCCAGGCAGGCGCGGAGGACGTCGCCAGAGCGGTAGCCGCCGCGCGCGAGGCGTTCCAGAACGGACCGTGGTCGTCGATGGCGCCCTCGGCGCGCGGTGCGCTGATGATGGCGCTGGCGGATGCGATCGAAGCGCACGAAGAGGAGATCGCCGAGATCGAGTCGCTCGATAACGGCAAGCCGGTGAAGCTCGCCCAGTACGTGGACGTGCGAGGCACGGTGGCCCACCTGCGTTACTACGCTGGCTGGCCGACCAAGATCGAGGGCAATGTGCTGCCGGTGACAGCACCCAACATGCTCTGCTACACGCGCCGCGAAGCGGTTGGCGTGTGCGCTCAGATAGTGCCGTGGAACTTCCCGCTGCTGATGGCCGCCTGGAAGATCGGCCCGGCCTTGGCGGCAGGTTGCACGATTGTGCTCAAGCCTGCCGAGCAGACGCCGCTGAGCGCGCTGCGCCTCGGCGAGCTGGCGCTCGAGGCTGGATTCCCGCCGGGTGTGCTCAACGTGCTGACGGGCGATGGCGAGACCGGTGCCGCCCTCGTCGACCATCCCGACGTCGACAAGATCGCTTTCACGGGCTCGACGGCCGTGGGACGAGAGATCGGGGCCAAGGCCGGCCGCGCGCTGAAGCGCATGACGCTCGAGCTCGGCGGAAAGAGTCCGAACGTGATCCTCCCCGACGCCGACATCGAGGCGGCCGTCAAGGGCTCCTATCAGGCGATCTACTTCAACTCTGGTCAAGCGTGCAACGCGGGCTCGCGCCTGTATGCGCCGGCTGAGCGCTTCGATGAGATCGTGAGTGCCTTGGCCGAGCAGGCCAAGGCAACGCGCCTGGGCTCCGGCCTGGATCCGGCGACCCAGCTCGGCCCGCTCGTCTCCGCCGAGCAGCGCGACCGCGTGATGTCCTACATCGAAGCGGGTAGTGAGCAGGGTGCCGAGCTGCTCGCCGGTGGAGGACAGGCACTCGCCGACAGTGGCGGCTGGTTTGTCGAGCCGACGCTTTTCGCCACCAGCTCTGACGACTTGAGCATCGCCAAAGAGGAGATCTTCGGACCGGTGCTCGTGGCCTCCCCGTACGACAGCATCGAGGAGGTGGCAGAGCGCGCAAACGCGACCGACTACGGGCTCGCGGCCGGCGTGTGGACGCGCGACGTTGGCAATGCCCACCGGCTGGCCGCATTGTTGCGCGCCGGTTCGGTGTACATAAACCAGTGGGGCCTTGTCGATCCGGCTGCTCCGTTCGGAGGCTTCAAGGCGTCCGGTGTGGGGCGTGAGCACGGGCACGACGGGCTCGACGCCTATCTGGAGACCAAGACGGTGTGGACCTCGTTGGGCTGAGAAGCCACCTCAAAACGGATACTGCGGTTTGAGACGGATTCAATGGCGCCATGAGAGGGATCCTCAGAGCTACGTAGTGCCCGCAATTCGGGCACTACGTGCACTAGAGTCCGAATCATGAGCGGGCATCCTCTGAGGCCCGGGAGCCTTCAGATATCGAGTGCGCTGGTGGACGGCGCCGTCAGAGTCTCCCTACAAGGCGAGCTCGATCTGGCATCCGCACGCCAAATGGAAGAGCGCTTCGCCGCGATCGACGAGCAGGCGCCCGAGCGTGTCGTCGTCGACCTCAGCGGGCTTGCGTTCATCGACTCCAGCGGCCTGCGCATGCTTTTGCTAGCCGATGCGCGTGCGCGCGAGCACAGCTACGAACTTGTGCTGTTGGCAGGACCCGAGCCGGTGCAGCGCGTGTTCGAGATGACCGGCGCGCTCGACGTCCTGCGCTTCGAGTCGTGAAGGTCCTTTGAGCTCGATAGCCGAGCCAAGTGCGCTCGTGAGCCAGGAGCGAACGCGCGAGCAGACGCGTCGCTGGACGACCGCTCTCGCGGGTGTGCTCACGCTCGTGCTGCTGGCCGCGACGCTCGAGATCGTGCTCGACGGCGCCGTCGGCCATTCGCCGCTGATCCCCAAGTCCCCGGACATCGCCTCCTGGCTCGTCGGCATCGGTGAGCGCCTCGGCTATCGCGTCTTTCTGATCGCGCTGCTGTCCTACAGCGGCGCGTTCCTCGGCATCGTCCTGCTGGCACGGCGCATCTCCTCGCGCTGGGCGATCGCGCTGACGGTTGCGTTGCAGTTGATCGTGTTCCTCGGGCCGGTCCTGATCTCGACGGACGTGTTCAGCTACATCGCCTACGCTCGCATGGGGGTGGAGCACGGCATAAATCCCTACCTTCACGGCCCGATCTCGATCTCCCGCGACCCGGTCTACCGCTATGTGGGCAAAGACTGGCTCAAGGTGGCGACCGCCTATGGGCCGCTGTACACGCTGCTGTCCTATCCGCTGGCTCCTCTGGGGGTTGCCGGGGCGCTGTGGGGGATGAAGCTCGAGGCGCTGCTGGCAAGCGTCGGCACGCTCGCGTTGACGTGGCGCTGTGCGCGCATGCGCGGACTCGACCCGAAGTTCGCGCTGATCGTGGTGGGCGTGAACCCGCTGTGGGTCCTCTATGGGCTCGGTGGTGCTCATAACGACCTGATAATGACGTTGCTGTTGATGGGAGCCGTGACGCTCACGCTCGCGGGCGAGCGAGGCTCGCGCGATGAAATCTATGCTGGCGCCGCCATGCTCGGCGCGACCTTGATCAAGGCCACGGGAATCGTGCTGCTGCCGTTCATGCTGCTCAGCCGCCGTCGGATCGCCCCTTTGATCGGCGTGGCGGTGGCGGGTGTGGCATGCGCGGTCGTGGCCTACGTGGCATTCGGCATCCACGGCGTCGACATCGTCTCAGCGCTCAATCGCGACTCGGCGTTCGTCTCCAGCGACGCGTTCCCCACCGAGATCGCGCACCTCTTTGGCAAGCCCGGGGTATTCCCGATCGACCACGATCTGTTGCAGGCGATGCTCCTGCTGATCGTGTTGCACCTGCTGTGGCGCACCTGGCGCGGCTATGACTGGGTGGCGGCCTCCGGTTGGGCGCTGCTTGCGATCGTGGTCGCGAGCACGTGGCTGCTCGCCTGGTACACGCTGTGGGCGTTGCCGCTCGCAGCGATCAGCCGCGACCGTCGCCTGCTGTACGCGACGTTTGCGGTGCAGGGCCTTTTCATCGTCCATCAGTTCGCGCCGTTGGTGGCGCCCGTGTCATGAACGACGTGCCCACCACACCCGCCGAGGGCATCTGGGCACGCCTGCCCGAGTGGGCTCGTCCGCTCGATCAAGAGCGTCATGGCCTGGGCAGCAGGCGGCTTGCCGAGTCGACGATCCTGATCCTGATCGGCCTGTTCCTGGCGGTCGCGACCGTCAACGACGTGGTGCTGCAAACACACGTAAACCATCGCCTCAGAGCCGATCTGGCGACTTGGCGCACGGTGACCGGCCACGACTACGTGAACCTAGACACAGAGCAGGACGTGAAGACCTTCAGCACGCGCGACACCGTGTGCGGCAACGTGTCACCCGGAGCTCCGGGCGCGCGCGCACAGGTGTGCCTGATGCTCGCGGGAGCAGTCGTCTCGGGGATGCGCAGCGTAACCGGCGGCTATTACCTACCACAGTACAAAGCCGACCTGCGCGCGAACCGCTACAAGTGCTTTGGTTTGGCGGCTGAAGCGGACATGTGTGTTCTCAGCTCGCCGCCTGCCGGCTCGCCACCGTCTCCGCCGCTGCCGCTCGGACGCCCGTGAGCGCTGCTCCCCTCAGCCCGGCGCGCCGATGAGTGGCTCCGCTGCCGATCCAGCCGTCCTCGGTGGCAGGAGCGAGCTCGCGGCGGGCAGCGCTCAGCGTGACCGCCGGATCGCTGCCTTGATCCCATGGTGGCTGCTGCTTGCGATCCTGGTGCTCGCGGCGGCGCTGCGCCTGAGCACGCTCGGTCTGCAGAGCTTCTGGTACGACGAGGCCTTCACGCCCGTGCACGTCCTACGCGCGAGCCTCAGCGCCACCTTGCACAACGTCGTGCATACCGAGAACACGCCACCGCTCTGGTACGTGCTCGAGTGGGGGTTCTCGCGCATGCTCGGCACAGGTGTGGTGGCCCTGCGTCTCCTCTCCGGGCTTGCCGGAATCGCAACGGTGGCTGTCGCTTGGGCGATCGGCTCCGAGCTGGCCGGTCGTCGCGCGGCGATCGTCACGGCCGTGCTCATCGCGGTCAACCCGCTGTTCGTTTGGTACTCACAGGAGGCGCGCGCCTACGCCCTGTTCGTGCTCACGGCCTCGCTCGCGCTGCTGTGCTTCCTGCGTGCCATGCGTGCGCCGACGAACAGACGACTCGCGGAGTTCGCGCTCAGCGCCTCGCTGGCCCTGCTCACCCACTATTTCGCCGTGTTCCTCTTGGTTCCAATGGCGCTGTGGCTGTTGTGGCTTGCAATCACGGGTGGGTGGAGCAATGAAAGCGCGGCGTCACCCGCGCGCGCGGGTGAGAACGCCAAATCCGAGGATCGTGGTGGCGCCCAGCTCACACCATGGGAACGAGCTTCAAATCCAAAAAATCTCCCACGCGTCCTTTGTGCGCTCGCGCTGCCGGGACTCGTCGGGCTGGCTCTGATCCCATTGATCGTCTCCCAAGGCGGTCATGGCACGCAGTGGATCGGCGAATGGGCGCTTGCCAGTCGCCTGGAAGCGATCCCGCAGTACTACCTGACCGGCTACAGCGGCTCCTCACTCGGACACGGCATCGAGGTGCTGGTGGCACTCGTGATCTTGGCCGGAGTCCTGTACGGGCTGTGGAAGACGCTCACCCGCCGCGAGGAGCACGGTGCGCTGATCGCGCTGACGATTACCGCCGCCGGTGTGCTCACACCCGTCTTGCTGGCGCTGTTGGGCGCGGACTATCTGGCGCCACGCAACCTTGTTGCGGCGATGGTGCCGCTGAGCGCGCTACTTGCGATCGTGATCGCAGCGCAGCGAACAGGCCGCATCGGCATGGCGTTCACGAGTCTGCTCGTGCTCGCCTTCCTGGTGCTCAGCATCGACGTGAATCTCAGCCCACGCCTGCAGCGTGGCGACTGGTCCGGAGTGGCGGACGTGCTGCGCTCAGCACAGCCAAAGCATGTGATCACCACGGTCGAGTTGGGCTCGGCGCCACTGGAGTATTACCTACCGCGCTTGAACAACCTGCACGCGGGGCAGAGCGTCAGCGTGACTGAGATAGACGAGACCGGCTACGCTCCGCTGCGCCCCGACGCGGAACGAGCGCCGGCTCGCGGATTCCATCTCACAGAACGGCGTGACATCAACGGTCTTATCGTGTACCGCTTTATATCCAGTGCGCATGTCACGATTTCTCAAACAACACTGCTGCGCGCAGTGATCGCAGAAGAAGGGCGCCCAGAGGCGCTCGTGCCCACAGCATCGTCAGGGAAAACTCTCTAGCGTCTCTCACCATGTCATCGCAGATCGCGCAGACAGTCAGCGAGGCGCAGGTGACATTGGAGCTGGCCCGTGAGCGCTTGCTCTCACTCCAGGATCAGGCAGGGTGGTGGCGCGGCGAGCTGCAGACGAACGTGACGATGGACGCGGAGGACATGCTCCTGCGCGAGTTCCTGGGCATTCGTCGCGCTGAGGAGACCGAGCGCTCGGCGGTGTGGATTCGCTCACAGCAGCGCCATGACGGAACATGGGCAAATTCTCATGATGGACCCGGTGATCTGTCGACGACGATCGAGGCCTACTGGGCGCTGCGCCTGGCTGGGGACACGCTGGAGGCCAAGCACATGCGCGCAGCCGCCGACTTCGTTCGCGCACAGGGCGGCATCGAGCATGCACGTGTATTCACGCATGTCTGGCTCGCGCTGTTCGGCTTGTGGTCGTGGGATCAGGTGCCCGCGCTGCCGCCGGAGATCGTGCTGCTGCCCTCGTGGGTGCCGTTGAACATCTACGACTTCGCCTGCTGGGCGCGCCAGACGATCGTGGCGCTGTCGCTCGTGATGGCTCACCGTCCGCGGCATGAGCTGCCGTTCGCGCTCGAGGAGTTGCACGGTCCCAAGCTCTGGCGGGCGGCTGAGCCGACCAGTGCGCGCGGTCGTTGGCTGACGCGTCTGGACCGCGTGCTGCGCGTCTACGAGCGTCGTCCGCCACGACTGTTGCGTCGGATCGCGATGGCACGTGCGGAGCGCTGGATCGTGCGCCGCCAAGAGGCGGATGGCTCCTGGGGCGGTATTCAGCCACCGTGGGTGTACTCGCTGATCGCTTTGCGCCTGAATGGCTACGCGCTAGATCACCCGTTGATGCGGCGCGGGATCGAAGGCCTCGATAGCTTCATAGTGGAGGAGCAGGGCGACCGTGAATCTGGCGGTCTCTTACCAGTCGGTGAGTCCGTTGCACCGGTGGGCAGCCGGCGCCTGGAGGCTTGCCAGTCGCCGGTATGGGACACGGCGTTGAGCGTGGTCGCGCTCAGCGACGCCGGTCTGCCGGGCGAGCATCCAGCGCAGGTACGCGCAGGCGAATGGTTGCTCGGCGAGGAGGTACGGAAGCCCGGCGACTGGCGCATGCGTCGTCCAACGCTTCGGCCCGGGGGTTGGGCGTTTGAGTTTGCCAACGACAACTATCCCGACATTGACGACACGGCTGAGGTGGTGCTGGCGTTGCTGCGTTTGTGCGATGCCCCCCGCGCGCGCGGGGGGCATCGCCTTTTTCGGAGCATCGACCCGGCCGCTGAGACACCGACGGACACCAAGTCGCCCGTTCGAGATGACCGACGCATGCGCGCGGCGATCGATCGCGCTGTCAGTTGGACCAAGGGCATGCAGAGCCGCGAAGGCGCATGGGGGGCCTTCGACGCCGACAACACGCGCTCGCTTGTGCGCGAGCTGCCGTTCCTGGACTTCGGCGAGGTGATCGACGAGCCGAGCGCGGATGTGACTGCGCACACGGTCGAGATGCTCGCGGCGCTGGGCCGTGCCGGCGACCCCGAGACCGTAGCGGCCGTGCGCTGGTTGATCGAGCGTCAGGAGCCAGGTGGCTCGTGGTTCGGGCGCTGGGGGGTCAACCACCTCTACGGCACCGGTGCTGTGTTGCCGGCGCTGATCGCGGCCGGCGTGGCGCCCTCCGAGCCGTGCATCAGACGGGCGGTGGCCTGGCTCGGCAGCCACCAGAACAGTGACGGCGGGTGGGGCGAGGACCCGCGCTCCTACGATCACGCCGAGTGGGTGGGGCGCGGCGAGAGTACCGCCTCGCAGACGGCCTGGGCGTTGCTAGCCCTGCACGCCGCCGGCGAGCGCTCAGATGCGGTCGCTCGGGGAGTGCAGTGGCTGGTTGAGACCCAGCGCGAGGACGGCGGCTGGGATGAGCCGCAGTACACAGGTACAGGCTTTCCCTGCGACTACTACATCAATTATCACCTCTACCGGCTCGTATTCCCTGTGATGGCACTCGGGCGCTGTCTGTCCGCGGGGCGCCGATGATGCACACCGCACCGCTTGAGATGACACCGGGGCAAGCCCCGAGTGCGCGTGCGGTGATGGAGCAGGCGTCCGGTGAGAACTTCCCTGTAGCGATGCGCTTGCTCTCACGCACGCACCGGCGCCGGCTGCTCGCCGTTTACGGGTTTGCGCGGCTTGCGGACGAGTTGGGCGACAAGCTCGCCGGAGAGCGTCTGGCGGCGCTCGACTGGCTGGAGCAGGAACTGGACCGCGCATACGCTGCCCGCGCTCGCCATCCGCTGCTCGTGCATTTGCAACAGACGCTTGCCGAATGCGCATTGCCCCGCGAGGCATTCGTGCGCTTGATCGACGCCAACCGGCTGGACCAGCGTAGCCAACGCTATGAGAGCTGGGAGCAGCTTCAGGCCTATTGCTCGCTGTCGGCCAATCCCGTCGGCGAGCTGGTCTTGGGCGCCTTTGAGCTGTCCAGTCCCGAGCGGATCGGGCTCTCAGACCGTGTGTGCACTGCCCTGCAGTTGGCGGAGCACATCCAGGATCTGCGCGAGGACGTGCGTCGGGGCCGCTACTACCTGCCGGCGCAGGATTTGGCACGCTTCGACTGCTCGCACGAACAGCTCGCGCAGCTGTGCTCGCAGGATGGTCATAATTTGGGTTTGAAGGGCGCGGCGGTTCTTTCATCCATTCCTGGCCAGGATCTCTCACGCCAGTTTGATCGTCTGCGTCAAGCGATTGCCTTCGAGGTGGCGCGGGCGTGGGACCTGTTGGCCGCCGGTTTGCCGCTCGTGGCGAGCGTGCGCGGTCGCCCAAAGTTTGCACTGGCTGGCTTCGTTGCCGGCGGTGGAGCGGCTCTGGAGGCGATCGAGCACGCCGACTTCGACGTGTTCGACGTTGTGCCGAGGCCCAGCGCCGGTCGGCGCGTATGGCTCGTGGCGAGTGTGCTGGTGCGCAGCCGTGGTAGCAAAGCAGCAGACGGCGCCAGCTCGAACGCACCGCCACGATGAACTCGACCGAAGCCTACGAGCACTGCGAGTCGCTGACGCGCAGAGCCGCCGCCAACTTCTACTACGGCATCAGGCTGCTGCCAAGCGAGAAGCGCCGCGCCACGTGTGCGGTCTACGCCTTCGCACGGAGGATCGACGACATCGGTGATGGACAGATCGATCGCACTCGAAAGTTAGAGCTGCTGGAGGTAGCTGAAGGGGCGTTGCAAACAGCCTCGACGTCGAGCATCGACCCGGTGATCGTGGCGCTTGCCGACGCACAAGAGCGCTTCTCATTGCCGATCGATGCGCTCGAGGATCTGATCGCCGGCGTGCGCATGGATGTCGAGGGCTCGAGCTATGAGAGCTTTGAGGATCTGCTCGTCTACTGCCGCCTGGTCGCTGGCTCGATCGGCAGGCTGTGCCTGGCGATCTTCGGCGCTCGTGAGCAAGCGCAAGCGCACCGCCTTGCCGACGATCTCGGCGTCGCTCTGCAGCTGACGAACATCCTGCGCGACCTACGTGAGGACGCAAGGCTGGGGCGCGTCTATATCCCTGGCGATGACCTGCGGCGCTACCAGGTGAGCAATGACGGGCGCTTCGACGGCGGAGAGGGTCAGCTCGACGCGCTCACGCGCTTTCAGGCGCGACGCGCAGGCGAATGGTTCGACCGGGGTCTCGAGCTCGTGCCGCTGTTGGATCGCCGTAGTGGCGCGTGCGTGCTTGCGATGGCGAACATCTATCGGGGGGTGCTCAGGCGCATCGAAGACGATCCCGAGTCCTCACGGATGGTGCGCGTGTCGCTGCCGATCTGGGAGAAGGGTTGGGTAGCAAGTTGCAGCATTCTCACGGCCGCGCTCGGACGACCGCCGGTTCGCGATCGGCGTTGGCAGCTTCCTTGAAGGCTGTCGGCGCATGCGTCCGCTTGGCCCACGGGGCGCGCCTGGGAGTATCCGCTTGAGCGCTGGGCGGCTCTATTACCTGGATCGCGCGAGACTCGCTTGAGTACGCGGCGCGTGATCGTGCTCGGCGGCGGCCTCGCTGGGATTACGGCGGCACTCGACTGTGCCGAGGCCGGCGCGAAGGTGACGTTGCTCGAGGTGCGTCCGCGCCTCGGGGGCGCCGCGTACTCGTTTGAGCGCGAAGGGCTTTTGCTCGACAATGGCCAGCACGTGTTTCTACGTTGCTGCAAGGCCTACCGCGGCTTGCTCGCGCGTCTTGGCAGTGAGCAGTGCGTGTCTATCCAGCCGCGTCTGGAGATCCCCGTGCTCAGCCCTCGTCGTCGGCCGGTACTGCTGCGCCGCAACGGTTTGCCGGCACCGCTGCACCTGGCTTGGGCTCTGCTGGGTTATCCCCACCTCACGTTGGCGCAACGTTTGAGTGCCGCCCGGGCGGCGTTTGCGCTCGGGCGGCTCGACCTGCGTTCCGCCAGCGGAACACTCGGTGAATGGCTGACGGCGCGCGGCCAGGATGCCGCAAGCGTGGCCGCGCTGTGGGATCTGATCGCGCTGCCAACACTTAACTTGCCAGCCGCGGAGGGCTCGCTTGCACTCGGCGCCTTTGTTCTACAGACAGGATTGTTGCGGCACAACGACGCCGGCGACATCGGCTTTCACATGCGGCCCTTGAGCGAGACGCTTGGCGATCCGGCCGCTCGTGCACTGGCTGATGCCGGAGTTGGCGTGCGGCTTGGCGTGCGGGTCGAAGCGATCGAGCGCCTGCGCGTACGCGCAGGTGGCGAGGAGTTGGAGGCCGACGCGGTGGTGTGCGCGCTGCCTCACGAGCGCGCGAGTGCTTTGCTCGAGCCGCTGCTCGGCGAAGAGGCGAGCCGCTGGAGCGGGCTGGGCGCCTCGCCGATTGTTAACGTGCACATCGTGTACGACCGGCGTGTGTGTGACTTGCGGTTCGCTGCCGGGGTTGGAACACCCGTGCAGTACGTGTTCGATCGCAGCGGGGCCACAGGGCTCAGCGAGGGGCAGTATCTGGCGATATCGCTGTCTGGTGCCGCGGGGGAGATGGAGCTCTCCTCCGAGCAGCTGCGCGAGCGCTATGTGGAGGCGATGGCGGAGCTGTTTCCCCGCGCTCGCGGAGCGGTCGTGCGTAGCGTACACGTCAGCCGAGAGCACGCCGCCACCTTCGCCGCGCGTCCTGGCACGGAATCCTTGCGCCCCGGTCCGCGAACGAGCGTGGCCGGCCTCGTCATGGCGGGGGCTTGGACGGATACGGGCTGGCCGGCGACGCTCGAGGGGGCCGTGCTCAGCGGGCATGCCGCTGCGCGAGAGGTGCTCATATGAGTCGCCCAGGTCACGGTGCCAGTGGCGTTTGCGTGAGAAGGCGCGCCGCTATACGTGAGGTGCTTGCATGAGTGATCTACTGGTGGCTGCGCCGCTGCGCCTGGAGGCGCTTGCGATCAAGGCAGGAGGCAGGAGGCTGCGTATCCAGAAGACCGGGATGGGGCCGGCGCGCTCGCACGCCGCGGTACCCAGCTTGCGTAGCGACCCAGCGGCGGCGCTGGTCGTGATGGGTGTGTGCGGGGGGCTCGACGATCGCTGCGAGCCGGGCGATGTGGTGGTCGCGGACGAGCTGCTCGATGGCGAGCGCGACGAGTACACCGACATGCATATCGGCGGGAGCAGCGAGACAGGGAAGGCAGGTCAGCCTGTGCGTGTCACCTGCCCTTCGGCCGGACCGCTTGCCGAGGCACTGGAGCGACGCGGGATTGCTGTGCGCCAAGCGACGGTGGTGTCGGTGGCGCGCATCGCCCACGGCGAGAAGCGCGTGGAGCTGCGCGAACGTGGCGGTGTGGTCGTAGACATGGAGTCGGCTTGGCTCGCCGGCGGCGCTCAGGAACGGCCCTTCGCGGTGATACGTGTCGTAGCGGATACTCCCTCGCGCGAGGTAACGCGTCCGCTGCTCACCTTGGCGGGCGCAGCGCGCGCGGCGCTATCGTTGCGTCGAGTAGCGGCGGTGCTCGAAGAGCTGGTGCGCGAGCAGGGGGCGTACACCGTGCTCGGCGGCGCCGGATCGGGTCCCAGGGCTCTCTCCAATGGGTCCGCGGCAAACGAGCGAGGTTCCTAGATGGCGGTTCCAGTTAGACAGGGCGCGCGAATGGGTTGGTACTTGACGCGCCAGCGCTTGGCGCGGCGCGAGAAGTTTCCGCTGATTGTGGAGCTGGAGCCGCTGTTCCAGTGCAACTTGGCATGCGCCGGTTGCGGCAAGATCCAGCAGCCTGAGCACGTGCTGCGTCAGCGCATGTCAGTGCAGCAGGCGGTTGGCGCTATCGAGGAGAGTGGTGCGCCAATGGTGTCGATCGCTGGTGGCGAGCCTTTGATTCATCCTGAGATCCACACGATCGCCTCTGAGCTGATCAAGCGCAAGCGCTTCGTATATCTATGCACCAATGCGCTTCTCTTGGAGCGCAAGCTCGCGAGCTTCAAGCCTAGTCCCTATTTTGCCTGGGCGATCCACATGGATGGCTTGCAGGAACGTCACGATGCTTCGGTTGAACGCGAGGGCACTTTCGAGAAGGCGGTGTCCGCGATTCGCGCCGCCAAGGATGCTGGCTTTCGCGTGACCACGAACACGACCTTCTTCACACACGACTCGCCCAAGACGGTGCGCGACGTGCTCGACTTCCTCAACGACGACCTTGAAGTCGACGAAATGATGATCTCGCCCGCTTACGCCTACGAGAAGGCGCCAGATCAGGAGCACTTCCTTGGGGTGCGCCAAACACGCGAGCTGTTCAGCGCGGCGTTTGCAGGCGGACGGCGCAAGAAGTGGCGCCTGAACCACAGTCCTCTGTTCCTTGATTTTCTTGAAGGCAAAGCCGAATTCGACTGCACTGCCTGGGGCATACCAAGCTACTCACTGTTTGGCTGGCAGCGTCCCTGCTACCTGATGTCAGACGGTTACGCTGCCACATACAAGGAGCTGATCGAAACGACCGACTGGGGTAAGTACGGTCGCGGCAAAGACCCGCGCTGTGAGAACTGCATGGCTCACTGCGGATATGAGCCCACGGCCGTGTTGAGGACAACGCATTCGCTTCGCCAGTCAGTGCGCGCACTTGTCAGCTGAGGTTTCACGCTCTGGCCGCTCTACGCGGTCGGCTGGCTACGCCCCAACGATCATTGTGGTGTGACGTTCGGGGTCTCCACCCCGGTTCGACTGCGGCGTATGTCCTGCCATGTCATGCCCTCTCTGAGCAGCGCCGGCACGCCGAGGGTGAGCGCTGTGAGTAGCTCGATCGCCTGCAAGATGATCCCGTAGGCAAGGCCCTGTCCGGCACCGACCCCGTAAGCGGCTAGCACGACCAGGCAGGCAGCCTGGAACACGCCGACGTTCGATGGAGTTGCAGGCAGCACGGCGCTGACGTTGACGGCCAGTAGTATTGCGGCCGCCGTCACCGGCGTAGCCTGTGGGTTTAGGCCGAGCGCGAGGATAACCATGTAGCAGGCGCCCCATTGCAGCGCCCAGGCGAATAGTTGTGCGCCCACAGCGGGAACTCCATAGCGCGGCTTTGCGAACGCGAGGAGGCCCTGGCGCCCGAGGCGCAGTAGCTCGGCGAAGGCAATCGCTCCGCTGCGGATGCGTGTGCTGCGCGAGCGCTGGGCTAGGTGCAGTAGGGGAGGGACGCCGAGCACGAAGAGTGCCACGAACACTGGCGCAGCGACAACCGCCTCCAGGGCTGAGGCATGGCCGCGTAGCAGAGGCACGCTCGAGAACGTGACAGCGGCGAGGATCCCGAGCGCCACCAGGTTGATGAGCGTCTGTGAGAAGACGGTGCCGGCGACAACAGGGATCGTGCGTGTCGCTGGACCCTGGAGGCGACGGCTCAGCACGAGCACGCGTGTGGGCTCACCGAGCCTCCCCGGAAAGACAGCCGAAGCCATAACACCAATCATCATGGAGCGCACGATCAACCCCCAACGCAGTCGTTGGTCTGGCAGCGCAGCGCGGAGGGTGGCGTGCCAGGACACCGAGCGCGCCAGCAGCGAGAGCATCATCAGCGCGAGCGCCAAGGCCAGCCAGCCCGGGCTCGCCGAGATTAGAGCGTGGCCGACGCGCGGCAGATTCAATCGACTTAGCGCGTAGACGAGCAGTGCCGCAAGGGCCAGCGCGGATACGATCAGCCCGGCCCGTCGTGCGTTGCGATGCCTTCTAGGCTTGGACCCCATTGGGAAGTTGTGTATCAGAGCCCATGCTGTCGGCGCGGCTGGGACGGAGCGTAGACATCCATATCACGCGACCGGCTGGCAAAATGCGACGACTAGGGGTAGCTGCTCGATCCGGCTGGCAAGAAGATGTCGTGGAATCCTGCGAATCATTCTAGCCATGTAAGTCGAGGATCTTTGATGTACGAGTGATCCGAAGAGGCATTTATGGCGCAACATAAATAATCGACTACTACGAACTGAATGTTTCACATACAGGCAGGGTAGTATCGAAATGTGGATTCAAGGGGCGCAATTTCGAGTTGAGTCATTCGGATTTTCATACGACCTCAAGTTGGTCTAAGCGGGAATGCCGGAGGACTCAGTCTGGAGACGTCCCATGTGCATTGAGTGAGATTGGGGATGATCAGAGTCATGACGCAAGATCAAGACATTGCGATCGTACTATCGACTGCGCAGATCGAGCAGGTGATCCGCTCGGCGGGACAAGCGAGCAACGGCGCTGTCTCGCGCTTGTTGGTGGCCGCACTGGACAACGCTCATACTGGGACGAACGGCGATCGTCATGTCGGCCGCTCCCTACACGAAGAGACCAAACTGGCCCTCTCGGGCGCTTTGGGCGATCCCCAGCTCTCCCACTCGCTGCTGCGTGGGTTGGCGATCCTTTCCTGCTATGGGCCGGAACGTCCCTGGCGAGCAATCATCGACATCGCCAAAGAGCTGGACATGTCCCCGTCGACAACCCATCGCTATGTGAAGACGCTGCGCGCGGTCGGACTGCTCGAGCAGGATCCCATGACGCGCGAATATCGCCCTGTAGCAATCTGAGCCCTCAGAGACGCCGGATGTGGGTTGTTTAGTGGCCCTCGTAGGTCGCGCGACCGGGTCCGTCCTTCAGGAACGAGCGCACCGCACGCTTGAGATCCTCGGTGGCGAACAGGTCGCCTGCGAGTTCGGGCACCCGCTTGTCGGCGCCGTGCGCACCACCTTCATCCAGGCAAGATCGCACGATCGCCTTAGTCGCGGCATGCGCGCGCGTTGGCCCATCGGCGAGCTTACGCGCAAACGCACGTGCTGCTTCGTCGAAGCCATCGTCGGGGAGTACTCGATTGACTACGTTCCAGCGCTCGAGCGTTGCGGCGTCGTAGAGTTCACCGGTCATCACCAGCTCGCGCGCCCGCGCCGGGCCGGCCCGCTCCGCGAGACGCTGGGTGCCGCCCATCGCTGGCGTCAGGCCAACGACCGTCTCGACCAGCCCGAAGCGCGCTGACTCCGCCGCTAGCAGGATGTCGCAGCCAAGCGAAAACTCGAATGCCGCAGTCAGGCATAGCGAGTGTGCGGCGAAGACTGTGGGCAGTGGAAGCTGCTCGAGACGATGGACGAGGTCGAGCAGGCTCGCCCACATTGTGGCGGCATCTTTCGGACTGAGACCGTCAAAGACGTGTACGTCGACGCCGCCGCTGACGACTCGACCATGCGCTCGAACGAGCAGGCCGCGCGGTGGTGCGACTCCGAGTCGGTCGACCGTCTCGGAGAGCTCGCCCATCAACTGCTGGTCGAACAGGTTCAATGGTGGGCTGTCGATGCTCACGATTGCCAGCGGGCCATCGTGGTCGAGGTGGACGAGGCTCATCGGGGCGGCTCCATGCTCGGCGAGAGCCTACACGGCCTTGAGGGCGCACGGATTGATCGCCCAACACGACGCAAGTCCGACTGACTGCGTTGAGTCGTGAGGGAGGAGGCGTTCGAGATAGCCGATCGAGGGATGCGGCTGATGTTGACGCCGAGGACCTTGTGTACGTCTCGTTCGAATGTTTCTGGCTTCTCTGCATTGGGCAGATCAACGAATGTCTCTAACTTCTACCAGTAGTCGGCAAAAGTCAGAAGAGCCCGCAAAGCCACTGGTAATGGTCGGTTGCGAACGCCGATCGTGTTCCCGGGACACGCAGCCAAATAGCGGATTCATCGGACGAACCGGTTGCTGGGAGTATTGTCCACGGACAGGATCCGTCGATCAGCTGGAAAGGCAGGGGCGGAGTTGACGCCGAGATCTGAAGAGGGCTCTGTGAGGCAGCCCCCGGAAGCTATGCCGGAGGGTCTGTTCTCGCGAGCGATATTGAAACTTAGAGTGCCCATCGCTTTCATCGTGCTTTTAGCCGTCGCTCTACGCAACCTTGATGCCAACCATGGGGTGCTTGGAGCGTTTTGATGTTGCAACTGGACGAGGTCGTAAAGCACTATCGCGTGGGTGACGGAGAGATCATTCGCGCTGTGGACGGGGTGAGTCTGTCTGTGGCGGCGGGCGAGTTGGTGGCCCTCTATGGCCCAAGCGGCTCAGGAAAGACGACATTGCTGATGCTGATCGCCGGGCTGCTGACCCCCGACAGCGGTAGCGTGAGAGTCAATGGGCGAGAGGTCTCCAGGCTCTCGGCGCGCGAGCGGGCGCACTATCGGCGCTCTGAACTCGGCTTCATTCGCCAGTCGCTCGATCTGATCCCGGGGGTTCGCGCCGACGACAACGCCGCGCTTAAGCTGTTGGCAAGCACCGGGCGACGTGATGCGCAACGCCGAGTGGCGCCGCTGTTGGAGCGGCTGGGGCTCAACGGACGAGCTGTGCAGCGGGCGGAGCAGCTGTCAATGGGAGAGCGTCAGCGGGTCATGATCGCACGTGCGCTTTCGACAAGCCCAAGTCTCGTGCTCGCTGATGAGCCGACAGGCAGCCTAGATACTGATCGCGGCCGAGAGGTGCTCACGCTACTCGCAGAGATCTGCCACGAACGCAACGTGGGCGTGTTGCTCGTCACTCATGATCCTCGCGCGGCCGCCTTTGCCGATCAAGTACATGCCTTGCGCGACGGTCGGATCGCGCACTATCAGCCGGACAACAGCCATCTACCATTCGAGGTCCAGTGAGTCGGTTTGCACGGCATCATTGGTGAGCGCTGAGCACGCTATGAGGCTGTCGACGATCTTCTATCTCTATCGAGTGCGCCTACGGGCTCGGCTCGTTCAGGAGCTGCTAGCGGTTGCCGGGATAGCGGTCGGCGTGGCGCTGCTGTTTGCCTCTCAAGTGGCGAACACAAGCCTGTCGGGATCGGTCACGCGCCTTACAGACGAGCTGGTGGGAACGGCACGACTCCAGGTAGTAGCCCGTGCTCCGCAGGGCTTCGATGAACGATTTGTCTCCGAGGCAGAACGACTGCCAGGGGTGTCGGTAGCTGCTCCGATGCTTGAGCGTAGTGTAAATGTCGTAGGCCCAAATGGTGTCGAGACGGTCGACTTGATTGGAGTGGATAGGCGCTTTATCCAGTTGAATGGACCCCTGCTAGAGCACATCAGTGCCGGGCAGCTCTATAGGCAACATGGACTTGCTCTGCCTGTGCCAATCGCTGAAAAGATCGGAGTCAAATCTCTCCAGTCGCTAACCGTGCAAATCGGCGCTAAGAATGTGCCGACGATCCTGGCGCTTGAGCTAAATGCCACCGACATAGGTGCAGGTGTGGCGAATCCCGTGGCGATCATGCCGCTTCAGGCTGCCCAGAGCCTGACTGGCATGACGGGGCGAGTATCGCGCATTCTGGTCGAGCCTTATCAGGGCCATGACAGTGAAGTGCGTCGTGGCCTACAGCGAATCGCGGCTGGCAAGCTGGATGTTCAGCCCGCAAATTTTGATGCCTCTATATTTGGCCAAGCGGAGGGTCCGACTGTCCAATCGACAGAGCTGTTCTCGGCGATAAGTGCGCTCGTCGGGTTCCTATTTGCGTTCAACGCGATGCTGCTGACGGTCCCCCAGCGTCGCAGCTTGATAACTGATCTGCGTTTGGATGGTTACACGCCGCTTGAGATTCTCGAGGTGATGTTGTTCGATGTCCTAGCGCTGGGTATCATCGGCACGCTTGTTGGTTTGGTGCTTGGCGATTTTTTGTCGCACAGCCTGTTGCAGGCGCAACCTGGCTATCTCTCTTTGGCATTTCCGGTTGGATCTCAGCATGTCGTGAGCTGGCAAAGCGTGGCGATCGCGACACTTGGCGGATTGTTGGCGGCTGTCGTAGGTGTGATCGTGCCACTTCGAGGAGAGATCTTTGGATATCGGCCGGTCGGAGCTCATGCGAAGAGGGCTCCTATGCGTATAGGTCGGGCTCTTGCCATAGCCGGCGGGCTGATGTGCACCGTTCTAACGACCATGCTTCTACTTAGGGGAATTGAGACAGTCAGTACAGCGGTACTTGCGTTTGTCAGCCTCACTCTTTCATTGCTACTCATTTTGCCGAGCACCTTCAGTGGCATAATCTCCTTGGTTGATCGATTGCAGAGGCCAGTGATGGGCGTATCCTCGCGTATAGCGGTCATCGAGTTGCTTTCCAGCACGACACGTGCTCGCTCTCTTTCAATTGCGGCAACCGGAGCGATAGCGGTTTTCGGGAGCGTCTCGATCGAGGGTGCACACAGCAACCTTCGCGAGGGGTTGGTCCGATCTGCAGCGAATTTGAGCATGGGGACAGACATCTGGGTGTCTCCGTCGGGTGGTTCGACCACGCTTGCCACAACTCCATTTGAAGATCGCTATGGAGGACGGCTTATGCGCTTGTCGAAGGTCGCAAGCGTTGAGCCTTATCGCGGTGGATTTCTCAATGTAGGTGATCGACGAGTCCTTGTGCTGGCCCCTCCAAAGACCGATCCGCGACTTGTCTCGGCAACTCAGCTTGTGGTCGGTAACCTAGCTCTTGCGAGATCTCGGATGCGCGAAGGCCGGTGGGTAACGGTATCCCAAGAACTGGCGGACGAACGTCATCTAAGGGTGGGTGGTTCGTTTGTCTTGCTAGCTCCGCGACCAATGGCTTTTAGGGTGGCGGCGATAACCACTAACTTTGGATGGTCGCCAGGAACCATCATAATGAATTCGGATGATTACGCTCGGGCATGGCAAAGCCAAGACGTAAGCGCCTACCAGGTTTCTCTACGACCCGGAGTCACAGTGGAGGAGGGTCTGCGAGAAGTACGATCTGCTATAGAGCCAGATACGGCACTTGTCGTCCAGAGTGCCGCGCAGCATGAGCAAAATGAGATAGCGGGGCAGAGACAGGGACTCGCGCGTTTGACCGATATCGCTGCCCTGGTCCTGGTTGCGGCGGCATTGGCGATGGCGGCCGCGATGGGCGCGATGCTTTGGCAACGGCGTCCTCGCCTTGCTGGAATGAAGGTAGACGGCTTTGGTCAAGGAGAGCTTTGGGCAGCGCTCCTATGGGAGAGTGCGCTCCTGCTTGGCACCGGTTGCTCTGTTGGTGCGATATTCGGTCTATACGGTCAACTTGTGCTGAGTCACGCACTTGTTAGTGTGACTGGCTTTCCTGTGGTGTTCTCTATGGGAGTGTCCGTGGCCATCGCATGTATTGCGGTCGTTACAGCGATCGCCCTGTTGGTCGTCGCGTTGCCTGGATACCTAGCGGTACAGGTGAAACCCGCACTACAAGAATAAACTTTACCAAAGCGCGTCCTCCTGAGACTGTGATGTTTGGGGGAGTATTTGACACCAGTTGGGTCTCAGCTCGGCAGGCGTTAGCTCTGGCGATGGCCATAATGCGGGAGTTGGTGTGGGGGTTGTGGAAGGTTTTAAAGGAGGTTGAAAGATGGGAAGGTTACGCGGCGGCGATACCGGATGCGACGATCAGGGGCGATGCCCTTGCGGCGCTTGAGCACAAGCGCCCAAACACCGATGGCGCAGCGCTCCTTTGGATCATCCCAGCGCAGCGATCTCCCAGACTCCTGCGTCTCTTGGTGGCTTACGAGATCATGGGCGACTTTCTAGATAGTACGGTAGAGCGAGGTGCCCACGTTGGTGTCATAAATGGACGTCAGCTTCATCTGGCGCTGGTCGAGGCGGTTGATATAGGGAGGCCAATTTCTGACTATTACTGCCATCATCCGTGGCGTGACGATGGCGGATATTTGCCCCGACTCGTTGAAGCTTGTAGGTCTGGGTGTGCAAGACTTCCGTCCTACGGGAGTATGCGTCCGCTGCTAATACGCGCCGCTACCCTAGCCCAGGTTCAAGGTCTTAATCATGAGCCAGACATGACTTTACGGCAAGTCATATTGGAAGCATGGGCAGCGCGGGAAGCCGGTGCTGATATTGGCGTTGGTTGGTATGAGGCGGCGGGCGCAGCCAGTGCTTGGTTGACTGTTCTTGCGCTAATGGCAGTGGCCGCTGAGCCGAGTTCGACAACTGTTCATGCACAGAAGGTATTCTCGGCCTATTTTCCGTGGATAGCACTCGCAGCGACCCTGCTGGACGGTTACGACGATCTAGTCGAGGATAGGGTCAACAAAACGGATAGCTACCTTGCTCGTTATGGTTCGTTTGATATCGTCGTGCAGCGTATCGATGAGCTTCTGAGACGTGCTACTCGAGAGGCAAGTTCACTGCCCGATGGCGAGCGACATGCGGTGATTGTTGCATCCATGATCGCTCTATACCTGTCCAAGGACAGTGTTCGCACGTCTGAGATGGACTTCACAAGTCGGATGTTGCTTCGGTCGGGTGGACCGCTCGCGATTATGCTCGGTCCTGTGCTTCGTAGTTGGAGGATCCTATATGCGCTGCACGATACGTAGACGTCAGCTGCGCAAAGAATGTCCGCTTTCAGGCTCGTGGACTCGATGGGATGCCAGATGCTTGGATCGGCTTGGGACTACTAGAGATATATTTCAGACCACGACCATTTACGCGAGAAACCCCTCCGATTCCTGGACAATAAGACGCCCGACGATCTCGGCTTGGGATCCGAATTCTGGGCAGTGCCTGGGGGCTGAATCTTCACTACGTTATCGTTAGAACTGCGGCTTTGCCTGGGTGAAGCGCTCCAATCCATCGTCAGGAATCGGCTCCCACGGCGCGGCGTCGGCAACGTAGCTGCGCCAACTGGGGCGCACGCCTGGGTCCTCATCGAAGGCACCCATGCGCACACTCACTTGTCTCGCGTCCTCTGGACTGCGACTAAACAAATGTGAGCCGCATACGCTGCAGAAGAGCTTCTCGTGGCCGCCGTCGGGATGGCGCCATCCCTTTAGTAGATGCTCTCCCTGCAGGAGATGAAGCGTGCGACCGTCAATCCGCGCCTGCGCTGAGGAGGCCGTCCCGGTCCGCCGTTGGCAGCGAGTGCAATGGCAGTAACCGGCACCCTTGGGTGGCTCGCTGAGCGCAAATCGCACGCTGCCGCACAAGCAGCCTCCAGTGATCGATGCGCCGTTCATGGCCAAAATTTTGTCATGTGTTGGCGTGGGGAGGACTAAGAGTGCCTATCAAAAATGAGGGTGCAGCTGGGGCGGTCGGGGGTCGAGCGGAGGCTTGGTGGTACCAAGTCGAGCCCCGAGGACGCAGCTCCGCGACGGGCAGCGGCCACAGACGTGCACTCATTTTGATAGGCACTCTAAGAATCTTCGGGAGACTCCCGGGTCGCGTCACACTGGCTTCAGATCGCAGAAGACGAATCCCTCACGTTCGACGATCTCGCCTGTCTCGCACGCAATTGGCTCGGCAAAGATCGGTCCTGCATGGACGAAGGTGTGGAACTCACCGTTCTCGCCGCATGGGTCGACGCTCGGGGGGAGCTCGTGCAACAGTCGCTCGTCGAATCGCCGTCCGGCGAAGGAGGCATCCAACGCACGCGGGTTTACGCAGACGATGGTCGCCTCAAAGCCGCCAGCAATGAACTCGTGTGCCAGCTCGCTCGTGTCGCGTCCCCATAGGGGGAACAGTCCGCGCCTTCCGTTCGAGGTGAGCTGCTGCTCGCGGTAGGCACGAACATCCTCGAGAAACAGGTCCCCAAAAACGACCGACTCGACTCCTGAAAGAGGTGCGGATGTCGCCCACGCTTGGGCGAAGCGAGCCTCATAGACCTCGTTCACGCAAGTCGGTGGGATACGTACCTCGATGAGCGGGATGTCGATCGCATCAGCTTGAGCCGTGAGCAACTCGCGGCGAACGCCATGCATGCTGATGCGGTCATAACCATCGGTGACGGTTGTGATCAATGCAGTGGGCTCCCAATCCTGGAGACGCAAGGCCCAGAGAGCCAACGCCGAATCCTTCCCGCCGCTCCAAGAGAGCGCACATCTTCCTCGGGGTGCCCATTCGGATTCTGAAGAACGCTCGATCGATGGGGACTGCGCCGGCATCAAAGTCGCCACAGCATATCTCCGGTAACTCCACAGCTGTGTCGGCTAGCGCGGACCACGCTCGTTTCGCGCGGTCGCGTTTCGTCGTGCCTTGCTGGCTTCAAAGCGTGGCAGACGCGAAACCGATTGATACCCGCGAGTGGCGCCCGCGCCCCTCTTGCGCCACATACCGGCGGCCATGAAACGAAAAACCCTGCCTTAGCAGGGTTTTCGCAAAGCGGCTGAAGGGACTCGAACCCTCGACCTTCTGCATGGCAAGCAGACGCTCTAGCCAACTGAGCTACAGCCGCATGGGCGCATAACTATAGACCAGGGGCGCTGTGTAGCGCCGAGCTGGCGGGCACTAGCTCGCTTGTGACGAGTCCTCGCTCTCTGGTCAACTCGTCGACGATCGGAAACAGCGCCGCGATGCGCTCGGGAGTGTCGATCGTCTCGGTCACTATGGGGACGTGGCGACGGGTCGAGATTAGCCGGTCGCCGTGTGGTGCGTGGTCTCCGTGAAAGCCCCAGATTCCGCGCATAGAGGTGGCGCCGGCCGCGTTCACGGCCCGTAGGCGCCTGACGAGCTCGACGTATACCGATCTTCGCTCATGCACGGCTGCCTCTGAGATAACAACCGTGAGCTTTTGACGGACGGCCATGCCGTACTCACTCGAGGAAGACTCATCGTGGGGCCGTTCGAGCAGCACTCCGTCGCGCTTGCACACGCGCACACGCTCGAGTGTGAGCAATGGCTTGTCGAATATCTGCTCGAGTCGGCCGATCGCCTCGCTGATCCGGTTCTGATCGCCGACGCTGATCACCATCAGCGGCACGTTCTGGTTGCGAGCAAAGAAACGCGCTCGCTCGCGCGCGCCGTCACGAGTGCCGTCCACCCCGAGCAACACTGTCGCACCTGCTACACCGCTTTCGTACAGGGCTCGGCATACGGCGGTGAAGGCCGGGGACCCGTCTATTCGCTCATGACGGCCCAGGTATATCGTCAGCTTTGCTGCTCGCGCTGGATCTTGATCGTGGGCATCTTGTCGCCTGGCAATGACGGTCCCTGCGATAAGCGATCGCTCGATCTCGTCGGGGGCGATTTCCTGCTTGCTCTCACGAGCGCCGTCGTACAGTCGAGCGCGCTCTAGGGTCATCAAGCCTTCGTAACTGATCGAGCTCACATCTGCGAGCAGTCGCTCGATTTGCTCGCGGCCATCGACAGCCACGCAGACGAGTGGAAGATCTTCGGAGAGGGTCAGCAGACGGTCGCTGCGAAGACGGTGCTTGGCCCCAAACCCTTGCACTCCGCGCAGAAGAATGCTGCTGTGGATCTCGTGGCGAGCGTGGATGTCAAGCAGCTCGTCGGCCAGCAGTACGCCTTTTACCCGGCTTCGCTCGCCAAAGTAGGTGGTGAGCTTCAGTCCTTCCTGGCTCAACTCTCACCGTCCTGGACGAGAGCTTTGCCGGCGATATTCGGGCAAGCGCTCACAAAGCCCCACCAAAAGAGCGGCCTAGCAGGGCTGCGCCAAGTCCTACGACCACGCTCACGAGCACGTTGAGCGCCCCCGCGAGCAACTGCCCGTCCTCGCCGAGACGGTGGGTCTCGAGCATCCACGTCGAGAACGTCGTGTAAGAGCCGATCGTCGCCGATCCTGCCAATGTCAGCGTTTCGCCGGATAGCGCAAGCCCGGTGAGCAGGCCAAGGACGAAAGCGCCGCTCGCGTTCACCGCCAGTGTGCCCAAGGGAAAGTTCAAGGAGTTGCGCGCGGACACGGCTCCATCGAGCAGGAAACGGGCAAGCGAGCCGAGGCTTCCCAAGATCGCCACGCCGATCCATGCGGTCGCGCTCACGCGATCGTCCGCACGCGGCGCACGAGCGCAGAGGAACCGAACACCGCGAAATACCCGCCCAGCACACTCGCAAATAGGTAGCCGACGGCCAGCCCGTAGCGATGCTGGTCGGCCATTTGCAACAGCTCGATCTGTACGGTCGAGAAAGTTGTGAGCGCGCCGCATAGGCCTGTGCCAAGCAATGGCCGACGCAGGGTGGATACGGGCAGGCGCTCTTGCAGGCGCGTCACGAAATAGCCAAGCATCAGCGCGCCGGCCATGTTCACCAAGAACGTTGCCCATGGCCAGTTGCCGGCGGTCGTAGGCAGCGCCTGATCCACTGCAATGCGGATGAGAGCACCGACAGCACCGCCGCAGGCGATCGCGAGCAGCGCGAAACGATCGATACTCGGATCGGAGATGTTCTCGGAGGTGTCTTCTGGTGAAGTCATCCGCGTGTCCTTGCTCGATGCCGTCATGCGATCGGCGGAGTGGAGGGCACCTTAAGGGTCAGGCCAGATAGTCCGGTCCACTCGGCTCACGCTGTGAAGATTGGTCGGATCGCTCATCTTGCGAGAACGGAACCGCAGGGCACATAGCGACCGCCATCGCCTCGCGCGAGCAGACCGCACAACTCCAACTCGGCGAGTGCCACGGCAACATCGTCAGTGTGTGCGCCGCTCGCCGCAAGCTTTGCCGGAGTGTCTTGTCCGCGGCTCACCAGCTCGAGCACATCTGCAAGCCGCGGTTGGAGATCGATCGCGCCAAGCGCTTGGTTGGTGGCTTCGCAGATGCCCAGGCCATAGAGCACGTCAAGCGCATCCTGGGGTCCCCTAACCAGGTGCGCACCGTTCATCAGTAGCCGGTTGGCGCCCTTGGAGCTCGCCGAGCTGACCCGTCCGGGTACAGCCGCGACATGTCTCGCTCGCGAAAATGCCACGTTCGCGCAAGCCAGATCGCAGGGTTCGTCCGTCGCCTCGACGACGATCACGAGCTGGGCGAGCAGCGCCAAAGTGCGGGCGCTGGCGTATTGCCACCAGCGTCGCGCCCGCGAGCTCGCATGGCTCTCGGCTATCAAGCAGCCACGCTCCAAGACATGACGACAAAGCGGTGCGCGCCACGCGGGTGTGCAGCGCTCGACGCTCTTGCTCATCACGGCCAGCGGCGCACCGTCAGCCTCGAGCGCTCCGGCGAGCACGGCGCTTGAAGTGCCTTCGGCGAAATCGCTCGCGACGGTAATACCGCACGTGGCGAGTCCCCGAGCAAGCTCACGAGCTACCTCCATGCCATAGTCGCTGGCCGTGCGCGTCCCGACAATCGCCACGACCTTCTCCTCGAGTAGCTCTCGTAGGCGCTCGACCCCACCGCGCAGCTCGAACGAGTGTGGGCTGAGTGCATCGTCGCGCAGGTGCCGTGGATACGCTGCGTGGTGGCGACAAAGCGCCTGCGGTTGCTCATCTCGACACCTCGACGCCGGCTGCCAGTCGGCGTAGGCGGTGTGCAGTTCGGTCCGACGATTTCGGGCGATAGCATCGACCAGCTCCAGATCCGGTAGTTCGAGCACGCTCCAAAAGCTCGATTGATCGTGGCGCTCGAGCTCGCGGTCCAGTTGACCGCCGAGCTTCGCCAGCAGCCAGGCCCGCCGTGCGCACTCCTGGCAGATGCCGCTCATGCTGCTCTACGTCCAGCGAGGCCGACCTCGGGTCGCAGCGTGAGCGCTCGTGAGATCTGCTCGCCGCCGACGCGCT
The DNA here is from genome assembly GCA_036008605.1 of Solirubrobacteraceae bacterium. Lineage (GTDB taxonomy): Bacteria > Actinomycetota > Thermoleophilia > Solirubrobacterales > Solirubrobacteraceae > Palsa-744. The sequence goes on along the minus strand of DASYNL010000013.1, from coordinate 9,928 downwards.
CGCAACCATCCAAGTCCGCAAGCGTGCGTGCTACGCGCAGAGCGCGGTGCTGTCCGCGGGCGCTCAGCAGACCGCGTTCGCGTGCGCGAGCCATCATCTGCTCGCCTTGCCGGTCGAGCTTGAGATGTCTGCGCAGCATCGGCGCATCCATCTGCGCGTTTACGAGAATGCCGTCTGCCCGCAATCTCCTGGCTTGACGCTGGCGTGCTTCGATCACTTGCTCCCGAGCTTGCGCAGAGCTCATCGAAGGTCCGTCCGCCAGATAATCGGCGGCCGTGCGCTCTACGTGCACGAGCAGATCGATGCGATCGAGCAACGGCCCGCTCAAACGGCGGCGATGGCGCGCGAGGTCCACTTCGCGGCAGGCACAGCGCTCCCGCTCGCCTGCGTATCCGCATGGACAGGGGTTAGTCGCGGCGATCAGCATGAAGCGCGCCGGGTATATAGCCGAGTGGCGTGCTCTCACGATTGACACGCGACCGTCCTCCAGCGGTTGGCGCAGCGCCTCGAGCGTCGGGCGCGCGAACTCCGAGAGCTCGTCGAGAAACAGCACGCCATTGTGGGCGAGCACGGCCTCTCCGACCCATCCGCGTCGTGAGCCGCCGATCAGGCCCGCGGTAGTGATCGTGTGGTGGGGTGCTCGAAAAGGTCGCTCGGTAAGTAGCTCGCCCCCAGTGAGCTTCCCGGTCGCGCTATGAATACGCATCACTTCGATCGCCTCAGAGCGCTCGAGCGGTGGCAGAATCGAGGGAAGGCGCCCGGCGAGCATCGTCTTGCCGGTCCCAGGAGAGCCGCTGAGAAGACTGTTGTGGGCTCCCGCTGCCGCGACGATGAGTGCCTTGACTGCATGGGTTTGGCCGCGAACATCGCTCAGATCGGGACCGTGTCGAGGTATGCTCGGCTGCGCACGGCTCTGCTCTGGCAATTGGTCGCCGCTGCCGCCGCTCAGTACGCGAGCGGCGCTCGAAAGGTGCTCCACAACGCTCACTGGCAGCCCCTCGACTAGCGTCGCCTCGCGTGCGCGCTGGGGGCTTAGAACCAGCATTGCCAAACCGGCTTTCTTCGTCGCCTCGGCGACGGCAAGGGTCCCATGGCAGGCGCGCACCTCGCCGTCCAGCGAGAGCTCTCCAAAGAGCGCATGGGTGTCGAGCAGCTCACTGGGGATCTGCCCACTCGCCGCGAGGATTCCGCATGCCAGCGCTAGGTCGAAGCCGGGTCCGATCTTTGGCACGTCGGCGGGGGCGAGGTTCGCGGTGATTCGTCTCGCCGGGAACTCAAAGCCCGAGTTCAGCAGTGCCGCATGAACGCGGTCGCGCGCCTCGCGCACGGCAGCGTCGGCCAGTCCGACGATCGCAAACGCCGGTAGACCCGGTCTGATGTCGATCTCCACGCTTACTGCGCGTGCGTTGAGTCCTTCAAGCGTGAACGTGCGCGCTCGAGCGAGCATCCGATGCCTCCCTTCGCGGTTTCAAGTGAGGCACATCAAGCTACGTCGCGCTTGGGACGGTACTCGGCGAGAGCCAAAACGAGACCAGCCGATGCGCCCGATTTCGCGGTGGTGGCGGTCTTATCGCACAGACGGATCTGTGCGTCCGGGTTATTCCCAAAATGGCGATGCCCCCCGCGCGCGGGGTATCGCCATTTCGAGGAGACTCCTTGGTAGCTAGAGCCCTGCCGGGTGGCGCACGACGTACCCAGCGGTGGAGGTCATCGAATCAGACCAGCGCGAACCCGATTCCTGCAGGGCGACGGTGTCAAAGCGTCGACCGTCGATCGTCATCCAAGCGTGTTCGGCATCCGCATAGATCGTGATGTAGCGACCAGGCCCAGGTTCGCCATAGGACTCGAGTGCCGAGGAGTCCTCAGGTGAGCTGAGCAGGCCGCCGCCGTGCAATGCGTAGGACACCGATCCCGAACAGTCATAGCCGGCAGACTCGAACGAGCCGTGCCCGCCACCATATACATAGGGTCGCGTAGCTATTTCATCGGCAGCAGCGATCACGCGAGCGATCACGCCCGAGGCTTCGCCGCCGCCAGCGCTGCTGCTCTGCCCGCCGCTTGCGCCTGCCGAGTTGTTCGTTGAGGGCATGAACTTGGGGGAGGGGTGCAACGTCGCCCCCTCGTCGAGTCCGAGCGCGTGCCACGTCTCTGGGCCGACGACACCGTCAACCGGTAGGCCGTCTCGCGCTTGCAGTTGCTTGACCGCGGCCTCTGTCTGCGGTCCGAACTGGCCATCCGCGGATATGTGCAGAGCTTCCTGCAGGCGGGTGACCGGGTTGCCGCCAGGAGCGGCGCTGGGCGCAGGCGCGTCGGCCGTTTGATCGGCGAGGTTTGTGGGCTGGCCGCCAGTTTCGCCGTCGGAGTTGCCGGCCACATGGGCAGCAGAGCTTTGGGCTGTGTTCGCTGAGGCACGGTGACGCGTCGGGAAGAGCGTTTGCTTGAGCTCGCCGTGCTCGTGCAGGCTCAGTACGCGCCATGTCTCAGGCCCGACGACGCCGTCGACGACGAGATGGTGCAGCGCTTGGGCGTGCTTGACGGCAGTCTCGGTTTCGGGTCCAAACGTGCCGTCGACCTGAACGCCGAGTGTTTCCTGCAGGCGCACGACCGGGTTGACAGCCGGCGCGGATGATTTGGTCACCTCAGCGGCAGCCGTGTTGGCGACGGCCGCTTCGGTCGATTCGGCGGCGGTGCCACCTGTGGCACCCGTATTGGTCGCCGCTTCTGCTTCTGTGTCCACCAAGTCGGCGCTCTTTGCGACCGCGGGCGTGTTTTCGTCGAGCACCGCGCTGGTTGCGATCGGAGCGGTGCTATCAGCCAACGCGGCTCCGGTCTTTGGTCCGACGATGCCGTCTACTTCGAGCCCGCGGCTGGCCTGAAAGGCACGTACCGCAGCCTCGGTTTCAGGGCCGAAGATGCCGTCTTCGTGGATGCCCAGAGCATGTTGCAAAAGCCGAACCTGGTGGCCTTCCTCGCCATTTTCGAGCGTGATGTAGTGCGTCGTCGTGGTGGTGGGCTCGGGCGTTGGAGTTGGCGTGGAGGCAGGAGTCCCGCTGGCGTCGGCCAGCCCCGCGGCCGGGCCGGCCGCAAGCGCAATGAGCGTGCCGAGCGAAATGCGCCGGGCGCGCGTCGCGGTCGGGACGAACTGGATCTCCGAGGCGCGTCGGCGGGTACGCGAGCGCAGTGTCGAGCGCTCCCAGGGCTCGCTGTCGGCGAGATTGCGAGGGGAGGGGAGACGATTGCGCGCGTCCATCAGGTTGGTAAGGCGCATCGGGGAGCGGGTGGCGCGCTTATCGGCTCGCTCACGGCGTGCACGCGAACGTGCAAGCGAGTCCTCCCAGGGGTCGGTAACAGCGAGATCACGCGGGAATCCCGGCATCTGAAAAGCGTCCTTTCGTTATCTCAGGGCGCCTACGGGGTTAGCTGTCGGGCTCGCGTACTTACGCTACGCCACAAACTGTGGCGATTCGCCCCCGCAGCCTCTCGGCTGCACTGGGTCCCCCGCTCCCAACCCCCATGGGGACCAGGACTCGGCACGAACGCGAGTCAAAGTATCAGGTCGGCTTGCAAGATGCATCACATAGGAAGGGTTGCAAGGTTTATTGCCGACGAGCGGTTGTTTGGCTTGGTTGCGTGGGTGGCGAGGTGATTGGCGCCGATTGTTAGGGCACCCTAAGTTGTGGTAGCGTTCCCAACGCAAAGCCTAGTGGATAGGTCGGGTTTATAAAGGAGTCGAAGGTGGCGAGCACACAGACAGACATCGCACAGAGCGAGCCACGTCCTGCAAAGCGCGCGGGCGAACGCGTGAGCTTCTACGTGTGGACGGTCGTTCTACTCGCGGTGTCCGTTACGGCGGTCATCCTCGGTTGGCACGCCAGGGGCGGCACCACCGATCCCACAGCCCTGCCAGCCGACCACCGGCTGAACACGGCGACTGTCGTCATCGACAGCGCGATCCTCGTCTTCCGCGAGGGCCTGGAGACGATCCTCGTCCTGGCTGCCATCACCGCGAGCTTCCTTGGCGCGAATCGCATCTATCGCCGTCCGGTAGCTGCCGGCGGCGCCACCGCACTCCTAGCCGCGGTCGGCACCTGGTTTGCCGTGATCTGGTTCATCGGCCAATTCCACGGTGGCGAGTTCGACGTGCAAGCTGCCACCGGGATTCCCGCGATCATCGTCCTTCTGCTGGTGATGAACTGGTTCTTTCACAAGATGTACTGGACCGGCTGGATCTCAAGCCACCACAAGCGCAGGCGCGGCTTGCTCTCCTCGGACTCCCAGACAAACAAGCGACGCCTGCTGCTCGGGTTCGCGCTGTTGGGGTTCACCTCGGTCTACCGCGAGGGCTTCGAGGTGGTCATCTTCTTGCAGAACCTGCGTGAGCTGTATGGGTCGAGTGTCGTGCTCGAGGGTGTCGCGATCGGCCTGCTGTTCACCGCCGCGACCGGTGTGCTGACCTTCGCGCTACATCAACGCCTTCCCTACAAGCGACTGTTGATCATCACCGGCGTATTGCTGCTGTTCGTACTGCTCGTGTCGGTCGGCGAGGAGGTCAACGAGATGCAGCTTGCCGGCTGGATCGGGACCACCGAAATCCAAGGTCTGTCGATTCCCGGTTGGATGGGAACGTGGTTCTCGCTGTTCAACAACTGGGAGACCTTCATCGGCCAGTTCATCGCACTTGCGTTGGTGATCGGCTCATATTTTGCCGCTCAGTACGTCCGCGTATGGGGGCCTCGCCGCCGTGGGGAACAGGCCGCGCGGCGCGCGGATGCAGTTCCTGAGCGTGCGGTTGAGCGGATTGCTGCAGCATCGAATACTCCCGCCACAGCCTAGAGCTACCCGTCTTTAGCCTGTCACGGCAGAGGTGGCTCACTGCTACCGTTTTGCTGATTAGGACATCGAAGGGTCGGAATAATCATGGTCTTTGGAGGTTGATGGTGCAGGACAGGTGTATATCGCCGAGATCCCAAGAAGAGTCTGGGTGATGATTTCGTGCGCTCACTGGGTCGCTGGACGTCGCTTGCGAGCGGTTCTGCTCGGAGTGTCTCTGACTGTGTTGGGCGGACTTTTGGCGTCGGGCTGTGGGATTGCCGCGGTGTCGGGATCCTCGGGCACTACGCTCACCCTCTACAGCGCACAACACGAGCAGACGACCGACGCCATGATCGCCGCGTTTACCAAGAAGACCGGGATCAAGGTGCGCGTCGCCAACAATGACGAGGACGTGCTCACAGCCCAGATCACTCAAGAGGGGGATCTCTCGCCCGCCGACGTCTTCTATACGGAGAACTCCAACTGGCTCGAACAGCTCAACGACCAGGGGCTGCTCGTCAAAATCGCTCCCTCCACGCTTGCCAACGTGCCCAAAGAGGACAGCGCGGCCAACGGCAACTGGGTTGGCGTCTCGGCACGCATCAGCGTGCTGATCTACAACACAAGCAAGCTGAAGCCCTCGGAATTGCCGAAGTCGGTGATGGAACTGGGCGACCCCAAGTGGCTTGGCAAGATCGAGATCGCCCCGGACGAGACCGACCTGTGGCCAGTCATAAGCTCGATCGAGAGGGCCAAGGGGCATCGTGCCACGCTGCGCTGGCTGATCAAACTCGAGATAAACGCAGCCGGCAACGACAACGTGCCCGACAATGAGACAATTACCAGAGATGTCAGCCAAGGAGTCAGCGAGCTGGGTCTGATCAACCACTATTACTACTATCGGCTGATGGCTGAGATCGGCAAGAGCGCGGTCAAAGCGAACATTGCCTACTTTGCCCCGCGCGATCCCGGGTATGTCGAGGACATATCCGGAGTCGGCATTCTGAAGTCCTCCAAGCATAAGGCCGCCGCCGAGAAGCTGGTGGAATTCATGACCAGCGCGGCCGGCCAGAAAGTGCTTGCCGAAAGCGACAGCTTCGAGTATCCGATCCGCCCCGGCGTGGCGGCGAATGCTCAGCTGACTCCGCTCGACAAGCTTCAGCCGACAGCGTTCACTCCGGCTGAGCTGGGCACTGGACTCGACGCCAAGGAACTACTCGAAGAAGCTGGACTCATATAGGGCGGTAGCGGGCGATGAGCGAGGCACTCACACCGAGCATCCTGGCTACGCCCGCATTGCGAAAGCTGCGCCGTCGGCGTATTGGTCGCGGCCGCGTCGGGGTGCTGCTCGGGCTTTGTATCGCGGTGTTCTTGCTGTCCCCGCTCGCGCTGCTTGCTATCGATGCGCACAGCGCTGGTTGGGGGGAAATCCACCATGTGCTGTTTCGTGCACGCTCATATCTGCTACTGCGCCACACAGTGATCCTGACGCTATTGGTGGGCACTTTCGCGGCCATGCTCGGTGTAGCCACGGCCTGGTGCACAGAGCGCACTCGGCTACCAGCACGACGCATGTGGACGGTGCTGTTGGTGCTGCCGATCGCGATTCCCGACGATGTAGTCGGCTATGCCTGGCATTCAACCTTCCCCGGAATGAGTGGACTGGCGGCGGCCACACTGGTCATGACGCTTGGGACATACCCGCTTGTCTACCTTCCTGTAGCCGCAGCGCTCAGGCGCTCTGATCCCGCGATGCAGGACACGGCGTACAGCCTCGGAGCGGGCAGGTTGCGCACGTTCGCGCGAGTAACCCTGCCACTGATTCGCACGGCCGTCATGGGTGGTTGCGTGCTGGTCGCACTCACCACCATTTCCGAGTACGGAACGTTTGAGATTGTGCGCTACCAGACTTTCACCACGGAGGTCTTCACTGAGTTTCAGTTCAATAGTCGCGCTGCCAGTGCCCTATCTGTGCCGCTTGTGTGCCTTGCGTTGCTCGTACTTGCAGTGGACGGAATCGTGCCGAGTAGGGCCGCAACCAGGATCGCGCCCTCGCGCGCCGCGGTCCGTGCCCGGTTGAGATGGCTCTTGGTACCGACGCTCGGCACGCTCACGGCTCTGGTGGTGCTGGCGATCGGCTTTCCGGTGGGGATCGTCGTCTACTGGATGGTGCAAAGCCAGCACACGACTCTGCCGGCTGCAGCTACGCTTGGGCAGGCCACGTGGAACTCGCTGATTTATAGCGTTTTGGGAGCGAGCGCCGCGGTCGTGCTTGCACTGCCGGTGGCGCTGATCAGCTTCCGGCTCTCCACCCGTCCACGGCGGATGTTGCAAAGCAGCACCTATATTCCGCTGGCGCTGCCCGGTGTGGTGATCGCCCTCAGTTTGGTGTTCTTCGCGACTCGTTATGCCTACGGCATCTACCAAACTAGTTTCCTGCTGATCGTCGCCTACGCGATCATGCACTTTCCCCTGGCGCTGGTGTGCATCAAGGCGTCCGTCGGCCAAGCGCCGGCGCGCCTGGCCGACGTTGGGCTCTCGTTGGGGCGCGGGCCGCTCGCGGTCTTCATGCGAGTTACGCTGCCGCAACTGCTACCTGGCATCCTTGCCGGCTTCTGCCTGGTGTTTCTGTTCGCCGTCACCGAGCTGACTGCCACACTGTTGCTCGCCCCGATCGGTGTGCAGACGCTTGCCACCCAGTTCTGGGCCTATCAGAGCGAGGTCTCTTATGGTGCCGCCGCACCCTATGCGCTGATGATTATCGTGCTTGCGGCGCTACCAGCAGTGGTGCTTGCGCTGTGGTTCGATCGCGGTCGTTTCCAGCCCCAGTTGGCGCCGCTGTGAGCACGATCGAACTGCTCGGTGTCTGCAAGAGCTTTGGCTCGACACCTGTGCTCAGCGACGTCGAGTTGCTGGTGCCAGCTGGGTCGATTACCGCCGTGCTTGGGGCCTCCGGTAGTGGCAAGACCACGATCTTGCGGTTGATTGCCGGCTTTGAGCAGCTGGATGGCGGCACGATCGCGATCGCCGACCAGCTCGTCGATGACGGGCAGCGCAGCGTACGCCCCCAACAACGAGGTGTCGGCTATGTACCCCAGGACGGTGCTCTATTCCCGCATCTCACTGTGCTCGGCAACGTTGGGTTTGGACTAGCGCGTCAAGATCGCCAGCAAGCGGTGCGCAAGTTGCTTGAGCTTGTCGGACTGGAAGGGCTTGAGCGCCGCTATCCCCACGAGCTCTCCGGCGGCCAGCAGCAGCGGGTGGCGCTGGCGCGTGCTCTAGCGATAGGGCCCAGCGTTGTGCTATTGGACGAGCCATTCAGCTCGCTCGATGCTTCCTTGCGAGCAGAGCTCGGTCGCGACGTCGCTCGTATCCTCAACGCCGCTGCGACCACGACCGTGCTCGTTACCCACGACCAGAACGAGGCATTGGCGCTTGCCGACCAGATTGCCGTGCTCGAAGATGGTCGCGTTGTGGCTAGAGACGATCCTCGCTCTCTCTACCGAGATCCACCTGACCTGCTCGCGGCCAGCTCGATTGGCGAGGCCAACATCCTGGTGGGCGAGACCCACGGCGATCGCGCTCGTTGCGCGCTTGGTGACATAGCGCTGCGCACGAACGGGCACCGTCGGCCTGACGGACCCGCTCGTCTGCTGTTGCGGCCCGAGCAGCTGACGCTCCACCTGCAAGTCACCGCGAAAGCGACGCGCGCGACGGTGTTGGAGCTGCGCTACCACGGGCACGATGGATTGGCCCATGTGGCGCTTGAGAACCTCGAGCGGGAGACGGTGCTTGTACGCGTGCCAGGCGAGATCGTGCTCGAGCAGGGACAAGAGGTTTGGGTACAGGCCAGTGGACTGGCGCACGCATGGGCCGACTAACAAATGGCCCTCAACGAGATAAACGGGCTGCTTTCTCCAACTGTGCCCTGCGTCGTAGTGGCATCGCAAACCACATGACCACGAATGGGAGCGCACCCACAGTGAGCGTAACGGCGCCGGCCAGGGCGCCGAACAGATAGGTGGCGACGAGCAACAGGCAGCCGCACATCGCAAGCGCAAGGAAGCCGAGGCCGGCGATCACGATGCGGTTGGAGACGCGCACGATGTGATCCTTGTCGTCGTGGCGAAAGAGAAAGCGGTGTTGCGCCGAGGGCGCGATCGTGCATATGGCTGCCATCGCCGCACAGATCAGTGTTATGAAATAGATGGTGCGCTCGTAGGCGCCTACATGCGCGAATCCGGTGTCGAAGGGAACGATCAACAGGAAAGCGAACAGGACCTGGACACCGGTCACCACGACTCGCAGCTCGCCGGTCATCTCCTCCAAGTTGCGGTCCAAACGCTCGTGCGAGGTCTCGTCGCGCACTATGTCCGGCGATGAGTAGGGGTTTGGGCTCTGCTCCGACTGGCTCACACGACTATCGCTACCCGCGGTAGGAGTACCGCGAAACGGGCACGTCGCCGATGTATTCCAAACATATATCGGGAAGACAGCGCCGCATGCGGCGCTGTCCCTGGCCGCACATGTGCGGCCAGGCCGGTCGGTGCATGCACCGACCGGGACAACATCCATATGTGATTTCCGCTTTCGAGGTGCGATCTATTTTCGCTTGTGCCTGTTTTGGCTGTGAGATTTCAAGGCGGGCTTTGGTGGAGCAACGCTCACGAGCGCCGCGCTGTCCGGCGAGAGCTCGACGGTCACGGTTCCCGACTGGCTAACGGCGCTTTCCATTCGCACTGGAGCCTGCCAGGAGCCATTGGCCGCAACCGGGCGGCCGGCGAGTAGCACACCGCTGGTGGCGCTGGGAGACGAATCGGTGAGACGCTGAATCTGTGCGGCGCCCATGCCAGCGCCAACCTCGAGCTGCACAGTTAGCGGACTCGTACCTTCGGGTTCGTTGTTGCAGAGGACCACCTTCAGCGAGCGGCCGGACCCGGAGAAGCCGGCTGCCACGATATTGGGCGAGCCTTCGGCTGAGATAGTCGTCGGCAGAGGGCGATAGCCGATCAGCGTGCGTGTCAGCAACAGCGCGTACCACTCCGGCTGGGCGCGTAGCTCTCCCTGGGCGAGAGCTGTCGGGTTGGGTGCGCACAGCGGTGTATATCCCACGCAG
>DASYNL010000012.1:0-124577 GCA_036008605.1 Solirubrobacteraceae bacterium | reverse complement strand
GTTCGTCTGGCACCACCGTAGCTCAAAGCTACCGTCGTGGCCTGAGCCGTCGCCGTGACGACGATGCCCGGAGTGGCCGGCGTGCGAGCCACGCTCGAAGCGCCCACGGTCGCTGCGCGATGACATCGCCGCGGTTACAGCTGCCGACAACACGAAGACGGTAAGGTCGACGGTCGCCACGAGAAGAGCGATACCCAGTCTGAGACGTGCACTGATCAGGGTTCCTCCTTGACCTCGATTCCATTGCACGACGACTTATATGGGCCACTCCTGCGCATCGATGTTGCCGACCAGTTACAGGGTTGAGTGATTCTCGTTACCCGGCTCTCGCCGCGGCACGGATCACGAAAGCGCAGCCTGCAAGCCATGACTCGCCAACCTCGACGCACGCGAGATTGCTCGCAGGCTAACCCGCCGCAAATGGTGGGTTTCTATAATCCTTGTTGGACAAGCGACCACAGGAGGTGAGCACCCGAGGTGCTGCGCAGGCACATCGAGAAGCTCACCGGCGCAGGTGCTGCCACGCGCTTGCTTGGAGTGGGGCGTACGACCTTCAAGGCGTTCGAGGTCCCCAACTACCGCCGCTACATCTCCGGTCAGGCAATCTCGCTGTGCGGCACTTGGATGCAGATGGCAGCCCAGTCGTGGCTGGTACTGACGCTCACGGGCTCGGCGACCACGCTCGGCTTGATCGTCGCGCTGCAAACGCTTCCGATCCTGCTCCTGGGTCCCTACGGCGGCGTGATCGCCGATCGCGTGGACAAGCGCCGCACGATGATCTTCCTGCAAGCGATGATGGGCATTCAGGCGCTGGTACTTGGCGTGCTCACCGTCACCGGCGAGGTGCGCGTCTGGCAGATCGGCGCGCTCGCTGCCGTGCTCGGCGTCAACAACGCCTTCGAGAATCCCGCGCGCCAGTCGTTCATGCTCGAGATGGTCGGACCCGAGCATTTGCGCAACGCCGTCAGCCTCAACTCGGTGCTCGTCAACGTTGCGCGCACGATCGGACCAGCGGTGGCTGGACTGTTGATCGCGACCGTCGGCGAGGGTGTCTGCTTCCTGACCAACGCCGCCAGCTTCATCGCTGTGATCGCCTCGCTTTTGACGCTCGATCTCACCGCGATCCAGCCGAGCCCACCCTCGGGGCGCGAGCCTGGACAGCTGCGTGAAGGCCTGCGCTACATCCGAAACAATCGCGAGCTGGCGATCCCGCTGTTGATGATGGCGCTGGTGGGCACGCTCGCCTACGAGTTCCAGGTGACGCTGCCGGTGATGGCCCGCCAGGGACTGCACGTCGGCGCGGCCGGCTACGGCTTCATGACCGCCGCGATGGGCGCCGGCGCGGTGGTTGGCGGCCTGCTTGTCGCTGCGGTGGGACGCACCGGCCTGCGTCCGCTCGTGATCGCCTCGGGCGCATTCGGCGCGGTGATTGGGCTCGCGGCGCTGGCCCCGACCTTGCCGGTGGAGCTTGCGGCGCTGGCGCTCGTCGGCTGGGCCAGCATCTCCTTCATGGCCACCGGCAACTCGACGCTACAACTCGGCGCCGCGCCTTCGATGCGCGGTCGCGTGATGTCGCTGTGGTTCGTTGCCTTCCAGGGCTCCACTCCGATCGGGGGACCGCTGATCGGCTGGGTGATGGCCTGGGCAGGCGCTCGCGCCGGTCTGGGTGTTGGCGCCATCACCTGCCTGCTGGTGGCCCTGATGGGACTGATGGCCCTGCGCGGGATCTCCCCCTTCGCACGGGCCGACAGCGCGGCGCGTGCGGTGGAGTCGTGAAGCGAGCCTAGGAGCCGGCTTCACCCAGGAAGTCGATCAGCAGCTCGTTGACGCGCTCGGGCGCGTCGTGCTGCACCCAGTGCGTGGCATCGGGGATGCGCTCCATGCGCAGGTTGGGCACCCACTCCGGAGCGGGTTCGGCCAGCTCGCTACCGAGATGGCGGTCGAGCATGCCCCAGATCACCATCGTGGGCGCCGGGATCGGTTTCATCCCCGCCAGCGTTGCGCGCGGCGAACGACGCAGGGCGGCACGGTAGTAATTGATCATCCCCGTGAGCGCCCCTGGCTGCGACCACGCTTCCACATAGCGTTCCAGGTCCTCGTCCGTGAACGCCTTTTTGGAATCAGCGCGCAGCGAGCGCTTCGCAAACGAGAAGTCCTCGCGCCCAATCAGGTACTCCGGCAGGCGCGGGATCTGGAAGAAGAACATGTACCAGCTCTTGCGCAACTGCTTGAGCGTCCGAAAGCCCTCGAGCATACGCGCGCTGTGCGGCACGTTGAGGATCGCGAGGCGCTGGACTACGTCGGGATGGAGCATCGCCACGGCGTAGGCGACCGCGGCGCCCCAATCGTGACCGACGACATACGCGTCCTGCTCGCCGAAGCTGCGGATCAGTCCGGCAATGTCGCCCGCCAACAGCGACGCGTCGTACGCGCGCCAGCCCTGAGGCTTGTCCGAGAGGTCGTAGCCGCGCATGTCAGGCGCGACAACGTGGTAGCCGGCCTCAGCTAGCGGCCCGATCTGGTGACGCCAGGAGTACCAGAACTCCGGAAAGCCGTGCAGCAGAACGACCAGCGGTCCGGTGCCCGCCTCGACGTAGTGCAGTCGAATGCCGCCTCCGACATCCGCATCGCCGTGGCTGAGTTGTGCCTCGGTCGTGCTCACAACTCCATCGTAGACCTCGCCGTCCGCTCGCGATGTCACCTTGTAGTTTCACAAGCATGAAAAGCGAGGAAACGTGTCTGTTGCACTGTTGATAGCCGGTTTGGTCGTCGGCGCCCTGGCCGGCGCCGCCATTGCTGCTGCGCTTGCGCGCTCCGGCAGCGAGCGCATACGCGAACAGCTCGACGCCATCTCCACCGACAATCGCGAGCGGATGCGCGACGAAATGAAGTCGATCTCCGCCGACGTGCTCAAGCAAACCGGAGATTCACTCGCTGGGCGTCTGGCCGATCAGCGCCGCGCCGAGGAGGAGCGTGGCGCTGCTGAGATGGCCAAGCGCGCCGAGGAACTCAAGGGCCTCGTAGGGCCGGTCAACGAGAAGCTAGGCCGCGTCGAGCACGAGATCGGTCGCCTGGAGCGCGAGCGCAAGCAGGCTCAGGGCGAACTGGCGACCATGGTGCGCCAGCTGCACGAGGGCGTCGGCGGCCTGCGTCAGGAGACGGGCAACCTCGTCTCGGCCTTGAAGCGACCCAACACGCGCGGCTCCTGGGGTGAGATCCAGTTGCGCAACGTGATCGAGATGGCCGGCATGATCGAGCACTGCGACTTTCTCGAGCAGAGCACCGTGCAATCAGAAGACGGTGCCCTGCGACCCGACGTGCTCGTCAAGCTGCCCGGCGAGAAGCTGATCGTGGTCGACTCCAAGGTACCCCTTGACGCTTATCTCGCCCATCTGGAGGCCCAAACCGACGACGAGCGCGCACTGCAGATGGGCCGCCATGCTCGTCAGACACGCGACCACATCACCAAGCTTGCCTCCAAGGGCTATCAGCGCCAGTTCGACACCACCCCTGACCTGGTTGTTATGTTCGTGCCCTCCGAGGGGATCTACCACGCGGCGCTGGCCGAGGACCCGGGCCTGATCGAGTACGGCGTGCACCAGCAGGTGCTGATGGCGACCCCGACGACCCTGATCGGGCTGCTGCGCGCGGTGCACTACGGCTGGCGCCAGGAGCTGATCGCCGAGTCGGCGCGCGAGATCGCCGAGTCGGCGCGCGAGCTGCACCGGCGCATCGCACGTTTCGTCGACCCGCTCGCGAAGGTTGGGCGCGCGCTCGGCTCAGCGGTCGGCTCTTACAACGAAGCGGTCGGGTCGTTTGACAGCCGCGTACTTCCGCAACTGCGTCGCATCGAGGAATCCGGCGCAAAGTCAGAGCGCGAGCTCACGAGTCCTGCGCCGGTCGAGGTGACCCCGCGGCCGCTCAGCTCTGGATCGCGGCCGCTTGAAGATCTGCCCGACGGCGAGCCGATCCTCAAAAGGATCACGAGCGCGGCCGCCACCGGCACGGTCGCCGGCAGCTCGTCTACGGCAAAGAACAACAGGTCGAACGAGATCGCAAGCAGTGCGACCAGCAGTGCTCCCCAGGACTGACGCACGCGCTGTCCCGTCGCGGCAAGTAGGCCGCCGAGTACCCCGGCCACGAACAGGTCCCCGTAGCCCATTACCGCCGAGCCGAATAGCTCCGCCTGCAAGCGCGGCAAGCCACCCACTGGATGAGCTGCGTTGAGCGCGTTGTTGGGGGCTTGCAACAAGCTGGAGACCACAAGCGCGGTGTCGGCGCAGGCCATCGCCACGACCCCGACCGCCAGCCAACGTGCTGGCGTGACGCCGGCGATCAGAGCGCCGAGCGCCACGCAGCTGAACGCCGATAGCAAGACGCCCGCGCCTTGGCCAAGGAGAGCGTTGCGATCTGCCCACGCCAACGCGAACAACGGCACGACCAACAGCGCAAAGCCCGGACGGGCGCCGTGCATTAGACCACCGAGCGCTAGTGCGGCCAGCAGCGGCACTGCGATCAAGGCCACATACGTCAACGCCTGCGCGCTTGCCTGTTCAGCCAGCGAGCCCACCGCCACGAAGCCGACAATCGAGAGCGCCGGGACGAGTGCCCACAGGCGACTGTGCAAGCGCGCCATCCATGCTGGAGACCAAGACCGCGGCAAGGCTACGACTAGGCCCTGGCAAAGCGATAGCGCGGCGATGGAAGCCCAAAACGGAATCACATAGTCAAAATAGACGCGGATGACTCATTGGGACTCACGACAGAATATCTGGCGGTCCGATACGGCCGTCCCGCGGCGGTCTGCTGGCCGATCGGAGATCCCTCTGATCTCCGATCGGTCCGCGGTGCTCGACGTGCCACCAGCACGCCTGCGCTCGCGTGCGCCGCATCCCATCCACGGCCCGAGCGCCTCGTTCCCACCATCTATTCTGTCGTGAGCCCTTGGGACTGGACATGGGAGGACCGCTCCCAGGCAAACCGCACTCCACCGGTCGCCTCCGATGAGGCCGGCGAGGATCCTGAGACGCCCTCCTCGGCAGGCGGCGCACCACCTCTGCGCCCAGGCGTGAGCCCGGTCGTTCGCCGCCGCCGCGCCGCTGTTCTCGTGGTCACGATCGTCTTGCTGGTCGTCCTGATCGCAGCTGTGGGCGCTCACAAAAGCTCAGGCAAGACCCACTTCACAGTGACAAAACATCATCCAACCGTTCCTCAGACCACCCCGACCGAACGCGCTGCCGCGACCATCAGGGCCGAAGAAAAAGCGGTCAACTCGGTGCTCGCCTATACGCCTGCGGTCACCAGTGGCGGCTCGCGTGGGAACGAGCTGGCGCTCACCTTCGACGACGGACCCGGACCCTACACGCGGCAGCTCGTCGCCACACTCGACCGGCTGCACGTGCATGCGACGTTCTTTGCGATCGGCGACCAGGAGCAGTACTTCTCGCCCGGCACGATCGCCGAGATCAAATCTGGTGACGTGGTCGGCGACCACACCGAGACCCATCCGATGATGGCGACCCTCTCCCCACATGAACAGTACGAAGAGCTGTTCGACCAGATGGCCCAGATCGAGGTGATCGGTGGCAGGCGCCCGCGCCTGTTCCGCCCGCCCTACGGCTCGTTCGACGCGACCACGTTCAAAGAGCTGCGTCACCTACATCTGCTGATGATCCTTTGGTCGGTCGATACCTCCGACTACACCCTGCCCGGCGTAAACGCGATCGTGCACACTGTGCTCGCCGGTGCCAAGCCTGGCGCAATCATCTTGATGCACGACGGCGGCGGCAACCGCGAAGAGACGATCGCGGCATTGCCGGCGATCGTTAGGGGGCTGCGCAAGCGCGGGCTGCATCCCGTCACTGTCCCGCAACTGCTCGAGGACGACCCGCCCCCGCACGGGCTGCCACTGCCAACCAACCTGAGCGGCGATTGAGCTGAGGCGTCACGCGTGAGCCACAATTTGGCATGCCCCGCATGCAGGGGTATCGGCGCGCTGGCGTTTCCATCCGCTGCACACAGAAGGTATCGGCCCGCCAACGGATTTCCACCCGCCGTACACGGAGGGCGTCAGTGCGCCAGCTGTACCGTCTTGACGACCAGCAACACCATCGCCACCAGCAGGTAGCCGCGCAACATGAGCATGCCCGCCTTGCGTCCTGGCGACCAGACCGGGCGCTCCAACAGTGCCAGTGGCGGCATTGTCCACGTGCTGCGCTCCACGACCGGCTCCTCCTCCGAGGCCATCGCCGGTTGTGCCGAGTGGCCGCGTAGCGTGAAGGCCCCCGCGACCAGCAAGGCCGCGACGGTACCGAGGCTGAGGTACTCGAACAGAGCCGTCACATCGATACTCGGGAACATCGTGCTCGCCATCAGGATCAGCGAAAGCTCTACCAGCACGGCGATAATCACGCTGGCGATCGCGTTCAGCCAGGGCGGGTTCGACCATGGACCCAGCACCTCACGGTCATTGCACAGCAGTAGTAGAAACACCGTGGCGCTCGGCAACAGCACGCCCGCCAATGCCTGTACCGAGGTCGTGATCAGACCGAGTGGGGCGCCCGGGATCAGCACGATGCCCGCCGCGAAAGCGACCATCAAAGTGAAGCTCGCGTAGAACACCTTCGCGTCGCGAAGACCGCGGTTGAGCGAGTGGCGCTGGCCGAACACGTCGCCGAATGCATAGGAGGTCGACAAGGTCACGGCCGCGGCGCCGATCAGCGATGCATTGAGCAGGATGATCGCGAAGAACGTGCCCGCTGTGGAGCCGAGCGTGCGCCGCAGCTCGGTGGCGACCGTGCCCGCATCATTGAAATGACCCGCGTAGATGGTCCCGCCGAACGCAAACGCGGTCACCGAGATCAGGGCGCCAGCGCCCAGCACAACTACGAATGCGCCGATCACGGTGTCGGTGCGCTCGTAGTTGATCCAGCGTGGTGTGATGCGCTTGTCGATGATGTTCGACTGTTGGAAGAACAGCTGCCACGGCGCCACCGTGGTGCCAACGATCGCGATTATTAGTAGCACCGCGGTCGAGCTGGCGCCGCCCTTGATACTCGGCGAGAACGTGTCGTGGGCGATCGTGCCCATATCCGGATGGGCAAGTATCAGCAATGGGATCACGAGGAAGTTGGCAACCACGAATACGTACATGAAGCGCTCCCAGCTGCGGAAGCTGCCAGTGGAGGTGATCGCCACGAGCGTCAGCGCGGCCGCCGGCACCGCGATGTACTTGCTGACACCGAAGTACTCGAGCGCGAGGCTCACGCCGATGAACTCGGTGACGATCGTGAGGAAGTTGAGGATGAACAGGTCTCCGACCGAGAACCAGCCCCAGAACCGACCGAAGCGCTCGTTGATGAGGCGGGCGTGGCCGACACCGGTGACCGCGCCGAGGCGGATCACCATCTCCTGGTTGACGATCAGCACCGGGATCAGCAACACCAGCGTCCACAGCAGCGTGGTGCCGTAGTTCTGACCAGCCTGCGAATACGTGGAGACGCCACCCGCGTCGTTGTCACCGACCATCACGATCAAGCCGGGACCCATGATCGCCAGCAGCGCCAAGAGCTTCGCGCGCGCGCCTCGTCTGGCGCCCGTGTCGTGCAGCTTGATCGTCCCGAGCGCACCGCGAATGTCGCCGATATGAGCCTCGTCGAGCACCGGCGGCACCCCCTCTGGGGGTACCCAGGCCTGCTCGTCGGACGTCGTGTTGAGCGTCGTGTCCTCTGCCATTTCTCTCACCTCCTTCCGTGGTGATCGACCGGCTCGCGTGTCAGCCGCTCCTCGCTCGTGTGGGTCGGCGAGGAGGGCGCGCGCTGAGGCGCGCACATTTATCTGTCACGCACCCGCCAGGACAACCCCGAGAGGGTCAGGTCAGGATCAGGAAAGCAGTGCCAGACCCGTCGAGCGCGTGACCGGCTGGGTACTTCGCGGCAAGTCTTGATCCACGTCGGTCTCCTTTCTGCGCTTCGCGTACGGACCTTCTGGACGCGCTCAGCCTAGCACCAGGGCGCGCAGAGGAGTCAGTCGCGAGCGAGGCCGAATCGACGCCGCCAACCGGCGGGCAATGTCAGCTCCAGCACATCGTCCACCGTGACCACCCCGACGACGTGCTCCTCCTCGTCCACGACGGGCAGCATCACCAGGTTGTAGTCGGTCATCGTGCGTGCTACCTCCGGCAGGTCTGCGTCGGTGTGCACCGACTCCGTCTCCTGCTCGGCAACATCCAACAAAGGCGTGTGGGGGTCGCTGCGCAGGAGCGTCACGACCGCTACCGAGCCTGACAGCTTGCCTTCGTCGTCGTGCAGATAGATGGTGGTGAGCGTGGTCGGCGCAATCTCGCTGGAGCGCACCCGCCCCAGCGCCGCCTCCACCGGCTCCTCGGCGGCTAGCACGATGCAATCGGGGCTCATCAGACCGCCGGCCGTCTCGGGGTTGTAGCCGAGCAGGCTCTCGATCTGGTGCTCTTGGGCCGGCGGCAGCAGCGCGAGGATCCTGGAGCGCCGGTCCTGCTCGATCTCGACAATCAGATCGGCCGCGTCGTCTGGCGCCATGCGCGCGATCACGGCCGCGACCTGCTCGTCGGGACGCTCACGGATGAACTCGAGCTGGTGGTGCTCGTCAAGCTCCTCGAAGACGTCTGCCTCCAGCTCGCGATCTTGGCCGACGGCCTTGATGATCTCCTCGCCCTCCTCGTGTGAGGCGGCCTCCACCAGGTCGGCGATCTCGGCGGGATGCAGGTTGGCGAGCTTGCGGTGGGAGAAGCGCAAACGTGCGGTGGGAACGTGGTCGACGAACGGCTCGAGCGTCGACCAGTCGAGGAACGCCTGATCGCCGATCCAGCTCTTCAATGGGCGCGGCAAGCGCCGGCGTAGACGTGCGCGCCTGGCGTTGTCCACACCCACGACACGCCACCAACCCTCGATACAGGCCAGCTCGATCTCGTGCGCGGTGACAAGCACAGGGGGGTCCGCCTCGACGTCGACGAGCGTGCGCCCGAGCACGTCCTGGCCGAGCAGCACCTCTCCCACGCGCCGCTCAAAACGCTTGAGCGAGAGTTTTTCGCCAGACAAACGCACGGCACCCGGTTGCAGCTCGGCGACGCGCGCGATCGGCACGAACAGCTCGCGCCCACCGATCCTTGCCTTCAACCCCGTCACCGGCGGGTAGCCGCCGTCGGCCAAGCGCACGATCAAGTCTTCTACTCGGCCCAGCCTCTCCCCCGCCCTGTCGAGCAACGGACTGCGCAGGACCGTCGAGAGGTGCATCACCGGCTGTGACAAAGCGTCCATACGTTAATGCTCTACCCGGACCATACCGAGCCAGCGGCCTACTCGCAAAGCAACGCCGCGCCAATCGCGCCGCCCAAATCACCGAGACTGGCCATACGCATGGTCGGCGGCTGCTCATCCTTGAACAGATGCGGCTTCATCGCCGCCAGGATCCGCTCGAGCATCGGCTCGCCGAAGCGGCTGCCCAAGCCCCCACCGAGCAACACGAGCTCCACATCGAGCAAGTTCACCGCCGAGGCGATACCGCTACCAAGCGCCTTTACGGCTCGCTCGATCAGACGCTGCGCGAGCTTGTCCTCGTGCTGCAACGCATGCGCCCACACGCCGCTTGAGAGCGTCTCCCGTTTGCGCTTGCGCATGATCTCGAACAGGTCGGTGTGGTGGCCTTTCTCGACCAGCCGCTTTGCCTTGGATTCCATTGCGCGGCGCCCCGCATAGGCCTCCATGCAGCCACGCCGACCGCACGTACAACGCGCGCCGCCCTGCTTGACAACCATGTGACCGATCTCCCCCGCGTCGCCGCGGCCATGCCACAACTCACCGTCGAGCGCCACACCACCACCTACGCCGGTACCCCAGAACACGCCGAGCAGTGATTTCGCTCCGCGACCAGCCCCAAGCGAGAGCTCCGCGCCCGCGGCCACCGATACGTCGTTGCCCAGCTTCACGCTCGGACCGAGTCGCTTAGCAAGCAGCGCCGCGAGCGGTACCCGGTGCTCCCATCCCGGCAGGTTCCCCGCGCGCGCGAGCGTGCCCGCTTGCACGTCCACCTCGCCCGGCACTCCCGCGCCGATGCCATCGAGTTGCGTGACGTCGAGCTGCGCTGCGCCCGCCGCCTCGGACATACAGGCGACGAGTGCCTCGATCACCGCGGACGGACCCCCTTCGTGCGGGGTCAGCCTGCGGGCTTGCCCCAGCACGCTGTGATCCTCACCGCGCATCACGATCGTCTGGATCTTGGTTCCGCCGAGGTCGATTCCGCCGTAGGTGGCCATAGTCTCGGACTTTACCCGCCCTTAGGGCGTTTCTTCTTCCACTCTTACGCCACCGCCCCAAGATCAGAGGTGCCGATGACCGAGCTCACAGGACGTCCCTGGCTCAACTACCTGCTGGGCCTTTTGTGTGTGGGCGCAATAGTCGCTGCCATCTTGCTCGTCGGGCCGGCCTCCGGTAGCACGACCGCCGTGACGCGCACAGCTAAGGCCGCCGAAGGCATCGTCCAATCCACCGTCTCGGGCAGCGGCAACCTGCAGCCGGCCAGTCAGCTCAATCTCGGCTTCAAGACCGGTGGCACGGTCACCAAAATCTATGTGTCCCAAGGGGAGTATGTGACCGAGGGCAAGCTGATCGCCGAACTGGATCCGCAGAGCGCCGAAGTGACACTCGAACAAGCCAAGGCAGCTTTGCAATCGGCCGAAGCCAACCTTGTCAAGGAGGAAGAAACCGACGGCGAAGGCGCCACGGGCTCGGGTAGCTCTGGAGCCGGCGGTGGTGCAACGGCCGCAACGGCCTCGGTAGCGCCTACGAGTAGCTCGACGGTCGCGACCAGCGCCGCCTCCACCACGGACACCGCACCCGCAGGAACCGCACCCGCCACGACCGAGCCCAGCACCACGACTACGCCGACGACCACAACACCGAGCGGCAGCTCGCCGCACACAAGCGCCCCTAACACGACTACGACTCCCTCCACCACGACGTCACCTGCCACGAGCACAACAACGAGCACGACTTCCACAGAAACGAAGCGCATCAGCGGCTCCTCCAAAGCCAGCTCACCCGAAAGCGAGCGCCGCGAATCGCAGTCCAGCGGCTCGTCCTCGAGAAGCAGCGAAAGCTCGGGCTCTTCGACCAAAGCGACCATCAGCTCCGCTACGCGCGAAGCCAACCTCGCTTCGGCCAGGGCTGCCGTCAAGAGCGACCAGCTGACTGTGCAGAGCGATGAAGAGGCGGTCGGCGATACCAAGCTTTATGCACCGCAGAGCGGCACGATCGTCTTGCTCTCCGGACAGGTCGGGGAAGTCGTCTCTGGCAGCGGCACTACCAAGGCCTCCAGCAGCAGTTCCTCGAGCTCCTCGGGATCGGGCAACTCCGCCGCGAGCAGCTCTACGGCCACCGGCCGCTTGACCGGCGGCGCCTCATCGTCGTCTTCTTCTGACTCGGGCTCCTCTAGTTCCTCGAGCTCCGCCTTCGCGGTGCTCAGCGATCTCTCCTCGATGCAACTGGTTGTGCCGCTGAGCGAATCGGAAATCGGCAACGTCAAGGTCGGGCAGATCGCGACGGTCACGGTCGAAGCACTCGAAGGCCGTAAGTTGGCGGCTCATGTCAGCGAAGTGGCCACGCTCTCGACCAGCAGCAGCGGTGTCGTCAGTTATGACGTCACCTTCCAACTCGACCAGATGGAAGCAGGGCTGAAGCCGGGCATGAGCGCGACTGCTGAAGTGGTCGTCAAGCAGGCGGAAGGGGTTAACGTGCCAACCACCGCCATCTCAGCGAATTCGGTGACCGTGGTGCGCGGCGGCAAAGATGTGCGCCAACGCGTCGTCACGGGCCTGGCCGGCAACACCTCGACGATCATCGTGAGCGGCCTGAAGCCCAGCGAAACTGTCGTGCTGCCTGCTGCCACCAGCACCAGCTCCAGTACCAGCCTCACCTCTCGACTCAGCCGCCTCGCCGGTGGCGGCGGGCTCGGCGGCGGAGGCGTTGGCGGTGGTGGCTTCGCCGGCGGCGGGGGCGGCGCCTTCTTCAGAGGCGGCGGCTAATGCACCGCCCGCGGCGCCCGAGCAACCAGAGCGAGACGCGCACGCCACGTGTGCGTCCGCTGGTTGAGCGTGCGCTGCCGGCGCGCGGCGCCACCCGTAAGAGCGCGCCGGTCATACAGGTGCACGATGTCTCCAAGACCTTCGATCTCGGCCAGATCCACGTGCACGCCCTGCGCAAAGTATCTCTGCGGATCGACACCGGGGACCTCGTCGGGATCATGGGTAGCTCCGGCAGCGGCAAGAGCACGCTGATGAACATTCTCGGCTGCCTGGACATACCGACGAGCGGGCGCTATCTGATCGACGGGGTCGACGTCAGCCATATGGACGAGGACGATCTCTCCGACCTGCGCAACCGCAAGATCGGCTTCGTCTTCCAGAGTTTCAACCTCGTGCCGCGCACAAGTGCGCTCGACAATGTCGAGCTGCCGCTCGCCTACGCCGGCCTGGGTCGCGCCGAGCGCCGCCGCCGCGCCGAAGCGGCGCTTAGCGCGATGGGCATGGCCAACCGCTTCCACCACCAGCCCTCCGAGCTCTCCGGCGGCCAGCAGCAGCGCGTCGCCGTCGCGCGAGCGATCGTCACCAACCCGTCGCTGATCCTGGCCGACGAGCCGACCGGCAACCTCGACTCGCACTCGACCGAGGACGTGCTGCGCATCTTCGGCCATCTCAACGAAGAAGGCCGCACCGTGGTTCTGATCACGCACGAGCCCGATGTCGCCGACCAGACCAAGCGCGTGATCCGCCTTTCAGACGGAGAGATCGTCGAAGACCGCCGTTTACTGGGAGTGCGCGATGCGCCGCCTGTGCTGCACGCGCAGAAGTCCGCCCACAACCGTCCAACAGGTGCGGGTGCAGGTGCAGGTGTCGCGGGGACGCGGCGATGATCGAATCGACGCATTCTCAATCTCCCTGTACCGATATCCGCCGCACCCGTAAGGGATTCGCGGAGGCGCGGCGATGATCGGGCCGGGCACGCTGCGCATCGCTTGGAGCGGGATCACGACGAATAAGCTGCGCTCGGGGCTGACGATCCTCGGCATGACGATTGGCGTCGCTTCTGTGATCGTGCTGATCGCGGTCGGCAACGGCTCCTCCAAAGCCGTCGAGTCGCGTATCCAAAGCCTGGGCACGAACGTGCTGATCGTGATGCCAGGCGGCGGCGGCTTTCGTCTTGGCGCGCGTGCGAGCAGCGCAAGCGGCGTCTCGCTCACCAAGCAGGACGCCGAAGCGCTGCAGAGCCCGAGCCTCGCTCCGGATGTGCAGAGTGCCTCGCCCGTTGTCAACGCCGATGACGTGAAGCTCGTGTACGGCAGCTCCAGCTACGAACCGTCCTCGTTCGTCGGCACCACTCCCTCCTATCTGACCGCCCACAGTTACAACCTCGCCGAAGGCAGCTCGTTCACCTCCGCCGACGTCAACCAGCACAAGCGCGTGGCCGTGATCGGCCAAACGGTTGTCGAGGAACTGTTCTCCGGGGTGAGCCCGATCGGCCAGAACATGAAGGCAGGCGGCAGCAATTTCGAAGTCGTGGGCGTGCTTGCCTCCAAGGGCACCAGCGGCACCACCAACGAGGACGATGTCGTGATGGCGCCGATCACCACTGTCCAGAACACGCTCAGCGGAGCCGGGCCGATCGACTCGATCACCGTGCAAGCGAAGTCCGAGTCATCGCTCAACGCGGCCGAAGCGGAGGTCTCGACGATCATCGAGGAACGCCACAAAATCAAGGACACCGCTGAACCGGGCTTCAGCGTGCTCAACCAGGGCTCGCTGCTTGAAACGTCCAGCTCCACCAGCAGCGTGTTCACGACGCTGCTCGGCGAGGTGGCCGCTATCTCGCTGCTGGTCGGCGGGATCGGCGTGATGAACATCATGCTCGTCAGCGTCACCGAGCGCACGCGCGAGATCGGAATCCGCAAGGCGATCGGCGCGCGCCGCAGCGACATCCTCACGCAGTTCTTGACAGAGGCGGTGCTGGTCTCGCTGATCGGAGGCCTTACCGGGGTGTTCGTCGGTGTGGTGGGCAGCCAGTTTGAGATCGCCGGGGTGCACCCGGAAATCGCCACGTACTCGATCTTCCTTGCTTTTGGTGCTGCCGCCCTCTCGGGGCTGTTCTTCGGCACCTATCCCGCCGCGCGTGCGGCTTCGCTGCGACCGATCGAAGCGCTGCGCTTTGAGTGATCTTCCCTCTTCTCAGGAGCCTGCAATGCCCCCAGATGAGCCCACAACTCCCCACGAGGAAACCGCAATGCCTGACGACAACCCGACCATCGACCATATGCCCACCAATGAGGTCACTGCCCAGACACAGCCTGTGGCAGTGCAAGCGCCCGCCGGCGCTACATACGAGTCGGCGGAGGATGAGTGGCTCGAAGAGCCACCAGAGTCGGAGCTACCCCCCAGGCCTCGTCGCCGGCTGCTGACGCCCGTTCCGCTGGCGTTGATGGGCGTGCTGGCGATCGCCTGCGGCTTCATCGGCGGTGTGCTCGTCGAGAAGGGCCAAAGCTCTTCGAGCTCCTCCGGTGCGGGTACCTCGGGGCTTGCCTCGCGCTTTGCCGCTTTGCGCGCGGGCGCTTCCGGCGCCTCTGCTACCTCGGGCACCGGTGCGCGCTCCGGTGCCGGCGCCGCGGCCGGCGGCTTTGGTGGCGGTGCTTCAGGCGCCGCCGGCTTCAAACGCCCGACGGCCGGCACCGTTGCCTACCTCGACGGGGACACGCTGTATGTGACCAACGTCGAAGGCAACACCGTCAAGGTCACCACCTCTGCGGGCACCACCGTCAACAAGACCGTCAAATCGTCCGTTAAAGGCATCCATCCTGGCGAAACTGTGACCATCACCGGCGAAACCGGCTCGGGCGGCTCGCTCAGCGCCGAATCCATCAGCGTCGGCTCTGGTGGAGGTCTCGCCGCTCTGTTTGGCGGGTCGAGCGCTCGCGGCGGCTCGGGCTCGTCGAGCTCGCACAGCGGCGGCGGTGAACCCGCGCTGTTCGGAGGCTAGTCATGCAAGAGTGCTCTTTCCAGAAGCCCGTTCATCGACAAAGGAGTTCCATGCCTCACGCCAACACTCGCCACCGCAAGCCCGCGGTCGCCGCAGTCCTGGTCCTGTTGCTGGCTTGCCTGGGCTTGGTGGCCTGTGGCGGCTCGTCGTCTGACACCACGTCCACTAGCGCCAACGCGGCCTCGACCGGCAGCGCTTCTGGCGCCTCCTCGACTGGGTCCGCTGGGTCCACCTCTACGACCCAAGGGGCTCCAGGCGCCGGGCGCGGGTCGGGTCGCTTCACCGCGCTGCGCGAATGCCTTCAGAAGAACGGCATCACGCTTCCCAAGCGCACGGGCGGCGCTCACCCGGGCGGCGGCTTTTTCCCAGGTGCTGGTGCTGGTGGCGGACCGCAGCTGCCCAGCGGCGTGACGCGTACGCAATATGAAGCCGCCCTGAAGAAGTGTGGAGGCCACGTCTTCAACGGCGGCGGCTCGCTCCGACTGAAGAATCCTGTGTTCAAGGCGGCGCTTGCCAAGTATGGCGCCTGTCTGCGCCAGAACGGCATCAACCTGCCGGCGCCCAACACCTCGGGCAATGGGCCGATCTTCGACACGAAGGGGATCAACACCGCCAGCCCGCAGTTCAAGTCCGCTTCGGCGAAGTGCCGTAGCACACTGGTGGGCGCGTTCAGGCGCCCGGCTGGAGCACCTGGAGCGGCTGGAGCACAGCCAGCCGGCGGCGCCGCGCCCGCTGGGGGCGAAAGCTCAGGCTAGATCGAGTTCTCCGCGTTACGGCAATGTGCGGGTGGCGGACCCGCCATTGCCGGACGTGGAGCTCTTGTCGCGGATCGCCGAGGCACTCGGCTTGGTCGACAGCTTCGGCGTCTGCAGCGTGCTCAGCTGTGTCATCAGCCGCTGCCACTCCAGAGTGTTCAAGATCGGGTTGACGACGAGCGGGACGGTCGTGCTCTTGCTTGCCGCGTGGGCGTTCTTTGCGCCGACGTTCTTGCCTACCTTCGCAGCGGCGGGCTTGGCCAGCTCGATCTTGATGTAGGCGGAGTAGTCCGACGCGGCGATCGTGCTGGGCGCCCCCGGGTAGCGCATCAGGCTCACGATCCGCTTCGGCGCGAACTTGTGCTGCAGCGTCAGCAGCGTGCGAATCGTGATGTCGGTGATCGTGCCTGCGCCCTGGTGGCCGGCGACCGGAACCCCGTTGATAGCCGTTAGGTAGATCGTGTCCGGCGCTGGGAAGGTGGTGACGAGACCCTTTGGCGTGCGCGCTGTGCTGCCGCAGCGCAGCTCTCCAACGGTGGGCTTCAGGCCACTGCGTGAGAGGAAGACGAGCAGCGCTAGCGCCTGCGAGCCGACCTTGCCGGCGGCCACCTGATCGCGATCGCAGCGACCGAGCTTGATGTCGGGATCGCCGAGCACGGCGCTGTCGAGTTCAGTGCGCGATAGTAGGAATGCGTCGCTTGCGGTGGCACCGTCGAGCACCGGACCGTCTTTGGCTCCTTGCGGATGCAGCGCGATATCGAGCTGGCGCCAATTCTCGAGGATCGGCCGTGGGTCGATTGCGCTTTGAGCGCCGGCGGGACGGATCGCAAAGCGCAGACTTGCGTCCGGGCCTTCAACTTTTGTGTCTAGGTGGCCTAGCACCGTGCCCTGGGCTACCACGGCGCCGCGACTCAGCTTCAGTAGACCGTCTGCGGCAGCCTTGGACCCGGCTGCGCGCGCTGCCAGGATGCGTGCGGCTGCTGCTGCATCTGGGTTGTCTGGATGCGCGAATACGCGAACCTTGCCCACCTCGGCCGGCGCTTGTATCTCTTCGGAGGCTCCCAAGGACACCGCGCTCGCCGTCTTTGTGGTCCTGGCCGTCTTTTTCTTGGTGACATGCAGCGTGACCGGCAGCTGGCGTCCCGAGCTTGCCGCCTGCTTTGGCGTCGGGTCGCTCCCATCTTCGTCGCTCTGAAGCGCGCCCTCTGGCACCTGGACCTGGACCGGCTTTGGCAGCCGGTAGTCGGGCGCGATGCTGCCGAGGCCCGCATAGGTGAAGAGGTCGCCATAGGTGTCGCGCAGCACGACGTAGCGGCCCAGCTTGTGCGAGTGGCCGATGCCGACGATACGTCCATCCTCGACTGCCACAACTGGCGCCCCGCGACGGGCGAGCAGCTCCGAGAGCTGTGAAGGCGGTGCGGCCGCGTCCAGGGCTCGTTCGGCAGCGGCAGCGCTGGCCGTGGGTGAAGGAGCTGGAGTCGAGCCTGGAAGTGCCGCCGCGGCTTTTGCCGGGGCACCCGTCGCCGTCGGCGCCAACGGCGTGGCCCCGGCCGTCGCGCTCGAGGCGCCTGTCGGTGTGGGCGCAACGGCACCCTGCGGGATGATCGACGTCGGGCTCAGCTTGGCTCCCTTGACAGGCAGGCTGCCCTCGGTGAGACCGGTCAGCGTGGCGATCACCGACGGCGGATAGCTTGCGAACAGGCGCGCGCGCAGCAGCACCGATTCGACATAGGCTTCGGAGTGGTTATAGGCGAGGATCGCGGCGCGCAGATTGTTGGAAGCGCCCGCGGCATGCAGGTAGCGCGCGGCGGCAAAGATCGCGTCGACTGGGTTGTAGGGGTCGGCGTAGCCCGCGTTCACGGCGTCTACTCCGTACTGCAACCATGTTTCGGGCATGAACTGCATCCAGCCGACAGCGCCCGCCGTCGAGACGGACAGGTCGGTGCCGAAGTCGGTCTCGACTTCGTTGATCGCCGCCAGCACTGGCCAGGGCACGCCGTATTGCACTGCCGCCGCCTGATAGATGGGCAGCAGATAGAGCGGGATCCGGTAGAAGTCAAGCGCCCGGATCGAAGCCGAGGACCCGGCTAGCATCGCCGCCAGTGCCTGCGACTGAGCGGCGGCCAGTTGCGGAGCCGCGGCAACGTTGCTCGGTCCGCTGGGCGTGGCCGGGGTGCTCGGCGCGGTGGCGGCGGTAGTCGTGCTCGGCGCCGTTTCCGCACCGGTCGCTTCCTGCGTGCGCTGAACGAGAACTTTCGGGCCGCTCACAGAAGGCTTTGGCGGTGTTGCCGTGGGCTGCACCGCCGGCGTGGTGGCGGTCGGCGTCGTGGGAGTGCTCGGCGTGGTGCTTGTGGTGTTCGTCGTGCTTGGCAGCGGGCTGACCGGAGTGGCGCTCGTGGTCGTTCCCGTGCTTGTGGTCGTACTGGTCGGCGTTGTTTCCGTCGTGGTGGTCTGCGTCTGGGTCGGTGCTGGCGAGGCCGGTGTGGTCGTCGTTCCCGTCGAGGTCGTACCGGTCGTCGGTTCGGCCGCTAGCGCGCCTCCGGAGAGCGGGCCGCTCAACCCGACGGCCGTCAGTCCACCGCCTGCCAGCGCGGAGAGGATCACCCGACGCATCCTGAAGGGCACGCCTCCTACACCGGACATGCTTGGCCCCTGCTCATTCGTTTTCTCGTCCTGTGGTCGCGTTTGAGCAGGCACCCGCGTAGCTTGGGAGCCCCCTGACCCTATTCATATCGGCAGGGAAGCACGGCTTCGTAAAGGATTCGTAATCGGAGCGGTAACTTCGACGTGAAATGGCGGATTCCAGGCGCATATAGCTGCTCTTAGCGGCAAAGCGACCTGACTGTACAGATGCCCGAGGCGGGAACCGCGAAGATGGCCGAATTGGCCGACTTTGCGCACGCCGGCTTGCAGAAATCGCTAGGCTTTGCCGATGGAAGCGATCGACTCGGTCCTGCAGGTATTCCTTGCGGTGGGGCTCATCTTCCTTGTGCTGATGCACTCGGGCAAGGACTCCGGCCTCTCTGGCGCATTCGGCGTGGGTAGCGGCCAGGGGCCGCTCGGGGGTGGCTCGATGGTGGAGCGCAACCTCAATCGCTGGACCGTTGCTTTCGCGATCATGTTCGTGCTGAACACGGTCATCCTGCTGAAGAAACCCTGGTAGGCGACTCACAACGCCTACTTCGCGGCTTCCGCGCTTGCCTCCTCCTCCTTTGAGACGGGCTCCAGCCGGTTGAGGATCTCAACCGCCTCGGCTCGCAGCTCACCATTCACGTTTTCGTAGTCCTCGCGCGAAAGCTTGCCCGTGCGATAGTCAAGCTCGGCGTCGCGGATCTCTCGATACTTCGCCTCGCGCTCTGCTTCGAGCTCTGAGCGCTCCGACCCACCCGACTCCTCCGGCCTACGCGCCACAAGCAACGGCCGGCTCACCGCGGCCATCACCGCTGCGAGAAGCATCAATGTCAGTAGCGCGGCGAAGGCACTCATCGCGGACCTTCAGGCTCGGGCTAGGCGCCTGGCGGCGCGGCTGCGTGCCCGTACGCTGACGCGCGCTCGTACCACGCTAGGAGCGGGCCATAGCGCGATCAGCGCTCCTCCGGCGACGATCGCCCCGCCGATCCAGATCCACATCACCAGCGGCGAGACGATCAAGTGGAATTCGGCGGGGGGCGGCGAGCGCATGTATTCGCGCGCCATCACGGCGACGGCGATCATGCCCTCGTCGGGGCGTACCAGGGGAATCGTTTTGTTGCCGATTTCGATGATCCGCTTCAAGCGTGGGGTGTCGATGTCGGGCGCGATCGCGCTCCAGATGTCGCGCTTGACACCACCGTCCATGCTGACCTGGCTGACGGGCTGTCCTCCGATCAGGTGGGCCACGGAGCCCTGAGCAGGTTCGCCGGAATCGTAGAAATCCTCGGCAGGGGTCAGCGTCGTGACGTGCTTGCCTTGCTTGGTCACGTCAAGCACAGCGCCGAGACTGAGTGTCGAGCCTGTGTGCACCGGGTCGTACTTCGGCGTGATCGAAGCCGTCGGGCGCTCGTAGCGCACCGTGTAGGCGCCGACTTTCGTGGACTGGCCCGGTGAGAGGCTCAGCTCCGATGCATGCTGAAAAGATGACGAAGCCGCTACGCCGACGAATAGCACGGCGATGCCGATGTGCACCACATAGCCGCCGTAGCGACGGCGATTGCGCTTGACAAGCGCCAACAGCGCCAATGGCGCCGGTTCGCCGGCGCTCGCGCGGCGCACGCGCACCCCGCGCCAGTACTCCTGCCCGACGCTGCCAAAGACGAAGGCCGCGCAGCAGAACATCGCCAGTGCAAACGGTTTGCTGTCGGCGACTCCTGTGGCCAGCAGCACCGCTAGCGTCAGGAGCGCGCAGGACAGCGGTGTGACGAAGTTGCGTCGTGCGTTTGCGAGCGTCGCCCGCCGCCATGCGATCACCGGGCCGATGCCGCTGAGCAGCACGAGGATCAGCGCTAGCGGGACCGTATAGCGGTCGAACCAGGGCGGTCCGACCGAGGCCTCGTGGCCGGTCAGCGCCTCGGAGATGAGCGGGAAGTAGGTGCCCCAGAAGATCACGAAGCAGAGGCCGACGAGCACAATGTTATTGGCCAGGAAGATCGACTCGCGTGAGAGCAGCGAGTCCAGTCGGTGCTCGCTGCGCAGCATGTCGCGACGCGAGCTGACCAGGTAGATCGAGCTGAGGATCAGCACACCGATCAAGATCACGAACGGCACCCCGAGCGTCTGTCCGCCGAAGGCGTGGATCGAGTTGAGGATGCCGCTGCGAACCAGGAAGGTGCCCATGATCGCAAGCGTCCCCGTGGCTAGCACTAGCGAGACGTTCCACACCTTCAGCATCCCGCGCTTCTCCTGGATCATCAGCGAGTGGATGAAGGCTGTCGCGCAGAGCCAGGGCATCAGCGAGGCGTTCTCGACCGCGTCCCAGCCCCAGTATCCGCCCCAGCCCAGCTCGGCGTAGGACCAACGCGCGCCGAGCATGATGCCGACGCCAAGGAACAGCCATGCCGCCATCGCAAAGCGCCTTGTCGCCTTGATCCATTCGGCGTCGACTTTTCTGGCCAGTAGAGCGCCCATCCCGAAGGCGAGCGGCACGATGCACAGCGTGTAGCCGGAGTAGAGCATCGGCGGGTGGATCATCATGCTCGGGTGGCGCAGCAGCGGATCCAGGCCGACGCCTTCTGCGGGCGCGGGGTCGGTCGTTTCAAACGGGTTGGCATAGAAGACCATCAGCGAGATGAAGAAGCCACCGAAGCCGAGCAGGATCGCCGTGGCGTAGGCGCTCACGTCGCGCATGCGCTTGCGCGTCAAGAACAGCACCAGGGTGGACCACATCGACAGGAGCCATGCCCACAGCAGCAGCGAGCCTTCTTGAGAGGACCACACGGCCGCGGCCTTATAGAAGGTGGGTGTGGTCGCACTGGAAGTGTCGGCGACCGTGTTGAAGGAGAAGTCGTTGCGCAAGAACGCCAGCTCGAGCACCGCAAAGGCAACCGTGAGAGTGCCCGCCAGTGCATACACCGAGCGGCGCCCGGACTCCGACCACTGTGTCTGTCCAGTCCTGACTCCGTAGATCGACGCGCCGATGCCGTATATGCACACGCCGAGCGCGAGCATCAGGCAGGCACCGCCGAGCTGGGCCATCAGTAGGTCTTGGTCTTGGGAGGGGCCACCTTGTACTTCGACGGGCACTTCGTTATCAGCGAGTTGCGTTCGCCGACATAGCGATCGCCTTGCTTTTCGACGGTGACGATAATCTCGCGGCCTTCGCGGAAGGGGTCGGGCACGGTGCCGGTGTAGCTGAGCGGCACCGAGGTTTCGCCCGCTCGGTCCTGCACGCTGAAGTAGAGCGTGTCGCCTTCGTGGCGCACCGAGCCCGCCTTGACCGTGCCGGTCAGCTGGTAGCTGCGACCAGCAACAGCTTCGTGTACGAGCTGGCTTGGCGTGACGGTGGGGCTGGCGGCGCTGAAGCTGGTGTAGATCAGGGCGCTTGCCAGGATCACGGCCGCGCTCAACGCGACCACC
Source organism: Solirubrobacteraceae bacterium (assembly GCA_036008605.1). Classification (GTDB taxonomy): domain Bacteria; phylum Actinomycetota; class Thermoleophilia; order Solirubrobacterales; family Solirubrobacteraceae; genus Palsa-744. The sequence continues at coordinate 102,715 of DASYNL010000012.1, read as the reverse complement.
AGACGCACCCTTCGCTTGCGTGCGGGATTCATCGACCGCCGATTATCTCAGAAGCGTCCGCGCGTGGGCCGCATCAACGCTCGGCGGCCCAGCCTCGCGTCCTTCCCATCCCACACTCGCGCCCTTCCCGTCCGACACTTGCGCCCATCCCCGTCCCTCACTCGCGGACCGGCCGGCCAGGAAATCTCGGACACGCAGCGAAACCTTTGGACGTAAGAATTGTCATAGAAGGCAGAGACCAATGCGAACGAGCCTGCTCCACCCACTCACCGCCTGGCGCCAGCACGAGATTCCCGCTGCTGCGCCTGACATCACCGTGAAACGCATGCGCGACGCCGGCGGTCCGATCGACGAGGCCTGCTATCCGTGCGCGTGCGGGTGCTTCTTCATCGCGCCGGTCTCCACCAGCGTGTCCTGCCCGCATTGCGGGCGCACACAGGCCTGGTAGGGCAGCCCCGCCGACCGAGGCTGCCCCAGAAAGCGGTCGCTACTTGATGTGCATCCCGCTGATGGCGCGGGAAATGACCAGCTGCTGGATCTCCGCGGTGCCCTCGAAGATGTCGTAGATCTTCGCGTCGCGGTGCCAGCGCTCGACTGGGAACTCGCGCGTGTAGCCGTTGCCGCCGAGGATCTGGATCGCGCGCTCGGTTACCCACACCGCCACCTCGCCGGACTTGAGCTTCGACATCGAGCCCTCGGCGTTCTCGAACGGGACCTGATTGCGGCCCATCCACGAGGCACGCCACACGAGCAGGCGAGCGGCGTCGATCTCCATCTTCATGCGTGCCAACGTGAAGGCGATCGACTGGTTCTCGATGATCTTCTTGCCGAACTGTTCGCGCTCCTTGGCGTACTCGAGCGAATACTCATAAGCGGCGCGGGCGATACCCAGTGCCTGTGATCCGACCGTGGGCCGTGAAGCCTCGAAGGTGGCCATCGACGCGTTGGACTTGTTCTTCTTGCCCTCCCTGGCGCGCGCAAGGCGTTCGTCGAGCTTCTCCTTACCGCCGAGCACGTAGTTCTCGGGTACGCGACAGTCATCGAGGTACACGTCGGCGGTGTGCGAGGCGCGCAGGCCGTGCTTTGACACCTTGGAGCCTTCGGAGATGCCCTTCACTTCACTCATCGGCACGATGAAGGCGGCGTGGCCACGCGAGTTCAGCTCGCGATCGACCGTCGCGATCACGACGTGCACGTCGGAGATGCCGCCGTTGGTGGCCCACGCCTTCTGGCCGTTGAGGACCCACTCTTTGCTGGCCTCGTCGAACTTGGCAGTGGTGCGCAGCGCGCTTACGTCCGAGCCAGCGTTGGGCTCTGAGGAGCAGAAAGCGGCGACCTTGATGTCATCGGGCGTGCCGAAGCAGCGCGGGATCCACTCGCCGATCTGCTCGCCGCTGCCCTGACCGAAGATCGCGGCCACCGCAAGCGCCGTGCCCATGATCGCCATGCCCATGCCGGCGTCGCCCCAGAAAAGCTCTTCGTTGACGATCGGCAGCGTCAGCCCCGTCGGATCGGCGAAGAACTGCGCCAAGCCCTCGAAGCCATACAGCCCGATCTTGGCGGCCTCTTCGATGATCGGCCACGGGGTCTTCTCCTTCTCGTCCCACTCGTGCGCGGCAGGGCGCATCACGTCAGCGGCGAAGCCGTGCACCCAATCGCGGATGTCCTTCTGGTCTTGGCTCAAAGCCATGGAGAAAGCGACCTCTTTGCCGGCGGCGCTCGTGATCGCCTCGACGGCGGCCTCGGCGGCTCCGGTCGCCTCGCTGGCGGTTACGTCGGTTGCTGACATGGGACGAATGCTCCTTTACTAGCTCGATGGAGTGGCGCGGCTGAAACTGGAGAGCCGGAATCCCGGCTCTCCCGCCGGACCCGACCTCGCCCGGCTCTGATTCCGGGGTCGACCACAGGCGACCGTGCCCGTAAGTCGACGACTAAATCCTAGCAAAGCGTAAACGGTTGTCAAATGCCAGATTGAACAGCGTTTACATTCGCGATATAGTCGTTGGAGATGGCTACAGCTCCCAGCTTTCGAGAGTCAGCCGCGTCGACGCGTGTGTCGCGTCGACGCGAGCGTGAGCGTGAGCTCATCGCCGCCACGAGGCTGCTATTCGACGAACGTGGTCTGCAAGACGCGTCCATCGAGAGCATCGCACGCGCCGTCGGCATCAACAAGGCATTGATCTACCGCTACTTCTCCTCTAAGGAGGAGCTGTACGTACTCACCCTGTCGAGCTACCTTGCCGATCTGGCCGAGCTGCTGGAGGAGGTACCCGCCAAGCTCGATCCGGTGGCTCGACTGGAGGAGGGGTGGCTGCGCTACACGAGCTTCTGCCTTGAGTATCCAGCGTTCCTTGACTGCGGACTCTCGCTGATGCGCCGCTCGGCTGAGGACTTGCGCGAGAGTATCTCCGACGCGATCTGGATCCGCCTGGGCCAGAACATGGCAGCCTGCCTGGGCAAGCTCTCGCAGATCCTCGCCGAAGGTGCCGCGCAAGGGGTGTTCCGCGTCGAGGACCCAGACTTCACCGCCAACCAGCTCTATGCACAAACGCTTGGCACGATGCACATAGCGCGCATCGGCGTGGGTGTGCGCACTGTGGGCGGCAACATCCCTGAGCCATTCCCGATCGAGCCAGTACGCGTGCAGCGTGCGTGCATCGACGCGGTGCTCGCGTCGGTGGGCGCACGCCGGGACTAATACGTCCGTCGCGGGCGGGCAGAATGCCCGCACTATTTGTAGGCGGCTCGGACGGTTCGCGCAAAAGAGCAGTGCCACTCGCGCGCCGGAGCACTCGCGAGGAGAAATGGCCACATATGCGCTCTCTCTGCGGCTAAAACCCTGTAAGCAGATCCACTTTGCGGTGTTAGACTCGGAGCCATCTTCATGTCTTCGATGCAGAAAGTGGCTATGCGCAAACGCACAATTCCAGCTGTCCTGTCGATCCTTGCCGTGCTCGGCGCGATGCTCGGAGTGGCCGCCTGCGGCTCCTCGGGTGGCAGCAAAGAAGTCACGCTCGTGGCCTATTCGACGCCGCAGGGTGCATATGCCTCGCTGATTCCGGCATTCAATGCCTCAAGCGAAGGCAAAGGCATCAAATTCAGTCAGTCCTACGGACCCTCTGGCGAACAGAGTCGCGCCGTGGCCGCTGGCTTGAAAGCCGATGTCGTCAACTTCTCGCTCGAACCGGACGTCACGCGCCTGGTCAAGGCCGGGCTCGTCTCCTCGGACTGGAACAAGAACGCGACCCACGGCTTCGTCACCAACTCGGTGGCCGTGATCATCGTGCGCAAGGGCAACCCCAAGCACATCACGGGCTGGAGCGACCTGGCTAAGCCAGGGGTACAGGTGTTGACGCCTAATCCGTTCACCTCTGGCAGCGCACGCTGGAACATCCTCGCCGCCTACGGCGCCCAGATCAAGGAAGGCAAGACGCCCGCCGAAGCCCAGGCCTACCTACAGACGCTGTTCCACAAAGTGGTCAGCCAGGACAGCTCGGCCCGCAACGCGCTGCAGACGTTCCTTGCCGGCCGCGGCGACGCGCTAATCGACTACGAGGACGAGGCGATCACCGATCAGAAGAAGGGCTCGCCGATCGAATACGTGATCCCCAAGGCCACAATCCTGATCCAGAACCCAATCGCCGTCGTGAGTGGCGGCAACACGAGCGAGGGGCAGAAGTTCGTCAACTACCTGCTCTCACCCGCCGGCCAGAAGATCTGGGCTGAAAAGGGGTATCGCCCCGTGATCGAAGGGGTGGCGTCCCCCGGGGAGTTCCCCACCCCGCCCAATCTGTTCACGATCGAAACGCTCGGCGGCTGGACCAAGGTAGACAAGGAATTCTTCGAAACCAACACCGGGATCGTTACGAAGATCGAGCAGTCGTTGGGGGTCTCAACCGCCAAATGAGTCCTGGTTCCGCGTCGCAACAGGCGCTAACGCCGCTTCCCACCCGCCGGCGGGGCTCGCTGGCGGGTGATCGTCTGCGCAGGTATGGCGGCGGCGCGCTCGGGCGTGGGCTGCTGGGCGTGTACCTCTCGGTGCTCGTCCTGCTCCCTCTGGCCGCGTTGTTGGCTAGCGCTGCCAAAGGCGGCCCTTCGGCCTTCTGGCAATCGGTCTCGAGCCCCGAGGCCGTCGCCGCCCTGAAGCTCACACTGATCGTCTCGGCGATCGTGGTCGTGATCAACGCATTGTTCGGCACGCTGATCGCTTGGGTGCTGGTGCGCGACGAATTCCCCGGCAAGCAGATCGTCAATGCGTTGATCGACTTGCCCTTTGCGCTGCCCACGATCGTCGCCGGGCTGGTGCTGCTTGCGCTGTACGGCAAGGGCGGCCCCGCCGGTATCGACATAACCTTCACGCGCGCCGCGGTCGGACTGGCATTGCTTTTCGTAACGCTTCCCTTCGTGGTGCGCTCCGTACAGCCGGTGCTGATCGAGCTGGACCGCTCGATGGAGGAGGCAGCATCATCGCTTGGCGCTAGCGCTTGGACGGTGTTCTGGCGCATCGTGCTCCCGAATCTGACGCCGGCAATCCTCTCGGGCGTGGCTCTGTCTTTTGCGCGAGCGCTCGGAGAGTTTGGCTCAATCGTGTTGATCTCGGGCAACCTGCCTTTCAAGACAGAGGTCGGGGCCGTCTACATCTTCAACCAGGTCGAGAACGAAAACGTCTCGGGCGCCGCCGCCGTGTCGGTTGTACTGCTGCTCTGCGCGCTTGCCGTACTTGCGGCGATGGCTTGGCTGTCGCGTAGGGGATCCAGGCATGTCCTCTAGCGAAGCGGCGGCGATCGGACCGGCTGGTGCAGCGAACGGCGGCGTTGCTCTCCCGCCTGGGGCAAGCTCGCGCTGGTCGGACAGCACCGGCGCCGCAAGGACCAGACGGCTGAGCTTGCGCTTCGTCGCGTTGCTCTACCTGCTGGCACTGCTTGGAGCGCCTGTCGCGATGATCTTCTACCGCACCTTCGAACACGGAATCGCGCCTGCCTGGAACGCCGTCACTCAGCCAAACGCGGTGCACGCCTTTTGGCTGTCTGTCGAGCTGGTGGCGATCGTCGTGCCCCTGAACACGGCCGCCGGGATCGGCATCGCGCTACTGATGGAGCGTGGGCGCATGCGCGGACGCAGCCTGCTCGGGTTGATCGTCGATCTGCCGTTTGCGATCTCCCCCGTCGTCGTTGGGCTCGCGCTGTTGCTCGTCTATGGCCGCACTGGTTGGTTTGGCAACTGGCTCGCGGCGCACGGTATCCAGGTGATCTTCTCCGTGCCGGGCATGGTGCTGGCTACAGCCTTTGTGTCGCTGCCCTTCGTCGCGCGCGAGACGATCCCGGTGCTGCACGAGCTCGGCACCGACTCCGAGCAAGCCGCCGCGACACTTGGTGCCAGCTCTTGGCAGACGTTCTGGCGCGTAACGCTGCCCGCGATTCGTTGGGGGGTCGTGTACGGCGTGGTGCTCACAACCGCACGTGCTCTCGGCGAGTTCGGCGCCGTGAGCATCGTCTCCGGACGCATCGAGGGGCAGACTCAGACCTTGCCGCTGTATGTACAGGATCGCTTCGAGAACTTCGACACGACCGGCGCCTACGCTGCCGCGGTTGTGCTCGCGCTGCTCGCGTTCGCCACACTCGCGACGATGAGTCTGCTTGCAAAGCGCACCAGTAGGGATACGGTGGTCTGATGGCGATCGAGGTTCACGGCGTATCCAAGCGCTTCGGTACGTTCACGGCGCTGGACTATGTGAACGTGACCGTCGAGGACGGTGCACTGACGGCGCTGCTGGGACCAAGCGGTAGCGGCAAGTCAACGCTGCTGCGCATCATCGCCGGACTGGAGAGCCCAGACACCGGCAGTGTGGTGATCGGCGACCGAGAAGTCACAGCGGAACCAGCGCGTCGACGCGGAGTTGGCTTCGTCTTCCAGCACTATGCGCCGTTCAAGCACATGACCGTCTATGACAACGTCGCCTTCGGGCTAACGGTGCGTCACGAGCCCAAGGCAGCGGTGCGCGAGCGCGTCCACGAGCTGTTGAGCCTCGTGCGCCTGGACGGACTGGCCAAGCGCTATCCAGCTCAGCTCTCCGGCGGCCAGCTTCAGCGGATGGCGCTCGCGCGCGCCCTGGCTCCCAAGCCGGACGTGCTGCTGCTGGACGAGCCTTTTGGCGCGCTCGATGCACAGGTTCGGGGCGAGCTGCGCGAGTGGCTGCGGCGGCTGCATGAGGAGATTCACGTCACCACGATCTTCGTCACTCACGATCAGGAGGAGGCGATGGACGTGGCCCAGCAGATCGTCGTGATGAACGCTGGACGGATCGAGCAAGCCGGTACGCCCCACGACCTCTACGAGCATCCGAGCAACGAGTTCGTGATGTCGTTCATCGGGCCAGTCAACCGGCTCGGCGATGCGCTGCTTCGCCCCCACGACATCCAGATCCTTCCCTACCCGGACAGCAGCACAGTCGAGGCGCTAGTGCGCCGCGTCGTGCACCTCGGCTTCGAGGTCCGCGTCGAGTTGACGCTCCCCGACGGCCGCGACATCTGGGCCCAGGTCACACGCGAGACCGCCGCCGAGCTGGAGCTGGCCGAGGGTCAGATCCTCGCCGCCCGCCTTCCGGCACCGCGCGTCTTCGCATAAACCATTTGACCTGATGTACGGCCCGCTAAGGGTTCGATGGGCAAGCCAGACAAGGGGGCAAAGACCCACCCAGCCCGCGAAATGCGCTCCGCACATGAGCGACTGAGGACGCAGTATCGCGCCGTCTTTGCTTCATCTAACTGGCCCCGCTAAGGGGTCGATGAGCAAGCGAGACAAGGACGTACCCCTTCGGGGCACAGGCAATTCGCGAAATGTGCTCCGCACATGAGCGACTGAGGACGCAGTATCGCGCCGCTCAGCGGCCCCTTAGCGAGTTTCCCAGGCTTCCTCTTCGCGTGTCAGTGTGACGATGTCCTTGGGCAGCTTGCCCGAAGCCACGTCGGCCACGGTTACATGCTCGAGCACCTTGCGCAAGTTCGAGCGCAGGGCGATCCATACCTGCTGCAGGCACTCAGCTGAGCCCTCATACTCGACCTCCTCTGGGCGCTGTCCACGCACACCGACAAGCGGACCCTCCACGGCGCGGATGATCTGCGCGAGGTTGACCTCCTCCGCTGGATGGGCGAGCCAGTAGCCGCCCTCAGGGCCGCGCTGAGAGCGCACTATCCCCGAGCTGCGCAGCTGCGTGAGGATGTTCTCTAGGAAAGACAGTGGGATGTGCTGGGCTTGAGCTACCTGGTCGACCTTGCGCGGGGCGTCCTGGCTGCTACCGGCCAGCTCGACGACGGCGCGAACGGCATAGTCGGCCTTGGCGGTGACGTGCATTGCCGGGGATTCTGTCCTAAACGGCAGACGGGCGACTCCAGGCCTTGTTCGTGGTCGGTCCCGACGTGGTTCAGCCGACCCTGAGATTCAAGCGCCTGTCTTCACCACGCGAGCACCTGATCGTCGTTTGGCGCTGTCGCCAATGGCTCTGGATGCATCACGTGCGGAGCCTGAATGTCCTTCTTGGTGATCGCTACATAGGCAACGAGCAGCACGAAGACAGCAAGCGCCAGAGCACTCACCGTTCCGTCGCCGAGACCCAGGCCTGTGATTGAGCGTGGCTTGCTGAACCAGTCGGCAAAGGAGGCTCCGAGCGGCCTAGTAACGACATATGCGGTCCAGAAAGCGGCAATCGGGTTGAGCTTCCCACGCCACCAGGCAAGCGCCGGGATAGAGATCAGCACGGCAAACAGGACCACCGAGCCGAAGAAGCCAAAGTTCAGCGAGGTCGCCGTCAGGTCGCCGGCCGACGTCCCGAGCGCGAAGGTGGCCAGCACCGCTGCCCAGTAGAAAGCCTCGCGGCGGCGCGTGGTAATGCTGTGGATAGAGAGTGTGCCCTCACTGCGCCGCCAGAAGAAGAAGACCGTACCGACCACTGCGGCGAATATGGGCGTTGTCACCGCGTAGGGGATGCTTGCTCCGTCGTGGATGCCGTCGGCGGCCATCGTCCCGAAGATGGCGACCATCATCACCGCGAACCAGTAGACCGGCGCTCGGTATTCGCGCGTACGCATTTGCAACCACAAAGCGAAGGCCAGACCGAAGATGCCGACGGCTCCCGCTATTGGGACGCTGTGCGCACCCATGAAGTCGGACATCGACTCGCCCATCCCGGTCGTGAGCAGCTTGATGATCCAGAAGACGATCGTGATCTCGGGGACCTTCGCCGCAATCGGATGGCGATCTCTGAACTTCCTTGTTCGCGCGTGAGGCACTGCGTCTCCTTTCATGGACGGGAGCATACGTAGGCTTGCCCTGAGGCTGAGCATTCACCATGCACGAGACGACCACGGTGAATCGTGCAAGGCTAGACAAGTCCCCGCCACGGTATCGCCGGTTCTCCCACTCCCCAACATGGGTCCAACAGCCGATGATCGATCGGTGTGGGGCACGTATCGTGACGGCTATGCTCACGGACTCATGACGGGCACAGGTCCCGAAAACGACTCACAGACAATCGTGCTGGCACAAGAGCTGTCTCGTCGCTATGGCGAGGGCGAGGCGGTGGTAGACGCGCTGTCTGGGGTGACCGTGGACTTCCCAAGCGGACGCTTCGCGGCGATCATGGGACCCTCAGGATCGGGCAAGTCGACACTCATGCACCTGCTTGCAGGACTCGATCGCCCAACTTCTGGAACCGTCAGCGTCAGCGGCGTGGAGTTGACCACGCTTGACGACCGCGCGCTGACGCAGCTACGTCGCGATCGCATCGGCTTCATCTTCCAGACGTTCAATCTGTTGCCTGTGCTGAGCGCCGAAGAGAATATCCTGCTGCCTCTGTCGATCGCCGGACGCGATGCCGATCGCGAATGGTTCGATCGTCTCGTGGACACCGTCGGCATCCGCGACCGACTGAGTCACCGTCCCGCAGAGCTCTCAGGCGGGCAGCAGCAGCGGGTCGCGGTTGCGCGTGCGCTGATCTCGCGGCCCGCGGTCGTGTTCGCCGACGAGCCGTCCGGCAACCTCGACTCGAAGTCCTCGGGTGATGTGCTCACGCTGCTACGCCAGGCAGTCGACGATTTCTCCCAGACCGTCGTGATGGTCACTCACGACGCCCATGCGGCCTCGTTTGCCGATCGCCTACTCGTGCTGGCCGACGGCAAGATCGTGCATGACGGCGAGGCTGGGAGCGCCGAGCAGGCGCTGGATTTGATGAAGGCCGTGGGCTGATGCCTGCCGGCGCACCTCTGCCGGTCTATGGCCGTCATCGCCCAAGGCAGACAGGCAGCGTCTGATGCTCAGACTGGTGCTGCGCGGCTTCGTGCAGCGCAAGCTACGCGTGCTGTTGACGGCGATCGCGATCGCGCTTGGGGTGGCGCTGATGGCGGGCACCTACATCCTCACCGACACGATCAACCATGCGTTCTCGGAAGTGTTCGGCAGTGCTTACGCAAACAAGTCGGTGGTCGTCACCGAAAAGGAAACGCTCGGAGGATCCCAAGCCTCTTCGCTGACCGAAGCGACGCTTGCCCGCGTGCGTGCTGTGCCGGGCGTGGCGGCGGCCTCGGGCGACATCTCAACCAGCGCGGCGTTGCTCACCACGTCCGGCAAGCGGCTCACCAGCGGCGGCTCGTTTGGGCTCGTCAATGCCTTGCAGCCGCCGCGCTTCGAGGCGTTCACGGCGGCCGTGGGTCACCTGCCGAGCAGCGCGAGCGAGGTTGCGATCGACCAGGCGAGCGCCAAGCGCAACCATCTGGCGCTCGGCCAGCAGATCGTGATCGCGGGTAGGTCCCCGGCGCGGCACTACACGATCTCGGGCATCGCCAGGTTTGCGGGCAGCGAATCCTTTGGCGGCACGACCGTCGCGCTGCTGCAGACAAGCCAGGCCCAGTATGTGGCGGGCGAACGGGGTGTATACGACAGCATCAACGTGGCGGCGAGCCCAAGCGTGGCTCCGCAGGAATTGGCCTCTCGCGTGCGTGCAGTTCTACCGAGGACGCTGGTGGTGCGCACCGGCGCTCAGGAAGCCGCTAATCAGACCTCCGAACTGGAAGAAAAGCTTGGCTTCCTGCGCACTTTCCTTTTGATCTTCGCCTACGTGGCGCTCGTGGTGGGCGCGTTCATCATCTTCAACACCTTCTCGATCACCGTCGCCCAGCGCACACGCGAGTTTGGCCTGCTGCGCACACTGGGCGCCTCGCGCGCGCAGATCATGCGCACGGTCGTCCAGGAAGGGCTCTTGCTGGGCATCACCGGAGCCGTGATCGGGCTGCTGCTCGGGATCTTGCTCGCGCCGGCGCTCGACGGGCTGTTCAAGGCGTTCGGGGCGGACCTGCCGGACAACGGCACGGTTCTCGAGGCGCGCACCGTGATCGTCTCACTCGGTGTGGGCATCGTCGTGACGGTGCTCGCAGGGCTCTTCCCAGCGATGCGCGCGACGCGCGTGCCGCCGATTGCGGCGATGCGCGAGGGGGTGCAGATCCCGCCGCGGCCGCTGCCCACGCGGCGGATGCTGATCGTACGGTTCGTGCTCGGGCTCGTCTTGATCTTCGGACTGGGGATCGTGCTCGGGCACGGGATCGGGTTGCTGCTCGTGATCCTCTGGACGGCTCGCGCGATCAGACTGGGAGTCAGGCTGCGCCGCAAGGGCGAGCGCCCACCGCGTCACTATCGGGTGATACCCGCGCTTGGGCATGCGATCGGCTCGCTCGTGGCGTGGCGCGGCATCACCGGGCGCCTGGCGCGGGAGAACTCGGTGCGCCAGCCCGGGCGCACGCTCGTGACCGCGCTCGCGTTGACCGTCGGGCTTGGGCTCGTGGCGTTCATCTCGGTGCTCGCCGCAGGCACGAAGACGACGATCGACAACGCGGTCAACCGCTCCTTCGCCGGCAACCTGATCGTGCAGAACTCGCACAACGAAGGGGGCATCCCCGCGGCGGTCGCGCCTGCGGTCAGACAGGTGCACGGCGTGGGCGAGGTCACCGCGATCGCCTTCACGAAGGGCAGGGTGCGCAACGCCTCAGCGCCGGGGGCGCCAGTGATCGACGAAAAGAGCGCGGTGACCGCGATCGAACCCGAATCGTTCTCGCGGATGTACAAGATCGAATGGGAACACGGCTCGAACGCGACGCTCGCCACGCTCGGGCAGGGCGGTACAGTGGTCACCAAGAAGTTCGCCAAAGCCCACAAACTGCGCGTTGGAGAACGGCTGTTGGTGGCGACACCCTCCAGTCACATGGTGAGCTTGACGGTGCGGGGGATCGTCAAGGAAGAAGTACTCGGTCTGCTCTCCAACCTGACGATCTCGCGCTCGCTGGCTCGCACCGCGTTTGGGCAGCGCGAAGACGCGATCAACTTCGTCGCCTACGGTCCCGGCGCAAGCAGCGCCGAAGTACAACACGGGATCAACGCGCTGCTGCGCCGCAGCTTCCCACAGGCCCACTCACAGACCGCGGCGCAGTACACCCAGGAACAGAGCAACAAGGTCAACAAGTTCCTGCTGCTCGTCTACGTGTTGCTCGCGCTGTCGGTGATCGTGTCGCTGTTCGGGATCGTTAACACGCTCGTGCTCTCGATCTACGAGCGCACCCACGAGTTGGGGATGATGCGTGCGATCGGCACCTCGCGCCGCCAGATCCGGCAGATGATTCGCTACGAGTCGCTGATCACCTCGCTGATCGGCGGAGTGCTCGGGCTGATAATCGGCGTCGTCGGGGCGATCCTCGTCACCACTTTCGCGCTTTCGGGCTCAGGCTACGTGCTGTCGATACCGGTGGGCACCCTGCTCCTGCTGCTCGTAGCCGCGGCGCTTGCGGGAATCCTGGCAGCGCAACTGCCGGCACGTAGGGCCGCGCACCTGGACGTGCTCAGCGCACTTTCCTCGGAGTGAGAGGGCAGGAGCCGTTCGAATCGGCCCAGATCCGACGTCCGCCTAATACCGACCTTATAACCGGATGGTTATAAGTCGGATCGCCCTTGAGCGAAGTACGACCGACGATCTCAAGCGGCGGACGGGCCTCGAACCCGCGACCTCAAGCTTGGGAAGCTTGCGCTCTACCAACTGAGCTACCACCGCGCTGAGGCAGATATTACGCCGCTCACGCAGCCCTAGCACTACGCTTCCTGCTCGATGGCCAAACGTTCTCTCATGCCCCTGCTCGTCGGTGCGGTCGGCACTGCGCTGGTCGGGCTGCTCGTTTACGGAGTGCTGGCCCAAGCCCCCAAACGCACGCTCGACGAAGCGATCAAGCAAGGGCGGCATCCCACGGCGCCGGCGGCCAGCACCAGCATGCCGATGCTCTCTGGCGCCGGACACCGCTCGCTTGCCTCCTATCGCGGGCACGTCGTTGTCTTGAACTTCTGGGCGTCCTGGTGCACGCCCTGCCAGGAAGAGGCGCCAATCCTGGAGCACGCTCAGCACACGCTGATGCGCCGCGGCGGCACCGTACTCGGCGTAACCTTCCGCGACTCTTCGCCCGACTCGCTCAACTTCGTCAAGCACTACGGGGTCAGCTATCCCAACCTGCGCGATACGACCGGCGAATTCGCCCAGTCCTATGGCACCACCCAGATCCCCGAGACGTTCGTGATCGACTCCTCTGGCGACGTGGTCGCGATCTCGCGCGGGGAAATCGACGAAGCGTTCTTGAACCATGCGATCGCCTTGGCGGAGAGCGTATGAGGATTTTTGGGGCGTACCACTGGTTGCAAGTGGGGCTTGGCCCGAGTTCCGTCTCGCGCCCGACCGACCATCTCGCCCGTCTGGTAGCCACGTTGATGCTCGTGGCGGCGCTTGGGGCCTCGCCTGTCCTTGACTCTGTCGCTCTGGGGGCTACACCGCGCGCGAGCATGCCTGCGATCGAACGCCAGGTTATGTGTGTGACCTGCAAGATTCCCCTGAACGTGGCCGAATCGCCACAGTCCCAGCGCGAGCGTGCCTATATCCGGGAGCTGATCGCCGAAGGCAAGACCGAAGCTCAGATCAAGAACGAACTCGTTGGCCAGTATGGGAGCTCGGTGCTTGCCTTGCCTAGCGCCAAAGGCTTTGACCTGGCCGCATATCTCGTGCCCGTCGCTGTCGTACTCGCCCTGATCGGACTACTCGCGCTGCTGTTGCCAAGCTGGCGTCGCCACGCACGCGCTCAGACAGCAACCAGCGCCGAGTCGCCCGAGCTCAGTGCCGGCGATGCTGCGCGCCTGGACGCGGACCTCGAGCGTTTCGACTGACAAGTCCGATTCGAGCCCGACCGCCCGATTATCGTGACTATGGATGCTGCAAGCGCCTGCCAGCTACATCTCTGTAGGCGCGTCCACCCCGAGCAGCTCGAGTGAACGAGCGATCGTCTGGCGCGAGGCTACGCACAACGCCAGACGTTGCGCTTCGAGCGCCGGCGACTCGGCGCCCAGCACGCGGCAGTCGCGATAGAAAGCCGTGAACTGCTGGGCCAACTCTAGGGCATAAGCGGCTATCCGGTGCGGTGCGCGACGCGTGGCTGCCTCACTGACCTCACCTGGGAATGCGAGCAGCTTCTTGATCAGGCTGCGCTCGGCCGAGTGCAGTCCCTCGCGCTCCTCCGCCGCCTGCAACAGCGCCTGCTGCACCTGCTCGACACCGGCCTTCGCAAGCATCGAGGCGATGCGCGCGTGCGCGTACTGCACGTAGTAGACCGGGTTCTCATTTGACTGCTCGCGGGCCAGGTCGAGGTCGAGGTCGATCGTCGTGTCGTGCGAGCGCGACAGCAAGAACCAGCGCGCGGCGTCCACGCCGATCTCGCGCAGCAGGTCGTCGAGCGTGACGAACTCGCCCGCGCGCTTGGACATCTGTGCTCGCTCGCCGCGGCGCACCAAATGAACCAGCTGCATGATCAGCATCTCTAGATGCTCCGGGTCGCCGCCGAGCGCCTCATACGCTGCCTTCATGCGTCCCACATAGCCGTGGTGATCTGCACCCCATACGTCGATCTGGCGGTCGAAGCCGCGCTCGCGCTTGTCCTGGTGGTAGGCGATGTCCGAGGCGAAGTAGGTGTGTTCGCCGCTTGAGCGCAACAGGACACGGTCCTTGTCGTCGCCATAGTCGGTCGTGCGCAACCACAGTGCGCCCTCGCTGTGGTAAGTGTGACCCTGCTGCTCCAGGATCGAGAGCGTGTGCGCCACCGGGCTCGGATCGCCGTCGTGCAGCGCGCTCTCATAGCTCCAGGAGTCGAAATCGACGCGAAATTCGCTTAGCGACTCGGCGATGCGGCCCATCATCAGTGCAACCGCCGCACGTCCCAGCTCGGCCGGGTCCATGCTCGCCTCGTTTGCCAACTGTGCTGCGAGGCCGGTCACATAGTCGCCGTGATAGCCATCCTCTGGCACCCGCTCGCCACGCGCGAGCGCCCCAATCGACTCCCCCAGCTTGAGCACCTGAGAGCCGGCGTCGTTGACGTAGAACTCGCGCTCTACCTGGTGCCCGTGGAAAGCGAGCACCCGTGCCAACGCGTCGCCGTAAGCCGCGTTGCGGGCGTGGCCCACGTGCATCGGACCCGTTGGGTTGGCTGAGACGAACTCGACGATGATCCGCTCACCGACCGCTACGCCGTCACGGCCGAAGCTATCTCCCGCCGCCAACAGCTCGCGCAGCGCGGCGCGATGCCAGGCGTCGGAGAGGAACAGGTTCAGAAAGCCAGGTCCCGCCACCTCGAAGCGCTGCAACTGTTCGCCGAGTCGCTCTGCCAACAGGTCACCCAGCTGCTGGGCCAGCTCGCGCGGCTGGGTGCCCGCGGCCGGCGCGAGCAGCAGGGCTGCGTTCGTGGAGTAGTCGCCGAAGTCCTGGCGCGGCGGGCGCTCGAGCGTGATCGCTCGATGCGAGCTTGCGCTGCCGGCGTGCTCGCCGGCGAGGGCAAGGACGGCCTCGCGCAAGCCTGTCTCGGTGGTCGTGGAGCTCACGGGCGATGATCTTATGCACCTGAGGAGGTGCGCCCCAACCGGATCGCGATACGAGCCCAATTCGGGCGCTCCCAAAGGGTCTCGGCCACTTCCGGGGGGCAGGTTGCGATACTAGGTTTGTGAACGACGAGAACCCAGGCGCCGAGCGCCACATAAACATTCATCTCTCTCCCGAGATCATGGGAGGCGTGTACGCGAACTTCGCGAACGTCAGCCACTCCGACTACGAGTTCACGGTGACCTTCGCGAGGGTCGACCATGAGGTCGAGTCCGAGGAGGTGCCGGGCGTGGTCGTATCGCGCGTGAACCTCTCGCCGCGCTTCATGCGCGAGCTGATCGACGCGATGGAGGACAACTATTCGAAGTGGCGCACCCGCGAGGGCATCAAGAACCTGCCCGAGTACGGCGGCGCCGAGGCCGGGGAAGCCGACGAGTAGTGGCATGTCGTGCGCCCGCGAGGTGCGCGCTGCCCGTCTCGTGCCGGCACTCCTGCATCTCGCTTGGGGCGCAAAGCCCCGCTTGCCACCCACAGCTCTGCGCCTCGCGAGGCGCAGAGACCTATATGAAGGCTCCTGGCGGATGAAGGTCGCGGTCGTCTCGGACATCCATGCCAACCGACAGGCATTCGAAGCGGTGCTGGAAGCGGTCGCCGACAGCGAGGCTTCCGAGCTCTGGTGTCTCGGGGACATCGTCGGTTACGGCGCCGATCCCGACGCCTGCGTGGAGCTGGTACGGCGTCATGTAGCGGTGTGCCTGGCCGGCAATCACGACATGGCGGTCGTCGGTGAGCTTCCCCTGGATGAGTTCTCGCGGGGCGCGAGCATCGCGGCACAGTGGACGCGCGAAGTGATCGGCCCCGCAAACCAATCTTTCCTAGCCGGTCTGCGCCCCCAGGGCCAGGAGGACACGCGGGATGGCGCCATCGGTCTCTATCATGCAAGTCCACGCGATCCGGTTTGGGAGTACGTGCTCTCGGCGCTGCTGGCGGAGCTGTGCTTGGACCGCGAGCCCAACCGCATCTGCCTGATCGGCCACTCCCATGTCGCCTCGGCCTTCACGCGCCAGGTTGGAGAGGCGGCAAGCGGCGAGCCATGCCGCGAGGGCGTCGAGCTCGACCTCTCGAGCGGCGAATGGATGCTCAATCCTGGGAGCGTCGGACAACCGCGAGATGGCGATCGCCGAGCTGCCTGGCTGTTGCTGGATTTGGACGGGTACCAGGCTTCCTACCGGCGCACCAACTATGACGTCGCCGGCGCCGCCACAGCCATCAAGGCAGCGCGTCTGCCAAACTCGCTTGCGGAGCGCCTGGAGTACGGTCAATGAACATGCGAATGCTTATCCGCCTCATCGTGGTGGCGCTGCTCGGTGCCGCCACCGCCTTTCTTGTGTCCTGCGGAAGCTCAGGCGCCGGTTTGATCCCGAGCGCCAACGCCGGCCCCCTGCAAGAAGATTTCGAAGCTGTCGCCAAAGCCGCCGAAGCCGGGAACGGGAGCTGTGCGAAGACCGAAGAAGCTCTCGGCAAAACAGAGGAGGACTTCCTGGCGCTCCCGGCAACGGTCAACAAGGGGCTGCACAAGCGCCTGGAAGAAGGCATCAAGAACCTGCGTAAACAGGCGCTGGCGATGTGCGAAGAACCAACCGCGACAGACACCTCGACGACTGGTACCCAGACGAAAAGCACACCTGCGACTGGCACGACGAGTACTGAAACGACGACAAGCACCGAAACAACGACGACGCCCCCCACTACGTCGACTAACACGACAACGACACCTCCCACAAGCACGCCGCCGAGCCCCGGCGGAGGCGTCGAAGCCCCTGGCGAAGGCCACGCCGAAGAAAGTCTGGGCGAAGGCAAAGGCAAAGGTGAAGCTGAAGGGCGAGGCAAAGAAGGCGAAGTCAATGGCGCATCGGGCTCTGGCGGAGCAAGCCCCGGAGGTGGTCAGTGAGCGACCCCGAGATCGCAGGGCGCTATCAACTGCAGAGCAGACTCGGCTTCGGCGGCATGTCGACCGTGCACCTCGCCTTCGACAAGCGCCTGGAGCGCCGTGTCGCGGTCAAGCTGCTGGCCGAGCACCTCGCCGAGGATCCCACCTTTGTATCTCGCTTCCAGCGCGAGGCTCAGGCCGCGGCACGCCTCATCCATCCCAACATCGTGCAGGTATTCGACTCCGGCCAGGATGAGCGCACCGGGCAGTACTTCATCGTGATGGAGTACATCGAGGGCCAATCGTGCGCCGAGATCCTGCGCGACGATGGCTGGATCGAGGTCGACGAGGCCGTCGCGATCATCGAACAAGCCTGCGAGGGGCTGCATTACGCTCACCGTCATGGCGTGGTGCATCGCGACGTCAAGCCAGGGAATCTCTTGCGCTCGCGCGACGGCGAGGTCAAGCTAGCCGATTTCGGCATTGCCAAGGCCACCGAGCAGTCAAGCATCACGCAAGTCGGCTCGGTGCTCGGCACCGCCGCTTATCTGGCTCCCGAGCAAGCCCGTGGCGAGGAAGCCGGGCCGCGCGCCGACCTGTACGCGCTTGGCGTCGTGACCTACCAACTGATCTCTGGGCGTCTGCCCTATGAAGCCGCCTCGCTCACCGAGCTGGCGCTCAAACAGCAGCAGGAAGAGCCGGCTATGCTCGACACGCTCGTGGCCGCGGTCACGCCGGAGCTTGCCGAAGCGGTCGCGCTCGCACTCGCGCTCGACCCGCGCCAGCGCTACGAGAGCGCGCGCGAGATGGGGCGGGCGATCTCAGATGGCGCGCTCGGCATCTCCCCCAACGAGCATCGCGCGCCGGCGCGTGGCGCCAGGCACGCCACCGAGGCGACAAGCGTGCTCGCAAGCGCGACGCGCACGCACAGCCCCTCAGAAGGACGAGGAGCGATCGTCCCACGCCAGCCCCGCCGCGGGCCGGCGCGCGAGGCCCCACCAGTCGTCGCGACGACGCCGGCACGACGCCGTGGCTCCGGCCTGCGCCGACTCGCTTTCGCCTTGCTCGGTCTGCTCGCGCTCATCGGTGTAATCGCGCTGATCGTCGTGCTCAGCTCTCCCCCATCCACGACAATCAAAATCCGCAACGTCGTCTACGAACGCACCCAAGAATCCGCCGAAGCGCTCAAGCAGCTCGTCAACGAAAACACGAAGTAGTGCCAAAGGGCAAAGGCCCCACGCCTTGCGCGCGGGAGCCTTTAGACAACCGTCACTCGCCTCGCAGTCTAGCCGCTACCCCAGACAATTGTCCGTCGAGTATTCCTTGGCGCAAATCGGCCATCAACCGCGCCAGGAATGCAAGGTTGTGTTCGGTCAACAGACGCATGCCCGTCAACTCCGAGGAGCGCACCAGGTAGGAGAGGTAGGCGCGTGAGAGGCCGCGTTTGCAGGCGTGACACGCGCAGCCCTCCATCAGCGGCAGCTCGGACGTGCGCCACTCGCTTTTCGTCAGATCGACCCGCCAGCGTACGTTCGGGTCTGGTACCAGCGCTGTGCCGTGACGTCCTAGACGCGTTGGCATCGCGCAGTCGAAGGTGTCGATGCCGAGTTCGACGCCACGGATCAGGTCGTCCACATCGCCGATCCCGAGCAGGTGCCTTGGAAGCCGCTCGTGCTCGTTGCCCAACTCGGCGACGGCGTAGCCGACGACCTCGTACATCTGAGCCTTCTCGGCGCCGAGTGAGCCCCCAATCGCCACGCCGTCGCAGCCGCTCGAGGCAACCGTGCGGGCGGAGGCGCGACGCATGTCCTCGTACACACCCCCTTGCACGATCCCGTAGACGAGCTGGTCGCTCGGGCCGTGCTCGGCGTGCCAATCCAGACAACGCGTCAGCCAACGATGAGTACGTTCGGTCGAGCGCTCGGTGTAGTCGCGATCAACGTGGAAGGGGGTGCACTCGTCGAACACGAGCGCAATATCCGAGTGAAGCGATGCCTGCACCGCCATCGAGTCCTCAGGCGCCATGAAGCGCTCGGCTCCGTCCACGTATGAGCGAAAGCGCACGCCTTGCTCCTCGATCGAGAGGATCGCCCCCTCGCGCGCACGCTCCTCGGCCTGGCGCTGGCGCGATGGACGGGCCTTGATCTCATCTGCGACCGTGCCGTGACCCATCGAGAACACCTGGAAGCCGCCGGAGTCGGTCACGATCGGCCCGTCCCAATCCATGAAGCCGTGCAACCCCCCGAAGCGCTCGATCAGCTCGGCACCTGGGTTGAGCATCAGGTGGAACGTGTTGCCCAGCACCATGTCATAGCCGAGCCCCTTGACCTCTTGCGGCAACAGGCCCTTGACGGTCGCCTTCGTCGCGAGCGGCACGAACGCCGGCGTGCGGACATCGCCGTGCGCAGTGTGCAACCGTGCCGCGCGGGCATGCGTGGCGCCATCGCGTGCTTCGATCGTCAAGGCCACGACTGGGCATCCTAGCCAGACACGGACGCACAGCCATAAAGCCTGTAGAGACACATGCCCTTGCGGAAATACGGGACATGTCGGGCCGCCGGATACGCTGGCCCGAGCCCCACTGGCTCTTTGATCATGCTCGCCTCGCTCATAAACGTCGGCCACCTCGTAGAAACGTTCGGCTACCCCCTGCTGTTCCTCGTTGTGATGGCTGAGTCAAGCGGCTTGCCGATCCCCGGCGAGACCGGCCTGATCGCGGCGGGCGTGCTGGCCAGCCAGGGCAGACTGCAGATCGAGCTCGTGATCCCGATCGCCGCCGCCGCCGCGATCATCGGCGACAACGTCGGCTACCAGATCGGCCGCAAGGGAGGACGCTGGCTGCTGGAACGACCGGGACGCTTCGAACGCCAGCGCCAACAGGTGCTGATCACCGGCGAACCGTTCTTCGAGCGCCACGGTCCGAAGGCCGTGTTCTTCGGACGCTTCATCCTCGGGCTGCGCGTTTGGGCCTCGTGGCTGGCCGGCGCCACGCACATGCGCTGGCGCTCCTTCTTCCTCTGGAATGCTCTCGGCGGGATCTGTTGGGCGACGGCAATCGGCCTGCTTGCCTACTTCCTCGGCAATGCCGCCGGCAACGCTGTCGAAGCTTTCGGCCTGTACGGGATCGCGGCGCTGATCCTCGCGGCGATCGTCTTCTTCGTCGCCCATCGCCGCGGGCGACTTTAGGGTAAGTCCCTGGCTCAGGCGCCGCAGCAGCCCGCGGTCACGCGCTCCCACATCTTGCCGAGCGCCTCGAGCTCTCCCTCGGAGAAATGCGAGAGGAAGTGCTCGCGCACGACCGCGCGATGGGTGCCGCGCGCCGCGTCCAAGCGCTCACGGCCACGATCGGTGAGACACGCGTAGGCGCCACGAGCGTCGTGTTCGCAGCTGCAGCGTCCGAGCAGCTCGTCGCGCTCCAGGCGATCGACCAGGCGCGTAAGCCCGCTGCGCGAGAGCTGGGCCTGCTCGGCAAGATCGCACATGCGCATGCGACCGCCGGGAGCATCGATCAAGTGTTGGAGCACCTCATAGGAGCTGAGCTGCAGCCCGTGCTCACGCTCGAGGCGGCTCTCCAAGCGCTTGGCGAGCGAAGCGTGTGCCCGCAACAGACCGCGCCACGCACGAAGCTCGGCTTCGCTGAGGCTGTCCGATTCGCCGAGAGCGTCCTTCCCCTGGGGAAGCTTTAGAACTGTCGCTGTGGCTGTTGCGGTGGACATGATCGTGCTCTGAAGTAGCTGTGTGCTTACACGAACATAGCAGCGTCGCGGGCCAGAATCCCTGTCAACTGTGCGCCACAGGGGCGCTCAGCTGCTCCTTTTGGTGGCCGTCCAGGCCCACCACATCATCAGTGGTTGCAGCGGCAAGCGCGCGTACAGCGCCCAGCGTGGGATCCTGGAGAAGCGCTCGGGGGCGCGCGCCATGTGCAAGTTCGCCGGGAACACCGCCGCGAGCAAAGCGATCAAGCCGAGTCCAGAGAGGCGGCGTGTCCACGGCAGCAACACGCCGACGCCACCAGCCACCTCGGCCACACCGCTGATCGCGACGAGGCTCTGTGCGCGACCCTTCATGCTCGGCGGCACGATCGCCTCGTAGGTGCGCGGCATCAGGAAGTGGTTGACGCCGGCGCCGATGAAGGCGATGCCGAGCACCAGGCGTGAGCGTCCGCCGCGACGTGGCTGCTCGACTATTTGCTCAAGCGTGTCGGCATCTGTATCGGTTTCCATCGTCTCTCCTGGTTGAGCGTCGTGCTTTCGGAGCCTCAGCCTACGATCAGCGATGTCCCTGTCATTTGCGGGGGCTGAGAGATCCCAAGTAGGTCGAGCACTGTCGGCGCGACGTCCGCGAGGATACCGCCCCTTGCACGTAGCTCGAGACCCGGTGCGGTCACGATCAACGGCACCGGGTTGAGCGAATGAGCAGTGTTGGGGCTGCCGTCGGGCTCGAGCATGTGGTCGGCATTGCCATGGTCGGCACACACAACACACACACCATCGCTCTCGCGCACCACCTCGAGGACCTTGCCCAGGCACTCGTCGACTGTTTCTATCGCGGCTACCGCAGCAGCTATCACGCCGGTGTGACCGACCATGTCGGCGTTGGCGAAGTTGATTACGCCGAATCGGAGCCCACCTGCCTGTTGCTCCTCGCGCCAGGCACCGACAAACGCCGCGGCTGCCTCGCGGGCGCTCATCTGCGGCTTGTGGTCATATGTGGGCACATCACGCGGCGAGGCCACGAGCTCGCGGCGCTCACCCTTGCACGGTGTCTCCTCACCACCGTTGAAGAAATACGTGACGTGCGGGTACTTCTCGGTCTCAGCCACGTGCAATTGGCGCGCTCCGCTGCTTGCGATCACTTGCGAGAGCGTCGTATCCGGATGCTGGGGCGCGAAAGCGACGGGGTAGGGCCAGCCCTCCTCGTACTCGGTGAGCGTCGCCAGTCGGCCTACGGCGGGCGCGCCACCACGTCCCTCCCAACCAGGCAGCTGCGCCGTCTCGGCGCGCGGGGCCGCTTCTGCTCCCGTCGCATGCGATGAGCCTTCCCCAGTGTCTTCGCCAAAGCCCGGTTCGGCCAAGGCCCTGACGATCTCGCGCATACGATCGGGGCGGAAGTTGAAGCACAACACACTGTCGCCGGGACGGATACAGGCCTCGGCGCCTACCAACGTGGGCTCGATGAACTCGTCGGTCTCGCCGCGCGCGTAGGCGTCGCACACGGCCTGCTCGCCACTTGCCGCGCTGTAAGGAGCGCGACCGTGTATGAGCATGTCGTAGGCGCGCTGTGTTCGCTCCCAGCGCTTGTCGCGGTCCATCGCCCAGTAGCGACCCACGACCGAGCCGACGCGCACGCCCGCTGTGACGTCGAGCTCGGCCAGGTAGTCGACGCCGGCATGCGGCAGCGTGTCGCGCCCATCGGTGAACGCGTGGACCACGAGGTCGGCCTCGGGCGCTAGCTCACCGCCGAGCGCGATCAGCGCGCGCAGATGCTCGAGCGAAGAGTGCACACCACCGTCAGAGACGAGCCCGAGCAAATGGACACGTGGGGCACCTGCGAAAGCGGCACGCAGAACCTCGTTGCGCGCAAGCGACTCGTCCGCGATCGCCTCGTCGATGCGTACCAGGTCCTGCTTGACGACCGCGCCAGCGCCAAGGTTCAGGTGGCCAACCTCGGAATTGCCCATCTGCCCTTCTGGCAGTCCCACGGCGGCGCCGCAGGCGGTGAGCGTGGTGTGGGGACAGGTGGCCCACAGTTCATCGAACACGGGCGTTTGAGCGAGTGAGACAGCATTGCCAGGGCCAGATTCGGCAAGGCCCCAGCCGTCGAGCACGATCAGGCACACGCTCGACACGCGCGGCCCGCTCGAACGACCGCTGCCGCCGCGCTCCGAACCGGTCGCCCGCCGGTCCGGCGTGCTCATGGCTGGGCTGCCGCCACGATCGCGGCAAAGGACTCGGCATCGAGCGACGCGCCGCCGACGAGCGCGCCGTCGACGTCGGGCAGCGCCAATAGCTCTGCGGCGTTCTCCGGCTTGACCGAGCCCCCGTAGAGGATGCGTGCCTGCTCCGCTGCCTCGGGCGAGCGCCCGCCGAGCAACGCCCGCACGAATGCGATCGCCTCCTGGGCCTGCTCGGGCGTGGCCACCCGACCGCTGCCGATCGCCCAGATCGGCTCATATGCGATCGTCACCTCGGCCAGGCGCTCGTCGGGGACGCCGGCAAGGTCCTCGCCAATCTGATGGCGCAGCTTGCGCTCAGTCTCACCCTCGTCGCGCTCGGTCTCGGTCTCCCCCACGCACAGGATCGGCGCGAGGCCTATCGCGAGCGCGGCGGGCACCTTCAACGCAAGCGCTTTGTCGGTCTCGCCGAACAGCTCGCGCCGCTCTGAATGGCCGAGCACCACGCCGCCGACGTCGAGCTCTGAGAGCATCGGCGCCGAGATCTCGCCCGTGAAGGCGCCCTCGGGCTCGTGGTGCATGTTCTGGGCGTAGACCTCAACGCGTGATCCGCGCGCGCTGTCAACCATCGCTCGCAGGTCTGTGTAGGGCACGCAGATCGCCATTTCGACGCCGCTTACCGACGAGACGCGCGGTAGCAGCGCTTGGATGTACTCCTCGGACTGTTCCTCCGTCTTGTGCATCTTCCAATTGCCCGCGATCAGCGGGACGCGCTCGCCGGCCATCACGCGATTCCGGCGCCCTCGAGCGCCTGGACTCCGGGCAAGACGCGTCCCTCGACGAGCTCGAGCGTGGCACCTCCGCCGGTCGATAGGTGATCGACCGTGTCCTCCAAGCCGAAGTCGGCCAGCGCCGCCGCCGAGTCGCCGCCGCCGACGACCGTCACGCCCGAGGCACGGGCGACGGCCTGGGCGACTGCGCGCGTGCCTTGCGCAAACGGCTCGTACTCGAAAGCGCCCATCGGACCGTTCCAGAAGACGGTGCCCGCCCGCGCGATCTCGGTGCTGTAACGCTCAACCGTGGCGGGTCCGATATCGAGTCCCATCCAACCGGCCGGCACCTCGACCCCCTCAAGCACACTGTGTTCGGCATCGTCGGCGAGGCGGTCGCCGATCACCAGGTCGCTTGGCACGAGCAGGCGTGCGCGGCCGGGCTGGGGCGAGTGCGTGTCGCTGGCCCGCGCGAGCAGCTTGCGGGCGTGCTCGGTGTCCTCCTCGCCACACAGTGACTCGCCGACCGTGTGACCCTGCGCGCATAGGAACGGGAAGCTCATCGCGCCCCCGATCATCACCACGTCGGCCAGCTGCAGGAAGCGGTCGATCACGCCGATCTTGTCGGCTACCTTCGCTCCGCCGATGACCGCCACGAGCGGGCGCTCCGGGTTCTCCAGGATGCGGGTCAGCGTGCTCACCTCACGTTCGAGTAGGCGTCCCGCCGCACACGGCAGCAGGTGTGCCACGCCGGCGGTGCTGGCGTGCGCGCGGTGCGCGGCGCCGAAGGCGTCGTTGACGTACACGTCGGCGAGCTCGGCCAACGCACGGGCAAGCTCGGGGTCGTTGGTGGTCTCGCCAGGCTCAAAGCGCACGTTCTCCAAGAGCAGGATCTCGCCGTCCCCCAGCTCCTCAGCGAGCTTGCGAGCGTGCGGACCCACGACCTCGGGCGCGAGCGTCACACTGGCTCCTGTCAGCTCGCGCAGACGCTCGGCCACCGGCGCGAGCGAAAGATCGGCCTCGGGCCTTCCCTCCGGGCGCCCGAGGTGAGAGACGAGCACCAGACGGGCACCGCGGGCGCGCAGCTCTTTGATTGTCGGCAAAGCCTGCACGATGCGCGTATCGTCGGCCACCGCCCATGCATCCTGATCGTCCGTGGTCATCGGCACGTTGAAGTCCACGCGCACGAGCACACGCTTGCCGTGGACGTCGAGCTGGTCGATACTTCTCATCGTTTTTGCGCTCCCATCGTCGTGACAACCCCACCGTCCACGGGGTCCTTACGTATCCTCACCGCTCTTCCATCCGTGAAAGAGCTGGCCCGACAGTCGAGGAGCGGACTCACAAGACCTTCTGCACGAGGTCGACGACGCGGTTGGAATAGCCCCACTCGTTGTCATACCAAGCCACCACCTTCAACATTGTGCCGTCGATCGTGGCGGTTAGCTGCGAATCCACGATCGAGGAGTAGGGCGAGCTGACGATGTCGCTGGAGACAATCGGATCCTCGGTGTAGGCCAACAGGCCCTTCAGCGGGCCGCTTTGCGAAGCCGACTTCAGCGCCGCGTTGACCTCATCGACGCTCGTCTCGCGCGCGCACTCCACCGTTAGGTCGACAACCGAGCCGGTCGGCACGGGGGCGCGCACGGCGAAGCCGTGCAACTTGCCCTGCAGCTGCGGTACAACCAGCCCGATCGCCTTGGCAGCGCCGGTCGAGGCCGGGATCAGGTTGATCGCGGCGGCGCGCGCACGGCGCAGGTCTTTGTGGGGCATGTCCTGCAGGCGCTGGTCGGCTGTGTAGGCGTGAATCGTGGTCATCAGGCCGTGCTTGATCCCGACCGTGTCGACCAGCACCTTGGCCACCGGAGCGAGACAGTTGGTCGTGCAGGAGGCGTTTGAGATCACGTCGTGCTTGTCGCGGTCATAGGTTTCGTCGAAGTTGACGCCGAGCACCACCGTCACGTCCGGGTCAGTTGCCGGTGCGGAGATCACGACCTTCTTGGCGCCGCCCGCGAGGTGCTTGGCGGCGTTGGGGCGGTCGGTGAACAGCCCGGTCGACTCGATCACGACGTCCACATCGAGCGCGTTCCACGGCAGCGCGGCGGGATCACGCTCAGCGAGCACCTTCAGCTCACGCCCGTCGACCAGGATCGTTTGCTCGTCCTTGGCCACGACCTCCCCCGGGTAGGGACCGAGGATCGAGTCGTACTTGAGTAGATGAGCCAGCGTGCGACAGTCGGTCAAGTCGTTGACGGCGACCCACTCGATCTGATCGACGTCCCCCCGAGCCATTGCGGCGCGGAACACGTTCCGACCGATGCGGCCGAAACCGTTGATTCCCACGCGAACGGGCATTCACAGCCTCCTGATTATGTGAAGAAAATGAACGATGCCGGGCCTCGGGAGCCTCGCTCCGTTGCCCGGCGTGGGTGGAAAAGGCTATCAGCGGCCCATCCAGCCGCCTATAAACGCCTACCCACCATCCGATCAACGCATTCCCGCGACAAGCGCTTCTGAGGCCTCTAGGAGGGTCGCGAGCGCTTATCGATGTCGCGATGGGCGACGGCGACTGTGAGCTCTTCGCGGTCGCGGTAGCGGGCGGCGAGATGCTCGGCGATGGCCACTGAGCGATGGCGACCGCCGGTGCAGCCAATCGCGATCACCAGATGGGCCTTGCCCTCGGCTACGTACTCGGGCAGGAGGAAGTCGAGCAGCGCGTGCAGGCGCTCATAGAACTCGTCGAGGCGGCCATCGCGGGCGATGTACTGCACGACCCGCTCGTCGTGACCGGTGAGCTCGCGCAGCTCGCTCTCGTAGTGCGGGTTGGGCAGGAAGCGCACGTCGAAAGCAAGGTCCTCCTCGCGCGGAGGGCCGTGCTTGAAGCCGAAGCTCATGAACGTGAGCGCGAGCCGGCCCGCGTTCTGGCGCGGCAACAGCTCGTCGGCAATGCGGCTGCGCAGCATCGCCGCGGACATGCCGGTTGTGTCGATTACAAGGTCCGCACGTGAGCGCAGCGGCTCGAGCAGCGTTCGCTCGGAGGCGACACCAGCCGCAACGCTGCCACCGGGCGCGAGTGGATGGCGGCGGCGTGTCTCCTTGTAGCGCGTGGAGAGCGTTTGCTCGGCGGCCTCGAGGAACAGCACGTGATGGGTGATGCCGAGCGCCTGCAGGTCGTCGACGACCGCCGTCAGCGCCTCGAAGTAGACGCCGCCGCGCACGTCAGAGACAACCGCTGCGCGCTCGACCTTGGAGCCCTCGTGCACGAACAGCTCGACGAGCGAGCGGATCATCTCCGGCGGCAGATTGTCGACGCAGAAGTAGCCCGCGTCCTCGAACACGTTCATCGCCGTTGACTTGCCAGCGCCTGAGAAGCCCGTGATGATGACGAGGTCCTGCAGACGCGACACGACGATCGGTCCGCTTACGGTACGGGGAGGCACGGGCCTGGTGGCGGCCATCTCCAGTCCATTGTGCAGATTGCACCGGGGGAAAGGGCCGGTAGGCGCTGATGTGTCGTAGAAGAGTCGGTAAGTCGCCTTCCAAATAGGAACAAGGGGCAGATGAGGCCAACCGACAAATAGGGGGCGCTGGTCGCCCAGCGGAGGCGACGAGCGGTCAAACCCGCCTCCCGCGGCAACGCCCTGCCCTCAACCCGCCCTGTGGAGCAACGCGTGTATGTCGCGTGCCGTCTTGGCGGGCAGGCCTGGCACTCCCTGCAGCTCCTCGCGCGAGGCGGCGAGGATCGCCTCAGGCGATCCGAAGTGGGTGATCAATGCACGCTTACGCGCCGGGCCGATTCCCGGCAGCCCGTCGAGCAGCGAGCCGGTCATCGCGCTGTCGCGTCTGCCGCGGTGGTGGGTGATCGCGAAACGATGGGCCTCGTCGCGGATACGTTGCAGCAGTTGCAGCTCGGCGCTTGAATGGTCGAGTAGCAGCGGCTCGGAGCGGCCGGGCACGAACACCTCCTCGATGCGCTTGGCCAGCGAGATGACTGCAACACCGCGCTCGCGAAAGCCGGCCAGCGGGACCAGACCCGCCGCGAGCTGGCCCTTGCCGCCGTCGATCACGACCACGTTCGGCAATGCGGCGAAACTGGGGTCGTAGGAAGGATCGTGCGGTGAGAAGTCGGCCTGCTGCTCCCACTGACTGAAACGCCTGGAGAGCACCTCCGCCATCGAGGCATAGTCGTCGGGGCGGGCGGGATCTTCAATCGTGCGGATCTTGAAGCGCCGATAGTCGGATTTCTTCGCTGCGCCGCCCTCGAACACGACCATCGAAGCGACCGTATGAGTGCCGCCCAGATTGGAGATGTCAAAGCACTCGATGCGCACCGGGATCGCATCAAGGCCAAGCGCATGTTGCAGGCGTTCGAGCGCCTGAGCACGGTGCTGGTGACGGCGCTCGTCGCGCAGGCGCTCCTGGTCAAGCGCGAGTAGCGCGTTTCGTTCTGCGAGCTCGAGGATGCGGTGCTTGTCGCCGCGCTCGGATGGGCGCAGCTCGACCGGACCACCGCGCCGCCGGGAGAGGGCTTCGCCCAGTACCGGGCGCTCGGCAAGCTCCTGCTGGACGACGAGCAACGCTGGGATCGTGGTTGGGCCGCCGTAATACTGCAACAGGAACTCTTCGGCGACCTCCCCGGGCTCACGCTCTGTCTCGTTTGACAAGTAGAAGGAGTGACGATCGGAGAGGATGCCGTCGCGCACCTGGAAGACCTGAGCGTTTGCGTCACGCCCATCGGTGGCAACGGCGACGGCGTCGAAGGTGCCAATCGAGCTCTTTGCCACGCGCTGGCGCTCCATCAGCGAGCGCACGGCGCGCAATCGGTTGCGCTCGAGCGTGGCCTGCTCGTAATCCTGAGCGGCAGAGGCCGAGCGCATGCGCTGCTCGAGATCGCGCTCGATCGTGCTGAAACGCCCCGAGAGGAAGTCGATCACACCATCGATGCTGCGCCGATAGTCCTCTTCGGTGACATAGCCGACGCAGGGGGCTTCGCAGCGCTTGATGTAGTAATCGAGACATGGACTGCCGCTACGACGGCCCGGCTCTGGCCCGGTGCAGGAGCGGTACATGAACACCTTGGCGAGTACCTCGAGCGTCGAGCGCACGCGCTTGGCGCTCGAGTAGGGGCCAAAGTAGGCGCGCCCGGAGCGGTGACGCTCGCGTGTGAAGTAAACCCTTGGATACTGCTCGTCTAGTGAGATGGCGATGAACGGATAGGACTTGTCGTCGCGCAGGCGGATGTTGAAGCGCGGTCGGTACTGCTTGATGAAGCTCTGCTCGGCCAGCAGTGCCTCGGCCTCACTGGAGACGACAACGCACTCGATCGCCTCAACGCTCGCAACCATCTCCGCGTGACCAGGGCTCGATGGGACCTGGGCCTTGGAGAAGTGAGAGGCCACCCGCTTGCGGATCGACTTGGCCTTGCCGACATAGATGACGCGCCCCTTAGCATCGCGAAACAGGTAGACGCCCGGCCTGTCCGGCAACACGCGGCGCTGCTCGACCAGGCTTGCGCGTCGCTGCTCTGCACTGTTCTTCGCTTGGCCGCCCTTTGCCGCGCCCCCGTTCACCGTACCGCCCTTGGTCTCTAGCGATTCGGGATCGCTATTCCCGCTTTGCCCGGGAGCGCTTTTGCTTCGTTTCTCGGCGCTGCTCAATAGGTGCGTGAGTAGCGGTAGACGGCCAACAGCGTGTAGACGGCTACACCGACGAGCGCGAACCAAACGAGCTCGCCGAAAGACGTCTGCCACATGCGCGATCGCGCGGCGATCGTGGCATAGCCGACAGCGATTGCGCCGTATAGCAGCGCCCGGTGACGGTCGCCGAGACTGTGCAGGTCGATGCCGCGTTCACGGTAAAGCCTGTAGCCAAAGAAGGCGAAACCGGCGGCGAACACGATCCACAGTGCAGCCGCAAACGCATCGGCTGCGCGGCCGCCGCCCGGCAAGAACTCGACCGCAGCGGCGATCAGCGCGATGATCGCGATGTTGCGCGCGGTTTTCACCCGGTCCATGACGACATCCTGTCCATGAGCCACTCAGTCTAGTTGGGCCGTCAGGGCAGCCCAGCGCTTGCGGCAGCTGAGAGACAAAGCCGCAATCTCCGGAATTATCCTGCAACAAGTTATCCAACGTTTTCACCATACGAGCCGTTTTGCGCTATACTGCGTAAGCCCATTCGGTCCTAACCCGACCGAAACGAGGGTTGGTTGGCAGGCGCCGGGGTACTCGTCATTCAGGTCAGAGAGCCCCGGCGCCTGTTTTTAAGGGCGTCTCAAGAGACGCCTTCAAGCGTCCACTAGCGTTTCTAGGCGTTCATAGGCGACTTCGACTGCGCGCTTTGCCGCCGTGTGGCGTGCCTCGGACTTGGCCGCCTCGTACTTTGTCGCCCAGGCCGCTGGCTCGGCCAGTTCGTCTTCGAGCGCTTGCAGCGCCGCCTCTGCCTCTTCGATGGCCAGCTCAGCCCGATCCTGCTCGCGCATGCGGTTCTTGGACGGCCCAGCCGACTCGACTTGCTTGGCCAGCGCTTTGGAGCCTGTTTTCTCAGACTTCGGGGTCTTCTCAGATCTCGGCTTGGCTACTGGCTTGGAGGCTCGCTGCTTAGGGACTTCGCCACCTGATGCAAGCCGCTCCTCGCGAACCCGGACGTACTCGGGCCAGCCGCCAAGGTAGCTGCGCAGCGAGGCATCTTCTATGGCTACTGTGCGGGTGCCCACCGCGTCAAGCAAAGCCCGGTCGTGGGAGACGAGTAGCAGCGCGCCGTCGAAGCTGCGCAGAGCGTCCTCCAAAGCCTCGCGGCTCTCGAGGTCGAGATGGTTGGTGGGCTCGTCGAGGATCAGCACGTTCGGCGGGCGCGGCGTGCCGTTCATCAGGATCGCCAGCGACAGCCGGCGGCGCTCGCCGCCCGATAGGCCTTCCAGCGGCTTCTCGGCATCCTCGCCGGAGAACAGGAACCTGCCCACGAGCGCGCGCGCCTTGTTTGGGGGTAGACCGGTCGCACGCTGAGCGGCCTCCACCACGCTCTGCCCTGGGCCGCCGCCGGTACCCAGCTCCTCAGCGTGCTGGGAAAGGTAGCCGACGGTGACGTTGTGGCCTGTGGAGAGTTTGCCCGCGCCAAGCTGACGGCGTCCCGCCAGCGTCTCGATCAATGTCGTCTTGCCCACCCCGTTTGCTCCCACCAAGGAGACGTGCTCGCCGCGCTCCAGCCACAGCTCGACATCGTCGAGCAGAACCAAAGGGCCTCCCCCGTCCCCGGCGCCCTCGATCTCGACGCGGCCTTCTTGCAGCTCAAAGATCACGCGGCCGCTGCGCTCAGCCGCCTTGAAGGAGAACTCGAGCGCCTGAGCGTCGCGTGGGTCACGCTCGATGCGCTCGATCTTGGCCAATTGCTTGACGCGCGACTGGGCTTGGCGGGCCTTGGTTGCCTTGGCGCGGAAGCGCTCGACGAAGCGCTCCATGCGCGCTATCTCGGCCTGCTGCTTATCGATCGCCTTGCCCAGCGCGATCTCGCGCGCGGCCTGCTCGCGCCGCCAACTGTGCCACGTTCCAGCAAAGAAGCGGGAGCGCGTCGGCGGAGTCCCGTAGAGCTCGAGCACCGCTGTGCCGACCGCCTCCAGAAACCAGCGGTCGTGAGCGACGAGCATGACGGCCGCGTCGAGATCGACGAGCGTCTGCTCAAGCCACTCCAGCGACTCGATATCGAGATGGTTGGTGGGCTCGTCGAGCAGCAGCACGTCGGCGCTCGTGGCCAGTGCGCGCGCCAGCGAGGCTCGCGTGAGCTGGCCGCCGGAGAAAGTGTCCAAACCACGATCGAGGTCGGCATCTGAGAAGCCGAGGCCGTGCGTCATGACGGTGGCACGATCACGCCACAGATAACCCCCGTATGACTCGAGGCGTGCTTGAGCGCGTGCGTAGCGATCGAGTAGCGAATCGCCGCTTGCACCCTCGGTCATCTCGCGCTCGAGCTTTGCCAGCTCGCGCTCCACCTCCAGCTCATGCACACAACCGGAGAGCACATAGTCTCGCAGCGACATCGTGCGTTCCCTGGGCGGGCGCTGGTCGTGTAGGGCGATGCGCACCCCCTTGGCGACGCTCAGCTCGCCCCTGTCGATCTGCTCAACGCCTGCGATCATGCGCAGCAACGTGGTCTTGCCCGCGCCGTTGCGTCCGGCGATCGTGAGACGTTCGCGGCGCTCGAGCTTGAACGACACGCCGCCGAGCAGCGGCTTGCCGGCCATGTCCTTGCGCAGGTCTGAGGCGATCAGGAGAGCCATGTCGGATGATGGTAGGGGGCGCGGGCAGGCAAGTCTGTGGTGCGCTCCGATAGGATCAGGCTCCTCATGCGTCGCCTGCTTACCAGCCTCTGCGCCTCCACGATCCTGCTGCTTGTGCTCGCCCCCGCCGCGCTTGCCTACAACGACGGGCGCGGCTTCTACGGAGCAACTAACGACAAGGTGATCACCAAAGCCGGTTTCATCCTGATCATCTTCTTTCCGACCTTTGCACTTGTCATGAGCTTGCTGCAATGGCGCCTGGACAAGCGCAAACAAGCTCGTAAAGCGGCACACACGGCGCGCATCGACGACGTTCGCTGGCGCGGCGGTTGGTGAACCGGCGGAGCTGACCTGGCGATGACTAGCGAGCCTGGCCCGACGTCCGGCTCGCAGGCCAGTTCCAACCCAGTTCGCTACGAGCGTAATGGCGCTGCCGCCGTAGTCAGCATCGACCGGCCCGAGCGACGCAACGCCGTCGACGGGGCTACTGCCGAGGCCTTGCACGCGGCGCTGATGCGCTTCGAGGGCGAAGAGGACGCGCGCGCGATGGTGCTCACCGGCACAGGTGGAATTGCCTTTTGCGCCGGGGCCGACCTCAAGGCAATCGAGACGCTTGGCGGACGGCTGACGTCACCCGACGGCCCAATGGGGTTTACGCGGCTAACCCCCTCTAAGCCGACGATCGCGGCGATCTCCGGCTTTGCCCTCGCCGGCGGGCTGGAGTTGGCTCTGTGGTGCGATTTGCGAATCGCCACCGAGGGATCGAAGCTCGGCTACCCCGAGCGCCGCTGGGGCGTGCCCCTGATCGACGGTGGCACGCAACGCCTGCCACGCATCGTCGGGCTTGGGCGTGCACTCGATCTGATCCTGACGGGACGCATTATCGACGCTGGCGAGGCTCATGCAATGGGGCTACTCACCGAGGTGGTCGCCGAAGGGGCACATTTGCAGCGGGCGATTGAGCTTGCCAACAACCTTGCTCGCTTTCCGCAGCGCACGATGCTCGCCGACCGCCGTGCGGCAATCGACGGCCTCGGCATGACACTCGAGCAAGGGCTCGCGCTCGAGTCCCAGGCCGGACCCGAGACCTACCTCGACGCAGTCAGCGGCGCCCAGCGCTTTGCCTCCGGCGAGGGGCGCGGCGGAGCCGGCGCCGGCGCATAGCGCCAATACCCGGTGCCTTCGCGCTGGGCGCGTCCAGCTTTGGGACATAAACCCAAACCCGATGGCCATTTCGAGCATCTCAGCCTGCCGGCGTCCCGCGGGCGGTTGCAGCTACGACTATCCTCGGCTGATCGAACCTCGGGAGAGCAAATGGCCTATTTCGTAACGGGAGCGACCGGCTTCATCGGGCGGCGGTTGGTCGAGCGACTGCTGGAGCGCAGGGGCAAGATCCACGTGCTCGTGCGCGAAGACTCGTTGGGGCGCCTGGACGAGCGGATCGAATATTGGGAACGGGTCTCCGATGCGACCGTGAGCAGACGCGTGCATCCTGTCATCGGCGATTTGCGCCAGCCATTGCTTGGATTGACCGACGAGCAGGTCTCCGAGCTCGAAGGGACGATCGATCATCTTTTCCACCTGGCTGCCGTCTATGACATGACAGCGACCCTGGAGCTCAATACAGCCGTCAACGTCGGTGGCACCAGCCACGCGGTGGAACTGGCCGGGGCGCTGCGAGTCGGGCGGCTGCACCACGTTTCGTCGATTGCGGTTGCCGGTGCTTACAAAGGGGAATTCAGCGAGGATTGCTTCGACGAGGGGCAGCGGTTGCCCTCGCCGTATCACGCGACTAAGTTCGAGGCTGAGCGCATTGTTCGCGAGCAGGTGCATGTGCCCTGGCGCGTGTACCGGCCAGGGGTTGTCGTTGGCGACTCCAAGACCGGCGAGATGGACAAGATCGACGGTCCCTATTACTTCTTCAAGGCGATCCAGCGCATGCGCCAAGTTGTGCCACAGTGGATGCCGCTTGTCGGGCTGGATCTTGGCAAGACGAACGTTGTACCCGTGGATTGGGTGGCAGGGGCGCTCGACCACATCGCCCACCGCCCGCACCTCGACGGGCGCGCCTTTCACCTGACATATCCCGGCGGCCAGCGCGTGGACGAGGTGATGAACGACATCGCAAGCGCAGCGAACGCTCCGCGTTTTGCGGTCAGCATCGACAAGCGCGTGCTCGACGTCGTGCCCACTTCCCCGCTCTCACTCTTGATGCGCATACCGCCGCTGCGCCAGGCGCGCAGGCTGACACTTCGCGAGCTTGGGATACCCAAGGAGGTGCTCGAGCACATCGACCTCGTGCCAACGTTCAACACGCGTCAGGCCGAGCGGGCGCTGGCCGGTTCTGACTTCGAGCATCCTCCGGCGCTGCGCGAGTATGCGGTCAAGCTTTGGGACTATTGGGAGCGCGAGATGGACCCGAGCATCAGCCGCGGTCGCACGCTTGGCGAGGCGGTGCGCGACAAGCGTGTGCTGATCACTGGGGCCTCTTCCGGCATCGGCAGGGCGACGGCCGTGAAGGTCGCCGCCGCCGGCGGGATTCCCCTGCTGGTGGCGCGCAACGTGGAGAAGCTCGAGGAGGTGCGCGCGGAAATCGTTGCCACCGGCGGACTTGCTTATGTGTATGCAGCCGACATCTCCGACATGGACGAAGTCGATCGGCTGATCGAGCGCGTCAAAGACGACCATCGCAACGTGGACATGCTCGTCAACAACGCCGGGCGCTCTATCCGGCGCTCTATCTCCTTGAGCTACGAGCGCTTTCACGACTTCGAACGCACGATGCAGCTCAACTACTTCGGTGCCGTGAAGCTGATCATCGGGCTGTTGCCGCAGATGCGTGCGCGCGGCTTTGGGCACATCGTCAACATCTCCTCGATCGGCGTGCAGACCAATCCGCCGCGCTTCTCGGCCTATGTGGCCTCCAAGGCCGCGCTCGATGCGTTCACGCGCGTTGTCGCCTCCGAGGTGATCGGTGACGGCGTGACGTTCACCACAATCCACATGCCGCTTGTGCGCACGCCGATGATCGCGCCCACGAAACTGTATGACGCGTTTCCCACGATCACTCCCGAGCAGGCCGCCGACATGATCTGCGAGGCGCTGCGCACCCGTCCCAAGCACATGGGGACCACACTCGGCACGACCGGCGAGGTTCTCTACGCGCTTGCTCCCGGGGTGGTCGACCGCATTTTGCATCTCGCCTACCGCGTGTTCCCCGACTCGGCCGCCTCACGCGGCGAGAAGGGGACCGACGAGCGCGCGTCGCTCGAGCAGCTGGCGATGGCGAACCTGATGCGGGGCGTTCATTGGTGAGAGCCGAGCCGGCGATCGAGGTCAGAGACCTGCACAAGCGCTACGGCGAGTTTGAGGCTGTGCGAGGCATCGACATCGAGGTACACCGCGGCGAGGTCTTCGGCCTGCTCGGCCCCAACGGTGCCGGCAAGACGACAACTGTCGAGATCTTGGAGGGCTACCGTGCGCGCAGCGCCGGCGAGGTGTCGGTGCTCGGTCACGATCCCGCCGCACGCGAGCTTGCATTGCGCAAGCGCATCGGAATCGTGCTGCAGAGCAGCGGCATCTACAGCCACCTGACGCCGCGCGAGGCGCTGCGCCACTGGGCCAGCTTCTATCCGCACCCGCGCGATGTCGAGGAGGTGCTGAACCTGATGGGGCTTCAGGAAAAGGCCGATGTGCGCACGCGCAAGCTCTCCGGCGGCCAGTTGCGCAGGCTCGACTTCGCTTTGGCGCTCGTCGGCGACCCCGAACTGATCTTCCTCGACGAGCCCACCACCGGCTTTGACCCTCAGGCACGGCATGCGGCCTGGGAGACGATCCGCTCACTGCGCTCGCTTGGCAAGACGATCCTGCTTACGACCCACTACCTGGACGAGGCACAGGCGCTGGCCGATCGCGTGGCGATCGTCAAGGACGGGCGTGTGCTGGCAATCGGGCCACCGCGCGAGCTTGGAGTGGGTGCCGCGCACTACACGGTCTCCTACCGCAACGCCTCAGGCGAACTTGTGGAGGTGCAGACCGACGATCCCACGCGCACCCTGCACGAGCTCACCTCGGATGCCCTGGCGCGGGGGGAGCGCCTGGACGAGCTGAACGTAGGGCGCCCGAGCCTGGAGGACGTCTACCTAGAGCTGACCGCCGATGCATGACCTCGATTTGAGTGCATGTCAGCTGTGCGCGAAGACGCGATGCCCCCCGCGCGCACGCGGGGCATCGCCAAACGCGACACCAATCCCCCATGCC
Organism: Solirubrobacteraceae bacterium; assembly: GCA_036008605.1. Taxonomy (GTDB): domain Bacteria; phylum Actinomycetota; class Thermoleophilia; order Solirubrobacterales; family Solirubrobacteraceae; genus Palsa-744. The sequence continues at coordinate 66,655 of DASYNL010000012.1, read as the reverse complement.
TGACGCCGTCGCCCTTACCTGGCGCCAGTACCGGCTGGAGCGGCACATGTTCTGGCGCAACCCGAGCGCCGCCTTCTTCAACTTTGCGCTGCCGCTGTTGTTTCTCGCCGCCGGCGGGGTCATCTTGCACGGCAAACAACACGACCTCAACTTGCTAGTTCCCGCGATCGCCGGCATGAGCGTGATGTCGACCACGTTTACCGCGTTGGCCTACAACATCGTGTTTCTGCGCGAGCGGGGTGTGCTCAAGCGCATCCGCGGCACGCCGCTGCCGACGATCTCCTACTTCGGTGGGGTGGCAGCCAATGCTGTCACGAATACGGCTATGCAGATCGCGATCATCACGCTCGCCGGCAAGCTGTTTTTCGGGATCGGCTGGCCGCTTGCATGGTTCGAGCTGGTCGTGTTCGTGGTGGCTGGCGTCATCTGCTTTGCCGCCCTTGGCGTTGCCTTCGCCCACGTAATCCCGAACTTCGAGTCCACAGCGGCCTATGTCAACGCAATCTTCCTGCCTGTTGTGTTTGTCTCGTTCTACGTGTTCGACAGCAAAAGCGCGCCCGCGTTCGTGCGCAACATCGCCGAAGCGCTGCCGCTGAAGCCGCTGATCGACGGTCTTTCCGGCGCGATGGTGACCGGCAAGGGACTCAGCGACAACCTGTCTGCGCTTGCCGTGATCGCGCTGTGGGGGGTGTTCGGTGTTTACTTCGCTGTACGTGGCTTCTCCTGGGAGCAGTCGCGCGACTGAACCTGAACGGCGCGACCTACATCGAGCGCGACGTACTCGTCCACGACCAGACCAGCACAACCCGCCACTATTCTGGTTCGGGCTCCAATCAACCGCTGGAGGGAATGCAAATGAAGCAGCTCGCCGAGGACGTCTACATGCTGAAGGGGTTTCCCCCGAATGCGATCAACGTGTACGTGGCGGGCGACGTGTTGATCGACTCAGCCACGCGCCAAGCCGAGAAGCGCATCTTCAAACAGATCGCTGGGCGCACGTTGACGGCACATGCGCTCACGCACGTACACCCCGACCATCAGGGATGCAGCCACGTCGTGTGCGAGCGGCTTGGCATCCCGCTGTGGGTGGGCCAGGACGATGTCCCAGCGATGGAGACGGCGGGCAGCGTCGTCGGTGGGAAGGTCCCTGCCTGGACCAAGCGCCTACAGGAACGCTGGTGGGTGGGTCCTCCCCATCCGGTGTCCAAGGCGTTGCGTGAGGGCGACGAAGTGGCCGGCTTCGTCGTGCTCGACACCCCTGGACATACGCGCGGCCACGTCTCCTTCTGGCGCGAGTCCGACCGTGTGCTGATCTTGGGGGACGTGATCAACAACATGAACCTGATGACTGGGATTCCGGGCCTCAACGAGCCACCTGCCTTGTTCGCCGTCGACCCTGCACGCAACCGGGCGTCGATCCGCAGGCTCGCGGCGCTGCGTCCTGCGCTCGCGCTCTTCGGCCATGGTGCGCCCTTGCGCGATCCGGACAAGCTGGCCGACTTCGCGGCCGGGCTGCCGGCCTGACGTAGGCGCGCCGTTCGTCGAAACCCGCGTGTTGCTCCATACCCCCCTTTTGCGGACGCGTATCTAAAGGTTAGTTACCTAAATAAATCATCCGAGTCCAAACAAAAGGGGTGTCGAGATGCACCGCTCATTTGAAAGACGTTCTAAATACGATCCTGCCCGATGACCGAGAGCATCTTCGTCGGTGACGGCGACCTGTTCACGCCAACCGAGCACGCGCGCGGACCCTGGGACCCGAACGCGCTGCACGGTGGCGCGCCGGCCGCGCTGATCGCGGCCGCGTTCGAGCAGATGCAGCCTGGCGCGGAGTTGCCGTTCGCGCGATTGTCCTTCGAGTTCCTGCGACCCGTGCCGATGGCGCCCTTGAAGCTGAGTACGCGTATCTCACGACCCGGGCGGCGCGTGCAAGCGCTCGAGGCGGAGCTGAGTGCCGAGGGCGTGGCAGTGTGTCGCGCGAGCGCTCTGCGCCTCGTGCCGACCCCTGAGGAGTTGCCGGAGCTGGCGCTGGCGCAGGTCGAGGCGGCGCAACCTCGCGCGATCGCACCCGCAACCGACGGCGAGCAAGTGCACTTCGCGCTCGACGACATGGAGCGCAAGAGCTTCGCCGCGACCGCCATGGAGATGCGCTTCCTGCGCGGGAAGCCCCTGGTCGGTGGCTTGCCCGAGCGCGAAACGGCGCACCAACCCGAGGCTCAGGGCCAGGAGATGACCGTGGCTGGGCCTTTACAACAGAGCGCGGCGGGGCATGTGCCCAGCGGCGCTGCGACGGTTTGGATGCGCTTGCGCCATCCCCTGTTGCCGGACGAGCCGCTAACCTCGCTTGCGCGCGTTGCCGCAACCTCGGACTTCGGCAACGGGGTGGCGACGGTGCTGCCATTCGACCAGTACCTGTTCATCAACGCCGACCTGACGATCTCCTTCAACCGTCGCCCCCAGGGCGAGTGGGTCGCACTGGATGCCCGCACACTGCTGCATCCGGGCGGGGTCGGCTGGTCTGAGAGCGTGCTACACGACGAGCTCGGCCCGCTTGGACGAGCTACGCAGGCGCTTGTCGTGCAGCGGCGCTAGCGCACCCAGTCCGAATCAGCCGGCCACCGGGCCGTTCGACGGGGAGGCGATCTCGAACTGAGGCAAGTTGTTGCCCTCTTCGAGCTCGGCGAGCTCACCCTCGCGCTCCTGCAGATAGGCACGCAACGCCTTCTCAAGGCCCTTGCCACGGCGAAAGCCCTCGAACATCTCGTGCACCGGAAGCTCAGGGTCGTCGAGGCGGCTGACGATGCCCTTCAACTCCTCATAGCCCTGCTCAAAAGTGATCTGCTCGCGTGTCTGCACGCTGTCTTTCTGCCCAGGCTCAAGCTGATCGTCCTCTTTCGCACCGAACCCTTCCAAATAGGCTTCTTGCCCGATCTCTGCCTGGCCCCGCTCCCGCGAGTCGAGTTCTCCTCGACTGATACGCAGATCCTCCTCGTCGGTGGGCTCGAACATGATCGCCTGCGACTGTGCGGCGTCGCTCATAGGTGCTCTCCTCGTGTGACATCGGTGATTGTGGCGCTGGCCTCGCCATCGGCGAAGCTCAACGAAAGCTTGTCGGTCGGATGCAGCTCAGCAACGCTCTTGACTGGGGAGCCACCAGCATTGGTGGCCATCACCCATCCGCGCCTGCGAAAGTCCTTGGCGTCGATGACCGCACCGAGTGCCGCCACGCGTTCCGCGTGACGAGCGAGCAGACGCTCGGCTGCCGGACCTAGCCTGCTCGCGTCGCGGTCGACTGCCTGGCGCTGGGTGACCACGCGTCGACGTAGTTCGCGAATCGCTTCGGCTGAGCGGCGGTCAAGGGCGGCGATCAGATCCAAGCGCTTGCGCGTGACGCGCGCGCGTGAGCTGTGCAGCAGCTCTCCCATCCGCTGCACCATCGCGCGTGGACGGTCGAACACGCGCACGAGTGCCATGCGGTGGCGGTCTAGCTCCTCCAGTAGCTCGATGGCCGAATGGCGTATCGCAAGCTCAGCCGCCTTCGCCGGCACGGGCGCATAGGCGGCCGCCACGTGGTCACAGTTGGGGCGGTCCTTGGTGTGGCCGATACTCGTTATGACTGGCACCGCACAGGCGAAGATCGCCCGGCACAGGCGCTCATCGTCAAATGCCATCAGGTCGGCCGTCGAGCCTCCACCGCGGGCGAGCACGATCGTGTCTACGCCCTCGACGGCCTGCAGGCGTCCAAGCGCGTCGATGACCGAGCCAACTGCATGCACTCCCTGGACCGAGGCGGCACAGAAGACGATGTCCTGGGGCGGAAAGCGCCGGCGCAAGGCTTGTATGACGTCGATGTTGGCGTCGTTACGCGCGGCTATCACGCCGATGCGCCGCGGGAACGCGAGTAGCGGCTTGCGCCTGTCGGGGTCGCACAGCCCATCCGCTCGTATGCGCTGCAACGTCTCGGCACGACGACGCAGCAGCTCACCCTCGCCCGTTGGGCGGACGCGATCGACGATCAGCTTTGTGGCACCGCGAGGGGCATAGAAGTCGATGCGCTCGTAATGTGCCTGGACCAGGTCGCCCTGAGCCGGCAGGGGGCTGCAACGCCCAACACGGCCCTTCCAGATGCAAGCGTCAAGGCTTGCAGACTCGTCGGCCAGCGTCAGATAGACATGGCCCGAAGAGCGGTGCATGCTGACCTGCGTGACCTCCCCCTCGATCCAGCCGTCGCCCAGCGCTCGCAGCGCCCCGCCGATTCGACCGGCGACCTGTGCGACGGACAGGGCACTCTCGGTCTGCGTGTCGATTGCGCCATCCACAGTCCCCGAACGTTAAACGCCGAACCGGCGCGAACACCTGCCCTCAGGCTGGCTTGCCGGGGAACGGGTCAGCCAGCGATGCCAATACGTGGTCTGGGTTGGCGGCCTTGAGTTCCGAGACGTCATAGCGTCCACTGGCCACCCCGACCGACACCGCACCCACTCCCTCGGCGGCGGCGATGTCCAGCGGCGTGTCGCCGACGACGAACACCTCGTTGAGATCCAGCGCATGGCCGAGCAGTCGCTCCCCGCGCTCCACCGCCGCGCGTGTGAGTGCCACACGATCCTCGGAGTCAGAGCCGTAGCCGCCGACGAGGAAGAAATGGTTCAGCTGACCACGTCCCAGCTTGGCGTGGGCTGCAGCTTCCAGTCCGCCTGTCGTCAACCCGAGGGCAATGCCAGCGTCGGTGAGATCCTCAAGCAGGCTCTGTACGCCGTCGAGCACGCTGTAGTCCTGCGAGGAAGCCACGAAATCGGGCAGCACGGCCTGGTAGCTGGCCATCAGCCGCGTCAGCTCGGCGCTCGTCGGTTCGCGCTCCATCGCCTCCTTGAACGTCGCGCGCCCGATCGCAGGGTCCGTCATTCCCGCCGTTGAGTGTTCGGCGATGTCTACCTTCGTGTCGAACAGCCGCTCAAATGCCCACGCCCAACTGCGGGCGCCGGCGCCGCCCGTGTCGATCAGGGTCCCGTCGATGTCGAACAGGATCAGCTTTGCTTGGCTCATTCCCCCATTGTCCTACCTCGAAAGGCGTCGCTTCCCGCGGCTGGTAGTTGCGTGCGCAACCAACCTGTTATAACTCTGCTTGAGCGGCTATCTCTCCTGCTCGAGCACGCTTCTCCACCGTTGCGTGCGGGCCACTATCGAAAGCAACTGAAGGAGCTCCAATGTCTGACACCGTCACCGCCACATCTCCCGCCGGCACCACACCGCTGCCAACCGGCACGTGGAAGGTAGATCCGATCCACTCGAGCGTCGAGTTTCACGTCAAGCACCTCGGCATCGCCACCGTCAAGGGGCAGTTCAAAGCGTTCGAGGGCACACTCGAGGTCAGCGACTCCGGCGCCCGCGCATACGGAACCGTCGAGGTCGCAAGTGTCGACACGCGCGAGCCTCAGCGCGACGAGCACCTGCGCTCCGCCGATTTCTTCGAGGTCGAGAGCTTTCCGCAGATCACCTTTCAATCGACCGCGATCCGCCCCCTTGGCGGAGACGAGTTCGAGATCGACGCCGACCTCACGATTCACGGCGTCACCAACAGCGTGACGCTGAAATCCGAGTTCGAGGGCGCCGAGACCGACCCGCAGGGCAACGACCGCGTCGGCGTGTCGGCCAGCACCCAGATCAGCCGTGGTGACTACGGCATGAAGTTCAACGCTGCGCTTGGGTCGGGCAATGTGGTGGTCAGCGACAAGGTCAAGATCCTTGTCGACATAAGTGCGGTGAAGCAGGGGTAACTAGCGAACGACGACGTCGCCCAACGCCTCGTCCACCGCGGCGAGCGTTGAGGCGTCGAGCGTTATGCCCGAGGCGGACGCGTTCGCACGCACCTGCTCGGGCCTGCTGGCGCCCACGATCGCCGAGGCGAGGTTTGGCTGACGCAACACCCAGGCAAGCGCGAGCTGGGGCATCGTCAAGCCTGCCTCCTCGGCGACGGGTCGCAGGCGCTGCACCGCTTCGAGCACGGGGTCCTGCATCAGCTGGCCGATGAAGTCGCTCATGCTGTCGCTCGCGGCTCGTGAGTCCGCGGGCGGCTGCTCGCCGGGACGGTACTTGCCGGTAAGCACCCCCTGACCCAGCGGCGACCACACGATCTGGGAGATGTCCTCGCGTTCGCACAGCGGGATCACCTTTGCCTCTGGTGTGCGCCACAGCATCGAGTACTGGGGCTGGCTCGACACCCATCGGGTCACACCAGGCAACGCAAGCGACTCCTCGATCTTCTCGGCCGGCCACTCGCTGAAGCCGATATGGCGGGCCTTGCCGGCCTGCACCACTTCGGTGAGCGCCTGCATCGTCTCCTCGAGCGGCGTGTCCTCGTCGTAGCGATGGCACTGGTAGAGGTCGACATAGTCGGTGCGCAGGCGCTCCAGAGACGCGTCGATCTGCTTGTGGATCTGCGCCGCCGAGAGGCCCCTGTCGGTGTCGGACATCTGGAAGTAAACCTTCGTCGCGAGCACGTAGGAGGAGCGGTCATAGCCCGACAGCACTTCACCGAGCAGCGACTCGGCCGCGCCGCGCCCGTAGACGTTGGCGGTGTCGATGAAGTTGATGTCCTCCTCAAACGCCGTGCGCACGCACGCCTCGGCCTGTTCGCGCGCCACCCCGCCGGAGTAGGTCAGCCACGAGCCGAGGCTGATCTCCGATACATCGATGCCGCTGGAGCCGAGCTTGCGGTAGTTCATGCAGCGCAGACTACCCGGTAACTGAAAGCTCAAGCAGCAACGGGCACGTCCGCCACGTCCTCGGCTCAGTCCATGCCGAGCGGGCCGCTTGCCGACCCGCTTAGGAACTGCCGCACAAACGGGTTCTCCGAGGAGAACATGCGCTCGGCATCGCCCGCTTCGACGATCCGTCCGCGCCACAACAGCGCGATGTATTCGCCGATCTGACGCGCCGAGGCGATGTTGTGAGTGACGACGATATAGGTGCCGCGGTGGACCTCGTGCATCTCCTGGATCAGTTCGCACAAGAGCGCGGTGCGCACCGGGTCGAGCCCCGAATCGGGCTCGTCGAAGATCACGATGTCAGGTTCAGTCACAAGCGCACGTGCGAAGCCGGCACGCTTGCGCATCCCGCCGGAGAGCTGCGAGGGAGCGTCGTCCATCGCATCGGCAAGACCCACATCGGCCAGACGCTGGCGTACCCGCTCGCCGATCTGGCCCTCGGACATGTCTGTGTGCTGACGCAAGGGGAAGGCCACGTTGTCGAACACCGACATCGAGCCGAACAGGGCTCCGTCCTGGAAGAGCACACCGATCCTGCGCCGCAGTTCCAGCAGCTTCGGCATCGTCAGCTTCGGAACCGAGTTGCCGAGCACCTGAACGTCGCCCGAGTCAGGGAACATCAGTCCGATCAGGTGCTTTATGAGCACACTCTTGCCGGTACCCGAGGGACCGAGCACGACCGTGATCATGTCATCCGGTATCGCGACGTTCAAGCCGTTGAGCACGGGGATGCCGGCGAGGCGCTTGACCACGTCGAAGCAGCGGATCGACCACTCGCGGTCGGTTGCCTCCCCGGCGAGGTCGAGGTCACCAGCCCCGGAGTGGTACTGAAACTCCTCGCCATCGCCTTCGACGCCAAGGGCAGCGTCGAAGCCAACGGCCTCCGCCCCCTCCTCGTGAGTGCTCCCCTCGCTCTCCACTCTACAAATAGTAGTGATCGGCACGGACTTAGGTCAACCGACGCACGACTGCAGCCGTGTATGGACCGGTACCAGTCCATACACATCGCCTTGACATACGGACGCCATTGGGTCTACTATCGGTGCCGGGAGGTAAGGAGATGTTTCAGCACAGGCATTCCGCCGCGGGGTCCGATGCAGTTGCGGGCACCTCCGCGGAAGCGCGGCTCGCGGTCATGACGCACGATGGAGCACGCGACGGAGCGAACCCGCGCAGGCGCCTGCTCGACGCGATGATCGAGACCGTGGCGCTGCGTGGCTATGACCGCACGACCGTCAGCCGTGTGCTGTCGAACGCCGATCTTGAGGAGGCGACGTTCAGCGAGCATTTCTACAACAAGCACGATTGCTTCATGCAAGCGGCAGACGATCTGCTGAGTCGTGTAGAAAACGCCGCGATCACGCAATTCCAGCAAGTCGCGCCATGGTCCGAGCGTGTACGACTAGCGCTACAGAGCCTGCTCTGCGCGCTCGCCCGTAACCCCGCCAGTGCACGGGTGGCGCTTGTGGAGATGCTCGGCGCGGGTCCCGAGGCCTGCGAGCGCCAGCGCTCTGTGCTTGTCCTGTTCGCAGCCCTGATAGAGGAGGGCCGCCTGCAGTCCGCGGATACCTCGGCGCTGCCCTCCCAGACTTCCGAGGCGATCGTAGGCGGGATCGTCTCGATCGTGCAACGCCGCATCCTGCAGGGCGACACCGTGAGGCTGCCGGAGCTATACGCCGATCTCACCTACTTCGCGCTGCTTCCATATCTCGATCACGAGCGTGCCCTGAGCGTAGCCCAGGCGCCCATTCCCTGAGATCTCCCGGGCACGGGAGTCGAGTCCCTGCCGGGTTGCCTGGCCTACCAGACGACGTCGATTACTTCGACGGAGTGGCGTGCGGGAACTGACTCGTTTGCCCGTTGAATGTGAAGGGTGCTTGCTGGTTGCAGGCAGGCGCCCCGATGACATTGGTCGGGTTTTCCGGATTGTTGGCAACCGGCGAGTAGAGGGCATGGTTTTCGACTGGTTGGCCCTTCTTCCTACTGCCCGGTGTCAGACCCACCAGTTGTTCGAGGATTTCTTCGCTGAGCGTGCCCAGTGGCGGCCCACTCAGCGAGGGAGCAGAGTTGGCGCATGAGGCGCTGCTGAACACCTGCAGGCCGGTAGCGAGCGAGTTGAAGGCGCCTGGCTGAGGATAAGCGTTGGCACGGTTGGTGCCGATCCGCTGCTGATAGACCCCGAGGCCTTCAGGCGTCATCACCTGCATCACCTTCAGGAAATGCTGTTGAGGACCTCCGGGGAGATTCGTGTTTTTGCCATGAGTCTGGGTCGAAGCCGCTCCATTTGCAAACAGCGCCTGCAACTCGGGTACGTACTCACTCGCATATTGGAAGAAGGGATTGAAGTTGTGCAGCACTGGACTCAATGCGGCAAGCATCGGCACGGTCAGTTCGGTCACCTTTTTGACATCCGGCAGGCCGGTCTTGGCGGCCTTAGCCAGTGGGCCGAGGTTCGTAAGAAAAGCATTGAACGGCGGCGTGAAGGGCTTGACGGCCTCCAGCAACGGTGTCAATTTTTCCTCGAAGGGACGTATCGCGTTGTACAGCGGAACAGTGTTGGTCGCAAAGGCGTCGATGCTCCGGAACGCCGTCTGGGAATTGCGCTCGAACGGGGGCAGCAAGCGCCATATTTCGGCGAAGGCATCACTGGCTCCGGCGAACGCGTGAAAGGCGCGCTCGCCGTTTGAGATCAGGCCGCGGAACTGCCCCTCGCGCGCAGTCAGCGCGTCGAACACGACACCCGTGTTGTGGATACTTGCCGTGAGCGCCCCCTCCTGAGAGTTGGCCACGGTGACGAGCTTGTTGGCGTCTTCGACGAATGGCTGGATGACTGCGAAAGACGAGTTGATCTCTTCGCCGCGGCCACCGAGGCCTTCGGCCAGCGACTGCATCCACACCTGGAAGCCCTGGCGCGTCTGCGGGTTGAAAGCGGAGAGGATGTCGTCGAGCGTCACAGACGGTTCGACCTGAGCCTCGGGTAGTTCTCCACCGTCCGGCAGTGAGTGGGAATCCGCGCCCTGGGGCTTGAGCTGCACATAGGTCTCTCCCAGCAACGTCTTTTGACGCAGGATGGCGTGCATGTTGGCGGGAATCGGCGCGTATTTGCTGGCGATTTCAACCGAAGCGTGAGCCAAGCCGTCCTTGTTGTACTTGAGGTTGATCACGTGGCCGACGTTGACACCGCTGATGCGCACGTCGGACTCTTCGGCGAGTGCCAGCGTGCGCGGGAAGGCGATCGTAAAGCGATAGCCCTTCGGCTTGAGCGGCACAGGTCCACCAAATGACTCCCACAGGAACAGCAGCAGACCAAAGCAGCTCAGCGCGAACAGCACGATCACGAGGATGTTGGCGAGCGTGGGAGCGCGCTTCTGCATGTCAGCGACCTCCCCCGCTCGACGCCAGACTTGCAAAGGCGCCGTGTTGGGAGCCAAGCAGATTCATGGTGAAGCCTTTACCCGAGCCGGAATGCCTTTTTACGCGGGCGGCCGCTGCCGCGCCTACCGGCGCCTTCAAGCCCTGGGCAACGCATTCCGCTTCCGTCGGCGGATTGAACAGTGCCACGAGCAGCTTCACCGTCGTATTGACTTCGCCCGCCCCTTGCAGAAGCGTCAGAAGTTCACAGTTGAGATAGGCGACGGTGCGCCCAATCGGACCGTGAGCGTCGGCCGTGCTGAGCACGCTGTTGAGGTCGTGCGTGCCCCAGTCCAGGAAGAACAAGAAGCCGCCCTGATTGGGTCCGGGGTTATAGGCGAACTCGTTGAAGAGTTCGTTGAACACAGAGAAGCCCTTTTCCAAGCCGGGGAAGGCTTCGTCGAGTTCCTCAAGCGAGGGATTGAGCTGATTGATGACCGGCAAGACCTTCCGCGCCAACGGGCGGATTTCATTCTTGATGATCGGTGTGCTCTGCTTGTACAGCGAGCGCGTGGCTTCGACGGCGGACGTAAAGGATTTGGCGAACGGTTCGAGCTTGGTCAAGGTCGAACCCGTCACACCTGCGGCTCTCGCCAACTTACCCAGGCCGCTCTTGGTCTTGGCCAGCGTGCTCGGCAGTAGATGCAGCGTCTTTTGAAAGTTCTGGTCCTGTTCGGCGAACACCTTGAAGACGGCGTTTGAGGCGTCGATCCCCTGTGAGATTTCGGTGTCCTTATCGCCGAGCGCACTCACGAACAACTGGAAGTTGTGGATCGCGTGTTCGATGTTCTTGTTGCGCAACTTCAGCTGCGCGGTGATCTTGCGCGCATACAGCGATATCGGGTCAAAGCGCTTGAAGGCGGCCGAGAGATTCTCGGAATTGCCCTTCAAGCCTTCGCCCGCACCGTCGATCAGCTCCTGCAGGTACTCGCGCGTTTCGCCGTCGAGCGCAGCGAGGAATTCCTCGAAGTTCACGTCTGGGGCAGTCTGCGACTGAGGAATCGTGTAGCCGTTGGGGACGCGACCGGCGCTGGGAGTGCCCGGGTCCACCTCGACGGTCATGTCCTTTAGTTGCGTCTTGGGGCGCAGCAACATGGTGGCGTTGCGGTAGATGTAGCGCGCATACTTGGGCGTGATGTTCATCGTCACGAGCGCAGCGCCTTCGTTGGTCGCGACGCTTGCAATTTCGCCGATCTTGGCCCCGGCGATCGTGACCGACTGGCCCTGCCCCGGCGCGACCGCCTGTGCTGTGCGGAAGTCCGCCTTGAGCGTGACGTATTCCTTGCCCAGGACGGGTACCCATCCAGGCAACGAGAGGCGCTCGTTGGAGAGGATATAGCCGCCTACGAACAGTGCGAACACGACCATTGCGACGATCGAGATGAAGGCTGTGCGATAGCGCGCGATCTGGTCGCCCAGTCCGCGCTCGCCGTGATGCTCAGGCTCAGACGTCACGATTCGCCCCTCTGAAAGACATCAAGCGCGCGAGCCGGCCGAGGAGCAAGCGAGACAAGGACGCAGCGAACGCGGTGTACTCGGTACATAAATGAAGGAGGACGCAACCGATCGTCGATCGATACCCCATTCGGGGCACACGGCGGGATCGACGATCGGCCAGCGCCACTCATCGGCTGGCTCACGATTCGCCCCCGTCCGCCGGGCCGTGCGCGAGCGGTCCGTTGATGTTCTGCGGCGCCTGTGTGTAGCAGGGTACGAGCGGCTTGTAGGGCGGCTCGGTCGCCGGGAACGCCGGGCTCGTGCCGAGCGGCGGCTGCGATGTGTGTGCCAGTAGTCGCAGCCCTTTGCCGCTCGAAGCGCCGACCACGGTCGCCGGCGCCGACCGCAGTGTGTTTGCGCCCGTCTGGATCATAAAACGGCCCGTCTGTCCATTACCGTCAAAGCTTTGCGCAATGCCCGCAGCGCCCACCGTCGCATACCAGAATTCCTTGTTCACTTCGACGCCAGACGTGCTCGAGCCATCCTGCAACTTCGTGTTGGCAGCCGGGTAGAAGATCTTGCTCAGGCACTTGGAGAAGAGGTCGGTCTGCTTGAAGAAGGCGGGCTGAGTCACGACCAGCCCAGCGAGCGTCGGGGCTGCTTCGCGCAGGCCCTTGGCGACGCCGCCGAGCTCTGTCGGCGCCAGCGATGCCTGTGTCTGTTCGATCCATGGGAAACCCGCCTCGATCGTCGAGGGCAGCTGTTCGGTCCCTGGAGCCAGCTCCAACGCGAATTTCCTGATCGCCGGGGTGGCGGCGTTGAAGTTGGTAAGCGCGCGACTGGCATTCTGGAAGGTCCCGGGCAACTCGGCAATCGCAGCCGTGAGGCTCGTGGACTGCGCGGCAAACGCACCCAGGAACGTGTTGAAGTTGCCCACCCATTCGCCGAGTTGCTGCTCGTGCACGTTCAGATTGGCCGTCAGTTTCTCGATTCCGGCGACCAGCTTCGACAGGTCGTGCTGTTCGACACCACCGAGGGCCTGATTGACGATCGCCCCACCTTCCAGGGCTTCAGGGCTGTCGTAGTAGGTCTTTTTCAAAGCCTGCGCCGCGGTCAATCCGCGCACAGCAGGGTTCTGTTCGGCGTTTTGCGCAGCTGTGGGCTTGCGTGTAATCGCTGAGCCGTATTCGATGAGCAGCGTCTGCAGGTTGGCGCGCGTGTCGGTGTTGAGCGCGTCGAGCAGCTGATCGAGCTGGACCGGGTCGGAGGTCTGCGTGATCGGGACCGTATAGCCAGAGGAGACGGTCGGAGACGTGGGCGTTCCGGGCTGCAGGTCGACGAACCAGTTGCCTTCGAGCAGGATCCGAGCGCGAATCTTGAGCGTCGCGTCGCGATGGATCGGCAGACCGCCTTTTGTGATTTCCATCGTCACCACGCCGGTATTGCCCTCGCGCTCGATCGAGGTCACCTTCCCGACGTCGACGCCCGCGATGCGTACCGGCGATTTGGGGCTGATGTTGACGGCCGTCGCGAACACCGCCTTCAAGCGGAAGCCGTGCTTGAACGGGATGTGCTTGGTGAAGCCGAAGTACACGACGATCGCGGTGAGCACGATCACGACGAGCCCGAAGCGCACCGGGTTTGATTTCTGCAGCTCGACGACCGGCATCTCGTCATAGCGTTTCCACCAGCGCACGCGACTCATTTCTTGGCTCCTTTGGAGCTCTTTATGCCGAGCGCTTCGAGCGTCGAGGCAGGATATTCCACGCCGAACAGATTGTTTTGGCGTTCCGTCGCTTCGGTTTTGGTCCCGACGTTCTCGGGAACGTTGCCGATCACGGCTTCGCCGATCTTATAGGGCTCGTTGCCTGCTTCGCACTCCTTCGACTGGCCGGGACCGGCGACGTTGGGATACGGGTTGACGTGCAAGTGGTTGTTATCGGGACCGGGACCTGGACTACCTGCGGTCGGAGGTTCAGTCGAGGGTCCGTTGGCGTAGGTCGAGGAGGGGAAGCCCTCGTTGTTCGGACCGGTCGGCGCAAGCACCGGGGCCGCTCGCGCAAGGGTGCCAACGCCAATGCTCTGCGATAGCAAGCTTGCGAGGTTGCGGAACGTGAGCGTCACGTAGTTGCAGGTCGTCTGCGCCGGAGCCAACCCCGCGAAGAATGGATTGGCAAGCCCGAGCGTATGCGTAGCGTCTTCGATACCCGCGATCACAAGCGGGTTCTGACCAAACTTGGCGAACGCCTGGGCGGCTTCGGCAACTTGACCGTTGAGCGCAGTCGCAGAACGCAGGTTGACGGCACCGACTTCGAAGGCGTGCCCGAGTGGCGCCGCAACGGTCGTGAGAATCTTCGCGCTCGGGCGCAACAGGCGCATGAAATCGGCGCTCTTGTTGACGAATTCGGCCTCGAAGGGGAAGGAGTAGGTAGCCTGGCGCAATGCGGGTGGGCCGCCGACGATCGTTTGTTCGAGCGACGGAGCGACACTCGCCCAGGCCGTAAAGAACGTATCGAGATTGCTATAGAATTCGGCCTGTTCGTTGGCCACAGGCGCCACTTCTTTGGCAGCGCGGTCGAGTGCCACGAACAACTGCCCGAAGCCAGTCTGTGGCGAAGCAAGATTGTGCAGCACGGGGATCGCGTTGATGACGAGCGGACGCAGCGTCGAGATCGTTTCGTTGAGTCCGATCCCCCGCCCGGCGAAGCCATTGCCGAAGCTCGTTAGGTTCACCTGGTTGGCCTTGCGCGTCTTTTCGTCGAACATGTCGAAGAACTGGTCGATGTCGACCGGTTCGCGCGTCTGCGAGACGGGGATTGTTTCGCCCGCCTTGAGCGTGCGCTCTGAGTGGCCTCGTTCGAGCGCCAAATACTTCAGGCCGATCGTGGAGACCGACTGCACGATCGCAGTCGTGTCGGCCGGCAGCGGCTCCACTGCCTTTTCCAGCTTAAGCGAGACGATCGCGGTGACGCGACCGGTCTTCGGGTCTTGATAGGGGCTGAGCCCGCTGACCACGCCGACGCGCTCGCCGCCGATCCGCACCTGATTCCCCTTCTGCAGACCTGATGCCTCCGGCAGCTGCACCTTGATGTCGTAAGTTGGCGTGAACGGCAAACCGTTGTTGGCGTTGTAGGAGAGGAACACTGCCACGACGACTATCAGCGTCGTGATCGCACCGATCAGCAGCGGACTACCGGCGAGAGAGTTGGAGCGGCGACGGTTCATCAGGGGACCTCGCTCGGGTCGCAGCCCAACTGACCGTTATCGCTGAAAGGCGAAGAACCGTCGGCCGCCGGCTGCGTAGCGGCGCCGGGGCAACGACGCAGCTGTCCAGTCTTCAGGCCTTGCACTACCTGACTCGGATTCGTCGGCTTCAATGTATTTTCAGCGCCCAATTCGAAGTCGGGGAACAGGCCCGCGACACGTGCATAATGGCCGTTGGCGTCGTAGTAGGCGCTCGTCTGGCCAAAGGCGCGTAGGAAGCCCTCGAGATCGGGGGTGTAGGGACCAAACAGGGCTGTTATGGGCACCGATTCTTCGAGCGCTCGCACATTGTCCGGCGAGGCCGTAACGAGCGTCGTGGCGATCTTCGGAAGGGCAAGGGCCGCTTCCGTCAGATCGTTACTGGCGCCAGGCTTGCTGATCGCTTCGCTGAAGTCACTGACGACCGGCGTCGCGGTACTCACCAGCGGCTGCAGCTTGGATACGTACGGCCCGAGCAACGGTGCCGCTGGCTTGGTCGCATCGACCAGCTTGGTCAGGTCGGCAAGCGTCGTGGGCAGCGTTTCGAACGTGCGATTGCCTTCTCTGAATGTCGCCGGAATCGCCTTCAAGCCAGCCGTCAGATTGGACTGCTGGGAGGCGATCGCCCCGAAGGCAGTGTCAGCGTGACTGACCAATTCGGTGAGCTGCTGACTACGCCCCGCCAACACCGTGGTCGTCTTGGCCGATTCCACGAGGAAATTGGAGAAGACTTCCTGGTCGCCGCCGAATTCTGCGAGCACGTGGTCGAACGCGGCCAGCGCCGGCGGGAAGTACTTCGCATCCTTCTGTAGCTGAGGAGCAACGCCCGAATACTGTTCGGCGGATCCCTGAATCAACTGCTGCAAACCCTTGCGCGTCTTGGCATTGAAGATGCCGAATAGCTGGTCGAGATCGACAACGCCGTGGGTGGAGGTGATGGGCAGGGTCGAGCCGGACGGCAACGATGGCTTGTTGTTTGGTCCGGGCGAGAGCGCGATATAGCGGTTGGCAACACTCGACAGCGAAGGCACGCGAATTTCGGCGGTGGTGCCCTCGTGCAGCGGCGCCAGCGATGATTCGACGTTGATCGTGATGCGCACGTCGTAATCGTGCAGGAGTGTGATGTCCTTGATCGAGCCCACGGGAACCCCGCCAACTTGCACCTGGTCGCCGCGTACGAGCTGTCCTGCTTCCGGGAAGATCAGGTAGTAGGTAGCGCTACCGCTGCCGGCGAGCAGGAGCACGAGCACAATCGCGACCACTACCGCGATCGCCGCGACGGCGACGATCCGAGTTGTATTGGCGCGCCGCGGCGGCGGGGGCAGTGGCGGTGGCGCCGACGCGGGTGGTGGAACGGTGGTCGCCATCGCGCTACTTGCCTTCTGCGGCCGAAGAGGCCGAGCCAGAGTTGTCTGGGATCGCCGCCGCCGATGGCTTGGAGCTGACCGTGGGGTCGGGTACCTGGCCGAGACGAGCGACGAGCGTCAGCCACTGTGCGGGCGTGAGCCCGGAACCGGATACGGCGGCGGTGTGCGCCTGAGAGTCGGCGAGTGGAGCAAAGTCGATGCTGACCGTGTCTCCCTCGCTGGCGAGCACAGTCATGTGGACCGTGCCGAAACGCGTGGAACTTGCGATCTGCTGCGGTTTCATGACCCCTTGCAACTCAGCTAGCTTGCGCACCGCAGCGAGCCCCAGAGCACTCGGCCCACCTGCCTCGAGCACGGGCGTCCCGTCGATCGCGGAGAGAGCGAGGACCTGACCGGTGGCGCCGGGCGAGGGCAGACCGTGCTCGGCTGTGGATGCCTGAGAGCAACTGCGTGAGGAGACGGTCGGGCTCAAGCCAGAGGCGGAGAGGAACTCGAGCGCGGCAAGCACGCGCCTGTCGGCTCGGTCGTCTGCGATCAGACGTCGCTCGCAGCGCGGTAGGCGGATTGCATGGTCGCGCGGGACCTGCAGCTCCAGCTGGGTCTTTGACTCAAGCAGTGCCTGTCCAGGACTTGGCTTGAGCTTGACAAATGGCGTACGGCCCGTGGCTTTCACGGCAGAGGAGCTTTGCAGCTTGACCCAGCCGTCGAGGATCGGCTTCGGGTCTATCAGCGGCTCGCCGATGCCGGCCGGGCGGATCTGGAAGACCAGGTGAGGTTCGGCCCCGGAGCCAATGTGGCCGAGCACGGTGCCGGCGATCACCTCTGCTCCAACGTGTAGCGGGTGCAGGTAGACGTTCTCCGAGCCGTCCCTGAAGGAGCGGGCCGCGCCGCTCGCAGCTGGGCTCGAGGGGCCTACATCTAGGCCGACGCTGGAGAGACCAGCTGCCCGCGGAGCGCCGGCTTCGACCGATTCAAGTACCGGATAAAGCGAAGCGAGCGTGCCGAGCCCCGCGTAGGTATACGTGTTCCCGTAGGCGTCTACCAGCGAGATGGAGGGTCCGAACGGACCAGTCGGGTCGATCTGCGTGATGTGCCCGTCCTGTACCGCGATCACGGGCGCACCTGCCTGCGTGTAGATCGTCGTCGCGGGCACCGTATGCGGCGAGGGGCCTTCGGTAGTGGGGAAGCCGTCGCTGTAGTGCGACGCGGCATATACGGGAAAGCGCGCTTCGGTCAGACCGGTGATCGCACCGAGCAGTTCCGGCGGAGTGCCGGCCAGCAGGCGTGCGCGCAGCATCACCGATTCGACATACGCACGCGAATGGTTGTAAGCCAACACCGCCGCGCGAATGTCGGTATCGCCACCGGCGTCCTTGAGATAGCGGGCGGCGGCAAAGATCGCGTCGGCGGGATTGTAGGGGTCCTCATAACCGCTGTTGTTGACGTCGACTCCGTATTGGCTCCACTCGCTTGGCAAGAACTGCATCCAGCCCTCGGCGCCCGCGCTGGAGACGCTCAGGTCGCGGCCGTAGTCGGTCTCGACTTCGTTGATCGCGGCCAGTACCTGCCAGGGGATCCCGTAGGCAGCGCCGGCGGCCTGATAGATCGGTAGTAGAAACGGGGGGATCGAGAAGCTGTTGATGAAGAAGCTGGGCACGTTCGAAAACGACCCGCCGAGCGTCGAGGGCAGCGGCGGCGTCAGCGCCGAAGGCGCCACCGCCTTGGCTCCTGCTCCGCTTTTGCTGGTCTTCGTAGCGCGAGACCGGAGCGGCGTCGACGATGGACCAATACGCGTGTGGTGGATGGTCGTACGCGGTTGCGAGCGCTGCGTGCGTACTTCAGGTGCGGGCACGGTAGTGGTCGATTCGCCCGTGGAGGTCGTCGTGGGCGGCGGCGTCGCAGTCGTGCTCGTCGGCGAGGCTTCGGCCTCCGGCGGGGCTGGCACGTTTGTGGTCGTCGTCGCAGCTGCCGGCGCGGTCCCTTCGACCACAGGAGTCGTGGACGCGGTTTCCGCAAGCGCCGCTTCGACCGGAGCCAGCACCGCAAACGCCGCGAGCAACGGGAGAAGCACGGTGAGTGGTGGGCGGATCGTCATCGTCAGTCGCCGAGCAGGTAGTTGAGCAGCATGCCGCTTGCTTCGGAGGATTCGGAGGACGGGTTGTAGTAGGTGGTGCCAGACGCCGCTCCACCCACCGGCTGGGCGGTCGGCGTGGTGCTCGAGGCAGTCGACAGGGCACCCGCAGCGCCATTCGCTTCGCCGGTGACCGAGCCCGGATACTTGGCTATCGCCTCGGCCGGCGTCATTCCTTTCAACACCGCGAGCGTGCGCTGCATCACAAGGCCCGTAGAACTGGCGCTTGCAGCCGCGGCCTTCGTGCTCGATGTCTTCGCGCCAAGGAATTTCCCGGTTGTACAGGTCGGATTGGTAACAATCGAGTAGGTCAGGCAGGTGCTCGCGAAGATTTCGGTGCGCAGGAAGTGCCCAAGCGCGTCGTAGCCATTGACGCTGCCGGTGCCGAGGTAGATGAAGTCGAGCAGGCGCTCCAACCCCCCCGTGCTTTTCAGGCTGGTGAGCAGACCGGAGAAGTTGGTCGCAAACGGCTTGGCGTTCTTGCCGAGCCCCTTGGCAAGCGCGAGCAGCGGTTCGACGGCTGTCAGGGCCGAGGCTGTCTTTTTGGCGTTTTTGCCGACGGCGCTCAGGAAGCCTTCGAAAGATTTGGAGAACGGCGCCGTGCTCACGAATAGTTTGTTGATGCCGGGTGAGGCGATGCCGAAGTCTTCAAGCGTGGGCGTCGTCTGCTGAGCGAAGCGCCCAAGCCGTTCCATCGCCGGTCCAAGCTGTTCTAGAAAGGCGGGGAAGTCGGCTAGGTTCTGGGCGAGCGCGCCGCGCTGATTGGCGGTCGCTTGGGCGACCGTCTTTCCCGCGTTGATGAAGCCTACGAGGCGTCCGCGGTCGGCCGTGATCGGCGCCAGCGCGCGATCGCCTTCGACGGCGAGATCGGCCAGCACCTTGTTCTCTTTCGCGAGGATCGCGAACACTTCTTCGACCCCTTGCAGAGCCGGATTGGCACGGCGGATGACGGCGTTCAAATCCTGACCACGGCCCGCCAGACCGGCGCCGAATTCGTTGAGGAGGATCGTCAGGCGCTGGGCCTCGGGCAGGCGCGTGATGTCGCCGAGCAGGTCGGGATCCACCGGACTGTGCGTTTTCGTGACCGGCAGCAGCACCTGACCGGCGCCTTCTTGCCCGCCAGGGATTGTCTTCAAAGGCGGGGGCAAGGGTGTGCCTTCTACGCGCGGCTGAGTAGGTAGGCAGTCGACGAACTTCTCGCCGATCAGAGCCTGCGGGCGAATCGTGCAAGATGCGTCTTCGCGGAAGTCTTGGAAGCCCGGAGTCGTGATCTTGAGCACAACCGCCGCCTTTGCCTGCGGCGTGGGCGTGACCGATCCGACCGTGCCGACGTTGACCCCGTCGATCTTGACGTTCTCCCCAGAGGTCAAGTTGCCGGCATCGTCGAAGATCGCACGAACTTCGTAGCTGCCGCTGGAGCCACCGGCTGAGGTTGCGAGCAGAACGACGACAACGAGCGCAGCCACGCAGGCGGCGCCCGCGATGGCGGCCATGCCCCTCCTGAACCCCTGTTTCTGCGTCCTCAACCCGATCCTACCTCTGTGTCGATAACGAGGAGAGGGCAACCGATCTGTTTTGGATTCGGCCACTCCTTCCCGCTGTCTCTCAGACCTTACGCGCATCGCACGCGCTCTGAGGTACCTCTTCCTTTACTTTCCTGCAAGTCCTGCCGGTGACCGCCCCACAAGCGGGCGGTCACCGAGCACTCTTTCCGCTAGCTACAAGAGCTCCCTCTACTTCTTCGGGCAGGGCATCTTCGGGGTCACCGTAACTGTTTCCCCGCTGAAGAATTTCAGTTCGGCCTTGACCGAGAAGCCGCCCTTCGGGCACTTCTTCGGGATCGTCCCGTAGGAGACCAGTTTTTTGCCCTGCATAAAGGCCGCGCCAACCTTGACCTTGATGGATTCCACCGAGCCATAGGGCGCGCCGGGCACGGTCGAAACGAGCGGGACTTCGGCATTGACCACCGGCCCCGACCCACTCGCCGACGTGAATTTCCCGGTTGACAGGAGTTCGATCACAGCCGGTTCGCGTCCTTCGGCATAGAATCCGAGATTGCCGCCTTCCTCGAAGAACGGCTGTACGGTCAGTTTCTCGTGCACGCGCGTGCCGCCGAAGCTGACCACACCACTGGCTTCGCCCTTGGGGCCGGCGATCGACTTCTTCGGGCAGTTCTGCACTTCGTGGCTTTCGAGCACGGAGGCGGCGCAACTCGTAAAGCCTTTGGAGGTGATCTTCGTCCCGGTAGGCGTGTAGAAAGCTACGCCAACCAGCGGCGAGGGAAAGCCACCGTATTCGGTGCCGCTGATCGTAAATTCGGTTTCGAGGGCAGAACCGGCGCCGAGGATGTTGCCTGTACCGGGCCACGTGGGACCGCCGTTGGAGGCTGGGTTCTTCGGGATCGGGACGGCATGGACTTTGAGCGTCACGACCGGCGCCGCCCCTGCGACCGCCGGTAGGGCCAGCATTGCTACGGCGAGGCCGAGCAAGGCCAAACGGGTGGATGCTTTGCGCATCAGCTTCTCTCCTCTGTTGATGGGACTGGTCCGCCTACGATCCGGGTAGCTCCGGTCCTTGACGGTCCGGCGACATCGAGTCCCCTAACGTCTCAGCCGTCCGGGGAGCATTGGCGATTTGCCCCGCAAGATTACCCGGATCGGACGACGGGTTCAACTAGGTGGTCGTTCGCCGGCCGACAGATCGAGCTCCTCGCCGACGTAGTGCACCCCGATCGGCTCGAGGGTCACCTGGCGCGGACCGGACTCCACAGAGCCCGCGACGATGGCTTGAAAGCCCAGTCTTCGAGCCATTTCGACGACATTCGTGGCAGCTCCATTGGAGCAATAGATCGCGTAGCCCGAGCCCATGTTGAACGTCGAGTACGCGGCGTGCCTGTCAAGACCAGCCTGCTCCACTAGGAACGCCAGAACCTCCGGTACCGGAGGCAGCTTGTGGATGCGGTAGCTCAGCGCCCGGGCGGGACGCATCAGCTTGAGAAGGCCGTGGCCGGTGACGTGACTGAGGTAGGAAACCGAGATGTCGGACTGCAACAGGGCCTGCACCAGCGAGGCGTAGACGATGGAGGGGTCAAGCAACGCCTCTCCCAGTGTGCGCCCACTCGCCAGCGTGGTCATGTAGCCGTCAGGCAGACGTCCGGCCAGCAGTCGCGCCAGCGAGGCGCCATTGGCATGCAGGCCGCTGGAAGCCACCAGCACGATCTCGTCGCCCGCCTTCAGCTCATCGCCGAGGATCGCCGAGCGGCCCGCGGGCACGGCGCCCACAGCCGCGCCCGCCAACTCGATGTCCTCGGCCGCGACGAGGCCAGGCAGCGATGGCGACTCGCCTCCACCCCATGCACAGCCGGCGTCGACGCAAGCGCGCTGCCAACCCTGCAGCAACGCCGCGGCGCGCTCGGACTCGGCGTACCAATCGGACGCGCCGGTCGCGAAATAGGCGTTGACGACCAGCGGCAGCGCGCCGACGCAGCAGAGGTCGTTGAGGATCGCCGCCACCGTGTCGTAGGCAACGTCGGCAAAGCGGTTGATGCCGTGGTCCTCGAGCAGTTGCCGCGCGATGACCGACTTTGTGCCGAGGCCCTCCATCACAAAGGCAAGCGTCGTCTCGCCAAGCTCGAACACGAATGCCGGCTCGCCGCGCGAGGCGTCGAGCGCGCGTCCACCGCGAGCGCCCAGCAGCGACGAGGTGGCAAGCGCCCGCGCCATCGCCATGCGCTTGCCCTCGTCGAGCGCGTCGTAGTCGACGCCCGCCGCCTTGTAGTTGGCCGATCCCTCGCTCATCCGCGATGATCCTATTCCCACTGCCGAGGAGGAGACGATGGACTTCCAGCCGAGCGAGCGTTGCATTGAGTTTCAGGAGCGCCTGAGCGCGTTCATGGACGAGTACGTCTATCCAGCCGAGCCCGTGTACCAGCGCCAGCTGACCGAGTCCGGCGACCCGCACCATCAGCCGGCGGTAATGGAGGAGCTGAAGGGGCGCGCGCGCCGTGCGGGGCTGTGGAACATGTTCCTGCCGGACGCCGATCACGGCGCGGGCTTGTCCAACAGCGATTATGCGCCGCTCGCGGAGATCCTTGGGCGTAGCCACATCGCCTCGGAGGCCTGCAACTGCTCGGCTCCGGACACGGGCAACATGGAGGTGCTGCACCAGTTCGCCACCGAGGCGCAGAAGCAACGGTGGCTTAACCCTCTACTTGAAGGTGAGATTCGCTCGTCTTTTGCGATGACCGAGCCAGAGGTGGCCTCTTCGGATGCGACGAACATCGCGCTGCGTATCGAGCGCTCGGGGGACGAATATGTGCTCAACGGACGCAAGTGGTGGATCTCAGGTGCCTTGCATCCGCACTGCAAGATCATGATCGTGATGGGCAAGACACAACCGTCCGCCCCGCGCCATCGCCAGCAAAGCCAGATCCTGGTGCCGATCGACACACCGGGCGTGCAGATCGTGCGAGGCTTGCCCGTCTTCGGCTACCAGGACCAAGAGGGGCACGCCGAAATCCTCTTCGAGGACGTACGCGTGCCGGCAAGCAACCTGATCGCCGGCGAGGGCGACGGCTTCATGATCGCCCAGGCACGCCTCGGGCCGGGGCGCATCCACCACTGCATGCGCTCGATCGGCGCCGCCGAGCGAGCGCTGGAAGCTATGTGCAAGCGGGCCGTAGAGCGCACGACCTTCGGCCAAGCCGTAGCCACCAGGGCCAACATCCAGGACTGGATCGCCGAGGCACGAATCGAGATCGAGATGGCGCGACTGCTGACGCTGAAGGCCGCGTGGCTGATGGACACGGTCGGCAACCGCCACGCGCGCACCGAGATCGCCGCCATCAAGGTGGCCGCTCCGAGCATCGCGCTGAAGGTGATCGACCGCGCGATCCAAGTGCACGGCGGCGGCGGCGTCTCAGACGACTTTCCGCTCGCCTGGACCTATGCGCACCTGCGCACCCTGCGTCTGGCCGACGGGCCGGACGAGGTGCACAAGCTCTCGATCGCGCGGCGTGAGCTGGCGCCGTACACGCCGGCACAGGCGAATTGAACAAGGCTTCCGTCGGCGACCCCAACTACTCGAAAATCGCCGATGCCCCCCGCGCGCGCGGGGGGCATCGCGTTTTGCGGAGACACAGCGATCTACACCAGACCGATCTACGCCTGAGCAAGGCGCAGGCTGTACAGCACAGCGGCGACCGAGGTGGCGAGGTTCAGGCTCGAGACGCCCGCGCGCATCGGCAAGCGTAGGCGCGCGTCGGCGCGCTCGAGCAAACGCTCGCTGAGGCCGTCGCGCTCGGTTCCAAACGCCAGCAACGCGCGCGGAGGCACTGCGTCAGGGCGCAACTCCTCTCCCTCCGGGTCCAGCGCCAGCAGCGGCCTGTCGGTCTTACCCTCGCGGGCATCCCCCATGGCGGTGGGCGGACGGGCGGGCAGATCCTCCAAGCGCGCGACGGGCAGCGCGAAGTGCAGACCCGCCGAGCCGCGTACCGCAACCGGATCCCAGGGATCCTGGCGACCGGTGGTGAGCACGCCCGCAGCCTCGGCAGCGGCAGCGACGCGAATCACGGCACCGAGGTTGCCGAAGTGGCGCGGATCCTCAAGCAGCACGAGCGGCGCCTGGCCCTCGGCCGCGAGCATAGCGAGCGGGTCGCTGACAACGCGACGAGCGATACTGACCACGCCGGTGTGCGGGACGTAGGGGCCGAGCCGCTTGAAAGCCTCCGCTGGCAGCACTACGGCAAGCGCTTGCATTCGCTCGATCAGATCGGGGGCCAGACCTTGCCCCAGCCGTGCCAGCTCAGCCGTGTCAGCACACACGACCAGCTCCACAGAAGCGCCAAAGCGAAGCGCGTGCTTGAGCGCGTGGAAGCCCTGCAGCACGACCAAGTCTTCATTGCGGCGCGCCTCATGGAAGCGCCGCACGATCGCGGGCGTGTCGAAATTGGGCGCGCCGCTGCTCACCGGCTGAGTCTATGTCGGCATCGCGGCAGGCGACTGGCTGCTCGGCGCGTCCCTCCTCCCACTCCGGGACCCTTCGCACCACTCCCCGGCGCATGACGACCAATCGGCTGCTACCGTTCGTTCGAACGAACGGCCTCTGGTATCGACGATCTGAGTGGGCGCACCAAACGGCACGCCCCTTCCAAATCCCAAAATGTCCTCAGCCATCCGCTCAAACTCAGCCGTAGATGCCGAAGGCGCCAAAGATTTCCGTCGGCCGCGAGATCTAAACGAGTGTGTGGCGGCGCTGGGCGAGGGACGCGTCAGCTCCGTCCAGCTCGTGCAGCAGACGCTCGAGCACATCGAGACGACCGAGGCCACGCTGAACGCCTTCCGTGTCGTGCGTGCCGATGCCGCCCGCGCGGAGGCCGCCGAGGCCGACAGGCGCATCGCTGCCGGCGAGCGACTCCCCTTGCTCGGAGTGCCGATCGCGATCAAGGACGACGTGGACCTCGCCGAGCACCCCACCTCCTTCGGCTGCTCAGGGCCGTTCGTGGCCAAGGCCGAAGACTGCGAGATGGTGCGCCGCCTGCGTGCGGCCGGCGCGGTGATCGTAGGCAAGACCAACACACCTGAGATCGGCCTATATCCATTCACAGAGGGCAAAGCCTTCGGCGTCACACGCAATCCTTGGAGCCTCGATCACACTCCCGGTGGCTCAAGCGGCGGCTCGGCCGCTGCCGTCGCCGCGCACATCGTCCCCGCCGGCATCGGCTCCGACGGAGCCGGCTCGGTGCGCATTCCCGCCGGCTGGTGCAACCTCGTCGGCGTCAAGCCCCAACGCGGGCGCATATCCACCTGGCCAGATGCGGAGTCCTTCAACGGGCTCACCTGCATCGGGCCACTGACCCGCACCGTCGCCGACGCCGCCCTGATGCTCGACGTGCTGAGCGGCAACCATCCAAAGGATCTGCACATCCCTTCCCCACCCCCCGAGCCCTACGTCCAAGCGATCGCCCGCGAGCCACGCCCGTTGCGCATTGCACTCTCGCTGCGCCACGCCTTCAGCGGCGCTCCCGTTCACTTGCACCACGAGATCGAGGCCGGCGTGCGCAGGATCGGCCGGGTGCTCGCTGAGCTGGGGCACACCGTCAGCGAGCACCATCCCAGCTATGGCCTGATGGGCCTCGCGCTGGTAGCGCGAGGAGAGTCGGGAGTGCACGGATGGGCCAAGCGGGTGCCCGACAGCTCGCTGCTGGACGCCCGCACCCGCTCCACGGCGCAAGTCGGCGGCATCCTGGGTAAGACAGTCCTGCCCCTCGCCAGACGCATGGAGCGACGCTTTCAGGATCGCGTCGGTTTGATTTTTGGGGAGTTTGACGTGCTTATAACCCCTACGAGCGCGAGTGTGCCATTGCCGGTCGGCAGGACCGATGGACTCTCCAGTTGGTCCACGCAACAAGTGATCGCTGGCGCCTGCCCTTACGCGTGGCCTTGGAATGTGCTCGGCTGGCCGGGCGTCAGCATTCCCGCGGGGCTTACCCAGGACGGTCTGCCTTTTGGCGCGCAGCTACTGGGACCGGACGGCAGCGAGGGCAAGCTGCTGTCGCTCGCCGCTCAGCTCGAGCGGGTCGAGCGCTGGCACGAGCGGATCGCGCCGCACGCCGTTGGCTCGTTCCCACCGCGATGATCGACGCGATCGCACCAGCCAACGCAGAGGCAACCGAGGAGCGCGACGGGGACGCTCAAAACCTCGATGGCCCTCGAGCGCGCGGGGGGCACTCCATTTCGAGCAACCCACCCGACCCGGCAAACAGCGATGTCGTGGGCGTGCGCGAGCGCATGCTGCGGGCGACCCTGAAGCTGATCGCAGATGGCGGCGTCGCCGCGGTAACCAATCGTCGCGTCGCTGCCGCTGCCGGTGTCTCGCTCGGCTCGCTCACTTACCATTTCGCAAACCAGGCCCAGCTGCTACGCGAGAGCCTGCTTCTGCACGTCGACGAGGAGACCGCAAGACGCCGACTGATAGCGCAAGAGCTGGCAAAGGAGAAACCGGGCGTGCAACAGGTCGCGGAAGCCGTTGAGCAACTCGTGGCCGTCCCCGCTGATATCCCCCAGCAGATAGCGGAGCTTGAGCTGCACCTGCAAGCCGCGCGCGATCCCGAGCTGCGCGAAGCCTCGCGACGCTGCTTCGAGGCCCACGAACAGATTGCAAGTGCCGCGCTGAGCGCGCTCGGAATGTCCGACGGGGAGCAGCACGCGCCGGCCGTAGTTGCGCTGATGACAGGGCTTGCCGTGCGGCGGCTCGCTGGGGGTGGACAAGATGCGCAGGGCACCTCTGAGGCGCTGTTGGCGCTTGTGCGCGGGCTTGGACCCCGGTAGGCGATACGGCCTCAAACTTCCTCATCAGGCAGCTCGATCTGCCTCAACCACCGGGTCCCGGCACGACCTGTCTCCGCCGGACGACCTGTCTCCGCCGGACGACCTGCCTTGCCCGGCGAGCCGCCTCAGCGCCCGAGCGTGCGCACCAGTTCGCGAGCCCGAGCGCGAACGCCACCGATCAGCTCGCGCACATCCGAGAGGCCGGCGCGCAACTCCACGTCACCGACTTCGATCGGCAGCATCGAGTCCTGTAGATCGCCGAGCATGCCGTCCGCCCGTGCCGCCGCATCGACGGCGGCTTCGATCAGACCCTTCGTGCCGTTCGATGGCGCCACTGGAGAGGGCGTCTGGAAGATGTGAGCGGACAGCTCGTGGCGCTCGGCAAACCCTGCATAGACGCGCTTAGCGCGCCCGTAGGCCGCCTGGATCGGCTGAAATAGCTGCTCTTCGAGGCGCTCGGCAGCCCGTTCGTCGAGATGCTCGTAGGCCTCGCTCAACAGCGCAATCGCGGCGGCGAGCTCATCGGCCGCGCCGGCGAGATCGTCGAGTATCTGCTGGCGGCCCTCGGCAGTTGTGTAAGCCATCGTCGACAGCCTATCCACGGCGATCCCGTCTCCCCTCCTCTGCGCGTGTGAAGTCCGTATCCAACGATCAGACATGACCTACGAGGTGGCGTTCCTCGTAGAACGCTTGTATGCGCTTGCCCATATCGGTTAAGGGTGGGGCATTCTCGAAATGCTCTGCGGCTATGGAGCCCCAGTGAGCGCCGGCGCGCAGCTGACCGATGACCGACATCACCCCAACTTCGATCCGAGCCATAGCCGTGTATTCGGGCGGCATGGTGGCATGGCGCAAGGCGTTGGCCGAGGGGCCGTTAGGCGAGCACCTGCGCTCGATCCTCCTCGCTACGTACTCTGGAGTAATCGTGAGTCGTTGCTTCGCACACACAATTCCCCAGTCCTCCCACCAATAGGCGAACGCTTCCTCGGGAGTGACGGGGTCTGAAGATTTGAACATCCCAGCCTCCACGCACGCACACCAGGTTCCAAGGACGTCGCTGCGCAAGCATCCACGAACGATCGCATCCATCATCTGGACCTGCTCGGGGCGGAAGCGCTTGACACAGCCAAAGTCCAGGAAGCTCACGCTCCCATCCTCGTGGAAGATGAAATTGCCAGGATGCGGGTCGGCGTTGAGCTGGTAAATGCGCTCATAGGTGCCATAGACGAAGCGGTAGATCGCCTCCCCCCACTGGTCGCGCAGCTCTTGTCGGGCCGCGAGGGCCTCGCTAAAAGACAAGCCCCGCACGAGATCTTGAGTCAATACGCGACCGGTGCAGAGCTCAGCGACCACCTCCGGGATGTGGATGAACGGGTGCCCACGGTAGTAGTCGGCGAACTCGGCCTGATTGGCCGCCTCGAGCCGATAGTCGAGCTCCTCGACGATACGCGCGCTCATCTCACGCGCCGCGCCGCGCAAGTCAAAGCTTAGCCTGCGCGGAGACATGCCTCCGACAGTCAAAGTTAGAAATGTCGCCAGCAGCTCCGTGTTCTTCAGGTCAGCGTAGATCGCGTCAGCCACTCCCGGATATTGGATCTTGACCGCGACGGCGCGCCCGTCATGCAGCTGAGCCGCGTGGACCTGACCGATCGAAGCCGCCGCGAGCGGCTTCCAGTCAAACTGAGCGAACGCGGTCTCGGTCGGTGCTCCAAGCTCGCGCTCTAGCACCTCGCGCGCGAGCTCGGGCGCCATCGGCGGCGCGTCATCGCAAAGACCCGTCAGCGCCGTTTGGTAGATCGACTGAAGCTCCGCCGGCACCGCGGGGCTGATCAACGCGAAGGAAGCCATCTGTCCAGCCTTCATCAATGCGCCCTTGGAGTGGCCGAGCAGCTCGGCGTAACGCTCCGCCGAGCGCACGTGAAGCTCGGTGCGATCCGCGAGCGTCCGCTTGCCACGCAGCCTGGCTAGCAATGCTTCGCAGACGGTCCGAACAGTCAGACCCACGAGCGGAGCGACGCGCCGCAAGCGACTCTGGCCGATCCCGTCGCCGCGCGCACTATGTGCACCTGGAGAAAGCTTGAAATCGGACATACCCACCTCCCATGGCAATCAGTCAAACCGGACTTTAGCTAAGTGTATGCTTAGGTAATAGGGGCATGTCAAGCACGACTCGCGATCGCATCATCGACCAGGCGATGCGGCTGTTCAGCCAACATGGCTATACGGCCACCAGCATCGCCAAGATCGAGGCAGCCGCCGGACTGACACCGGGTGCCGGCGGGCTTTATCACCATTTCGAAAGCAAGGAAGCGGTCCTCGCCGCGGGAATCGAGCGCCAGCTCGCGCGGCTGGATGCGCTCCGTCAGATCCACCGCGTACTGACCCCGGTCGGCGACCTCAGAGCCGAACTGATCCTGACCGCCCGCTACATCCTCAACGAGCTCGACAGCGAGTCCGAGCTGTTGCGCATCCTCGCATCCGACGCACGCAACCGACCGCAGATGCTG
The DNA here is from genome assembly GCA_036008605.1 of Solirubrobacteraceae bacterium. Taxonomy (GTDB): domain Bacteria; phylum Actinomycetota; class Thermoleophilia; order Solirubrobacterales; family Solirubrobacteraceae; genus Palsa-744. The sequence goes on along the minus strand of DASYNL010000012.1, from coordinate 37,468 downwards.
ACGGCTGCCGTCGACCAGTTGGTGAACTCCACGTTCGAGGGCCTCGCCAGCTGGATCGACGAGCGCACTGAGCATCCGACACTTCGCGCGAACGCGAAGGCCATCGCCGCGGTGGGACTCGGATCCCTCCTCTCCTCTCGCCTGTTGCGCGACGTCCTCGGCATCCCGGCACAAATCGACGATGAGGTGCTCGTCGACACCTGGGTCGCACTCATGATGGTCGCGCTCAGTGAGCCAGGGTCCACAAGCTCGGCCTGAAGACGGGCCATGGCCTTATCAAGCGCGACCGAGCGCCAGCGCTCAGGGTAGGACGTCTCAGTACAGGAGCGAATGTCTCAGTACAGGAGCGAATCCTTGTGGTGGGCCGAGAGCGGCCCACCACAACTCACCTCGTCCTATCGGGTGAGCCACTCCAGGGCCAACTCCGCCACCTCCGCCCGACTGCGCTCGCCGTGATCGGCGCTGACGAAGTGGCCGCCGATGAACAGCGAGAAGGCCAGCAGGCAGCGAGCCTCGACATCGTCGTCGTCGTCGTCGCAGATGGCTCCAAACAGGGAGCGCATGTAGTTCATTCGCCTGTTGTCGACCTGCCGCAATCGCTCGGCAACCGCCTCCTCGCGCCGGGCCCAATTGCGAATCGCCAGCTCGATCTTCAACAGCTCGCCGCCTGAGGCGGCGGCTAGCGCGAACAGCCGCCTCAATCTCGACCTTGCGTCCTCGTCCTCGTCCTCGACGGCCTCGATCACCTCGTCGACCATGGTGCGCTCCCATGCGTCCAGCATCTCCTCGAGCAGCGACTGCCGGTCTTTGAAGTGCCAGTAGAAGCCGCCCTTACTGACGCCGAGCGCCTGGGCCAGGGGCTCGATCCGGACGGCGTCCGGGCCGCCGGCGGCAAGCGCGCTCAGACCCTCTTCGATCCACCTGTTGCGAGGCGTGCGGGTCGGGGGCGCCATCGCCTCTCTATCGCATTCGATTCGCTGTTGACACTCCAGATGATGATGCTAGCATCCAACTATACGCTACCGTATGGATGGAACACCCCAGAGATGAACGCGGGCACATGGAGATTGAGATGAAGATGAAGCTCCCGAACACAGCGCACACCTCCCGTCCCTGGCGGATCCACGAGATCGTCCCCGACTTCCGGCTCGAGGATGTCTGGGCGCTGCCAACGCCCGGTGCAGCCGATGAGTTCTCGCTCCTCGTCGAGGGGTTCGCCTCGTCCGATCCGGCGAAGGCCCTGCCCCGTGCGGGACGGGCGCTGTGGTCACTGCGGTGGAAGCTCGGCGACCTGTTTGGCCTGGACGAGCAGGGCTCGGGAGTCGGGTCAAGGGTGACGTCGCTTCGCGAGCGGTTGCCCGATGACCTGCGCGCCACGACCGGGCCGGAGTTCGAGAGCCTCCCATTCACCTCGCTCTACCTGACTGACGACGAGTTCGCCGCCGAGATCGCAAACCAAACTATGCACGGCGTCATGCACCTCGGCTGGGTTGCCGAGGGGAGCGGTAGCTACCGGGGTCAGATGGCGGTCTACGTGAGGCCGAACGGTTTGTTGGGGAACGCCTACATGGCTGCGATCAAGCCGTTCCGGTACCTGGTCGTCTACCCACAGATGCTCCGGGCGATGGAGCGGCGCTGGGACGAACGGCCGGACCGTGAATCGCCCGTCTGACGGCACGAGCTACGGGGCGCGGGTCCGGGATGCCCCCAGCCGCCGGCACCGACGACAGCCCGCCGTGCTCCCGCAAATCGGCGATTTTTCGTTCGCCCGTTCGCCCTTGTGCGCTGGCGTTTCCCCTGCCACAGAAGCACTTTCGCAAAACCTTCGCAGGAGTCCCACCAGAGGAGACGGCGGGAATCGAACCCGCGCAACGTTCCCGGCGTGACTAGCATTAAGCGGTACGCACGCAATGACAAGACCGCGACACATAGACAGCGACATCGAGCAAGCAGCGCGGCGCTTCGAGCAGATCGCTGACACACTTGACCCGGCGGTGGCATGGGTCGAGCGCACTGGCGAGCTTTGCGCAATCGCAGGTACGAGTGGAGCCGCTACTTCTCGTAGTGATAGCGAGCCTGGAGTACCACGAGATCTTCGCCAAGCACCTGGTAGACGAGCCGGTGCTCCTCATTGATGCGCCGCGACCAGGCGCCGGCGATCCCGTACTTGAGCACCTCCGGCTTGCCGATCCCGCTCGTTGGATCGCGCAGCGCGTCGTCGAGCAGTCGGTTGATGCGCTTGACGAGCGCGCGGTCAGCCCGCTGCCAGTAGGTGTAGTCCTCCCAACCCTGCGTGGTGAAGACGAGCCTCACGCCCGGTCGAGCTGATGCTCAGCCGTCTCGCCGCGCTCCGCCGCCTCGGCGGCATCGAGCAGACGGCGCGCGTTCGCGGGCGAGCGGAACAGATAGGCGGTCTCTTGCCAGGCGGCGTAATCGTCGGCTGACATGAGCACGGCGTTGCCGCGCTTGGACGTGATCTCGATCGGTGCGCGGTCGTCGTTGACCTGCTCAATCAACGGGAACAGCACCCGTCGCGCCTCGCTAGCTGTGATCGCCACTGTCGCGTCCTTTCATCTGGTACCAGATATTGTACCAGGCGCTGGTCCAGGCGCAACGGCGGTGTTGTCTTGGGCTTGCCGCTAGGCTCCCCCGATCCCGTCGGCCAGGATGCCAATGATGGAAACAAATCGGATGGACGCCTATGGACCAAAGGACGCGCTCCAGCGTGCGAGCTGATCGTGCAACACGAGCGCCTATCTCACATCGCCCTCCAAGTCTGGTTCAGGCCCCAATAGCACCGAGAGGATTCTCCCGCCTGTGCGCGTCGACCTGGAGTCCGACCACGCGACCGTGATCACTGGATTCGGGATGCTGCCACGCCAAGTCAGCGCACAGCTACAGAGGATGCTCGTGCAGGACGTAGAGAAGCAACTGCTCCGCGGCCCCACCGACCCGGACGGCCTGCGAAAGCTCATGGGCCAGATCGAAGAGCGCGCGAGCCAAGCCGAGGAGCCCGAGCGCGCCACGATGTTCGCGGAGAAGTCCGAAGGGAACGGCCATGACTGACGAGATTACGAAGCCCTACTCACGCCGTCGTGCCCGGCGTAGAAACTAGCGACTCGACGCTACGCGGGCTGCTTCCCAGCGGCTGATAGCGACTCGAAGAACTCCCAGATGTCCTCGCGCGTGCTCAGCATGTGCACGACGTTCCCAATCCGGTATTTGTCGCGCACCTCGATCTCCGTAGCATCGTGCCCTTTCGGATGGGGCCGGAAATGGAACTGGCGCCCATCCGACAGATATAGGCCAAAGCTTTCTGCGCCAGGACGGCTCTGCCGCAGCCAGTGCTCCTTGTCATCAAACCTGAAGAGGGCAGTCGAGCATCATAGTGCAGAGCGCCTCCTGTACGAGCGCCAGCATGTCAAGCGTCATGTGGTGTCGCGTGCGCTTGATCAGCGTCGCTATGTCCGGTCCTTCGACTCGAATCATCGTGGCGACTCCCTTTGGCTTGTTACAAGCGAGATAGCATCGTAGCCGGCCGGTGCCAAGCCTGCTTGACGCAATTCCTGCGTCCAAGTTCAGGAGCGCACCTCAAAGAATCGGCGGCAAGGCGAGCACCCACGATGTCACTCTCCAAACGCCCTAGGAGCTGAACGCCACCGAGAAGCGTGATCGGCGTGACCGCCGCGTCAGGCTGTTCCAGTGCTTGACGCGCGTGCTGCGCCAGCTCCGGACATCGACCAGTTGGCACGACGATGGCCGACGTGCTCGCCGGCGACGACGAGCCTCCAGATGCAAAGATTCCCGGCAGCCGCCAGAAAATCCCTGCAAATGAGCCGAAAGTGGAGACGGCGGGAATCGAACCCGCGTCCGCAGTCGCGTATGAATGGCTTCTACGAGCGTAGCCGGCGCTCTAGTCTCGTCTCTCGCTAGCCTCGCCGGCCGGGTTGCGGGGGACCAGCCTCCTTGAGTTTTCCCGGGTCAGCGGAGGCGGACCTCACCGGGTGAGCCTACTTTCTGATCCCGAGGATCCCCGCCATAGGCGAGCGGGGCTCGAGACCTCGTGCCTTAGCTATTGACTAAGCAGCGAGGGCGTACTCGTGAGAGTCCGCACTTATGGTTTTCCCGGGTGTTTTACGAGGCCGCCCGGGACCTCGACTCGCGACCACCCACACGAACCAACCGCGTCGAAGCCTGTCGTCCCCGTGGATGTGTACTTGCAGCAGTCTAGCGGCCGTTTTGTGCGATGCCACTGAGCGCGCGGGACACCAGCGTTTTGGCAAACCACAACTCCACCCGCAGAGAGACACCGCTTAACGAAATCGACGCGGTCCCGGGCCGCTTTTGAGGAACCTTTCGCCGGCCGGCCCGAAAGCCTTTCGACGATTGGTGGCGCGGCCTCACACCTCGGTGGCCTCGCTCTTTGCGGCTCGGGGTCCGCGTCTTCATCCAACGTACGCCTCTTGCCGATCTCCGTCAAGAGGGTTTTCGCACTTTCCCCGCACATTCCGAAAAAAGCGTTTGCGATGCACACAGACGGCTTATTAGGCCTTGCTTATGACGGCTGCGACAATGGGTGGATGGACGGCGAGCTGCCCCTGGCAAGTGAGACTCCCTTCGGAGCTCCTCGGCGTCCCCTGCGCAAGCGGATCGGTAGCGCCTTTGCGGGCGTCGCCGCATTGGCAGCGAAGTTCGGCGCCTACCTAAAGGCAGGAATATTTCTGCTGCCGAAACTGGCCCTGCTTAGTACCGCGGGGACCGCGCTGATATCGATCGCCGCCTACAGCCTGCTGTGGGGCTGGACGTTCGCCGCCGGCTTCGTTGCCCTGCTGTTCGTGCACGAGATGGGGCATGTAATTCAACTCAAGCGTGAGGGGATCAAGGCGAGCACACCAATGTTCATACCCTTCCTGGGCGCGGCTATCTTTTCGCGTTCGCTTGGAGACAATGCGCTCGCCGAGGCGCGTGTGGGCTTGGCTGGGCCGATTCTAGGCACGCTTGGAGCGGTCGCGGTGGCCGTCGCCGGAGCGCTGACGGGGAGCGATCTGCTGCTTGCGCTCGCATACATCGCGTTCTTCCTGAACCTCATCAACCTGATTCCGGTCGTACCCTTCGACGGCGGCCGCGCGATGGCTGCTGTGGCGCCTTCGATGTGGTTCGTGGGCATCGGCGGCTTGGTGGCGATGATCTTCCTGCTCGGCAATCCGTTCCTGCTGATCTTCATTCTGCTCGCGATGCGTGAGATGCCACGCCGCTGGCGCCAGTTGAGATCGCACTCGATCGAGCAGGCAGCCTTCTACCGCGTGCCGCGACGCAGCCGGATCGCGATCGGTCTTGTGTACGCGGGGCTGATCTTGGTGCTTGGAATCGGGATGGCCCAGACTCACATCCTGGTCAGCGCCGGGCACAGCTTTCGCGTGATCTGAGTTTCGACGGACGATGGGTCACTCGCGCCGCGCTTGACGGCATGCGTCCGATTCGAAACTGTAGGCTGTTCGCCGGGGCGAGCTGGACAAAGGCAATGGGCAAACGCAACGGGGTTGGGATTTGTATGGGATCTAGAAGGCTGGCAGCAGCCACGCTAGCCGCGACCGCAGTGACCGTAGCCGGCTGTGGCGGGTCGACAAAGCCACTGACCCAGGCCGAGCTGACGAGCAAGGCCAACACGATCTGCAAAACAGTCACGGCAAAGTTCGCGACAAAGAGCGCTCACTCAGTGCAGGACATTGCTCGCGTAGCCCCTGAACTAGCCTCCTTCGAGCAGAAGGCGCTGTCCGAACTGAGCAAACTCATCCCTCCCACCGACCTTGAGAGCGACTGGAAACAGTTCATCACGGGCGCTGAGTTGCTCGCCGAAAACACCTCCAAGCTCGGCGAATATGCGAAGGCGAACAAGCTCAAAGCAGCCGGCGAGGTGATCACCTCCAGCCAGACAACTCAGCAGCAGATGCAGACGATAGCCAAGCGCGACGGACTGACCGAGTGCGAGCAGGTCGCCTGAAAACTAACGGACACACCAAGCCTGGTCTCTCTGCAGAGCAACAGGGACAGCCCGCGCGATGGCCAGCTGTTAGCGCCGCGCTTCTCTGATGCCCCGTTCCATCTCGCGCTTGGAGTCGCGCTCGCGCATAGTCTGGCGCTTGTCGTAGAGATCCTTGCCGCGGGCCAGCGCAATCTCGACCTTGGCGTGCGGACCCTTGAAATAGATGCGTGTCGGCACCAACGTCAGGCCGCGCTCTGAGACGCGCCCGGCGATGTCCTCGATCTGGGAACGGTGCAGCAAAAGCTTGCGTGGGCGCTCGGGGTCGTGATTCTCACGCGAGGCCGGCAGGTACGGTGGTATGTGCACCGACTGCAACCACAGCTCGCCGTCGCGGATCGAGGCGTAGCCGTCCTTCAACTGGGCGCCGGAGGCACGCAGCGCCTTGACCTCACTGCCCTGCAGCGCGATGCCGCACTCGACGCGGTCGGTTAGCTCGTAGCGGTAGGAGGCGTAGCGATTACTTGCCACGTCCCCTGCGCCGATCTTGCGCTTCTTGCCCTTTGCCTTTGCCATCAGGCGAGACTAACGAGCCGGAGCTAGATCGACCCGCCCGGCGGAGGCATCGACTCTGACGACCCGTACGTCTACCGGATCGCCGAGTCGCAGCATCGTGCCCGAGCGCTCACCGCGCATGATCGTTGACTGCTCGTTCAGCGACCACCACTCGCGCTCCTCGTCCGCGCTGAGCAAACGTACCGGCAGCATGCCCTCGTAAGTCGGACGCACCCGAGGCTCGCCCTGCACTTCGACGGCTCCCCCTGCATCCCTCGACGAGGCATGGCTCCCGCACGCGCGGGGGGCATCGCCAAATGCGACAAACGCACCCGCTCCAATCAAACCCGTGACCTCGCCCGCGAAGACCTGGTCATATCCCCCCTCCAGCAAGACCTGCTCTAGCAAGAAGCATGCCGCGATGTCATCTCCCTTGTGCTCCAACCTTGCGGCGTCGCGCTCGCGTTCAGATGTCCATTCACCCAACTCGAGGAGCTTGTGCGCGCTTGTCACACGTTCTCCCGCGCCGATGGAGGACAGCAGTGCCCGGTGGCAGACGAGATCCGGATAGCGGCGGATCGGCGAGGTGAAGTGGCAGTAGCAGGCCGAGTGCAAGCCCGCGTGGCCAACGTTCTTCGGCGAGTAGCAGGCCTGCTTGAGCGAGCGCAGCACAAGCGAGGAGAGTGCGCTCCGGCCGGTCCCGGTACGGCGTACGTGGGCATCGACGCGACGCGAGATCTCGCCAACCAGCTCCGCTGCCTGCGCCGAGAACAGCGGGTCCGGCAACGGTGGTGTGGAGACGCCCAGCGAGGCCAGTTGGACGATGAGCGTGCGGATCCGTTCGGGGTCGGGGCGCTCGTGGACGCGGTACAAGCAAGGCACCGAGGCCTGCGTGAGTTGACGGGCCACGGCTTCGTTTGCGGCGATCATCAAGTGCTCGATCAGGCGATGGGACTCGGTTTGCGCCCGCGAGCGTATCTCCGTGACGTTGCCGAGCTCGTCGAAGGAGAACTCGGGCTCCGCGGAGTCGATCACGAGCGCGCCGCTCGACTCGCGCGCACGTTGCAGCTCGGCTGCCGCGGTACGGGCAGCGGCAAGCGGCCCACCCCACGGTTCCGGCGCAGCCTCCTCCCCGGCAAAGACTCGATCGACCTGCTCGTAGTCGAGGCGCATGTCCGAGCGGATCAGCGAACGACAGAAGCTTGCGGAGACGATACTGGCGCCGCGCAACAGCATCTCGACGGTCACAGCCAGACGCTCCGCTCCTGGCACGAGCGAGCAGGCGTCGCTGGAGAGTGCATGCGGGAGCATCGGCTCTACCGTGCCGGGCACGTAGACACTCGTCGAGCGCCGGTGCGCCTCGATGTCGAGCGGCGAGCCCAGCGGCACGTGTGCGGCGACGTCGGCGATGTGCACCCAAATACGCACCCTGCCGTCGGACGAAGCCTCAGCGGAGATGGCGTCGTCGAAGTCGCGTGCCGTGGCCGGATCGACGGTGAAGGTCGGCAACTCGCGCAGGTCGCGTCGCATGCCCTCCCGCAGCTCGACCTCGGCCTTGGTCCAAGCACGTGCGCCTGCCTTGCGCGCTTCGCGCTCGACCGCCGAGTCAAAGCGGAGCGCGTGACCCGCCTCACGCATCATCTGCTCTATGGCGTCACGAGCAGTTTCGGTGCGCTCCTGTGGCGGCCACACGACGCGTGTGTTCGACGATCCGCCAAATCGCCGAGTAGCGCGCTTGCCTTTTGCAGCGCTGTCAGGCGCTCGCTTACCAGAGCCGTCCTTGCTACGAGTGCTCGACTTCGCTGCGCGTGCACCAGATGTCTTGGTGCTCTTGCGCGCACCGTCCACCTGCCCGCTCTTGCTTGTCCTTTCGGCCTTACCGCTCCTGCTCTTCCCTTCGGCTCTACCGCTCTTGCTCTTCCCTTCGGCCTTGCCTCGCTTGCTCGGGCCTCCGCGCGAGCCGCCGCGCGGCGGGCTCATTTGACCTTGGCTAGTAGCGTGTGTAGCGCTACTTCGAGGCCGTGTTCTGTGTCTACACCCCTTGGCACCTTGACTTCTGGGGTGATGCCCGCGCCCTCCTTGACGCCTCCTCCACCCAGGTTGCGTCCGTTCGGCGTGAAGTACTCGCCTACCGTGATCTTGATCGCACCACCCCCGGAAAGCGGCTCCAGCTCTTGGAAGACACCCTTGCCATAGGTGTGAGTGCCGACTACGGTGGCGCGGCGGTGGTCTTGCAGAGCCGCCGTGACGATCTCCGACGCCGAGGCAGTATCGCGGTCGACGAGCACGACCATCGGGGCCGAACTTGGGATGGCGCCGCCCGCCGCCGTGAGCACGGTCGTCGGCTGAGAGCGTCCCCGTGTGGTGACGATCACTCCTGAGGGGATGAAGATCGAGGCGATCAGTCGCGCTTCGCTGACGAGGCCGCCACCGTCGGCGCGCAGGTCGAACACGAGCCCGCGTGCGCCCTGCTTGAGGAGCTTTTCAACCGCCGCGCGCACTTCGGCCGCCGAGCCTTCGCTGAATGTTGCCAGGTATACCCAGCCGAGCTTGACTCCGTGAACGGTGCGCATCGTCGAGGCGACGACGGGCTCAGAGATGATCGCCCGCGTGACCGTGAGTGTGTGCGGCGCTCCGTGCACGGGCTTGACGGTGAGCTCGACGTTGGTGCCCGGTGGACCCTTGATCAGCGCGGTTGCGGTGTCGGCGGGGACACCGTGCAGCGAGCGCGAGTCGACGGCGACAATCGTTTCCCCCGGCTTCAGGCCCGCGCGCTGGGCCGGCGAGGAATTGAACACGTGTACGACTTCCAGGCCCGCCGTCTTTGGGTCGACCGAGACGCCGATCCCGGCGAAGCTTGCCGGCTGGTCGAAGCTGGTGAATTCCTTTGGGCTGAGGTACTCGGAGTAGGGGTCATGAAGGCTCGAGATCATTCCCGCGACTGAGGAGTTCGCCAGAGCGTTCTTTGAGACCGGTCGGTAGTAGTCGTGGGAGACGCGTTCGATCGCTTCGTCGACTACCTGTGTGCCGTTGTTGGCGACGAACACTTTGCGTGCAAAGCTCGGGAGATTGCTTGGGTGACCTCCCAGCCAGATGCCAAGGAGCAGCAACAGCACTGGTAGCAGCACCGCGAGAGCAGCAAACAGGACCTGTCGTACGCGGGGGCTCATACCCCCACCCTACCTAGGCCCTCATCAACGCCGTCTGAGACGGTCATGGACCAAGCGAACTAGGACGTACCCCATTAGGGGTACAGGCAGCTTCGCGAAGTGTGCTTCTTCGCACACGTGCTGGGCGATCGGAGATCCCACCGCGTGCCCCGAATGGGGTATCGATCTCTGATCGGTAGAACGGCGTACCGCACCGCGTCAATGATCACCTCAGACTCGGAGGAATCGCCGCAGCGACAGACCTGAGCCAGCCGCGGAGACGGCAATGGCACATGCCATCAACACCAGGATCAGCAGGCGGAAATCGATCATGTCGGGCTGAGAGATCAGCTTCACCGTGCCGGCGAGGGGGTCGATCAGCGTGACCTTGGCAACCGCGAGCAAGCCGATCGCGCATATCCCTCCTAGCGCGCCCAAGAACAGGCCCTCGATCACGAACGGCCAGCGGATGAACCAGTCTGTTGCGCCTACCAGCTTCATCACCTCAACCTCGCGCCGGCGTGAGAAGAGCGACAGGCGGATCGTGTTGGAGACGAGCAGGATCGAGGAGAAGACGAGCAAGGCTGCGAGCAGGGCCATCGTGATCTTGACGATGCGTGTCGCCGAGAGGATCTTGTCGGTTTGGGCTTGGCGATCTTGAACGTCGGCGATCGCCGAGTCGGTGACCAGGCGCGTGCCGGCTGGGCTCGACTGGTCGAGCTCGGCGCGGATTGCGTCGGCCTTGGCTGGATCGGTGGGGGTGATCCTGAGGATTTCCGGGAGCGGGTTGTAGCCGATCAACTGAAACGCTTGCGGGTCGATCTTGCGCTCCTGTTCGTAGCCCGCCTGCTTGGAGACCGTTTCGACGTGGCCCACGTAGGGGGCATGTTCGACCTGGTGGCGAACACGGGCGACTTCGGCGGCTGTGGCGGTCGTGTTGAGATCGACGTCGACGACCACACGTCCGCGAATCGAGTTGGCAGCGCCGTTAGTCGCTTGCACGACTGGGATGAAGACGCCCAATACGAGCGTTGTCACCAACACACACGACAGCGCGGCAAATGACGGGGCCGGGTTGCGCCGCATCGAGCGCACCGCCTCCTTGAGGAAGAAGCCAAGTTTCATCGACGCGTGCCACCCCGCGTACGAGGGACCGCCTCTTCCGCGGCCGTTTCCCGCTTCAAACGCTCAGCCAAGTCGCCAGTCGTCTCATCCTGCGCATATAGACCCGTAGCCTCGTCGCGGATGATGCGTCCACGACGCAGCTCGATCACGCGGCGGCGCATCTTGTCGACCAACTCGTTGTCGTGGGTTGCCACGATCACCGTCGTGCCGGCTCGGTTGATGCGGTAGAGCAGCTGCATGATGCCGATCGAAGTGTCCGGGTCGAGGTTGCCCGTGGGCTCGTCGGCCAGCAACAGAGGCGGATGCGAAGCGAAGGCGCGCGCTACAGCCACTCGCTGCTGCTCGCCGCCTGAGAGCTGGTGGGGGTAGTTGTGCAGCTTGGTCGAGAGACCCGTCAGACGCAGGATGTCCGGTAGCGAGGAGCGGATCTGCTTGCGCGAGGCGCCCGTCACCTGCAGGGCGTAGGCGATGTTGTCGTAGACCGTGCGCGTAGGGAGCAGCTTGAAGTCTTGGAAGACGACACCTATGTTGCGCCGGTAGTAGGGGACATGTTTGTGGTCGATCTCGCCGAGGTGGCGGCCGGCGACGCGGATGATGCCCTCGCTCGGGTCGAGCTCCTTGATCAGTAGGCGCATGATCGTCGACTTGCCCGAGCCGGTGGCGCCAACCAGGAAGACGAACTCCTGGCGGTCGATCGCGAAAGTTGCCCGCTCCAGGCCCATATCGCCCGAGTCATAGCGCTTGGTGACAGCACGGAAATCAACGACGGTGTTCGCTCCTGGCGTGCTCACTGGTGGTTTGCTCGAAACGTTGCTTTGAGATGAAGCCACAACAGGTGGCCGTAGGCTGGCAACGACCCGAGCGCGGCTCGGGTTCATGTGCCGCGCGAGCGCACGACGCGGGATTGTGCGCGCAGGACGAGTGCTTTTCTCAAGGTCTGCCATGGCGGGGCACAGTAGCGATCTGCCCTGCTCAAGGTCGCACTTTTCCCTGCATGCAAAGCCTTTTGCACGACGCAATGCACGAACCACGAAGAGGGGTTTGCACCAACACGCCGAGCGCGACACGCCGATCGCCTATCGTGGCGTGCGCATGACCGACATCTCTACAACTGCATTGGCCGGGAACGGCCTACCCGTGTACAACGTGAGCCTGCCCGGAACACGTGCGCTCACCGTGCTTGTCGCCTTCGATGCAGGCGCTCGCACCGAGCGCGCCTGCGAGAACGGGATGGCCCACTTCCTCGAGCACCTGGTGTTCAAGGGCGGCGAGAAGTACGCCACTTACAAGGAGGTGAACGAGACGGCTGAGCGGCTCGGCGGGATGCTGAACGCCTACACCAGCCACGACCTCGTCGCCTTCCACATCACCGTGCGCGCGGAGTCGGCGCCCGAGGCGATCGACCTGCTCAGCGACTTCGTGGCGCGCCCGAAGCTCGACGCGGAGGAGCTCGACCGCGAGCGCGGCGTTGTGATCCAAGAGATCAATCGTGCTTACGACCAACCTTCGACCGTAGCCGAGTACCTGATCGACAAAGCCGCCTTCGGCGACCATCCGCTTGGGCGTACCGTGCTCGGCCCCGAGGAGAACTTGCGCAGCTTCACGCGCGAGGGAATCGTCAGCTTCCGCGAGCGCCGCTGGGCTGGGGCTTCCGGTGGCGCTTTTTTGGTTGGGAATACTGCGTTCGTTCCCGGGCCAGATCAGCTCGCCAGTCTGTTCGGCCGTTTTCCAACCCTGCAGGCGCCCGAGCCGTACTCGCCGGCTCCGAAGTTCTCCCCCGAGACCTTGGTGGAGCAGCGCGACACCAACCAATCGCACTTGCGCATGATCTACCGGCCACAGATCGACGTTGGCAACGTCAAACAGCGGGCTGCGCTGTCGATCTACTCGACGCTGCTCGGTGGCTCGATGGGCTCGCGTCTGTTCGAGGAGATTCGCGAGAAGCGCGGGCTCTGCTACTCGGTGTACGCAGTCGCTCACGCCTACGCGGACGTGCCGATCTTGCAGCTTGGCTCAGGGCTCGACTCGGAAAAGTGCATCGAGGCCTATACGCGCATGCGCGAGATCGTCGACGAGCTGCGCTCGGACGGGCCGACCGAGGAGGAGGTGCAGCGCGCTCGCGCCTACTCGGCCGGGCGGCTGGTGCTTGCCTTCGAGAACACAAATGCCGTTGCTCGCTATGGCGCGAGTCAGAAGATCGTCTACGGCGAGGACATCGATCCCGACGCGGCGATCTCAGCGCTCGACGCCGTCACTTTTGACGAGGTACGCGAGGTCGCGGCGGACGTGGCCGAGAATCTCGCTGTGGCCTGCGTCGGCCCACACGAGGCCGGCGACTTTTAACCCAGCGCGACCATACGGTCGATCGGAACCCGCGCCCGCTTGGCTATCTCCGGCTCCACGCGCACCTCGAACTTCATCTCACGCAGCGCGTCTCTCAGCTTCTCAAGCGTGATCATCTTCATGTACACGCAGCTCGCCTCGGCATTGGCCGGGATGAACTTCACGTCAGGGGCAGCCATTTCAAGCGGATAGAGCATGCCCGTCTCGGTCGCCACGACCGCCTCGCGGCGCGATCCCGATCGGCTCGCCTGCCTATCGGACCGGCCGCCCGCATCCCCGTCAGACCGGCTACCCGCGACCTTCTCCAGCTCACCCGCGTAGCGAAGCATCCCGCCCGTGGAGAGCATGTGCACGCCCTCGGCCGCGACATCGCCCGCGGCGACGTACTCCATGATCGAGGTCGTGCAGCCACACTCTGGGTGGATCAGGAAGTCAGCATCTGGGTGCGCGGCGCGCGTTGCCTCGATGTCCGATGGGCGGATGCCGGCGTGCACGTGACACTCCCCGTCCCATACGTGCATGCGCTTGCCCAACTCCTTCTCTACATAGGCACCTAGCCACATGTCCGGCCCGAACAGGATCTCGGTGTCCGGACCGTGCGTCTCATAGATGTGGCGTACGACGTCGACCGCATTGGCCGAGGTGCAACAGTAGTCGGTCAGCGCCTTGACCTCGGCGGTGGTGTTCACATACATGACGACCACGCCCTCTGGATATGTAGCTCTCCACTCAGCCAATTGCTCGGCGTCGATCGAAGCCGCCAGCGAGCAGCCCGCGTCCAGATCAGGGATCAGAACCGTCTTCTCCGGACACAGGATCGAAGCGGTCTCGGCCATGAAGTGCACGCCGCAGAAGACGATCGTCTCGGCGTCGGAGGCCGCCGCCTGGCGTGAGAGCCCAAGCGAATCGCCGACGTAGTCAGCGACGTCCTGCACCTCGGGCACCTGGTAGTTGTGCGCGAGGATCGTCGCGTTGCGCTCGGCTGCCAGCGCGCGGACTTCGGCGTGCAGCTCGGCGATCTCCTCCGCCCCCAGGTCAGGGAGCGCCCCTTGGGTAGGGATCATCGGCAACGTCTTCATCTCGTCACCTCCAGGATCAGGGACAGGTCGAGGGCCGGCGCGGAGTGGGTGAGCGCGCCTACCGATATGAAGTCTACCCCGGTCAGGGCGCGCTCCCGGATGCTCTCGAGCGTCACGTTGCCGCTTGCCTCCAGCTTGGCGCGCCCGCCCACCCGAGCGACGGCGGACCGCAGCTCATCGACGCTCATGTTGTCGAGCAGCAGACGCGGGGCTCCGGCAGCGAGGGCCTGGTCGATCTCGCCGGGATCGCGCACCTCGACCTCCAGCGTGGCCGCCAGATCCGGGGCCGCCTCGCGCACGCGGGCGACCGCGTGGCCGATCCCGCCGGCAGCCGCGATGTGGTTCTCCTTGATCAAGATTGCGTCGAACAGCCCGACGCGATGGTTGGTGGCGCCACCGGCGGCGACCGCCGCCTTCTCGAGCCGCCTCAGTCCTGGAGTCGTCTTGCGCGTGTCCAGCACGATCGTTCCGGTCCCCTCTACCTCGCGCACGAAGCGTGCTGTCAGCGTCGCGATCCCGGACAGGCGTCCGAGGAAGTTGAGCGCCGTGCGCTCGCCTGTCAACAGCGCACCGGCTGTGCCTTCGATCGAGAGAACCGGCCCATCCTGCTCTCGCCAGCTGCCCTCACCCACCAGGCGCTCGAAGCGCACGTCGGGATCGAGCAGTGCAAAGCATGCCTCGGCCACGTCCAAGCCGAAAATCGTGCCAGGCGCCTTCTGCGTTATCAGTCCTCGCGCGTGCGCATCCGCCGCAACAGTCGCAGTTGTCGTGACGTCACCAGCGCCGACGTCCTCGGCCAAAGCACGCCCTACCAGCTCGGTCAGCTCGTCGCCGCTCACTGCATGGACGAGGCCGACTTGAGCAAGTAAGCACGCACAAATCCATCCAAATCCCCGTCGAGCACGCGCTGCACGTCGCCCATCTCATGGTCAGTGCGATGGTCCTTGGCCATCGAATAAGGGTGCAACACGTAGGAGCGGATCTGCGAACCGAAGTTGACATCCTGTGCCTCGCCCTTCTCGCGTGCAATCTCTTCTTGGCGTTCGCGCTCCTGCTTCTCCACGAGCTTGGAGCGCAGCATCGCCATCGCGGTGGCGCGGTTGGAGGTTTGCGAGCGCTCGTTCTGGCATTGCACCACGATCCCCGAAGGTCGATGGGTGATGCGCACGGCAGAGTCGGTCTTGTTGACATGCTGGCCGCCTGCGCCCGAAGCACGATAGGTATCAACCTGCAGGTCATCCTCGTCGATTTCGACCTCGCCGCTGTCCTCGACTACCGGCGCAACCTCAACGCCCGCGAAGCTTGTCTGGCGGCGGTGAGCGGAGTCGAACGGTGAGAGGCGTACTAGTCGGTGCACGCCCCGCTCGGCGCCGAACAGACCGTAGGCGTTTTCCCCTGAGACCTTGAAGGTGGCCGACTTGATGCCGGCTTCCTCCCCAGGGCTCACCTCCAGCAGCTCGGCCTTGAAGCCGCGTCGCTCGGCCCAGCGCATCATCATGCGCAACACCATCTCGGCCCAATCCTGCGCGTCGGTGCCGCCAGCGCCCGCGTTGACGCTGACGAGGGCGTCACCCGCGTCATAAGAGCCCGAGAACAGGCGCTGCTCCTCAAGTTCAGCCAAGCGCTGCTCTACCGAGGCTAGATGCTCTTGGACATCCTGCTCGAGCTCAGGCTCCTCCTCGGCCATCTCCACTAGGCCGTCGAGATCGTCGACGTCGGCCTGCAACTCCGTGAATGTCTGTAGGCGCCTGTTTGCCTTGGCATGCGCAGCCGAGACCTTGGCTGCCGCCTCGGCGTCGTCCCAGAAAGCGGGCGTTTGCATCTGCGCTTCGAGCGCCTCTACGCGCTCGCTCAGTTGAGCTGGGTCAAAGATAGTCCGCTAGCAGTGTGAGCTGCTCGCGGATGGCCGCAAGGCGTTGCGGCGTCGACTCGCTGGGTGGTGCTGTTGCCATCAGAGCCAACGCTATCAGCAGCACCGGGCATAGCCCTGTCAGGAGAAGATGAGCGATCAGCGCTTGGGCGCTTGAGCAGAAAGCAAGCCGCCAGTCGGGCCGCAAATATTTGAGTCACACTCCAACTGTCAATCCGGTTTGCAAGATAGCCGTACTCGTGTACGCTGTCGTCATAGCTGTCATCCGTCACGCTGCCAGCCTCCGCGAGGCTCCCCGACGCTTCATCGTGCATAACACGCACGAGCAGATTCAGCTAGCCGCCGTGCGTGTGGTCGCCGCCAAGGGCTACCACCAAACCAGTATTCGAGATATCTGTGCCGAGGCGAACATCTCCGCACGCTCCTTTCATGAGCACTTCGCCAGTAAGGAGGAAGCGGTCTTCTCCGGTGTCGAAGCAGGTGTCGATCGCGTGATGGGCTTCGGCCAGGAGGTGTATCGCAACTCGCCGAGCTGGCCCGACGCCGTTTGGGACGGCATGTACGCCTATGCCGAATGGGCAAAAAACGAGCCTGCATTCGCTCGCACTGGGATCGTCGAGCTGCTCTCCATCGGACCCCCAGCCTACGAGCTGGTGAAGTCACTGATGGAGGCATTCATGATCTTCTTGCAACCGGGCTATGACCTGCTCGACCCGGCGGCGGCCGGAAGCCTTGACGAGCCCGTGACTCAGCGTTTCTTCGAAGTGCTCTACCTGTACATCAGTCAGAACTCAGCGGAAACAGTCTCGACGATCATCCCCGAGCTAGCGCGTACCCTGCTAACCCCTTTCATCGGCACACAAGCAACCGAGGAGTTCATCGCCCGTCGCGCCGCCCAACATTAGGACGAGCGTAGACCATGCTGGCCGATGGGAGATCGCATCAGATCTCCATCGGTAAAGGATGCAGCGAGCGCAGTGTGCTTCTGCACATAAGCGAGCGAAGACGCAACCGATCGACGATCAATACCCCATTCGGGGCACACGGCGGGATCGTCGATCGGCCAGCGCCGCGTCTACGCTCGTCCCTACGCTCCGTGACAGCGCTTGAACTTCTTGCCGCTGCCGCACCAGCACGGGTCGTTGCGGCCGAGTTCGTGCTCTGAGTCTATGACGCGTTGCTCCACTACCGGGAGCGCCTCGACCGGTTCGCCTTCGCCCTCATAGGCCGCAGCGCCAGGACCTGCCGCGGCAGCTGCGGCGGCGATAGCCCCGGCTCCCATTGCGCTCGATCCACCCGAGTAGGAGACGCGCCCTGCGCGCGTTGAGTTGCCTGAGGCAGCAAATGCTGGGGCAGGCGCTCCCCCTCCCGCGCCGTTCTGGCCGTCGACGCTGACCTGCACATTGAAGATCATGCGCGTGAAGTCGACCCATACGCTGTTCATCAGGTCGCCAAAGAGAGTGAACGCCTCGTTCTTGTAGGCCACCAGCGGGTCGATCTGGGCGAAGCCGCGCAGGTGTATGCCCTCACGCAGGTAGTCCATGTCATACAGGTGCTCGCGCCAGCGTTCGTCGATGATCTGCAGGATCAAGAAGCGCTCGAGCGCGCCCATCAGCTCATTGCCCAGCTCCTGCTCGCGCGCCTCGTACTGCTTGAGCGCGGTCTGGGCGATCTCCTCGGTCAGGTAGCCGCTGTCGATCGTCTCCGGGTCGAGATCGTCCTCGCCGAGCTCAACCGGGAAGAACTGCCCGAGCCCGGTGAACATGCCATCGAGGTCCCAGTCCTCCATGTAGTCGCTCGGCGTGTACTGCTCGACCGTGCGCTCGATCGTCTTGACCACCTGTTCGCGCGCCTCCTCGCCCATCTCCTTGCCTTCGAGCACCTCGTCGCGGTAGGCGTAGATGATGCGTCGCTGCTCGTTCATCACGTCGTCGTACTCGAGCACGCGCTTTCTGATCAGGAAGTTCTGTTCCTCGACCTTCTTTTGAGCCTTCTCGATCTGCTTGGAGAGCATGCCCGCCTCAATCGGCTCCTCGTTGCCTTCCTCGTCCACCCCACCGAGACGATCGAGGATCTTGTAGATGCGATCGCCCGCGAACAGGCGCACGAGATCGTCCTCGGCCGAGAGAAAGAAGCGGCTCTCTCCTGGATCGCCTTGACGGCCCGCACGCCCGCGCAGCTGGTTGTCGATGCGTCGCGACTCGTGGCGCTCGGTGCCGCAGATGAACATGCCCCCAGCCGCCATCACGCGTTCACGGTTGACCTGCACTTGCTGCTCTATCTCAGGCAACAGATCCTTCAGGCGCTGCGCGTAAGACGGGTCCTCGGGATCGATCTTCAGCTTGGCAAGCTCGCGACCCGCCAGGTGCTCGGCATTGCCTCCGAGCTTGATGTCCACACCACGACCGGCCATGTTCGTTGCGATCGTGACGGCGCCAGGCTGTCCCGCCTCGGCCACGATCTCCGCCTCGCGAGCCGCGTGCTCGGGCTTGGCGTTGAGCACGGTATGGGTGATCCCGCGCTTCTTCAGGCGGTCACCGAGCAGTTCTGAGACCTCGACTGAGATCGTGCCAACCAACACCGGCTGACCGTTCTCGTGGCGTGCGGCGATCTCTTTGACGACCGCCTCCCACTTGCCCTCCTTAGTCTTATAGACCTGATCGTTGCGGTCGTCGCGGACCATTGGCATGTTTGTCGGGATCTGGATCACCGGCAACTCGTAGATCTTCATGAACTCGGTGGCCTCGGTCAGGGCTGTTCCAGTCATGCCTGAAAGCTTGTCGTAGAGGCGGAAGTAGTTCTGATAGGTGATCGAGGCGAGCGTCTGGTTCTCCTCTTGGACCTTCACGCCCTCCTTGGCCTCGACCGCCTGGTGCAGACCCTCCGACCAGCGCCTGCCGTCGAGGATGCGGCCGGTGAACTCGTCGATGATCTTGACCTCGCCGTCGATGACGGCGTAGTCGACATCGCGTTTGTACAACGACTCGGCTCGCAGCGCCTGGATCAGATGGTTGACGAGATGGCCGTTCTCGGCCTTGTAGAGATGGTCGATGCCGAGGAAGCGCTCGGCCTTGGAGACCCCTAGCTCTGTGATGGCAACGGTCTTTTGCTTCTCCTCGATCTCGTAGTCGAAGTCCGCCACGAACCCCTTCTTGGTGCGTGGGTCCATGCCTTCGGGAGTCTTGCCGGCGATCATACGCGGGGCTAGACGGGCGAACTTGACATAGAAGTCTGCCGCCTGTTCAGGCGCGCCAGAGATGATCAGCGGCGTGCGCGCCTCGTCGATCAGGATGTTGTCGACCTCGTCCACAACCGCGAATGGATGGCCGCGCTGCACCTTCTCAGAGAGGTCCTTGGCCATGTTGTCGCGCAGGTAGTCAAAGCCGAACTCCGAGTTGGTGCCGTAGACGACATCGCACGCGTAGGCGAGTTGCTTCTCCTCGTAGGGCTGCTGGTTTTGCAGCACCCCGACGCTGACGTCGAGCGCGTTGTAAATCGGACTCATCCAGGCGGCGTCGCGGCGGGCCAGGTAGTCGTTGACGGTCACCACGTGTACACCCTTGCGTTCGATCGTCTCAGAGCCAGTGGCGCCCTCTCGCGGGGCCAGTGAGTTGAGCACGACCGCGAGCGTCGCCGTCAGCGTCTTGCCCTCGCCGGTCTTCATCTCGGAGATGCACCCCTCGTGCAGCGCCATAGCGCCGATCAGCTGCACGTCGAAGTGACGCATCCCCATCGTGCGCTTGCCAGCCTCGCGCACAATCGCAAAGCACTCTGGCTGCAGCACGTCGAGCGACTCGCCTTGGCGCGCACGCTCGCGCAACTCGTTCATACGCTCGCGCAGCTCGTCGTCCGTCTCCTCTTCCAGCTCGGGCTCGTAGGCACCAATCAGCGCAACGCGCTTCTCGTAGACCTTGAACTTCTTGCCCTCGCCGATGTTCAGCGCGCGATCCAAAAGCGACATGCGCTCAGGGTACCGACTACGCCGCCGATGCTCGCCATCGATTGGCGCAAAGCCCGGTTCGCCTCCGACGCAAGTGCGTCGCAGGCGCTCGCCGATCGACGGGTACGACTATTCGACCGCGGACGAGGGCCGCACCGGCGTTGCCGCAGCCGCCGCATGCGCCTCGCGGCGATGGCGGCGCTTGTCGCGGTGACGCTTGACCTGACGCGCCAGCTCGTCGACGACCAGGTTCAGCGAATGCAGCATCTGCGGCGAGGAGTCGCGCGCCCTCAGTGTGATGCCCTTGAGGTAGAGCGTCGCCTCAGCCACGTCGCTGTCGGCAACGCGCGGGTTTGGCTCCCTGAATATCTCGAACTCCAAGCGGGCGAACTCGGAGACCTGACGGGAGATCTTCTCCAGCCGGCGTTCCAGATGCTCGCGCATGTCGTCGGTGACCGGGACATTGCGGCCCTTGATGTCTATCTGCATCAGGGACTCCCTTCACTCGGAGACGATGTGAACCCATCGTACCCCTCCTGAGCGCTCCTATGTGCCGGTTTTGCACGGATGTTCGAGGCGTACAATCCGGATCTGAGTCGGAGGGCTGCTCTCAAGGGACTCGCATGCGGGGGTCCCAGTACTTATCTGGGACGCAAGCTCTCGAGGATCCCCGCGTGCCCGGCGATCGCGCCGATCAGGATCGCACCTGGGGCTATCTCGGTTCCGGGAAGCAGGATGCTGTCGCGCAGCTGAGCTCCCCCGCCAACACGCGCGCCGTCGCCCAACACAAGCGGCCCCGTCAAGCGCACGTTCTCGCCCAGGTCCACGTCGCTGCCGATCCAGACGGAACCCTCGATCTCGGCGCTGCGCGGCACGATGCTCTCCCCCGCGACGATCAAGCCCGGGGCAACCTCGCGACCCTCGACCTGCAGGCGCAGCTCACCGCACAGCGCATCGAAGGTGCCTTGGCGCAGCTCCGCCAGCGAGCCGACGTCGTTCCAGTACTCGCGCACCTCATGGATATGGAAGGGGATGTCGTTCTCGAGCAGGGTCGGAAACACATCTTGGGCCCAGTCCACGAAAGGACGATCGGGGAAGTAGTCGAAGATCTCCGGGCTGAAAATGTAGATACCGCAGTTGCCGAGGTCCGAGAGCGCCTCCTCGGGACTCGGCTTCTCCTGAAAGCCGGTGATGCGCCCCTCGCGGTCGTGCAAGACGACGCCATACTCGCGCGTGTCCGAGACCTTCTTGACGGCAAGCGTCGCAATCCCGCCGGTCTCGTGGTGCCGCGCCGCGAAGGCACTCAGGTCGATGTCTGTAAGTGCGTCGCCCGAGATCACGACGAACGGATCGCCACCGAAGAAGTCAGCACATCCACGCACCCCTCCGGCGGTGCCAAGCAGCTCCGGCTCGAAGCGATAGCTCAGGCGCTCGCCGAAGTACTGCTTGATCGACTCTGGGAAGTAATGCAGGTTGGCTATCACATCCTCGAAGCCGTGATGTTCGAGCAGGTCGAGGATGTGCGCCATCACCGGGCGGTCAAGGACCGGCACCATAGGCTTGGTGATCTCGTTCGTAAGGGGACGCAAACGGGTCCCAAGACCCGCGGCGAGGACCATCGCTCTCATTGGCAGGGCAACCTATAGGAAACGGAAATGAGAGTGCCTATGCGCCGTGTTCCCAAGAGCTTCGATATATGCGCTGATCCTCGCGCAGCTCGTCGATCTGTACGCCGAGCGATTCGAGCTTCAGGCGCGCGACCTCCTCGTCGATCCGATCTGGCACCGCCAGCACCTCGACGGGCAGACTGCCCGCATTCTCGACGAGATACTCGACGCATAGGGCTTGACCTGCGAAAGACATGTCCATGACCGCCGCCGGGTGTCCCTCTCCCGCCGCCAGGTTCACGACGCGACCTTGGGCTAGAAGATTCAGACGACGACCGTCTGCGAACGTGTGCTCCTCCACAAGCGGCAGCGCCTCGCGCCGTCCACCGACGGCAAGCGCGCGCAGATCTTCGAGCTTTATCTCGACGTCGAAGTGTCCGGCGTTGGCCAACAGCGCCCCGTCCTTCATGCGTTCGAAGTGCTCAGCGCGCAGCACATCGCGCCCGCCTGTGACAGTCACGAACACGTCTCCACGCTCGGCCGCCGCAAGCGCACCCATGACCTCATAGCCCTCCATGCGAGCCTCCAGCGCGCGTAGCGGATCGACCTCGCAAACCACAACCGATGCGCCTGCGCCGCGAGCACGTAGCGCTACCCCCCGCCCTGTCCAGCCATAACCGAGAACGACAACGGTGCGCCCGGCTAGCAGCAGGTTGGTGGCACGCAGGATGCCGTCGATCGTGGACTGACCGGTGCCGAAACGATCGTTGAAAGCACGCTCGGTACGCGACTCGTTGACTGCAAGCACAGGGCAGGCGAGCGTGCCCTGCTCGGCGAGCGCCCTCACGCGCAAAAGCCCGGCGGTGGTCTCCTCGGTTCCGCCCAGCATCTGCACTGCGTGTGCCGGAGTGCGCTCGTGAATCGCGCCGATGAGGTCCGCGCCGTCGTCGATCGTGACATGAGGAGAGCTATCAACGAGTGTTTGTACGTGTTCTGCATAACTCGTAGCGCTTTCGCCGCGCACGGCGAGGACGGTAGCGCCATGGCGCTCGGTGAGCGCCAGCGCCACGTCATCCTGCGTAGTGAGCGGATTGGCCGCGCACAAACCCACCTGCGCCCCACCGGCGATCAAGGCACGCACGAGATTGGCGGTCTCAGCGGTCACGTGCAGACATGCGGCGACGCTCACGCCGGCGAGCGGCTGCTCGCGACGCAGTCGCTCACCAACCTGCGCGAGCACCGGCATCTGCGAGTCAGCCCAGTCGATGCGCGCTTGACCGTTCTCAACGTCGGCGTGACTCGGGGTCAGATCGACGCCACTCGGGGGGGGTCGACGTGCGCTCATCCCGAACCCCGCGCGTCAGGCGCCGCTCGATCTCCTTGTTCGACGTGCACGCGATAGTCCGCGCGAGCGCTTGGACCTAGTAGCGATAGTGATCGGCCTTATATGGGCCACCGACCGGCACGCCGATGTAGGCCGCCTGCTCCTCGCTCAGCTTTGTCAATTTCACGCCGAGCGCGTCTAGGTGCAGGCGCGCGACCTTCTCGTCGAGGTGCTTGGGCAGCACGTACACGCGCTTCTCGTACTCGTCGTTCTTAGAGTAAAGCTCGATCTGGGCGATCGTCTGGTTGGTGAACGAGTTGCTCATCACGAAACTCGGATGGCCGGTGGCGTTGCCCAGGTTCAATAGCCGCCCCTCAGAGAGCATGATGATCGCGTGGCCGTCTGGGAAGACCCACTCGTCGACCTGTGGCTTGATGTTGATGCGCTCGATCCCCGGAGTCTTGGCCAGACCGGCGATGTCGATCTCGTTGTCGAAGTGGCCGATGTTGCCGACGATCGCCTGATGCTTCATGCGCGCCATGTGGGCCGCGGTGATGATGTCCTTGTTGCCGGTCGTCGTGATGAAGATGTCGCCCGTCTCCAGAACATCCTCGAGCGTCTTGACCTCATAGCCCTGCATCGCCGCCTGTAGCGCGCAGATCGGGTCGATCTCGGTGACGATCACGCGCGCGCCCTGCCCGCGCAGCGATTCGGCACAGCCCTTGCCCACATCGCCGAAGCCGCACACAACGGCGACCTTGCCACCGATCATCACATCGGTGGCGCGGTTGATGCCGTCGATCAGCGAGTGCCGGCAACCGTAGAGGTTGTCGAACTTCGACTTGGTGACCGAGTCGTTGACGTTGATCGCCGGGAACAGCAACTCGCCGCTCTCAACCATCTGGTAGAGGCGATGCACGCCGGTGGTGGTCTCCTCGGTGACGCCCTTGATGCCCTGCCCGATCTTCGTCCAGCGCTGCGGGTCTTCCTCCAGCGAGCGCGTGAGCAGCGAGAGCACGACCTGGAACTCCTCGGACTCGGCCGAAGCCGGATCTGGTACGGCGCCGGTGGCCTCGTACTCGGTGCCCTTGTGCACGAACAAAGTGGCGTCACCACCATCGTCGAGGATCATGTTGGGGCCTGAGACGCCCGGCGTTCCGTCCTCGCCCGGCCAGCGCAACGCGCGATCGGTGCACCACCAATACTCCTCGAGCGTCTCGCCCTTCCACGCGAACACAGGCACCCCGCGCGGGTCCTCGGGCGTGCCGTCAGGTCCAACGGCGATAGCTGCCGCGGCGTGATCCTGGGTGGAGAAGATGTTGCAGCTGCACCAGCGCACCTCAGCCCCAAGCGAGGTAAGCGTCTCGATCAGGACAGCGGTCTGGATCGTCATATGCAGCGAGCCGGTGATGCGCGCACCGGCGAGCGGCTGCGCTTCGGCGTACTCGCGCCGCACCGACATCAAGCCGGGCATCTCGTGCTCGGCAAGCGTGATCTCCTTGCGTCCGAACTCGGCGAGCGAGAGGTCGGCGACCTTGAAGTCAATGTCGGTGAGCGTGGCGGTGGGGGTCATGCGATCTCCATGGTCGTATGTGGCTTGACGGTGGCGGATGGGTCCGGATCGGTCTCCGGGGTTTGCTTGGCCGCGGGAACAGGCGGCTTGGCGGCCGCCAACAGTCGCTGGTGCTTCTCTTGCTCGAAGTGCAGCCAGTCGGCGGCACTGACATGCTCGGGACGGGCCGGCTCGGCCGCCAACCACAAGTCGATCGCCTCGAGCAGCGCTGGATCGCGGCGCAATCTCAATGCGAAGCCGACCTCTCCGAGGTCCAGCTCCCACATCTCCAGCAACTCGCGCAGCGTGCTCAGGCGCTGTAGCTCAGCCGGCCCGTAAAGCCTATAGCCGGAGCCTGAGCGAGCAGGTTCAACAAGCCCGATGCTCTCGATATAGCGCAACATTCGCGCCGACCACCCAGTCGTCTCGGCTGCCTCGTTGATAGTCAAGGCATCTACAGCAGTCTGCATCGAGCAGACCTTATCACGCTTATGTCAAGGTTGAGATAGCTGTGGGCCAAGCGGGACAATAGATTGGGGACCCACCCACCCGCGAAGTGTGCTCTGCACATGTGCTGGCCGATCGGAGATCCCATCGATCTTCGATCGGTAGAACGCAGCACCGCGCCGCGCCCACAGTCGTCTCAACGGACGAGATCGGCCTTGAGCTGCTCGATCAGCTTGACCGGACCCGGGTCGACGCCGCGCAAAGCAGCCAGGTAGATCGAGACTAGATCACCGAGCAACACCAGCGAGATGACCCGCTCTATCGTCGTCTGACCGCGCGTCTCCAGACGGAAGCTGGCCGAAGCATTGCCGGCAATCAGCTTCTCGGTCAAGTCCATACGCTCCTTCACGCGGGGGTGCGCGTCGGAGTCGTCGAGGAACACGGCCGAGAAGCGGCCGACGTCCAAGGCCCCCTCCCAGCCCTCGAGCTCGTTGTGATCGAGCTCGGGTAGCTCATGAGCGAAGGCCGGCTGCTTGGAGTTCTCGTTGATCTGGGTCTTCCAGCGGTAGGCGATCGGGACCGTAAGCCCTGCGCCAGCGATCACTGGGGCAGTGCCGAGCAGGCCTCGTGCTGTCTGCTTGGCCAGCGAGTCCTCAGGCGCATCAGGACCCCACTCAGCGACAAGCTGCTCTGTGTGGGAGGCGGCGACGTCGATCTCTGAGGTGAGTCGCGGTCCGGCGCCGCACAGGGCTGCCACCTCCAGCGCAGCAACGGTCATGTAGGCCACGGCTGCCCTGGGCTGGAAGCCCCCTGGGAGGGGGATCACTGGCACACCGTCGGCCCGCGCCATCTCACCAAGACGCCCGCCGGTCGTGACCACCACGCGTTGGGCGCCAAGTGCCCCAGCGGACTCGTAGCAGGCAAGCGTCTCCTCGGTGTTGCCCGAATAGCTCGCGCACAACACGGTCGTCTCCGGTGTCGTCCACGGCGGAAGCCCATATGCGCGTGTCACGAAGATCGGGCGCGAAGCGTGGTCGCCAAGCGCGGCTCGCGCCAACGCGCCACCGATCGCCGAGCCTCCCATACCCGCCACAACGAGACCAGCGGGGGTGTCCCACTCGGCCATGATCGCCGACTCCACCCGCCACAGCGCGTCGCGCAGGTGCTCAGGCAGGGCCAGTATGTCCTCCAGTTGGCTGGAAGCGTCCACACGAGCGATCGTCTCGCGCGAGAGCACGTCGGTGGTCGGGGTGGCAGCGCCGCCGCCTTGGCTCATTTACTCGTCTCCTGTTGGGGGATAGCCGTGAGGCTCGCGCCAGGATACCTGTAGCGGTGGACCCGACACCTCGCGCTTGCTCCGACACACCCCCTTGTCCCGACACACCCCCTTGTCCCGACACACCCCTACCTCACGTGCAGGGCTCACCGTGCCCCAGGAGACAGCATCGCAAGGGCGCTCGAGCAATCTAGAACTTGATAGCGCCGTCTGGGAGCGTCACACCGGGGAAGATACGCGCACCGCCCGCGATCGTGTTGTCCGCTCCGACGGTGACTCCCTCGCCCAGCACGGCGCCCTCTTGGATGTGGGTGCCGTCGCCTATCCGACAGCCAGCGGCGACGATGCAATTGCGTAGCGTGCAGTTCTCGCCGATCTCGCTGCCAGCGAGGATCACCGCGCGCTCGACAGTCGAGCCTGCGCCGATCTTGACGTCGCTGCCGAGCACAACGAGGCTGCCAACGTGAGCACCCTCCGCGACAGACACACCGGCCTCGATCACAGCCGGTGGAATCGCCCGACCGAGTATTTGTGCACCCTCGGCCACCGATAGGTAGCTGTCGCCAAGACGCTCGTGCACGGCAGTACGAACGTTGCCCTCGAGGATGTCGAACGTGCCCTGCAGGTAGCGCGCAGGGGTTCCAATGTCCAACCAGTAGCTCTGCGAAGGGAAGCCGTACAGGCCCTCCCCCACCAAGCGTGGCCAGACTTCGCGCTCGATTGAGACGTTGCGACCCGACGGTACGAGCTCGAGGATCGAGCGCTCGAGCACGTAAGCGCCGGCGCTGATCAGGTTGGTGTCGATGCGGTCGGAGCTTGGCTTCTCGACGAACTCCCTCACCGCGTGGTCATCCTCCAGGTGAACCAGGCCATAGGCGCTCGGGTCCTCGACCGGTACGAGCGCAAGCGTTGCCTTTGCACCGGTGCGCTCATGCTGAGCGATCTGCTCGGTCAAGTCGATGTCGGTGAGCACGTCTCCGTTGAGCATCAGGAAGCGCTCGTCGAGCAGCGACTCGGCGAACTTCAACGCGCCGGCAGTGCCACGCGGGTCGGGCTCCTCGACGAAGCGCAGCCTGATCCCGTAGGCCGAGCCGTCGCCGAGCACGTTGCGCACGCTTGTCGCAAGGAAGCCGCAGGACATGATCACGTCATCGATCCCGTGCGCGTGCAACCACTCGAGCATGAACGAGATGAACGGGCGGTCGACGAGTGGAACGACCGGCTTGGGCACGGTCGAGGTGAGCGGACGCAGACGCGTACCCTCGCCGCCGACCAGGATCACGGCTTGCATCAGCGCCTACCTATTCCCTCGTAAGTGAGGCCCGCGGCGCGCACAGCCTCGCAGTCGAGCGCATTGCGACCGTCGATCACGAGATTGCCACCCATCGAGGCCGCGACCTCGCGCCAGTCGAGCTCCAGAAACTCGGGCCACTCCGTGACAAGCACAACCGCATCGGCATCTGTAGCTGCATCCATAGCGGATTCGGCGAAGCGAAGCCCGCTTATCAAGCTGCGCGCCTCGCTCTCCGCGACCGGATCGTACGCGCTGACGATCGCGCCGTCGGCATTTAGTCGTGCCGAGAGCACTAGCGAGGACGCCTCGCGCATGTCATCTGTGTTCGGCTTGAACGCCAGTCCCAACAGTGTGATGCGCTTGCCGACGAGGCCTCCAAGGTGCTTCTGCAGCTTTGCGATCACGCGGCGCTTCTGCAGCTCATTGACCTCGATCACGGCCGTCAGCAGCTGGAAGTGGTAGCCAGAGTTGCCGGCCAACTGCTTGAGCGCGTCGACGTCCTTAGGGAAGCAACTGCCACCGAAGCCAATGCCGGCTTGCAGGAACTTCGGCCCGATGCGCTCGTCCAAGCCCATGCCACGAGCGACCTCGACCACGTCGGCGCCAGTCTCCTCGCAGACGTTTGCGATCTCGTTGATAAAGGAGATCTTTGTAGCCAGAAAGGCATTGGAGGCAAGCTTGACCATCTCGGCGCTGGCGATGTCGGTACGCACCAGCGGCGCTCCGAGTGGGGCATAGAGCTCTACGACCGCGTCGCCCGCCCAGTCTCCATTGTCGCCGACGACAACGCGATCGGGGTGCATGAAATCCTCAACGGCTGAACCCTCCTTGAGGAACTCGGGGCAGGACACATAGCGCAATCCGTCCTTGCCGCGCTCGCCGAGGACACGCTGAATCGCAGCGCCCGTGCCACACGGCACCGTCGACTTCATGACCAGTGCGTGATCATCAGAGCTTGGGATCGCGTTGACCACGGCATGCACCGCCGAGAGGTCGGCATCGCCCGAGTAGGTTGGCGGCGTGCCCACGGCTACGAACAGCAGGCGACAGTGCTCGAGCGCTTGGCCAAGGTCTGTAGAGAAGTGCAGGCGCTTGGAATGCTCGGCCAGCAACCGCTCGAGGCCCGGCTCGTAGATCGGGACCTCGCCACGTCGCAGACGCTCGACCTTGGCTGCGTCGATGTCCACGCACCACACCTCGCTACCCAAGGCGGCGAAGCCGGCGGCTGTGACAAGCCCCACGTAGCCGGTGCCGATCACCCCGATCGGTTCGCGCTCAACGCTCATGCTGCTGCGCCTCGGCGCCCGCGGTTGCTCATGACGTCGCGAAGGCTAGCTTGTGTGAGCACGCGAAGTAGGGACGCGAGGCGAGGTTTGGACGAAGCGCTAGATTCGGACGCGACACGAGACTTGAACGCGACGCGAGCTGACTCAGGCCGATACAGCGAGAAACGCCTCGTAGCGCTTGATGTCGCGCAATGCTCGTGCCTGCTCCTCAGAGCCCTCCTCAGCACGTTCTGCAGACGCGCGAGCATCGGAGAGCTGCGTCTCGATCGTCGGGCGATCAAGCGCATCCGGGGCGATTGCCTCCTCCACCAGCACAAGCGCGCGGTTCTCGGCGAACTGCAGATAGCCCTCGGCCTGCGCGAAGCGGACGATCTCAGACTCCGAGCGATACAAGCGCAGCTCGGTCGGCTCCAAGCGAGCCAGCAGCGGCTCGTGGTTGGCAAGGATGCCGATCGAGCCGACCGTCGTGAAAGTGGAGAGCATTTCCACCTCCTCGGAGAAGACCTCGCCCTCGGGAGTGAGCACTTCGACTGGGAACTTTGTGTGCGCCATGATCTATTTCTTGGCCGCCTCGACGACCTCATCGATCGTGCCCTTCAGGAAGAACGCGCTCTCGGGGACCTCGTCGTGCTTGCCGTCGATGATCTCCTGAAAGCCCCTGATCGTCTCCGCGATCGGCACATAGGCGCCCGGGGTACCTGTGAACTCTTCGGCCACGAAGAACGGCTGGGAGAGGAAGCGCTCGATCCTGCGCGCGCGCTGCACCGTCAGCTTGTCCTCATCGGAGAGCTCGTCGATGCCGAGGATCGCAATGATGTCCTGTAGCTCCTTGTAGCGCTGCAGGATCTCCTTGACGCGGTTGGCGACGCGGAAGTGATCGTCGCCGAGGATGTCGGCCTTGAGAATCGTCGAGGTCGAGTCCAGCGGATCGACCGCGGGATAAATGCCCTTCTCGGAGATAGCCCTGGAGAGCACCGTGGTGGCGCCCAGGTGAGCGAACACCGATGCCGGAGCCGGGTCGGTTAGATCGTCAGCGGGCACGTAGATCGCCTGCACCGAGGTCACAGAGCCCTCGCGCGTCGAGGTGATGCGCTCCTGCAGCTGGCCCATCTCGGTCTCGAGCGTCGGCTGGTAGCCGACCTGCGAGGGCATGCGCCCGAGCAGCGCCGAGACCTCGGAACCGGCCTGCACGAAGCGGAAGATGTTGTCGATGAACAACAGCACGTCCTGGCCCTGGTCGCGGAAGTATTCGGCCATCGTCAGACCGGAGAGAGCGACCCTCATGCGCGCGCCCGGGGGCTCGTTCATCTGCCCGAACACGAGCATCGTCTTGTCGAGCACGCCCGACTCCTTCATCTCAAGCCACAGGTCGTTGCCCTCGCGCGAGCGCTCGCCCACGCCGCAGAACGCCGACAGTCCGCCGTGCTCCTTGGCGAGGTTGTGGATGAGCTCCTGGATCAACACCGTCTTGCCTACGCCGGCTCCACCGAACAGTCCGACCTTGCCGCCCTTGGCGTAAGGCGCGAGCAAGTCGATGACCTTGATGCCCGTCTCGAACATCTCGGTGGTCGGGGTGAGATCCTCCGCGCGCGGGGCGTCCTGATGAATGCCACGACGCGGCGTGTCCTTCGGCAGGTCCTCACCGAGGTCGATCGGTTCGCCCAGCAGGTTGAAGATCCGCCCGAGCGTCGCCTCTCCGACCGGCACCGTGATCGGGCCGCCAGTGTCGATCACCTCGGCGCCGCGCGCCAGGCCGTCGGTCGTGTCCATCGCGACCGCACGCACGCGGTCGTCGCCGAGGTGCTGCTGGACCTCGCACACGAGCACATCGTCGCCGGCCTCCGTGCTGATGCCCTCGGCCTCCTCCTCCGCTGCCGCCGCCGGGCGGGCAACCGTGATCGCGTGGTTGATCTCAGGCAGACGATCGGGGAACACGGCCTCGATCACGACGCCCTGGATCTCCTCGATGCGCCCGAGGTTGCGCGAGGCGACTCCGTTCGCTGCTGCGGTGGGCTCTGTGGTGGTGCTGGGTGGCATTAGCTCTCTGATCTCCTGACTATCTGTTCAAGTTCGTTTCGCGATGGCTGCGCGCGGCGGACGGATTTTCTTAGCTGAGGCCCTCAGCGCCCGCAACGACCTCCATGATCTCCTGAGTGATCTCGGCTTGACGGGCGCGGTTCATTTGCAGTGTGTACTCCGTGATGATTTCGCCGGCGTTCTCCGATGCGCTGCGCATCGCCGTCATCTGAGCGCCGAAGAAGCCGGCCGCCGACTCCACGAGCGCCCGGTAGATCGATATCTCGATGTAGTCGGGAACCAGACGCCTGAGAATTTTCTCGGGGTCCGGCTCGTAGTCGACCGGTGTCGGTTTCGAGGGGGCAGATGCCTCTCGTGAGCCCGCGGAAGCGTCGTCTTGATCACCGGCGATCTCCTGGTGGGAGAGCGGGAGCAGCCGCTGACGTGTGACGTGCTGGGTGAGCGGCGATACGTAGGAGTTGTAGAGCATCTCGACACGATCGACGCGACCGTCCACATAAGCCTCGATGACATCGTCGGCGATCGTGCGCGCGTCGGCATAGGACGGTCGATCGGAGAAGCCCGTATAGCTGCCGCTGAGCTCATGCCCGCGGAAGGCGATCGAGGAGACGCCGCGGCGTCCGGTCGCATACCAGAGGCTGTTCAGCCCCTCGCCGGTCAGCTCGGCGGACAGGCGCACACCGGCACGGATGATCTGGGAGTTGAAGCCGCCCGCAAGGCCGCGATCGCCGGTGACGAGCAACAGGCCGACATTGCTTTCAGACTCGTGCTCGGCCAGCAGTGGCAGGTTCGCGGCCTCCGAGCCGGCTGCTTGCGCGGCCTGACGCGTCATCCGTCCGATCGCATCTGCGTACGGACGCAGAGCGGAAATGCGTTGCTCTGCCCGCCTGAGACGGGCCGCGGCCACCATCTCCATCGCCCGGGTGATCTTCTGGATGTTCTTCACCGAAGCGATCTTGTTCTTGACGTCGCGTTGAGATGCCATGACGATTGACCTTGGCCGGCGCTAGGCCGCCTGGGGCTCCTGCTCGGCGGAGGACTCATCCTTGCGCAGCGGCGCGTCCTCATCCAAAGGCTGGCCCTCCTCGTCGAGGTCGTAGCCGAAGTCCCGTGCGAAGGCCTCGACGGTGTCGCGCACCTCCTTCTGGGTCTCATCCGACCAGTCGCCGCCGTTGATCTTCGCCCGCAGCTCAGGGTGCTGGGAGTGCAGCCTTTCGGTTACCGCGAGCAGGAACTCGGGCACACGCTCGACGTTGAGGCGGTCCAGGTAGCCATTGGTCGCGGCGAAGATCTGCACGACCTGGTCCTCCACTGCCAGCGGTGCGCGCTCGTGCTGGTTGAGCGTCGCCACCAAGCGTTCGCCGCGGGCGAGCGTGCGCTGCGTGTCAGCGTCAAGATCTGAGCCGAACTGAGCGAACGCCTCGAGGTCGCGGTACTGGGAGAGCTCTAGCTTGATTCGTCCGGCGACCTTCTTCATCGGGCCGATCTGCGCGTTGCCGCCGACGCGCGAGACCGAGATGCCGACGTTGATGGCGGGTCGCACACCGGAGTTGAACAGCTTCGACTCCAGGAATATCTGCCCATCGGTGATCGAGATCACGTTCGTGGGGATGTAGGCGGAGACGTCGCCAGCTTGCGTCTCGATGATCGGCAGCGCGGTGAGCGAGCCACCGCCGAGGTCGTCGTTGAGCTTGACCGCGCGCTCCAGCAGGCGCGAGTGCAGGTAGAAGACGTCGCCTGGATATGCCTCGCGTCCGGGCGGACGACGCAGCAGCAGCGACATCTGACGATAGGCGTAGGCGTGCTTTGTGAGGTCGTCGTACACACACAGCGCGTGCTTGCCGTTGTAGAGGAAGTGCTCGGCCATCGCGCAGCCGGCATAGGGAGCCATGAACTTGATCGGAGCGGCCTCGTCGGCCGGGGCGGCGACGATGATCGTGTTGTCGAGCGCCCCGTACTCCTCGAGCGTCTGCGCGAGCGCCACCACAGTCGACATGCGCTGGCCGATAGCCACGTACACCGACACCACACCGGTGTCCTTGTTGTTGATGATCGTGTCGATCGCGATCGCCGTCTTGCCGGTCTGACGGTCGCCGATGATGAGCTCTCGCTGGCCGCGGCCGATCGGGATCATCGCGTCGATCGCCTTCAGGCCGGTCTGCATCGGCTGCTTGACGGGCTGGCGCTGGACGACGCCGGGCGCCTTGAACTCGGCCGGGCGCTTCTCGCTGGTGGCGACCTCCCCCTTGCCGTCGAGCGGACGACCGAGCGGATCGACGATCCGGCCGAGCAGCGCGTCGCCGACAGGGATCTCGAGCAGCGCACCGGTACGCTTGACGGTGTCGCCCTCGGACACCTTCTCCCACTCGCCAAACAGCACGGCGCCGACGTTGTCGGACTCGAGGTTCAGTGCCAGGCCGGTGACGCCATGGGGAAGCTCGAGCATCTCGAAGGACATGCAGTTCTCCAGGCCGTGCAGGCGCGCGATGCCGTCGGCCACGCTCAGCACGGTGCCGACCTCGGTCAGCTCGGCTGTGCCGCTGTCGAGTCCCTCGATGCGGCTCTTCAGGATGCTTGTGATCTCGTCAGGATTGATCTGCATGTCGTTCAAGAGGCTCCTTGGGCAACGTGCCTGCGCAGCTGCTCCAGTCGGTTGCGAATAGAGGCATCGAGGATCGAGTTACCGACCCTGATGACGATGCCGCCAAGAATGTCCGGATCCACGCGCGCGGCCAACGTGACCTTGCGTCCCGCGCGCTCCCCGATCGTCTTGCCGAGGCTCTCGGTGGTCGCCTCGTCGAGGGCGATCGCGCTCGTGATCTCCACCGGCAGGGTCTTGTTCTCCTCGTCCCACAACCGCTCGTACTCTTGGCGGATGCGAAAGATCACGGGCATACGATGGTTTTCGATGAGCAGCTTCAGGAAGTTCTCAAGGATCTCGTCCGCCCCGTCGAGCAGCGTCGAAAGCGACTGCTGCTTCTCGATGCTGGAGAAGTAGGGCGAGAAGAAGAACACCGCGAGCTCGCGGTGCTCGTCCAGAGCGTCCGCGAACTGGCCGACCTGCTCCCGAATCTCGTCCATACGACCCTTCTCCAGGGCGACCTGAAACAGCGAGCGTGCATAGACCTGGGCCAGCTCCTCCATCAGGAACGTCCTTCCGTCCCACTCGTCCGCGGCCCGGCTGATAGGGCGCGGCGAGGAGCCGGGGTCGTGGTAAGTAGCGAGCAGGTGGACATATCGATCAGTTTTGCGACCCTGAGGAAAGACCGGAGAAGTCGAGCTCGCCCAGCGCCTCCTCGACCAGACGACGCTGGTCGGCATCGTTGAGCGTCTTGCGCGTGACCTTCTCGGTGGCCATGATCGTGAGGTCGGCGACCTCACGGCGGATGTCGTCGAGCGCTCGCTTGGTAGCCGCCTCGATGTCGCGCTCGGCACGCTTCGCGGCTTCGGCGAGAATCTCCTGACCGCGCTCGCGGGACTCGTGCTCGTGCGTGTCGGCCGTCTGGCGCGCGCGCTGGACGATCTCCTCGGACTGAGCGCGTGCCTCCTTGAGGCGCTCGCGGTATTCGACCAGTAGCTCGTCGGCCTGCTTGCGGGTCTGCTCGGCGGCGTCGATGTCGCCGTCGATCATCTTGGCGCGCTTGTCCAGGGCTTCGCCGATGACCGGGAACACCGTCTTGCGCAGGATGTACAGCGAGATGGCGAACACGACGATCGTCCAGATCATGATCCCAACATTTGGGGTGATCAGGAAGGAGCCGCTGGAAGACGCGAGTGGGATTGCAGCGTGCATCTCGGCCTACAGGAAGAAGGCGATGAAGCCGCCGACAAGGCCGTAGAAGAAGCACGCCTCGGTGAGCGCGAAACCGAGCCACTGGTCACGCTCGACCTCGGCGCGCAACTCGGGCTGGCGCGTCTTGGCCTGGATCGAGGCGTTGAACACAGCTCCAATGCCCGCCCCGGCGCCAGCGGCGCCGCCACCGGCTCCGACGCCCAGCGCGATCGCGCGACCGGCATCCTGGCTCTGCTTGATGATCGGTTCGACGACACCCAGCAGCGGGTGAATCGCACTCAAGAGGTGTAGAAACTGCATTGCTCAATAGCTCCTTGTTTGTTAGTGACTCTCGACCGCTCCGCCGAGGTAGATGGCGGTCAAGATGGCAAAGATGAAGGCCTGTAGACCGGCGATCAGGACGGCCTCGAACAGGAAGATCGCGATCCCTGCCGGCAGCAGGAACCAGGACACGAGCTGCAAGCCGACGAGCACGCCCAACTCGCCGCCCATGAACGCGATCAGCATGTGACCGGCAAGTAGGTTCGCCCACAGCCGCACGGTCAGCGAGATCAGACGCAGGAAGTTGGAGAGGATCTCGATCGGGAAGATCAGGAGCACTAGCGCCCCTTTGACGCCGCCGGGCATCAGGCTCTTGAGATATCCGATCGGACCGTGGAACTTGACTCCCTCGTAGGTGAACATGACGAAGACACCGAGCGAGAGGATCAGCGGAAACGCGACATTGGTGTCGGCCGCGTAGATCTGAAACGACGGGATGTTCACACCGAACAGCCTGAACGTCTCACCCGAGTTGACCGGCAGCGGGATGTAGCCGATCAGGTTGCTCACGAGGATGAACACGAAGATCGTGGCGATCAGCGGGAAGTACTTGCGTTCCATGTCTTCGTTGAGGTTTTCCCTCGACATGCCGCGGGTGAAGTTGTAGAACATCTCGACCGCGACCTGCAGACGTCCGGGGCGCTGCTGCAAGCGCCTTGAGATGTAGAACATCACCCCGATGGTGAGACCGACCGTGATCAGCAGATACAGAACGCCCTTGTTGAATGCGACCGGGCCAAGTTTGAACCAGGTGTCGAGCTTGAACTCGTCGGTCGGGGAGAAAGTGCTGTTGGCGACCGACGGGGCCTTGTGGGCCGTGACACCGAACAGGATCACGAACAGCACGATCCCTCCGAGCCACACCCCCAGGACCGAGTAAAGGATCTTCCGTCCTTGGGTCATCCCCTGCTTGCCGGAAGCCGGTCCAGTGGGCGCCGGTGCTCCGGCTGGTGCCGTGGCCGCTACCGCGCTCATCGCCGCGCCCCTTGCGGGCGTCCGCTGACCAAGCGCACGAAGAATGCGATGGAGTAGGCGCCGAAGATCATCAGTGCGGCAGCCAGGCCGTCTGAGCGTCCGCCGATGACGGCGGCGAGCACGATCGCGCCTGCAAGCAACCAGATGCGCCCGAACCCGTCAAGGAGACTGAGACCGAAGCGTGCATTCGATCCCTGCTTGGCGATCCAGCTTTTACCGACTTGGGCGACCGCGTACTGCAAGAACCACGCTGCCGCGCTCACCACAACGCCCACCACGGGCGCGCCCAGCACCAGCGTGACGGGCACCGCGACCGCCACTACGATCAGATCGAGATGGCGCAGCACCGCGCCCAGGCGGCTCGGGTCGGTGCTCGCGTCCGCGCCCGTATCGGCGCTCCGGGACGCTGCGCTCGTGCGCGCGGGGATGGTGACATCGGTCATTGTCGCTAGTCGGTCGGGCATATTCGATGGTGAGCCACCCTACAGATGAGAAGGTCCACGCGCCACGAGGCGGTGGACTCATTGCTCCCCTCAGAGCAAGTCGTCGGTGGCAGCGGCGAGTCTACCGGTTCTGCGACTTAGTAACAACTTTGTGACATGCGCCACGGACGCCAGGCGCACCAGGGCAAGCGACAACCCGAAGGTCGCGAGCCCTCCGATCAGGTCCAGCACATAATGGTTGCCGGTGGCAAGCACGGCAAACGCCGTCACGCACGGGTAAAGGAGCGCGAGTACTCGCACCCAGACCCGCGAGGAGATCCGCCACATAACCAGGCTGCACCAGGCGGCCCAGGCGATGTGCAGCGAGGGCATCGCGGCGAGCTGGTTGGCGTCGGAGGCGAGGGTGCCCGTGTGCCACGAACCGATCGTGCCGGATGAGGCGACTACGTCTGTAA
Organism: Solirubrobacteraceae bacterium; assembly: GCA_036008605.1. Taxonomy (GTDB): domain Bacteria; phylum Actinomycetota; class Thermoleophilia; order Solirubrobacterales; family Solirubrobacteraceae; genus Palsa-744. The sequence goes on along the minus strand of DASYNL010000012.1, from coordinate 617 downwards.
AGCCGTCGGCCACGAGCATTCGCGGCGGCGCAACCGGATAGCGCCAGAACACGATCAGCCCGATCACGTTGATGAGAACAAGAGTGGTGCGCAGCGGGCGATAAATGTCCGCCCGCTTCCACCACAGCCAGCCGAGCAAACCGAAGGTCACGATGAAGTGGGCGTTGTCGTAGTAGTAGGAGAGGATCGTCGCAAGCGCGTGATGCGCGACAAGCCAGCGATTCAGGGCCAGTTCGGGCGCGATATGCAGCGACTGCTCGAAGCTCAGGATGTCACGCGCATGTGCGAGCGCCAGTTTTTCGCGCAACGGCGCGAGGTTCGTGACCATGTCGTACAGCCACGCGAGCCACGCGATCACAAGCAACTCGCCCCACCAGCGCGGGCGCCGCGCTTGCGGCGATGTCGACGTCGGGGCATCCTCGGAAACGGCGATGCCCCCCGCGCGCACGCGGGGCATCGCGGTTTTTGGAATGCTCGTCGTGCCGGCGTCAAGGTGAAGCCCCCCAGCAGACTCTTGCCCCCCAGCAGACTCTTGCCCCCCAGCAGACTCTTGCCCCCCAGCAGACTCTTGCCCCCCAGCAGACTCTTGCCCCCCAGCAGACTCTTGCCCCCCAGCA
>DASYNL010000011.1:0-103513 GCA_036008605.1 Solirubrobacteraceae bacterium | reverse complement strand
TGTGGTAATACTTAAGTGAGTGCTTAACCAACAAGCTGCCCCGCTCGACCTTACATTCCACGCACTTGCGGATCCCACGCGCCGCGCGATGGTCGATCGTCTGACACTCGGCTCGGCCTCGGTCAGCGAGCTTGCGGAGCCGCTTGCCATGTCGCTGCCGGCCGTCGTCCAGCATCTGCACGTGCTGGAGGCCAGCGGACTGGTCCGCTCTGAAAAGGTCGGGCGCGTGCGCACCTGCCACGTGGAGGCGAAGGCGCTGGGCGGAGCCGAGGATTGGATCGCGCAGCGGCGCAAGAGCTGGGAGCAGCGCCTGGACCGGCTCGGCGAGTACTTGGCCGAGCACCCCGAACAACCACAAAAAGGGAGCAAGCCATGAGTGCACCGCAACAGCGATCGGTCCTCCACGCAACCTTCACGATCGAGCGCACGTACGAGGCGAAACCAGCACACGTCTTCAAAGCGTGGGCCGAGCCCGCGGCCAAGGCCAGCTGGTTCGGACCCAAGAGCCTTCCGCACGAGAATCGCGAGCTCGACTTCGAGGTCGGCGGCCACGAGCGTTTCGCAATCGAGACACCCAACGGCTCGGTCTACCGCTTCGACAGTCGCTACCAGGACATCGTGCAGGACGAGCGGATCGTCTACGCATATGACATGTATCTGGACGAGGCGCGCATCTCGGTCTCGCTCGCCACGATCGAGTTCGAGGCAGTCGGCGCCGCGACTAAGTTGCGCTTCACCGAGCAGGGAGTCTTTCTCGACGGTTATGACACACCGGCCGAGCGTGAACATGGAACCGGCGTCTTGCTCGATAGCCTGGGCGAGACACTGCAAAAGGAGAGCTTGTGACTATGCCCACACACGACGAGCAAAGCAGCGCCCACGCCGAGCGCTCGCGCTGGATAGCGCTGTACGTACTGTGTGTCGGCGTCCTGATGATCGTGCTCGACGTGACCGTCGTCAACGTTGCTTTGCCCTCGATCCAGGAAGAACTGCACTTCTCCACCTCGAGCCTCGCCTGGGTCGTCAACGCCTACCTGATCGCCTTCGGTGGGCTCTTGCTGCTAGCCGGGCGCTTTGGCGACCTGTTGGGGCGCAGCCGCATCTTCCTGCTCGGCGTAGGCCTGTTCACGCTGGCCTCCCTCTGCTGCGGCCTGGCTTGGACACAGACGTTGCTGGTCTGCGCGCGCTTCGTGCAGGGGATCGCCGGCGCGATGACCTCGGCCGTCGTCTTGGGCATGATCGTCACGATGTTCCCCAGTCCTCGTGACCAGGCCAAGGCGATCGGCGTGTACGCCTTCGTCGCCTCCGCTGGCGGATCTGTCGGGCTGCTGGCCGGCGGCGTGCTCACGCAAGCGCTCGACTGGCACTGGATCTTCTTCGTGAACGTGCCGATCGGGATCGCGACGATTCTCTTCGCCCGACGCCTGCTCGACAAAGACGAAGGGATCGGCTTCGGCGAGGGCGCCGACATTCCCGGCGCGGTGCTGATCACCAGCGCTTTGATGCTCAGCGTCTACACGATCGTCTCGCCCGCGGCCAAAGACGGCTGGGGCGCCGGGAGCACCCTGGCGCTGGGCGCGCTTTCGCTCGCGCTGCTCGCGGCTTTCATCGCACGCGAGGCCACAGCAAGCAACCCGCTCGTGCCACTGCGCATCTTCCGCTCGCGCAACGTCAGCGGCGCGAATCTGATCCAGGTGTTCTCGGTTGCGGGGATGTTCGGCATGTTCTTCATGGGCGCGCTGTACATGCGCAAGGTGCTCGGCTACGACGCGCTTCAGATCGGGCTGGCGTTCCTGCCGGTGACGATCACGATGGGCTCGATGTCGATTCGCTTCTCAGAGCCGCTGATTACACGCTTCGGCGCGCGTACGCTGCTGCCTCCAGGCTTGGCCATGATCGCAGCGGCACTCGCGCTGCTGGCGATCACGCCCGTGCACGCCAGCTACCTCACCGGGCTGCTTCCCTCGATGCTGCTGCTCGGCACGGGCGCGGGCGTGTGCTTCCCGGCGCTGATGGGCGTCGCGATGTCCGGCGCCACACCCAGCGACGCCGGGCTTGCCTCTGGCCTTGTCAATACGACCGCCCAGGTCGGCGGGGCGCTCGGGCTAGCTGTGCTGGCCACGCTCTCGACGTCGCACACGAACAAGCTGCTCGCCCAGGGACAGTCCCAGGCGGCGGCGCTGACCGGCGGCTATCAGCTCGCGTTCTGGATCGCCACAGGACTTGTGCTGGTCGGTATCGCCGTGGCCGTGGTCGTATTGCGGCCGCAGCCGGCGAGCGCCGCCCAACACGAGAGCGCCGGTGAGCGTGCCGAGGACGAGACGGCGCTTTCGGAGGCCGCGTAATGATGCTATATAGTGGCTTGATCCAAGCGGGGTAATCAATCCCGAACAACCGCAGTGTCAGCGCTCGTAGCCTTTGCTCATAGCAATCTCCGCGTTCGCAGCACGCGAAAACACGGAGGAAAAGCAACATGGCTACAGGAACCGTCAAGTGGTTCAGCGACGACAAGGGCTTTGGCTTCATCACGCCCGACGATCAGTCCAAGGACCTGTTCGTCCATCACTCAGGGATCGCTGGCGACGGCTACCGCTCCCTGGCCGAGGGCGCGAAGGTCACCTATGACGCCGAGGCCGGCGACAAGGGACCGAAGGCAGTGAACGTCCAGCTGGCCTAACGGCCATCTGCGGCTGAGTCAGGGCTGGAGCCACGGTTCACACCGGCAGGCTCTCAGCCCGGCCAGCATCTCTCCCACCCACCCTCGCGCTCGACGGCTTCAACCGCCGAGAGAGTCGAAGCCTCACAGGTCCTTGGCCAGCAGCTCCATCAACAGCCCGTCGCGCCATTCTTCGGCCCCGACGCGACGCTCGTAGCTGCGCATCACTCCCACCGGCCTGAAGCCGACCTTTTCATAGGAACGGATTGCCGCCACGTTGTCCTTGCCCGGGTCGATCGTGACGCGGTGATGGCCACACTCATCGATCAAGTGACGCACGACGCGTCTGAGCGCCTCAGTGCCCAAGCCTTGCCCGTGCAGCGCGGGATCCAGAAACAGGTCGATCGTCGCGTGCCTGTATTTGGGCGTCGGCTCCTCGGAGAACTGGATCATCCCGGCAACAGCGCCGTCCACTTCGATCGTCAAGCGAGTCGACTCGGGCTCGTCGCTCCAAGGGAAGCCCTCCGCTGGTACGTCCCACCAGAGCTCCACCTCCGGCGTCGTATGGATGCGCAGCAGCTCGGCCTCGTCCCCCTTGGCCAGCGGGCGCAGGACCATGCGCGGCTCGCCGACCATGTGCGGCTCAGACAGCGACCAGCTCCGGGGCCTCGATCTTGCCTCCCGCATTGGAGAACTCCATCACCCCGTCGTCAACCGAGCCGAAGCGCAGGTTGAGGATGTCCATCGGGTAATTCTGGTGAAGCTTCCACGGCGCCTTGGAACCCTGCTTGGGGAACTTGTCGATCGAGCGCAACACGTAGCCCGAGGAAAAATCGATGAACGGGCGCTCGGAGACGCGCGGGTCGCGGTTGTGCGGCGTGCACTGGCGCAAACCTGCCTCATCCATGTGATTGAGCAGACGACAGACGTACTCACACGTGAGATCGCACTTCAGCGTCCACGAAGCGTTGGTGTAGCCCACCGAGAAAGCCATGTTGGGTACGCCGCTGAGCATCATCCCCTTGTAGCTCATCGTGTCGGCAAGCGTCACCTCTTGACCGTCCACAGAGAACTGCATGCCACCCAATGCGACGAGATTCAGGCCTGTGGCGGTGACGATCACGTCGGCCTCGAGCTCAGCGCCAGAGACGAGTCTGATGCCCGTCTCGGTAAATGTCTCGATGCGGTCGGTCACCACTGAGGCGTGACCCGCGCTGATCGACTCGAACAGATCGCCGTTTGGCACCAGACACAGGCGCTGGTCCCACGGGTCGTAGCTGGGTTTGAAATGCGTGTCGATGTCATAGCCACTCGGAAGCTGGCGTTCCAGCCCCTTGCGCAGGAGCGCCTTCATCGCCTGCGGGCGGCGTCGCGAGAGCTGGAAGCTTGCCATCGTCATCAGCACGTTCTTCCAGCGCATGATCGGATAGGAGGCCTTGGCCGGCAGGAACCGGCGCAGTAGCTTGGCGACGGGGTCTTCGGCCGGCAACGAGACGATGTAGGTGGGCGAGCGCTGCAGCATCGTCACATGCGCGGCGCTCTCGGCCATCGAGGGCACGAGCGTCACCGCCGTCGCGCCGCTGCCGATCACCACGACGCGCTTGCCCGCGTAGTCGATGTCCTCATCCCAATGCTGCGGGTGCACGATCTTCCCGGCAAACTGCTCGCTACCACGGAAATCTGGGGTATAGCCTTCGTCGTAGCGGTAGTAGCCGCTGCACAGAAAGAGGAAGTTGCAGCTGATGCGCACCCTCTCCCCCTCGCCGTGCTCGGCCTCAACCGTCCAGCGCGCGTCCTCGCTCGACCACTCGGCGCGCAGCACGCGGTGGTTGAAGCGGATCTTCTCATCGACACCATGGTCGGTCGCGGTCTGGCGCACGTAGTCGAGGATCGAAGAGCCATCGGCGATCGACTTGGCCTGCGTCCACGGCCGGAAGGAGTAACCCAGCGTGTACATGTCCGAGTCCGAGCGGATACCGGGGTATTTGAAGAGATCCCAGGTGCCGCCGGTGCGCTCGCGCGCCTCCAGGATTGCGTAGCTCTTACCCGGGCAGTTGGCTTGCAAATGACAAGCGGCACCGATCCCCGAGAGGCCAGCACCGACGATCAACACGTCTACATGTTCCAGCGAGTTCATAGAAGAAGGCATCCGTCGAGCTTACAGGGCTTGAATGTGCTGTTCCCGGGACGTGCATGCACGTCCCGCATCGCGCCGCATGCGGCGCGATGTTCCGACCGGCCGGGCAGTGCATGCACTGCCCGGGTCAATGCCGCATGCCGCATTGACAACCACAATTGGATGATTGTCGAGAACCAACCACTGGATCTTGGGCCGCAAGTCCATACGCGCGGGAACCATCTACAGCGACACTGAAAGTCCATTCCAGCAGTTTGCGCAAAAGCGAGAGCAAGCGATGCGAACCCGGATCCCGCAGATCGTGGCCCTTGGCGGCGGCGGCTTCTCCATGGAGAAAGACAGCACGCTGCTGGACGACTACATCCTCGCGCTGACCAAAGCCCGCCGGCCGCGGGTTTGCTTCCTGCCGACCGCCTCAGGCGACGCCGACCACTACGTGGTGCGCTTCTACCGGCGCTTCTCGGCGCTGTGCGAGGCAAGCCACATCTCGATGTTCCGCCGCGACCAGGGGGGGCGTGGGGTCGAGGACGACCTCGCCTCGCACCTGCTCGGCCAGGATTTGATCTACGTCGGCGGCGGTAACGTGGTGAGCATGCTCGGGGTATGGCGCGCGCACGGTCTGGATCAGGTTCTGCGCGAGGCCTGGCAGCGCGGGATCGTGTTGTGCGGACCCTCGGCGGGCTCGCTGTGCTGGTTCGCCGAGGCGCTCTCCGCCTTCCATGGACCGCCGCGACGTGTCGGCGGTCTGGGGCTGCTGCCTTACTCCAACTGCGTGCACTACGACGCCGAGCCGGCGCGCCGAGCCGAGTACCACGCGCTCGTGGGCGAGGGCATGCGTGCCGGGTACGCCGCCGACGACGGGGTGGCGCTTCACTTCAAGGGAACCAAGCTGGACCGTGTGGTCAGCTCGCGCGAGCGTGGCGGCGCCTTTCACGTGCGCCGCAGCGCCGGCCAGGTGAGAGAGACGGCGCTCGAGGTCTCATACCTCGGCGACCGGGGCGGCCCGACCAAACGCGGCGGTGCCAAGGCGAGCGGCGCGGCCAAGCAACCCAGCCGGACCACCGCCAGGGCAGTCGCACTCGCGTGAGCGCCTCGCGCCAGGAAGATCGGCGACTGATCCTCGCGATGGGTGGTGGCGGCTTCACGATGGAGCCCGCCAACCCGCTGCTCGACGACTACGTGCTTACGCTCACCCAGGCCAAAGAGCCCCGCGTCCTCTTCCTGCCAACCGCCTCGGGCGACACGACCACGCAGATCAACGCTTTCTACGCGCGCTTCGGCGGTCGCGCGTGCGTGCCAACCCATGTCTCCCTGTTCCGGCTCGGCGATCTCGAGCGGCCCTTGGCAGAGATCGTGCTCGAACAGGACATCGTCTATGTCGGCGGCGGCTCGATGCGCAACCTGCTGGCAATCTGGAGCGCGCACGGGCTCGACGAGCTGCTCATCCAAGCGTGGCGCCAAGGCACCGTGCTGGCCGGGATCAGCGCCGGAGCGATGTGCTGGTTCGAAGGCGGCGTGACCCGCTCGAGAGGCACACCGGAGCCAATGCCGGGACTCGGACTACTGGAAGGCTCGCTCACTGTTCATGCCGACGGTGAGCCAGAACGGCTGCCTGTGTGGCTGAAGAGCGTGCGCGAGGGCGTGTTGCCGGGAGGCTGGGCAGCAGACGACGGCGTGGGACTACTGTTTCGCGAGCAACGCTTGGCGCGTGTCGTCAGCTCGCGCCCGGGCGCCGGCGCGCAGCGTGTCGACGCGATCGCCGGCGAGCTTGTGCGCCATCGCCTGGAGCCGGAGCTGCTCGGCAGCGACGAGCCGGTCATCCAGCCGCTGCTCGACGACGACGTACGCGAACTTCGTCAAGTGCAGCGGCTACGGCGCGAGATGACGGGCGAGGCGCAGCGCTTCGAGGACGCGTAGTCGCAAGCACGCTCTCACCCCCGTAGTCACAAGCACAGCTAGGCAGCCGGAAGCCTACCCTCCGGAAGGGGCGGGGACGTTCCAAAAAACAGGGGTTCCCGTTAACACCCCCCTTTACGGAACTGCCATTTTCACGCACCCCCGCCGCCGCTGGTCTCCGAGCGCCCGACCACCAGCGAGGTTTCCATGCACCTTGCCACAAGGTTTCACGCGCTCGCTGCTGCGAGGTTTCCAGGCTTCGCCGTCGAAGTCACAACGATGGCTGGCGAAGATGCAAACGCCGCAAAGCCCGCGCCCGCGCACAACAGAGCCCTGCCGCCGGTGCTGCTGGCGCTCACGCTCAGCACTGGCCTGATCGATGCCGCTAGCTATCTCGGCCTCGGCCACGTGTTCACGGCCAACATGACCGGCAACATCGTGCTGCTTGGCTTCGGCCTGGCAAACGCCGGCGGGCTACCGGTCCTCGCCCCCTTGATCTCACTCGGTGCCTTCCTGCTCGGTGCGGCCATCGGTGGACGGCTTGGCATCGACATATCCGAGAAGCACGAGCGTGTTCTCTTCATCGGAGTGGCTGGCGAGGTTGTGCTGCTGGCACTCGCTGCGGTCGTGGCCTATGCGATACATGTCCAGGTCGGCTCGACCAGCGCCTACACGATCATCGCGCTGGTCGCGCTGGCGATGGGCGTGCGTAACGCGATCGTACGCAAGCTGGCGGTGCCCGACATGACCACCACCGTGCTCACGATGACCCTGACCGGCTTGGCCGCCGACGCGGCCGCGACGCCGTCAAGAATCGGCCCGTCAGTCCGACGACTGTCAGTTGTCGCAGCGATGCTCGTTGGGGCGACGATCGGGGGGCTGCTCGAGAAGCAAAGCCTCGGCTTGCCGCTGGCAGTCGCGGCCGGAGCTGGCGGCGCGAGCTTTGGAGCCTACTTGTTGAGCCACGCCCGTCGAGCAAACAAGCCTGCGATCTAGGCAACCCGGCGTCTATATCTGTGATCGGCTCAGTCTCGCCTTGATACTCGTCTCAGGGCCGCTGACCAGCCAGCTCCACGCAGAGCCGCTCCAGCAGCTCGTGCACCTCGGGGACCTGCTGGGTTGTCTTATCGGCCAGCATCGCGCGCAGCTCATCGCGACGAGCGCTCAACAACTGGTCGGACATCGCCAGACCAGCCGTCGTCAACCTCGTGCCACCGTCGGACTCGACCACTAGCCCGCGTTCGCGCAGCTCCTGTTCGACCGCGCGCACACGCTCGTCCTCGACCGCCTGCTCCTGGGCCAGCTCGCGCGTTCCGTCGATGCCATAGCTGCCGAATCGGGCCAGTGCCCAGATTGCACCGGAGCTGAGATCGACGCTGGCGCGGAGCCCCACCCTTTCGTTGAACGCCTGTCTGTCTTCGCGGCTCACGAGCACGCTCAGAGCGCGGTCGATCTCGGCCAGCGAGCTCGGTCCCGTGGGCACCGCGAGCGCGTCGTCTATGCCTTGGCTCGTGGAGGCGGTCGCACGCAAGGGTCGCTCGCGCAGGCGCAAGCTCAACAGGAACCCAAGCGCACCCACCCCTGCGGCGACGAGGAACACCGGTCGTAGCGCATGCACATAGGCGTTCTCGTAAGCGAGCTTGGCCGCCGCCGGCAGACTCGCGACCTGCGCGCCTGTGAGCCGTGCGCCACCTGCTACCTGCGCCCCGAGCGCGCCGCTGAGCACGTCGTGCAGCTCGCTGCGCAGTCGGCTGGAGAAGATCGTGCCGAACACCGCTGCCCCGATCGAACCGCCGATCCCGCGCGCAAGCGTGACGCCCGATGTGGCCGCGCCGAGCACCGAGTAATCCACGGCGTTCTGCACGGCGAGCACCAGCACCTGCATCACCATCCCCAAGCCGAGACCGAGCACCAATAGGTACAGGTCAGCCGCCACCGAGCTTGTACCCACGGCCAAGCGCGAGAGCAACAGTAGCCCGACGGTCATGATCGCCGTACCGGCGATCGGGAACAGCCGATAGTGGCCGGTGCGCGAGATCACACGCCCGGAGACGACAGAGGTGAGCACCAGCCCGCCCATCAGTGGAATCAGTCGCAGACCGGCTCCTGTGGGGCTTGAGTGAAACACAGTCTGGAAGAACAGCGGCAGAAACGTCACCGAGCCGAACAGCGCGAAGCCGACGATCAGCGAGAGCAGGCCGGCGATGCGAAACACCTCGTCGCGCAATACCACGATCGGCAGCACCGGCTCGCGCGCCCGGCGCTCTACCCGGAGGAACACGCCCAACAGCACCACCCCCGCGATCGCAACAAGCACCGTCTGCCCCGAGCCCCATGCCCACGTCGTGCCGCCGAGACTGGCGACCAGCACGATCGCGCTCAAAGCGCCCGCGAGCAGTCCGGCCCCGAGGTAGTCAATCGCGGGCCGTGTGCGCACGCTTGTGGCCGGCAGCGTCGTGGCGATCACCACCAACGCAACCAAGCCGATCGGCAGATTGACATAGAAGATCCAGCGCCACGACAGGTGCTCGACGATCACGCCCCCCAGCAGCGGTCCGGCGACGCTCGCGAAGCCGAAGACGGCTCCGAAAAGCCCCTGATAGCGCCCACGCTCACGCGGCGAGACGACATCTCCGACCGTCGCCTGCACGAGCACGATCAAGCCGCCGGCGCCAAGGCCCTGCAGCGCGCGGAAGGCGATCAACTCGGTCATCGACTGAGCCAAGCCGCACAAGCCCGAGCCCACCAGGAACAGCACTACCGCGCTCTGCAACACCCGCTTGCGCCCGAGCTGATCGCCGAGCTTGCCGTACAGCGGCGTGACCGCCGTCTGCGCGAGCAGATAGGCGCTCGTCACCCATGACAGCCGCTCCAGCCCCCCAAGATCGCCGACGATCGTAGGCAGCGCCGTCGCGACGATTGTGGAGTCCAGCGCCGCCAGCAGCATCACCAGCATCAATCCGCTGAAGATGACTCCGAGGCGGTGTTTCGCCGCGGGGCGAGGAACAGCCGAAGTGGATGCCACCGTGTTCACTTGCAGTGCTCGCTCCCGATTGCTGGCAAACCCGCAAGCGCATCCTAGCGCCGAGGATCGACACATTTCGATCAATGGGTCCACCGCCAGACTTCGACCTGTGCGCTAAGACGAGGTGTAGACGGTGTGCCGCCCGGGCAGAGGTATGAAGCACAGAGGTATGAAGCATTATGGCCCTGTTCGTTTGGCCCCTATTTGAGAGAAAGGAGCGAAGAGCATGAAGACCCGCAAGCTTGGAAGCCAAGGACTGCAAGTGTCGGAGGAGGGGCTCGGCTGCATGGGCATGTCCGAGTTCTATGGTCGCGCCGACGAGGACGAGGCGATCGCCACGATCCATCGCGCGCTGGAACTGGGCGTGACGTTCTTGGACACAGCCGACATGTATGGCCCGTTCACCAATGAGAAGCTCGTCGGGCGCGCGATCGCAGACCGGCGCGATCAGGTCGTGCTCGCCACCAAGTTCGGCAACGAGCGCAAAGAGGACGGCAGCTGGGTCGGGATCAACGGCAAGCCCGAGTATGTGCGCAGCGCCTGCGAAGCGTCGCTAAAGCGCTTGGGCGTCGGTCACATCGACCTCTACTACCAGCACCGGGTAGACAAGAGCGTGCCGATCGAGGACACCGTTGGAGCGATGGCCGAGCTTGTCAGCGAGGGCAAGGTCCGCTATCTCGGCCTGTCGGAGGCCTCGCCGCAGACGATCCGCCGCGCGCATGCCGTGCACCCGATCTCTGCGCTGCAGACCGAGTATTCGCTGTGGTCGCGCGACCCTGAGGAGGCAATCCTGCCGACGGTGCGCGAGCTTGGGATCGGCTTCGTCGCCTACTCCCCGCTCGGGCGCGGATTCCTTTCCGGCAAGTACAAGAAACCAGAGGATCTGCCTGAGGACGACTTCCGCCGCCACCATCCTCGTTTCCAGGGCGAGAACTTCCAGAAGAACCTCGAGCTCGTACAGCGCATCGAGCAGGTAGCCACAGAGAAGCAGGTCACGGCCGGACAGCTGGCGCTCGCCTGGGTGCTCAGCCGCGGCGAGGACATCGTGCCGATCCCGGGGACCAAGCGCCGCTCCTACCTGGAGGAGAACGTTGCAGCAGCCGAGATCAATCTGTCGGAGGATGACCTCGCGCGCATCGATGAGGCCGCACCCGTCGGGATCACCGCTGGGGATCGTTACGCGAGCATGGCGACGATCGACAGTTGATCTGTATCGGTCGGGCGACACACGTCTAGCTCGACCGATTCACGAGTTTGGGGATCTGTCAAGCCGTGCCTGCCCTGCTCGGGGATACTTTCGCGGGATGGCAGCCACAAACCTGAGCGCCGATATGCAAACCACGCGCGTGGTCGTGCTGGGCGGCGGCTTCGGCGGCATGTACACGGCGCTTTACCTGGAACGCCTCGTGGCCAAGGGTGCATCGGTCGAGATATCGCTGGTCAACCGCGAGAACTACCTCGTGTTCCAGCCGATGTTGGCCGAGGTGATCGCCGGCGACGTCGGCATCCTCGATACCGTCAGTCCGCTGCGCCAGCTGCTTCCGAACACACAACTGTTCGTGCGCGAGATCGAAGGCGTGGACATGGATCGACGCGTAGTGAGGCTCGGCGCCGGGCTCACACCGCAGACCTACGAGCTGAGCTTCGATCATCTCGTCGTCGCGCTCGGCAACGTCACCGACTTCAGGGGGATACCCGGTCTGCCCGAGCATGCGTTGCCGTTCAAGACGCTCGCTGACTCAGTACGCATTCGCAACCATGTCATCAACGTCTTGGAGCAGGCGTCTGTCGTCACGGATGCAGAGGCGCGTCGCACGATGTTGACGTTCGTCGTGGCGGGCGGCGGCTTCTCTGGGACCGAGGCGGCAGCCGCCTTGAACGATTTCGTCAGAGACGCAACTCGTCACTACCGCTCGATTCCGCGCGAGGAGGTGCGGGTCGTGCTCGTACACAGCGGCAAGCAGGTGCTCGATCGCGAGCTCACGCCACGCCTTGCCAGATATTCGACCAAGGCGCTGGCCGATCAGGGCATCGAGCTGTTGCTGGGCCAGCGTCTTGTGGCCGCCAGCCCACACGGTGCCGTGCTATCGGATGGGCGACGCATCGCCACACGCACGCTGATCTCAACCGTGCCATCCTCGCCCAACCCGATCGTGGAGCAGCTTGGGGTGGCGAGCGCGCGGGGACGGTTGGAGTGCGACGCGACCTTGGCAGTCAAGGACTCCGATCGGGTTTGGGCCACTGGCGATTGCGCCCAAGTTCCGATGCCCGGCGGCGAGCCTTGTCCTCCGACAGCCCAGCACGCGATCCGCCAGGCGAAGGTGCTGGCGGCAAATATCGTGGCCGACCACAGCGGGCGCAAACGGCGACAGTTCGCATTCAAAGGCCTCGGCAAGCTCGGCGCGCTCGGGCACCACCGTGCCGTCGCCGAGTTGCCTGGCGGCATCACGGTCGAAGGTGTGACGGCGTGGCTGATGTGGCGTGGCATCTACTGGGTAAAGCTCCCCGGCGCCAGTCGCAAGACGCGCGTAGCCATCTCGTGGCTGAGCGACATGGTGTTGGCGTCCCATCCCGTTCAGCTCAATTTGGGTGGCGCTCGCGGCGCAACCCAAGCTCACTACGAGGCCGGCGAGATCGTGTTCGAGGAAGGTGACGCCGGAGACAGCCTGCTGATGATCCTCTCCGGCCAGGTCGAGGTGGTCAAGCGCGTCGGTTCAGAGCTTCAGCAGATCCGCACGCTTGGACCAGGTGAGTACTTCGGCGAGATGGCCCTGCTCGGACGCCAGCCGCGCAGCGCCACGACCCGGGCGCTGACGGCGCTCGACCTGCTGGTGCTGCCCGGCTCGGACTTCACGGCACTCGCCAACAGCCTGGGAGAGTTTCGCGGCGAGTTCGAGCAGATCGCGCGCCGCCGCGCCGAGTCTGATGCGGCGCGCGCGGATCGACAGCGGGCGGAGTCCGACGCGGCACAGGTCGCCGCGTCGGACTCGTCGGCCGCTTGACTCAGCGACTGCCCACAGGCTCAGTGGTCGCGTCTATGCCCTCGGTCTTTCCTGCCTCCGAAGTGATGACCTTTTCCGGAGTATTTCGGTCCACTGTGACCGCCCCTGGAGCCTTTCTGCCCACCCGAGCCCTGACCGCCGCCTGGGCCGTTGCCACCTTGGCCTCCGCCAGGGCCTTTCGGGCCACCCTGCCCTGAGCCTGGAGGATTCCAAGGCAACAGGTAGGCGCGGTAGGTGTTCACTCCCGTCGGAAACTCAGCGTTGAAGATGAGTTTGCCCGAAGGGTCGAACTCCGAGATGTACGGGAGGATTCCCCAACCGACGAAAAGATCTCCGTCGCCGGTCGTCTGCGCGTTGCCCTGAGAGGCAGCGGAAAGCCCCTCGGGCTGGTTGTCAGAGGACACGAGCGTGGCGACTTTGCTCCACGGGTTCAACTTCACCGTGATCGCCCGGCTGTAGGGGAGCTCAGGCGTACCCGAGGACTCGTTGTCGAAGAACGTGTACTCGTTATTGCCAATCGGCTCTGGATCGTGCTGCCACGAGAAGATCTCACCCGCGCTGTCCAGTGTCTGTCCTGGCGCTGCCTGCAGAGTGAAGTCACTGTCCTTGCCGCCCAGCTGCCAGATGATGTTTCCGCTGGTCAGGCTCACCTTGTAGGTAGTCCAGGTGTCGCGGGCGTCGATCAGCAGGTTGCCGTCTGTGTCCAGCTTCACGGCGTTGATGTGAAACCAGTCCCACGGATCGCTCGCCGATGCGGGAAGGGGCTGCTCGCTTTGGCTGTAGGGGACGTGGTCGGCGCTGTTCCATTGGAAAAGCACCTTGCCGGTGGCGATGTCGATCTCCTGGACGACGCCGTCGATCACCGTCTGATCGGCCGGGCCGCCGATCGAGGTCAGGTCGGCGGTGGCCGTCGTATAGGAGAGGATCAGTGCCGTGTTCCACGGGGTGATGAGGAACTCGTGTCCGTCCGCGCTGAGTCCGTTGCCAGCGTTGACGGCGGCGATCTGCTGGTAGTGGTCGTTGTAGATGTAGTCGGTTCCGCTGGAGAGACCGCCGAGACCGGTTCCCTGCCAGAAGGTGAGGACCGGCTGGCCGAGGTAGGTTTGGGTGCGGAAGTCAGCTGCCTCCTCGCCCGCCGGGACAGGCTGGAACCAAACCACGTTGCCTTGGCTGTTTAGGATCTCCGGGCCGTTGGCGTAGGTGCTCGAATCGCCAAACGGCGAGACGAAGATGTCGCCCTGTCCAATGTTCGGCTGCGAGCTGAGGATCGTCACCGGCGGCGGCGCCGTGGGTGCGGCCTGTGCGGCGCTGGCGACCATGCCGGGCAGGACGCCAAGCAGCATCGTTGCGACGCCGAGCGCGACCCGGTGCGTTCGGCGCCTGCCTCTACGAGCGGTGGGTGAAGCGTGGGTATGGGACATCTGGCCTTCTCCTGTTGGGTTGTTCGGTGAGCTGGGATGGGAATCACGAGGGGAGCGCTCCTCACGGTGGGCACTCCCTCGTAATCATCATAATCTTTATCAGATTAGTGAGAATTGTACTGCGAAGCCTCCTCCCGCCCCTACATCGCTCTAAAAACGGCGAACAAACGCGGGTACACACCCGCAAAACCGGCGACTACGCTGCTATCTCGTCAAGTCTTTACGCACCCGTCGACGATCATGCTGTTGCTAGCGCGTCGGCAAGGATGACGGCGTGATCGAACGCTGGCTCCGGCAGGCTGTCGGTGGCAAACCAGCGTGCGTCGCTTGCGTCATCGGCGCCCGCGACTGGCACCTCGACCTGAATACGCGCAAGATAGACGACCGACACTGTCCATCCGCGTGGGTCGCGCCCCGGCGTGTCATAGACGCCAAGCAGCTCAAGCTCCTCGAGCTGGAGCCCGGTCTCCTCGGCCAGCTCTCGCGGAGCGGCCCGAGCAACCTCCTCGCCCTGCTCGACGAAGCCGCCCGGCAATGCCCAGCTGTCGCGAAACGGTGGGTTCCCGCGCCGAACCAGCAGCACGCGCCGGCTCATGGCCGCACCCGCGAGCACAACCACATCGACCGTGAGCATCGGGCGCGGATAAGCATCGTCGTCGGTAGCGCCGCGATTGGCCGCCGGTCCCACACGCACACCCTACCCGGGGATTTGCGAGCCAACCGTTAGGAGCACACCTTCAGTCACCCGCAACACAGCGGAGACGAGTACAGCCCGTGGTACGTCGGGATTGTCCAGCCACCACAGCGCCAGGCCGGTCAGAGAGCTGCGAATGATCTCCCCCAACGGCTCGAGCTCCGGCTCGGGCAGTTGCGGAGCGAACTCGCGCAACAACGCGACATCGGCGGCGCGCTGACGGCGGCGCAGCTCACGCTGCAGCTCTTCGATATCCAAGTCGCCTGTGGCGTCTTGAAAGAGGATCCTCGACGTGTCGGGATGCTGCTCGACGTGCGCAAACCAAGCATCGATCATCGCGGGCAGACGCTGCTTGGGATCGCCCTCTCCTTCTAGGAATCTGTCGAGCGGAGCCGCCGCCAGCTCATCGCGACGACGCTCGAGCAACTTGACATGGAGATCCTTCTTGGACTCGAAGTGGCGATACAGCATCGGCTTGCTCACGCCCGCCGCGGCGACGATGTCATCCACGGTGGTTGCCATGTAGCCGCGTTCGGCGAACAGACGTGCCGCCACAGCCTCGATCAGCGCGCGCCGCTCGGCCGCGGGAAGCCTGCGCGATGTGTCGGCCGCATGACCAGCTGAGCTGCTGTCGCTTGAAGTTACCATCTGGTACACTGGATAGTAACGTGTCTATCGCCTCGAGCCAAGAGCACCTGTGATCGCATCCGTGCATCTTGCCGATGTGGGTAAGCGCATGGTCCTCGGCCTTTTGCCGAGAAAGCTTGGGCTGGGGAATGTCCCTGGTCTGCATTATGCGGAGGTCACAATCGCCGCTCCCTTGAGCGCTCACTTGCTCCCCAGGCCAAATCTCGGTCGCGTCGGGCTGATCGCAACGTGGGACGACGACCGAGCCCTCGACGGCTTCCTCAGCGCTCACCCATTCGCCGAGCAGCTTCGGCATGGATGGCACGTGCGTCTGCAACCGACGCGCATCTTTGGGGCATGGCCACAGATGAGTGGGCTACTCGCCCGCGAGGTGGCCATGGAGGACTCCGAGCCCGCTGCGGTGCTCACGATTGGACGCCTGCGACTCTCCCAGACCGTCCGCTTCCTTCGAGCGAGCGCCACAGCGGAGGAGCTTGCGGTGCGAAACCCGTCCCTGCTGGCCTCAACGGGCCTCGCGAGGCCGCCAGCGCTGGTAAGCACATTCTCTTTGTGGCAGAGCACTGACGCCATGCGGGCTTACGCACAGGGGGTTAATCACCCCGGACACCTAGCGGCGATCCGCGCCCACGCCGCCCAGCCGTTTCACCACGAGTCGGCGTTCATACGCTTCCGTCCCTATGCCTCTGAGGGCAGCTGGAACGGACGCGATCCTTTGGGCTAGATATCCGCAAGCGCGAGCGTTACTATCGCGCCATGGCTCACGCTGCTGTCTCTGCCCCGGCAGCTCACGCAGACGGCCCGCCTCCCGGCGCCATAGAGCGACCGGATTTCGAGAT
This sequence comes from Solirubrobacteraceae bacterium, assembly GCA_036008605.1. GTDB lineage: Bacteria > Actinomycetota > Thermoleophilia > Solirubrobacterales > Solirubrobacteraceae > Palsa-744. The sequence continues at coordinate 87,198 of DASYNL010000011.1, read as the reverse complement.
CGTGCCGCGCGTCGGTCTGGCGATCGTCGCGGTGGTGCTTGCGTTGTTGATCGCCGCAATCGCGGGCAACGAACTGTGGCCACTTGCGTTCCTGCACTTTGTAGGCGGAGCAGCCTGGACGATTATCGACCTATTCTTGGGCTTCGTGCTGGGGCCGATCCTTGGAAGTCTCTCGATTCCCGCGCGCATCGAGCTGACGACGCGGCTGATGCCGAAGATGGTGCTGATCATGCCGACTGTGGTCACCGTCACCCTGGCGGCTGGCTGGCAGCTTGGCAATCACCTCGGAACGGTCCAGAGCAGCTACTACCTGCACGGCTGGCTTGTGGCCAGCTACATAGTTGTCGGGATCATGGCCGTGATTGCCCTTGGCCTGCTCGAGCCTGCGAATATCGCGGTGCTCGTCGAGCTGAAGAAGCCGCGCCCCAATCCCCAGGTGATCGAGCGACTGATGAAGCGCTTCATCTACACCGCCGGGGCCACCGGCGCAATGCAGGTCGCCACGCTCGTGATCATGGCCAAGCTGACCGTCGGATGAGGTCCGACTCCTCCACAGCCAGGGGGCTGCGATGAGCGAGCGTCGCTTGCCGCCTGTCACACAAATAGGCATGCTCTCGCTGGCGCTGATCGTGGCCGGCGGCATATATCTAGCCGCGCACCTCCCCCATCAGGTCCCGCTCACCCCCGCGATCGTCCTCTTGGCTGCCTCAGCGCTGCTGCTCGCCGGCAACCTCGCAGCCTTGGCTCGGGTGAAGGATTTCGCTTGGGGGCGCTTCTTTGAAATAGCCCGCTGGGCGCTGCTGGCCTACATCGTGATCGCCGGGATGATCGAGTACGCATTCTTGCGCGACCAGGTGAGCGGCGGCGCGCTGGTGGTCCTCACTTTGTCGTTGGTTGTGTTTGCTGTGCACGTGCCGGTACTGATCGGCTTCACCGTTGCGCGTTATGACACCCCCACCGAACCGTCGCCCGACGGCGTTCCCGCCTGATCGACACGGGCAGTCTCAAATACCGTGCTCACTCCGCTCTAGTCGTCAGCTAGCAGCTCCCGCAAAGTCCGGCCACTGAGGACCGAGGCCGGCTGCTCTGAGACGATTTCCGAGCCCTGAACGGCCTGCTCGTCGCGGCGCTTGATCAGCAGCCACTGCGACTTGGGAGCAGGTCGTGTGCGCTGCAGTGCAAATCCACCGCGAAGCTTCTCGCCGTGCAGGACGAACACGGCGTGACCACGCTCAAGCGCCTCTGGCCAGGCAACCCTGCCGCCCTGCTCGTAGTCGCCGCGATCCCACACGATCACCGCGCCGTCATCCGTTCGGCCCTCGAAGGCGTTGTAGTCGATTGCGTGATCGGGAACCTGGACTGCCAAGCGCTTGACAGACGGGTCGAGCGACGGACCCTTGGGTACCGCCCATGAGCGCATCACACCCTCGACCTCGAGACGCAGATCGAAGTGATGCGCTGTGGCGGCGTGCTCCTGGACGACAAACACACCTGCGCTCACGCCGCGGATCGCGAACTGCTCGTGGCCCTCGGTCTTGACCTGCTCCACGGTCACATCTTGGACATACCCGCCAAGCGGACCCACACTCAGGAAGGTGGTGAGCGCGTCAATCGCGGCTACCGAACCCTCAGCGTGGACAGACACGGTGCCGTTATCTTCGTTACGCACCCAGCCCATCACGCCCAGCTCGCGAGCTAGGTTTCGGACAGCCGCACGGAAACCGACGCCCTGGACGTTTCCAGCTACCACCGCGCGAATCGCACGAGAGCCGGAGGGTGGATCGGTCACACAGCTCACGGTATCGATTCGGAGTAGCCTGAGAGCGTGGGTGAGATCTCTCCTGCGCTTTACCGCGCCGGCTCCGGTGAGCCGTTGGTTCTGCTGCACGGTTTCACCGGCACCTGGCATCACTGGCGTCCCGTGCTGGGGGAGCTAGCCGCTCGCTACGAAGTGATCGCACCGACGCTCGCCGGACACTATGGCGGGCCTCCATTTGACCTCAGCGGCCCGTTGACGTTTGCCTCGAGCGCCGACCATCTCGAACGTCATCTCGACGAAATCGGAGTTGGTAGCGCACATTTCGTGGGCAATTCAATGGGTGGAGCCCTTACGCTCGAGCTCGCCAAGCGTGGTCGGACCCGGTCAGTGCTCGCGCTGGCCCCGGCCGGCGGCTGGAGCGAAGGCGATGGCGAGGCCGAGCGGCTCGCACGCTTCTTCGCGCGGCAGCTGCGTGTCACTCGCCTCACCGGGCGATATGTCAAGACGGTTATGAAGCGGCCCGGGAGTAGGCGTCTGGCGATGCGCGACGTGATGCGCCACGGGGAGCTAGTGGCCCCTGCAGACGCTGTCGATCTTGCGCTCACCTCGGTGCGCTGCCCGGTGGCCGGTAAGGCGATCGAGGCAGCACGCGCGGACAAAGGGCTTTCGCTACAAGACCTGGACCGCATCACCTGCCCCGTCCTGCTCGCCTCGCCCGAGTTCGATCGTATCCTGCCGGCTGAGCGTCACGCACCACGCTTCAAGCGTGAGATACCGGGCGTGGAGGCGCGCGTACTTCCCGGTTGCGGCCACGTGCCGATGTGGGATGACACGCGGCTCGTCGTACAGACGATCAGCGAGTTCGTGGATCGCCAGATCGCGCTGGCAAGGAACTCTCTCGGTGCGTCGGCTCCGCCCGCGGACCTTGTCGACGCCTAGCAGAGCCCCTGGCACGAACTTCTATCCCTAATCGCCGCGCGAAGGCATCGTCGACGCAACTTGTTCTGACTCGGCTAGATTGAGCTTGACATGAACAAGGCTCATGCTGTCCTCTGCTCATCGGGCTGGTGGGCTCGCACCGTGAAGCGCGAGTTGCTCCCCTGGGGTCTTGCCGATGTGGATCTCGGCGAGAACGTGCTCGAGATCGGGCCGGGGTTCGGCGCCACAACGCGCGTGCTCGCTCGTCGCCGCGGCTCGCTGACCGTCCTCGAGCTCTCAGAGGACTACTGCAAGCGGCTGAGAGAGACGCTCGAGGATGACGTGGAGATAGTGCAGGCCGATGCGACCGATATGCCGTTCGTCGATGGTCGCTTCTCGGGCGTGGTGTGCTTCACGATGCTTCACCATGTGCCATCGCCTGAGCTGCAGGACCGGCTTATGGCGGAGGTCTCCAGGGTGCTGCGCCCTGGCGGCATTTTCGCGGGGACCGACAGCCTTGGCACAGGCCGAGCCTTCAAACTGCTTCACGTCCGCGACACGCTGGTTCCCGTAAGCCCGGATGAGCTGCCCGCGCGCTTGCGACGTGCAGGCCTCATCGAGCCACATATCGATGCAGGTGGCCGCTCGTTTCGCTTTCAGGCACGTAAGCCGCCCGCGGATGCGACGACGTCACCGCCGAGCGGGAACGTTGCTACTGCCAGTTAGTGGATCGAGGTAGAGCTACTTACTCGTTGTATCGATCGCCGGTCGACGCCCAGCGAGAGTAGCTTGCCGCGCCGAGGCCTGCAGGATCGATCCGGCGACGGTACGCGATCGTGCTGCACACAGATGGCACGATAATCTGGTTGTTCATGAGCGAGCACTATCAACGTCCAGGCTGGTTTACGACGAACGTCTTCAACAGGGTGGTCACGGTGCTCACGCGAATCGGGATCAGCGTAGTCGGCTCCCGGGTCTTGGAGGTCCGCGGACGGACCAGCGGTCAGCCGCGCCGCACACCGGTCAACCTGCTCGGCTTCGAAGGCCAGCGCTATCTAGTCGCTCCGCGAGGGAACACGCAATGGGTACGTAATCTGCGTGCCAGCGGCGAGGGACGGCTGCTCGTGGGACCCCGCAGCGAGCATTTCGCTGCAACCGAGCTCAGTGACGACGAGAAGGTTCCAGTGTTGCGCGCATATTTGAAGCGCTGGAAGTTCGAGGTGGGCGTCTTCTTCGACGGCGTAGGCCCGTATTCAGAAGAGCAAGAGCTGCGTCGCATCGCTCCCCGACACCCCGTGTTCCGCCTGGGGTGAATCAGCGCCCGAGCTGATCGGGATCCTCCTCGAGGAGCGTTGACTCGACGTCAGCAGAACGCCTGACGCGGTCACCGGGTGCGAAGCGCCCTGCCGTCGCGACGAAGCTCATCACGCGGCCTGCGTAGCGGCGTGACATCCAGCGACGCGTCAGCCTTTGGGTAAGCGGAAGCAAAAGCAGTGCACCGAGGACATCGGTGACAAACCCGGGGATCAGGAGCAGCATACCTCCGAGAAATCCGAGCGCTCCCTCGATCACGGTATTGCCGGGTGCACGATGCTCAGATAGCGCCAGTGAGACGCGCTGGATCGCCAAGCGTCCCTGAATGAGCAGCATCCGCGCACCGAATACAGACGTCCCCAGCAGCAGTACGACTGCCACAAGCCAGCCAATCGCATGTCCAACCTCAATGAAGGCGAACACCTCGATGACAGCCACGCCGATCAGGAGGAGTACAAGCATCTCTACAGTTAGCCTAGTAGGACATCCGTCGATCACCGCGTAGCATGGCGCAGCATCGGACCGCCGTTGTCGACGTACTGCTAATGCCCGATCAGCGCTACGCTTATACACGCGCGGAAACGGCACCGACTCGATGAGGACGAGCGTCACGACGAAGAAGCAAGCAGGGGGGCTCACCCACTCGCACGCCGGTCGCGATGAGCAGCGGAGGCGGGCCAAGCACGAGAAGCATCACGAGAAGCACAGCTCGCACTCCAAGAGCCACAAGCGTCGGCGCAAGCGCCACAAGCCGGTTCACCGTCGTGTCGTGGCAGCGCACGGAACAATCGGGGTTGCACTGGCCCTCCCACCCGTCTCACCCCCCGCTCCTTCCTCTGCCCCACCTCCCACTCTGGGTTCCCCGCCGATAACTCTCCAGCAAGCCAACCGGCTGCTGTGGCGCGCGGGCTTTGGGCCGACTCCGGGACAGGCTGAGGCACTCGTGGGTCAGCCCTTGCAACAGGTGGTCTTCAGCCTCACCCGTCCTTCGGGCCAAGCGACGCTCACCGGCCCCGAACCTGTCGATGAAGAAGGCAACCCGCTCGATCCGGCCAACGCCTGGGGTCAAGATCACTGCTGGTGGCTCGATCGCATGATCCGCTCCGATCAGCAGCTCGTCGAGCGGATGACGTTCATATTCCACGACTGGTTTGCCAACTCCAACGACCAGGTCAACAGCCAGCAGCTGATGCTCGACCAGAACGACCTGTTTCGCTCGATGGCTTTCGGCAACTTTGACGATCTGTTTCTCGCGGTTACCACCAACCCGGCGATGCTGCTGTTCCTCAACGGCACCTCCAACAGCAAGGACGAACCCAACGAGAACTACGCACGAGAGATGATGGAGCTCTTCTCACTCGGGGCCGACCGCGGCGCCTACACCGAGGACGACGTGCGCGAAATGGCACGGGCGCTGACCGGCTGGCGTAACGAATGGTCAGCCGAGCTCGGCAACTACAACTTCCACTTCGACCCCAAATACCACGACACGGGTCAGAAGACCGTGTTCGGCCAGACCGGCAACTGGAACTACGAAGACGCGGTTCGCCTATGCGTCAGCCACCCGCTCCACGCCTCGTTCTTCGTCACCAAGCTGTGGGGCTATTTCGTTGCCGACCAACCCTCCGAATCCACCCTTGCCTCGCTACAAGGCCTATATATAAGCTCGGGTCGCAGCATCCAAGCGGTTGTCGAGGCGATCCTCCAGCATCCCGACTTCTACGAAGGTCCAGAGCTCGTTACACCCCCAGTGGTCTACAACGCAGGTCTGCTGCGCTCAATCTCCCGCCCAATCGACACAACGGCGTGGGCATGGCTTTCAGCGAACGCCGGCCAGCAGCTGTTCTACCCACCAAACGTCTCGGGCTGGGACTTCACTCGCTGGCTCGATACATCGACCGCCAAGGCACGCTGGGAAATGGCCAGCTATGTCACGTCGAAGACCTACCCCAACCCATGGCCAGCGGAAGGCGAACCCGAGTACAGCGCGACCGAGGATCCCCCCACAGCACTGGCGAGTGCGCTTTCATATTGGGCCAACCCGCCGCTCTCACCCGAATCTGAGCAGTGCATAGCCGCCTTCGCGCAATCCTGCATCAAAGAACCACTCGCGACCTGGGAGCAGAGCCCCTATAGGGCCATGCGCCAGAACGCCTTGCGAATGCTCATTGCCACTTCCCCCGACATGCAGGTGAGCTGAATGACCACAAAGCCAATACTCGAAGAACAGGAGCGTTGACTATGGCCAATGGCTGCTCCTGCAACGACTTCACGCGCTCACAGCTACTGCGTCGTGGCGCAGCCATCGCCGGGAAAGGACTACCGACGATCGAGCCGGGGATGCCCCTACCCGCGGGCACAGGGCTTGACCGGCGCACGTTCCTATTGCGCTCGGCAGGCGCGGCCCTATCGGTGTATGGCGCCTCGATGCTCAGCCCGCGCCATTTCGAAGAGGGCATTGCCCAGGCAGCAGCGGCCGCGGGTCCCAATCAGCCCGTACTCGTCTCGATCTTCATGGAAGGCGGTTGGGATGCACTGTCGGTACTCGCACCCGTGGGAGAAGCGAGATACCGAGAACTCCGCCCCACGCTTGGTCTTGCCGAAGGTTCCGGCAAAGTCTTCAGCGAGGATGAGAGTCTGATGTGGCATCCCGCCGCAAGCGGCCTGGCCGAACTCCATGAAGAAGGCAAGGTCACAACCTTCCCGGCGATCGGCTATCAACCAGCCGATGAGAGTCACTTCACCAGCCGCCACTACTGGGAGGTCGGACAGCTCGATGCCAACACGCGCACCGGCTGGATGGGACGCTACCTCGATCTGACCGGTGAACCGGATAACCCGCTACAGGGTCTCTCGCTTGACTATTCGTTGGCGCCGGCGCTTGCCACAGCGACGATGCCCGTTGCGGCGGTGTCCTCACCTACCGACTACACGATGTGGGCCTATGGACTGGGCGAACCCATCACCGGACCCGCACTCGAAACCTTCGGTGCACTGGGCACCCTCTCGGCACCCTCTCCTGCATACGCCCAAGCCCGCAATGCTTCTTACGATACGAGTCTCGTCCTCAACAATATGGCTGGCTTCGTCCAATCCGAGAAAGAATCGGGCGATACCTCGCCGGTTATCTATCCAACGGGGGAATTCGCTGAACGGCTCGCTGTGCTCGCGGCGATGCTCCACATGGAAATGCCGATCAAGTGCGCTTCGCTGAATGCCGTCGGCTCCTACGACACGCATTCGGATGAGATAGATACCTTGAGCACCAACCTTGGTGAGACTGTCGCCGCGGTGGTCGCTTTCCAACGCGATCTCGAAGCGCGCAAACTGGATCAGCGTGTGCTGATTCAGCTGTGGTCAGAGTTTGGCCGCAGGCCAGAGGAAAACGGCTCGGGGACAGACCACGGAGCTGGCGGTGTCGCGTTCCTGATCGGCAGTCGGGCCTCGGGAAAAATGGTTGGTGAATTTCCCGGGCTCACCAAACTGGACGTCAACGAAAACCTCCTCAACACGTCGGATTTTCGCGCTATGTACTGCTCGCTGCTGGAACAGTGGTTCCAGACCGAAGCGGGCCTGGTGATCCCGGAAGCGGCTTCCTTCGAACGACCGGTCCTGGTGAAGTAACGATGTTCCGCGCGGCGAGATCCATACTCCTGCTGAGTGCTCTGTGTCTTATGTGCGGGGCATTCGTCGCGATCGCGATCGCCGCACCCGGACACACTTCGCGCCACCGACCCTCACACACCACACGCGTTTGCCGCCGGGCGAGGCGTCGTCATTGTCAACTGACTCGCGCTGAGAAGAAATCCCACCGCAAGCACAAGCCACACACGACCTCAAGGCCCGCGACTCCGAGCCCAAGTGGCCCTCGCTCGAGCACACCGTGGTCCACGGTTCCCCCCTCCGTCAGCCCAGGATCCTCACCCACGACACCCAACTCGAGCCAACCTCCCGGGACTCCGGTCGACAAAGATCCACCGGTCAAATCCCCGGCTGCTCCCGCCCCTGCGGCACCCACACACGTCGAGGTCACCGCTGAAGACACCGAAGCGTTTCGCTTCGTCCTCTCCCGTCCCACCGTGCCTGCTGGGAAGGTGATCATAGAATTCGTCAACCATGGTCAGGACGAACACAACCTGAACGCGGTCGAAGCGAACGAAGGCTCGGTAGCCGGCTCGCTTCCAAACACCCCATCGAACGGCCATCTGAGCTTGACGGTCGACCTCCGTCCCGGCGACTACACCTTGTTCTGCTCGCTGCCCGGACATGAGGCGAAGGGCATGAAGGCGACGCTCGTAGTGGAATGAACTCGGACTTTAATTGTCAGACCACCAATCCGCAGTCGCGGGTCGCGAGAGTAACGGGGATCGAATTGCTCGTCTGTGACTCCGCAGATCGAGGTACGACCGTAGGGTCCCTGGCCGGACCGGATCTCCTCGCGAAAGCAGGTGTCAGTAGGATATTGGGTGCGTGACCGATATACTCAAACCCATTACAGGTCGCTGCCTATGCGGCGGCGTGAGCTATAGCGTCGACGCTGAGCCAGTGTGGCAAGGGGTTTGCTACTGCGCGAACTGCCAGCGCCAGACCGCGACAGCGTTCTCGATCATCGTCGGTGTACCGAGCAAGGCACTCACAGTCCAGGGCGACACGCTCGCCTCGTTCAAGACTGCGAGCGAGGATTACCAGAGCACAACCGAGCGGCGGTTCTGCTCGACCTGCGGGTCGCCGATATTCAGCACGATCGAGTCGATGCCGGAAGTCGCCTTCCTGAAGGCAGGGACGATCGACGATACATCTTGGTTCGAACCGACAGCCGAGATCTGGACGCGCTCGGCACAGCCATGGGCACCTCACTTCGAGAACGCCACGCGGTACGAGCGCACCCCGAACTAGCTGCCACCTCTGTTTGGAGCGGCACCCATACTCTCGGCCCGTTCCTGCTCTCCTCCGGCCGTCATCTACCGCTCGAATACATCCTCCTCGAGCTCAGGCTGCTCTTCAATTTGCGCAACAACAATGGATCGCGTTCCTTAGCCCAGCCGAGACCACCGCGACGCAGAACACGTCTTTCAGCAAGTCGGCGAGCAGCTGTGCGTGAGGGATGGGTCTGGCTACTCGCTCCGAACGCAGCTCGGCCCGCCGGACGAGTGCTGTGCCTCTTCCGAGGCAAGCACGACGTGCACGGAGCGACGCCACTCTCGCCACCGCGCCTTATTCCTGAGCCACCTCCGCCACCGACAGGACCACGCACCTAGCGATCGGCCTGAGCTACCGGAGGCGCCATGCGAATATCCGTGCCAGATCAGACTTCCGAGATCCACTCCAGATCGCGTGGACGGAATGGTGCGACGAGGACGATCCAGGCCGTTGTGCCTGTGCCACTACATCTCCCAAATGCGGACGGTCATGGCTCCTAGAGTGCCCTCCAGGCAGCTATTTCGCTGGGCAGCAGGGGCGCGTTGGCGGAGATTCGGCGTCGCGTCTCTTGCCAGAAGCGCGCGATCAGATCCTCCATCGCGAGTCCTTCCGGATCTCCGATTGCCGGTCCATACCAGTCCGCCACTTGATTCCAGTCCTCTTCGATGCGTATAGCGAACAACTCACAGCCACCCATGACGCGATGCACCTCGCAACGCACAGAGGGCTCATTTAGCGGGCAGTTGCAGGCCCGAAGCCAGCCGCTCCACTCCTCAAGCAACTGTGCGTAGGCGCGACGCAAACGGAATGAACAGGGTCATTCGCTGCATTGAGAGTCGTGCGCAGCCAGGAGTTCCCGGACTCGTCGAATGGTGGCAACACTTGCCACAGCCACACGATGTCTGCAATCTCGGTCTCGGCGTCCCGGTCAGCGAGCATTAGTAGTCCGCCGTATAGGCGGACGTGGTCGCGAATCTCGCTTAGTAGCTGCGCATACCACCACAGCGATGACTCCTCATACAAGCGCTGCCTGTCGGACGCTACGGCACCCATCTCAATCCATCCCAAGATGTCCGAACGTAGTGCCCAAGCCATCGTGAACATCCACCCGTAAACTACGTGCAGATCGAACCAGCGCACCGATACGTTTGACTCCCCTAGCGGTACGGGGACGACCTGCATCTGACGATAATGTCGGTCTAGGTCGAGGATCTCCCAAGCAAGGGCGCGCAACAGCGGTGTCTCGCGATGCTTTCGAACGCTCTCCGGGGTCGTACTGAGTACCTCAGCGGCGCCTGCACGTCGCTGTGCGAGGGTCTGGCCACGCCACTCGCCGGCGAGTCCCAGAAGAGCTAGTGTCGCGCGCGCGGATATCGGCGTGTCTAGCGCGGCGCATCCGTCACGTAGCACATCTCGAGCGGCCAATGCGATGTCGGGCGCCCTACGGTCGCAGCTCCGGGCGGCGACAACCTCAAGCGAGCACAGCAACGGCAACATCGCGACTGCGCTGGGCTCGGCGCCGGGGCGTAGCAGAGATCGGAGCTCGGTCGAGAGATCGCCGGCCGCGCCGGTCAAGGATGGGGATGGTCCAGATGTCGTCCGGCTATGGTCCATGGGGGTGCCTAAGCATGGTTGCATGAGCATGCGGCATCAGGCAGTTCTGGAACTTCAAGCAGCCGAACAGCGCAGTCGCCACCGCATGCAGTGGGTGCTGCTGGTCGTTGTCCTCACGGGCTCCCTGGCAAACGCTGTCGTCACGGTAGTACACGGAAGTGTTGCCGTTGGCGCCGGAGGCTCAGGATGGCTAGTGCCACTCACTTTGTTGGTTCGCCGGTTGTTTCCACAGACGGCGGTCAACCGGCAGGTCGCTGCCGCCTCCAACCGCAAGCCCCAATGAGCCTCGGAGTCAGCGCCATCCGCCGACCATGCGCAGCTCCGATCTCGCCGACGTGGCGGACATCCTAGGCCAGCGAGTGGTGCTGTTTTCTTGCCCGAAGGCCGACGCTCACGACGTCTTAGATCACCGAGCTCGAACCCATGACCGGCGGCTTACTTAGCGAAGATGCGGCGGCTCGCTCTCGGACTGCCCGTCGCTTTGATGACCTGCAAGACCAGCGCCGAGGCGATCGCATCGTGTCGAGCATAGTTGGCGGAGCTCGAGCTGGGCACCGGTGAGTCCGCCCTCAGTGTGACGATCGCACTCGACGCCGCCGCCAGACCCTGGCTGCGCCGACTTCCGACCCGGTGTATGCCATATCGAACAGACGTACAGGGAGTACCGAGGCCTACTGGCATCTCGATTAGCGGTCTTCTGACCGAGTCTGGGCTGGCACGGGATCGTCGAGGTCGACCGTCGTGTGCTCAGTGTCGGCGTGACAGCCTGGGAGCATCCCGTCGCGGCTACAGCCAATGGAGCAACGACGGCTACAAAGGCCTACCTCGCGCACCTGGTCCGATCCGCCGCGTACCCTGCCTGGTTCGATGTTGATGGTTATCTTCGGTGCTGGCGCATCTCACGGAAGTGCCCGTCTGTTGCCCAGATCTAATGTGACCGAGCGCTATCGGCCGCCCCTCACCGCCCAGCTATTCGGGCTGGCGTATGGCGACGTCGCCGACAGGTACCCTGCCAGTCGCCCGGCGATCGTCCGAATGCGCCGGGCGCTGGAGGAGCACCCGGAGGCACTGATCGAGACCGAGATCGGCAGGCTTGGAGAAGCGGCTTCCCGCAATCCGGAGCAAGCACGACACATGATGGGGCTGCGTTTCTACCTGAACGACCTCATCGAGAGTCGCACCGTCGAGTGGTGGAAGCGCTTGCATGGTTTTACGTTCTACGCGCAACTCCTAGAGCGATTGGGTACATGGCGCCGCGACGCCGAGGAAGAGATCGCGCTCGTGACATTTAATTACGATGAGCTGCTCGACTTCAGCCTCGCGAGCCAGATCGGCTGCTCGCCGTTCACGACCTTCGATCACTACGTTGCGCGGGACGAGTGGCATCTTTACAAGCTGCATGGCTCAACGTCGTGGTCGCGAGTTCTGCGTGCCCAAGTCTCGGGTCCACTGAACATCCCGACGGCAACCGACGTCATTGAGCAAGGGCATGGCCTGGACTTCGATCGTGGGGAGTTGCGCCCTCGTCCTTGGAAGGATGCCCTTGGACCCGTAGATGATCCTATGACAACGATTTCTGCACCCGGGATCGCTGTACCAACAGATCAGAAGCTCACCTTCTCGTGTCCCGCCGATCACGTTGAGGGCTTCGCCGCAGACGCAGAGAAGACTGACCGAATGCTCATCATCGGCTGGCGCGGCTCTGAGCCGCACGCGCTTGAGCTTCTCGCTTCAAGATTGCCATCCGTTCGTCAACTCGCAGTGGCAGACATCACGGAAGAGAAATCAGCGGACGTGTTGCGCAACCTCGTCAGCGGCGGTATCGGGGCAACCTTCCCGGCCCCGCTCAGTGGAGGCTTCGAGGGTCTCCTGGCGGACGACTTCCTTGAGAGATGGCTGACTTCGTGATTCCGGGCGCCAGACCATGTCGGCTGAACCATGATGCAGCCACATCTAGCTTGAGGATACGGCCCGGCAACAGTCAGCGTTGCGGGGCAAGGATTTCGCTCTGCGATGACAGTTGCGACAGAACCTTGAAAGCTAGCTTCGACTCCCAGCAGCCTTATTAGTCCTCATTGCGATCAGACACCTTCAGGGATGAACCGCCCAGAGCCGCGAAGCAAACCGAAACGGCAATCCTCATCGCCTTCAACTTTACGCCCTCGTACGACCACCCTTCGCCGAGGCCCTGGACACCGAAGAACAGCAGCTCGCCCACGTTGCGAACCGCCGAAAAGCCAGCGAACGGCGTCGCGGCGACGACCGAGCCTTCGACGTGTCCTCTCGAGCTATCCGGGACGCGACCACCCCACGCGAGGTATGGCTTGCCTTCCCGCAACTCACCTACGACCAACGAATCCTCATCCGTGACCAGAGTCCCAGCGCCGGCCTGGAAGCCCGTCTCCCATCGATGATGGGCAGCTAGGACGTCCAGATCGCGCCCCTCAGGCAGTCCCGCGAAGTTAGGCGCGACCTCAACGACAACGAGTTGCAGCAGGTACTGGGCATGGGAGCCACGCGCAACGAATACCCGATTGCCCTTGATCTCCATGGACGAGACAAGGTCCTGGCCGACCAGGAACGAGAAAGGCCTGTCCGCCCCTCGGCACCAGGCAATGAACCCCTCGTCGGTCTCGCTAGTCTCGATCTCGAGCATTCCCCGCCCTCTCGTCCGTCGGGCTGACGAGTACCGCGGCCCGATAAATGCGGGCAAGCTCTTGATGACAGACCAGCAGGAATCCTTCCCGGCCAGTCTCATCAGCGGCGACGCAGGCAACATTCCTACCAGCTCGCAGGAACGAGGACCACTGCCAGGCTGGGTCCATCACTTCGACCAGAAGCCGCCGACCGTCGGTCACATACCTAGCGGCGACCACGCAATGGCTCGTAACCCCATCGCTCAGCATGAGGACTACGTTGCGACCCGCCCGGAGCTCCGCGAGCACCTTCATCAGGCTCAGATATTTCTCGTCCTCCGGATCGGCCCCCGAGGCACCCTCTGCCAAGGACACGCAGTCAACATCTTCGACCTCCACCTCATGGTGGACGGGCACGATGTCAATCTCGTCCGACCAGTGGGGAGCATCATCGATCACTGTCGGGGCTCCGCGAAGCAGAGCCGAATCGCGCTCGTGCCCCTGGCAACTGGATTCGAACCAGGCGCCGTCGCGACCGCCGCCAACCGCACAGCGTAGAGTCCCGGCTCGGTCGCCAGGATCGCACCCTCGATCGACTCGGACTGCCCCGGCTCGATGGCGAAGCGCATCCGAGGGGCACCGGGCGAGACGAATAGCTCGTCGCTCGCCCCGCTCAGCGTCCGCCGCTCGCCCCGTGTCTCGGACGAATCAGCGAGCATCCACCAACCCGAGAAACGAGAGCGGCCAACTTCGATGAAGAGTTGGTGCGCCCGGAGCGCCGCGCCGTAGTTCCGATTCCGCTCGGGGAAGGAGACCGGCAACAGATCCTCCGCCTCGACATGGACTCTCATGCTGTCGATCGTGATCGGTCTGTCCCCGGCGTTGCCCAGAGACAACCGAAACTTGCAGCCCACGAGATATACATCGCCGACGCCACCGCCGAGATCCACACGGCGGCTTCCATCAAGGGGATCGAGCTTGCACTCGAACGCAAGGGCGGGCGCCATCGCACTCACTGCCTGATGGTCACCACCTCTGGACCGGCAGCTGCCGGTCCCGTGCTTGAAGGAGATCGAGCGGAACTACAACGTAACGCTCGATCGATTGCTCCTTAGTGCGCCAGGTGGCGACTCCACTGAGGATGGGCACCGGTTGAGCGGCGGTCCTCCCGCCCATACGTTCCACCCACCGTTCTACGACGGTGATGTCCAGGCCACTCCTAACGATGTCTCGGATACGGATTGCGGCCATCTCCCGCGAGACAGGCAAGTCGAGGGCGCGAGGAAGCAAGGACAGCGAGTGGGGGATGTCGATGGGCATTGAGTGATTCTCGCGTACGCTGAGGACGCAAACTGCGAACCGGCCAGCGCTAGGGATCGCTACCGCGTCGCCGAGACCTTTGCTGTCGATTCGCTTACCGCCGAGCTACCGTCAACAACATGGGACCAGACGCGACCTACCTGAGCCAGATGCTCGACCGCCAGCTCGCCTTCCTGATCGAGCAGGAGGACCACGCGGTAATCACGTCGATTCCGGGCTTCCTGCAAGCGCTCAGGCGTGAGCCGCAACGATGCCCAATGACGACGACGGACGGTTGGGGTCGTGATGAGTCCCGCCCATATTTGTTCTCAACGTACTCGCCGACGACCACGTGCTGCGGCACATGGACGCATAGACAAAGTCCTACACGAGAAGATGGGGCCGGACAGCATCCCCTGCCTCCAGCCTGCAAACGCTCCGCAAACGCTTTGGCCGTCGCTGCAAACTTTCTGCAAACGTCCGACCGCGGTTGTGGATAATGGCGAAGCCGGACTTCGACGCCATTTGGTATCCACGAATCGCGAGAAGGCCGCTGAGGAGCTACGACGCGGCAGGAAAATTACCATCTTTGGCATCGCGTCGCCTCTATTTGCGGGTGGTGCTAGCCTGCTGATCGGAACCGGCACGGTAAACGACCTAATCGTGTTGCATTGGCGGCAGTGGTGGTTGGGTACCTTGTGATGTTTATAAACGCTCAGAAGAGAATTGCAACATCCATGTCAGAGTGGTTCGGAGTCGAGATTAAGCGAATACCAAATAATGACTCCAGGGCGGTTTGATATTTGATGCCAAGCACGCGGTCTGCAACGATCAGTGGACGACGTTACAAGCTGCGAGAAAGAGAAAAATCAGAATCTTGGACCATAGTAGGTCAGTAGACGTCTCGACTCGGACTCCACAATTTTCCGACGGGCAATACACCAACAGCGACGCATATGAATGAGGCGCTGCGCAACGAGCTGTTGGACCGTGGATGGGTAGCCGTTCAGTCATTGAGTAGAAGACGAATCAAGACATCTGGATACCCCAGACGCTTGATCTCATCGGCGTCAATGTAGACCGCGAGAATGTCCGAATCCGCCGATCTATTCGCAAAATGCACGAGAAGGCAGGTCTTGCCCGACCCGCGTCGACCGAAATGGCCTGATGCTGTGACGCCTTGACGCGCTCAAGATTGCCGCCAATATCGACGTAGACCGGGTCATGGTTCGGTCGGGTCCTAAAGCTGTCCTTGATCAGCGCAATCAGCTTGTCGATGCGCTTATCTGTGAGCTCGATCTTAGGAGTGGACACATCCGCGCGAGTCAATATACCCGGCGCAGCAGACGACCAGACTCAGCCGGGGCGCTCAGCGCAGGATGCGCAAGCTGCAGGCCTACACTCTCTCCCCGGGCAGGCTCCGGGCACCCTATCCTTGGCATCGTCCGGCTCCTTGAGAAGCCTCCGGACCATCCATAAGGATTAGGCCATGAAGCCAGCCGAACGCATCCCGCTCCTCAAGAAGCTCGCCACCGCACTCTCGGATGAGGAGACGCCCTGGTCCGAGAGGGAACTCGTCTTGCGTCAGTTCGGCTTCCGATGTACTGATGGCAGGGAATGGGAGAACGGCTACGAGGTCGGGCCAAGCCTCTACGAGGTCGTCCTAAGCCATCTGGAGAACAGCGGCACCGATCAGGGACTGCTCGAACTGGAGCGCTACCTCGACCCGGCTAACGGAGAGCAGCCAGTGCCCGCGAGCGCTGGCCCTGGCCTATGGAAGAACGGAGGCCCCTTCCGCATCTTCATCAGCCACACACACCCCAACGCCGCGTTCGCCGCCGCGATCAAGAAAGCACCTGGGGCAGTTCCGCGTCGAGTCCTTTGTGGCCCACAACGACATCGAGCCCTCGGAGAAGTGGATGCGGGTCATCGAATCCGCCCTGCTCACTTGTAATGCCGCCATCGCCCTCGTAACGCCAGACTTCCGCGAGAGCCAGTGGTGCGACCAAGAGGTCGGATTCTGCCTGGCCCGCTCGCTGCTGGTCGTGCCGCTGATGCGCGGGCCTGACCCGCACGGGTTCCTGAGCGAGGTGCAGGGCGTCAAGCTCAGGTCCGGCACCTCTGCGCAATCCGCCGCGACCGACGTACTCCGCATCCTCGCGTCTCGGGACGAGACTCGCGACCGCATGGCGCCCTCAGTGGTGCGGTTCTATGCGGCGAGCAAAAACTTCGAGAGCACCCGCCAAGCGTTCACCCTCCTTGCCCGCATCCCCAAAGAGGCCTGGACGCCGGAAATGGTCCATGAGGTCGAGCGGGCGGCAAAAGACAACTACCAGGTGAAAGCCGCGAACTTGAGGACCGGCACACCAGTCCCTGAGGCGGCGGGCAAACTACTCGCGCCAATCAAGAGGCGCCTTGAAATCGACGAGCCGGCGGCGTTCTAGGAGGGAGCTGCCCGAAGTGCCGCTCGGACTCATCGCGAGCCTCAGCCTCGCAGCGCGGGACGTGCAGCTCACGGCCCGGACCACCACTACTAAATAGAACACAAACAGAACATCGATGGCGGTTATGGGACCCGCTACACTTTACAAAAATCGTTTATTTCCAGGCATTTCGCGTAATCGGGGAGCAGGGTTCAAGTTGGCTTTCCTAAGCCGTTTCGCGCCCCGCTGCGGTCGGTTTGCGGTCGCCGGAACCCAACCCGATCCCGTACGCCTGACAAGGTATCTTGACAAGCGCCACCCGACAAGGTATCTTGTCATCCCGTGCGCATCGCGCAGACGGCTCGAAAGCACGGCACCACAGACGACGACATGCTCCACGCGGTCCGCAACCCCATCGCGCAATGGCAACTCGATGACGACTTCACGATGCGCGTCGGTCCCGCCCACGATGGCGACCTGCTTGAGGTCGGCGTCCTCGGCATCGACACCGACGACCCCGTGATCGTCCACGCCATGCGTGCCCGCCCCCAATACCTACCCCACCGATGACCGGAGCGAAAGCCATGCACACCGAAGAGGAGATCCAACGAGCGGCGAAGCTGGCAGAGGAGTTCGACCCATCCAGTGTCCCGATGGACGACACGACTGACCTACGCACCCTTGCAGAGGCCGTCGACAGCCTACGCGCAGGCGAGGCCCGTGTTCGCGAGCTGGTCGCGCGGGCACGCGCCAACCACCGGTCGTGGGGAGAGATCGGCATCGCACTCGGCGTATCTCGCCAAGCAGCCCGCGAGCGGTTCGCCGAGAAGATCCGCGCGTAGGCTGGGTCTCGGTCGGCCCTAGCACGCCATCGCTGATGACGCGCAGCATTCATGGCAAGGCCGCTAAGCGGCGGCTTCCACGGCTGTGAAGTCTTCGCTCGCAGGAAGTTCCGGCCAGTTTGGAACGAGGTCCGCGCCGCGACCAAAGAGCAAGGCCTGATCGAGCAGTGCCCAGCTCAGGTGGGACGGGCGCCAGACCTCAACGCCGCGCTCATACAGCCAGCGCCTGTGTCGCCAAAACGACTTGAGATCAGTCGTCAAGATCCCGGGCACGCCCAATGTGAGCGCCTCGTGGATGAGCTGGACATCTCCGCCGTCGCGAAACGGACCGAACACGCGAGCATCAACGACTTCGCTGTCCAACCCGGGAAGGGGGTCTTGGCCCGGGCCCGGCCATCCGTTCTCCTCAGGAAGAGAGGAAAACAGTGGCCATGGCTCAATGTCCAAGTCATCTGAAAAGCACGTTGCTCGCTCCCGCCAGAATCGCCACTCCTCCAGCAGGCGTGTCCGCCTGTGAGACGGCGCCCGGCTCAACTCTTCCCAGGAGGATCGACCGACAACCCATGCCCGTGGCTGTTCGCTCACCTGTTCCACGGGGCCTCGTAGGCCGACAAGAGCCTTCAACTCTTGCGCCATCACTGAGCCATAAAGCCGTCTCACAGAACCCCAGCCTACATCGTCGTTCAGAGTCGGTGCACGCGTGCGAACCCATTCGAGTTGCTGAATCACGCAGGTGTCGAGCAACAGAACATCCGGAGCGAAATGAGGCGGCTCGAGTAGAGACGGATAGTCGCCTACCACACTCAAGCCAGACATCAAACGCCCGCGCGCAGTCGGAGCCCAGAGCTCCGGCTGACAGATCGCGCAATCGCAGGCGAACTCGTTATAGGCTGGCTGCCAGCGCTCGGGCTTGTGACCCTGTTGCATAACCAGTTGACTTTACGCTTGCGCCAGGACAGAGCCGGCCGTCGTGCGTAGGACGAAACCCGACGCGGTCGGCCCGTACTGAATGCGGTCGTTCGCGAATCTTCAATTTCCGCCCGGCGGAGCCAGTTCGACATCCGGGTCGAGTTCGTCAAGCACATATGCAAGCAGCGGTTCGCTCACGACGCTCTACAGCCTCTGGCGAACTGCAGCAGTGAGGTAGGATCTCAAAACCAAGAGACATCAGGATGATTCAGCAGGGTTCTCGGCCTCGAAGTCTTGTGTCCCGTCTGCCGAACCCACCTCTGCATCGAGCTCTTCGACCGCTTGCTGCTCGGCCGCCTCCCCCACCATGCGGTCAAGTACGTCTCGCAAGATCTCGTGTGGCCTGGGTCGGCGTCGCAGCATGCCCGTGAGCTCAGCCTCTGCCCGCTGCACTCGCTCACCATCACGCTTCAGCACATCCTGCAACTCCGTGAGCGTCTTGAGGCCAGCATGGTCGGCACGCTGCACCGCAGCGCTGGCCTCTGGCCCGGTGAGCTCTGAGTCAAAGAGGTCACGAATCACGCTTTCAATTCCGGGGGCCGTGATCTCCTCGCCAGGCTCCTGACCTACGATCTGCTCGCGTAGCGTGCGTGAAAGTCGCTCTATCTCGGCGTGGAGAAGGTCGGCCGCGTTCAGCGCCTCAGCCATCGCCTTCTGTAGGCGCCGAACAGAATCGAAGTCCGCGTGGGAGTTGACTTGGTCGCGCACATAGGCGTCCTCATGGGTCGCCTGCCCAAAGACATGCTGCGTGAGCGTCTTGAACTGCACCTCGAACGGCACTCCGAAGTCTGTTTCACCCATGCGCACAGCGATGATGCCATCGACGTGCAACGCTCGATAACCCGTCTTTGTCGGTGCGTCGTTGTGGTCCTCAAGACGCATCTGCGCCGGATCACCCAAGGTGCGCCCGTGCTCCTGAAGCGCGTGTCTAATCATCTCAATGTCACGCAAAGAGCGCACGAGAACGCGCACACCAATCAGGTCGCCTATTGGAAAGGCGTCAACCACCCCATGCAAGATCTGTTCGGGATCATGCACACGCCGCTTGGAGCACTTTGCCAGTATCCTTCGCAACTCCTTGACCCGCGCGCTCTGGCTTGGATCCTCAACATGAAGAGTTGGGTGTTCGTCCCTTAGCTCGCGCAGGAAGCGCTCGACCTGCCGAATCAGATCTTCTAGGGCGTCATCGAGCAGTGGTTGATGCGTCTTTAGCCAACTCGCGAAAACTCTTTCCTCCGGAGGCGAGGGCTCGTGGTCCTCGTTGCAGTCGGACATCTACAGACCCAGGTGCTCGCGCAACTCGCGCGATGCGCTTGCGCGACTCTGCCGCACGTTCGACACTGCGTCCTTGCCACTACGTGTCTGCTGTATGACGCCAAGCTCTCGCCACAACGGGTTCTCGCGGCTAAAGAAGTCCCCCTTCCAACTATCGACCTCATAGGTTATCGTCGGAGAAAGAGCCTTCAGACGCTCACGCCACCTCTGTTCGGTCGCCTCAAGTCCTTCGCGCTCAACATCCCGCAAGAAGCGGACCATGAGATCTGCATAGCCGTACATCAGGACGGCCTGTGCAGCCATCGATTGCTTGCGAGAGTCACGGCGTCTCTTGCTATCTAGATGTCCCAGCTCGGGACGAACCTCGACTAGAAGCTCCCAAAAGCGAGCCAACTTAGTCGCTATTTCGTCGAACTCCTGTGGACTAAACGCAGGATCATCACCAAGCAGTTGCTCCATCATGCTGCGCAGAGTCGAGAGCGTCACTACGTGAGGGACAGTGCCCGACAACTGATCGGTAACACGGTTGACGTTACCCCTGAGGCTTGGCGTATGGTCGATGAGCGCCTTGGCCAATGTCGCATAGGGATCTCGACTGGTGAGATCAAATGCCTTGGCCCGCGCAACATCGCGGCCCAGATAGTTCTTCTCATAGAAGAACTCCCCCTCATCCTCACGTGACATGAAATAAAGCTCCACCATAAAGAGACGATCGGGGTCGAAGTCGGGGTACTCCGACGGCGCCTCCGCCCAGATACGAAACGCCTTGGCAATGCCCTGATGGCGATGGTGGCCATCGGGTAGGTATATGCGACCACGGTATATAGTCAGCGTGGCGGCCTCGACGTCGAAGTAGGCATCAAAGCTGCCGGGTCGCAGATTCCAGATCAGTGGATTGAGGCGAGGACGCTCGCCGTCTAGCAACTTCTGAGCGATGTCGTCGGCCTGCTCGCTATAGAACAGATACTGCTTGGGATCAGGGTAACCCGCGAGGAGTGAGACCTCGATGTCCGCCACGCCCTCCTGGCCAGGCTTTATGCCACGCTGGACGACCTGGTCGGTCCAAATGAGATTGTTATCTACTGCATCCGCCAGTTCGCGCGCCGAGATCCGCACCACCGCCCCCTGATCGTGAGGATTGGGGATCGGTAGTAGGTCTTGGAGACGCAGTCGGCCCAGGTACTCGCCACTACCGCGCCGTTGCAATGGGCTATCACGCACACCTGGGACTTCATGGAGCGACGGCTCGGACATGATCCAATTCTATGCATACGACATGTCAGAACTTCGCTCCATCCGAGAGATCGAGGCACGAGATGCTCGTCCGGGGCTAGAAGCACAGTGCATGCCACCCGCAACACGTCGGGGTAGCCGAACATGGCCAAGCCTCATCCTGGTCTTTTCCGGCGCCACGACGGCACTCCATCGATCCAACGTGGTTTACTCAATACGTGCTCGATGCCGGCAGCCGTCCCGCCCGGACAGACCCATCTATGCCTGGGTGCTGAGCGAGGAGTTTGCCCGCCGGCCGCAAAACGACCGCAAGGCGCCGTCTGCGGCCACTTTGCGGTCACCGAAGCCATCGAACAGCAGCGAAACGAGGCGAACACGCGTCCCGCGAAGCCCAGTGTTGTCGCGGTTTTCGCCCGTGTTCGCTGGCATTCGCGGATCTGCGGAAAATCGGGGAGACAGGATTTGAACCTGCGACCGCCCGGCCCCCAGCCGGGTGCGCTACCAGACTGCGCCACTCCCCGTGGTGCTCTTCGATTCTACGGACAAAGGACACCGGGCACCTGCCCGCGAGATCAAGCCCTCGACGGCACCTTGGCACGAAACCCGGGGAGATGCACGCCAAGCATCCCGCGCAACACCCCCTTGTTGAAATCGAGGAAGTCAAAATAGTCGCGCCAGAGCACGATCTGCCCGTCGCGAACGTCCAAGCGGCCACAGACCCATAGCTGAACGTGGAGCTTGCGGAACTTGAGGATGTCCGTGCGCTCCGTGAGGACCGAAGCTCCGTCTGCGCAGATCGTGTGGATGACGACGTCGAAACCGGCTCCACCTTCATACCCCTTGCCAAAGAGGCGCCTAACGCGCTCGCGTCCGTGGACGGTTGGCAGACCAACGTTCTCGTAACGCACGTCCACCGCCAGAAGCGCTACCGCCTCACCGAGATCCCCGCGGCGTAGGAACTCCATGAAGCGCTCGACTACGAGCACCGGAGACGAATCAACCTCTGGCTGGTGCGCCGCGATCCCTTCGGGTTTACTTGCCGGCTCGACCACCGACTCAGCATAGGGAACATCGCGACTCCAGCGGCGTGCCATGTTCAAGCGTGCCCCCACCGGCCTCCGGGCGGGCACGAATCGCCCTTACCGCCTCCAGCCCAGCTCAACCCCCGCCGATCTCCGACGCGCGCCGCAACATCTCATCCTCGGCGACGTCCTCGACGTGCGTAGCCACATTCCAGCGATGGCCGTAGGGATCCTCGAACTGCCCGGAACGATCCCCATAGAACTGATCTTCGACCGCCCGCAGCGGCTTGGCCCCCGCTTGGACCGCGCGCTCGAACGCGGCGTCCGCGTCCTCCACGTAGACGTGGATCGTCACAGGCGTACCACCGACCGACTTCGGGCCTTCGATGCTCATCCCCGGGTTCTCGTCGGCGAGCATGATCACAGCCTCCCCGATTTGAAGCTCGGCATGACCGACCTTGCCGTCGGGTCCGTCGATGCGCATACGCTCGGTGACGCCGAACACGCTCTTGTAGAACTCGATTGCCTCGCGCGCGCCGTCGACGATCAGATAGGGCATCACCTGCGGGTAGTCGTCCGGTATCGGCTTAGCCATCGCGCTGCCTCCTTAGACGGTTTATCTGAAGCTTCTGCCTAAAGCGGGCGACGGGAATCGAACCCGCCCTAAAAGCTTGGAAGGCTTTTGTGCAACCACAACACTTCGCCCGCAAGAGCCCCAAGTATCGTACCGTCACACGCGACCACTAAGGTATAGCCGTGCGTCCAAGGGCCTTGGCTTTCCTGCTCGTGCTCACGACAGTCGACTATTTGCTGTGGAACTGGTCGATAGCCGGCGGTCATGACATCGTCTCACTCGTGGCGGGTCTCACGCTGCTGCCGTTGGGCACCGTCAGCATCGCACAGCTAGCGCTGGCGACAGCTCGGCTCATGGGTTTGCTGCTTGGCCGCCCCTCGCACAGCGCTCGGGCCAGGCGGACAGCACGAGAGGTTGCCGCGGTCGAACACGCACGACGGTCCTCCGCGGTGGAGTCCGATCCGCCGTCGAGCAGACTCGCAGCCTGAGGGCGGACCCCAGCTTTGACGCCTGACCGATGAGCGGCAAGCGAGGCTTTCGCCTGCTCCCCAACTCCACCGGGGCCAGACTGGCGGCAGCAGCCATAGCGCTGTTGGCACTTGTGGGAATAGCACTCGCGGGCTACCTCTACGAGAAACACCGCACCGGCGACATCTACCATCCGCAGGCACGTTTCGTGCCGCAGCCAACGCCGACCCTGCCTAAGATCAAAGGCCAGGACCATTTCGCCTGGCCTCTGTACGGCTACACCAAGAACCACACCCGCTTCTTCCCAGCCTCCCCGACGATGAGGCCTCCGTTCAGGACGGTGTGGGCGCGCGGTGGCAGCGCCCTGCTCGAGTTCCCGCCGGTGATGGCGGGCAACCGCATCTTCCAGCTCGGCGATGACGCCACACTCAACGCTATCGACAAGTACACCGGCCAGACCCTATGGAGCCGGCGCCTCGGCGCCCTCTCAGCCTCCACCCCTGCAGTCGCCGGCGACACCGTCTACGCAACCGTTCTATCGCGCTCCCCTGGCTCCCAAGCCGGACGGGTTGTCGCTCTGAACACGCTCAACGGCCACTTCCGCTGGACCCGCAACCTGCCCAGCCGTGCGGAGTCCTCCCCCCTGCTCGACAAAGGCAAGCTGTTCTTCGGATCCCAGAACGGGACCGTGTACGCACTCAACGCAAGTAACGGCAACGTCCTGTGGACCTACCACGCTGGCGGCGCGGTCAAGGCGAGTCCGAGCCTCTCAGGCGGCGTGCTCTATTTCGGCGACTACTCGGGCGAGCTGCAGGCAGTGGGCGAGGAGCACGGACATCTGCTGTGGCGCAGCGGCTCCGGCGGAGCTTTGCTCGGCAGCGGCACCTTCTACTCGACCCCAGCGGTCATGTATGGCCGCGTGTTCCTCGGCAACACCGACGGGCGCGTGTACGCCTACGACGCCTCCACGGGCGCACTTGATTGGGCGGTTCAAACGGGTGCCTACGTGTACGCCTCGCCCGCCGTCACGAACGCCCCGGGCCTCGGACCGACCATCTACCTGGGCTCATACGACGGCACGTTCTACGCCCTCAACGCCCGCTCGGGCCACATCGAGTGGCAGTACCACGCGGGCGGCAAGATCTCCGGCTCAGCCACGATCGTCGGCAACATCGTGTACTTCGCAGACCTCGGCACACATCGCACGATCGGTCTCGGCATCTCCACGGGAAAAATCGTCTTCTCGATGAACACGGGCTCTTTCGACCCGGTCATCAGCGACAACCACTACCTCTACCTGTCGGGCATCACGGGCCTGTACGCACTCGCCCCCCTCGACGCTACACCGCAAAGAGCAAAGACGCCGAAGGCCACCGGCGCAAGAGCGGGGATACACACAAAGGCCACAGCCGCGGCCACAGCCAACACACATGCCAATGTCAAGGCACATGCCAACGTCAAGACACACGCCAACACCGCAACCAAGCAAGCCGGGACCAAGCGCGTCGTCGTCAGCCGCACTTCCCGGCCAGCCCAAGCCCGCGCCCGAGCGAAAAGCTCGCCCGCACACGCACGACACCAGGGTACTTGACGCTCACGTTCGTCCAACCGCCGGGCGCGGCCGTGACGCAGCCGTGGCCGTGTACGAACGTCCAGTAGCGCGTGTAGTGCAGCCGCACAAGCGAAGTCCCAGACGTGGCAAAGCGCAACGTAAACGAATCGTGGTCCAGCCCAGTCAGCTGCGCCGGCGCCGATGCGATCGGCATGGGATCGACCACCTTGAAGACGCGCCAGTGCCTGCTCGAGAACACTTCGCGCAAGTAAGGCAGGCCTTTGCGAATCAGTGCAGCCTCTTCATCGCTCGAACCATCCAGGCGCACGTCGGGTAGAGCGACATAGCTGACCGCAAGATCCTTCAGCCAAGCTCGGTAAGCAGCGACCGTGAGTGTGCCACCGAAGAACAGCGGGTCGTACTTCGTGTCGAGCTGGCGCTCCCAGCCGCGCGCCAAGGAGAAGCGTTGCGCCAGGTAAGCCGCCTCCCAATGGGAGTGAGTAAACGGTACCTCAACACGTGCCAATCGTCCGCCGTGAGCGTCGAGAAAGCGTTCGAGCGGCACGTAATAAGCAGCGCTCGTCGATGCGTCGCCCACAACCTCTGCGCTCTCACGCACCGGCCCCCATACCGTCCACACGACGATCAACCCCACGGCAAACACAATGCTTGCAAGTGGGCGGCCGGGTCTGCTGAAGCCGTCGCGTCCCAGCACGCACAGCGCAAGCGGCCCCGCCAGGATCACCGCATAGCGAGCGATGTTGCTGCCCATCGGCGTCGGCGCGATCGACAGGAAGATCACGCCCAAATAGATCAGCCCGCCAATCCGCAGAAGCCGCTCCTCCCAAGGCACGGCATATAGGAACGCCAAGGTCACCGCGACCGTAGCGATCACCGAGCTGGCGGCAAAAGGCTCCCAGCCACCCTCTGGAAATAGGGCCTCAAGCGGCAGCACAACCACGAGCACCGGTAGCACCAGCGTTAGCCCGCCAAGCGCACGACGACTGACAAATACGTGCGTAGCGCCTGCCAGCGCCAGCAACAGCCCCGCAACCGGACTGCTCGCTGTGCAAAGAACCGCGAGCAAGACAGCCAACCGAGGCCGCTCGCGTACGAGCGCTAGCACCGCAAGCACCGCAAATGTGACACCGAGCGCGAACGTCACGCGCCCAATCCAAAGGTCCCCGGCGGCCGCCAGCGCAAAACAAGCCGCTCCCCAACGTGCACGCGGCCCATAAACCGTGAGCGCGATCCGCTCGAACGTCACCGTCGAGACAAGCACCGCCAGCGCACCAGCAAGCCTGGTTCCCAGCAGCAGTGCCACCCAAGGGAACACGAGGCTATAGCCCGGCAGATGGTGGCCGGCGTACCAGTTGTTGTCCCAAACCGTGAAGCCAAAGCGTTCAAACAGCGTCGCTCGATAGGTCTGGGCTGCAAAGTCCGGCGAGCGCGGCGCGAGAATCAGCCACGTGCCTACAAGCACGATCGCGGTCACAAGCGCCGGCGAGACGCGCACGTCTGTGAGCGACCTACGTGACGAGCCCAGCCGGGGGTCTCCCCCGGCGAGTGCTTGGCTATCCACGGAACCCAAGCGGCTCAGTATGGCGAGCCCGCCCGCAGCGCGAGATAGCCATGGGATCGTGGGCGATCCCGGAAATGACCAGAGTCGCTTGTTGCGCGCCCGCACCGGAGAGGAAGCTGCTCTACATCGCCGCGCAAGCCGATAAGTTGGCTGAGGCTCGGCGTGCTACCCCGCCGAGCCTCAGCACGCACGCGAGTCGGATCTCAAGATGGACGAGTCGCGCGCTTGTACCTGCATGAACAGACGAGAGCGTTAGAAGTCGCGTTGCGCACCGCAAACGCCGGTAGCCGATAATCAGCGCCGATGACTGCTCCTACATTGCGCACCCGTCGGGGGCTGGCGCTCGCGCTGCTTGCCATCGCAGCACTAGCATCCGGCTGCGGGACAGTCCACCCGCCAGCGCTTGACAGCGCAGCTCTGGCCGAAGCGCAGACATTCCCCTACTACAAGCTCTACTGGGCAGGCCCGACCTTTGCCGGTCACCCGTTGGCGGCCACCGACGGCCTGAAGAGCTACAGCGCTGGGATCGGCGATAGCGTCTACTACGGCGACTGCGTCAGCGGCAAGGGTCTGCTCGGCGGGGGTGGCAGCTGCCTGCTTCCGTTGCAGGTCACAACCGTGATCTACTCGTTGCACTCCAACGCGCCGCTAGGTCCACAGCACAACATGCTGATCAGGGGTGTGCCAGCAACCGTCTACAACGAAGAACGCTCGATCGAGCTCTACAGCGGCCGTGTGGCGATCGACGTTTACTCAGACACGCTCGCCCATGCGTTGCTTGCCGCCGAACAGCTGAGGCCGTTGAACGCTCCTGGGTCGACCAACGCCAAGCTGCCGCCCCCCGTCTACTGCCCGGGGCTCTCAGGCCTCGTCTCCTCCCAGTTGAGCGCCGTCATGAACGCACTCCCGGGTCATCCTTGCCAGAAGGCGCGGGCCGCGCTCGCCGCCAGCCAGCGTCTGTCGGAATCGCCTTAGCTATGAGCGGGCAGATCGGATGGGGCAGCCACCGGCTCGCCGATCTCGCGGCGCAGGCTGAAGAAGGCCGCTGAGCCGATCAGGGCGGGCAGCCACAGCGAGATCGCACGGTAGGTGACCACAGCGGCAACCACGGCCGAAACTGGCCGGACGTGAAACAGCACGAGCATCCCGATCAGCCCGCCTTCGACCGCCACGAGCCCCGCCGGAATCGGGATCGAGTTACCCATCAGGCCAACCAGGTAAGCCATCGCCACCGCCCAGAACGCGGGTGTCGGCCCATAGGCAAGCAGACACACGTACAGCACAAGCGTGTCGAACAGCCAGTAGCCGATCGCACCCAGCAGACGCCAATCGTGTCGGGCAATCAACCGCAGTGCTCCGCGCACGCCGTCGCTGATGGCCACAAGCGCGACGTGCAAGCGTCCGCTGCTCAGTCGCTTGCGCATCGCAAGCCGCCCCGCCAGCCCAGCGATCGCAAGCGTCCCAGCGATCGTCGCGATCGCAAGCCCGGCCGGCAACAGCGTGAGCAGCGGGTCTTCCGAGCCCGGCAGCAGCCCAAGCCACATCGGTATCCCGATCAACGCCACCGCGCTGACGTTGACCGCGCTCGTCAGCACGAACATCAGCACCGAGCGCCTGGCGATGCGCTCGACCGAGACCCCCTTTGTACGCAGCACCCATGCACCCAGCGCGATCCCGCCGAGGCCGCTGACCGACACGACCGAGTTGACCGCGAGCTCGGACAGCGACAGCCGCCGGCTGAAGCGGCGCTCCATCTTGAAGACGAGCTCGAACAGGATGACGTAGCCGACACAGGAGAGCAGCTCAAAGCCGATGCCCGCCGCGACCCAGGGAATATCCGCATCTGTGATCAGCTCGCCGGCCGAGCGCAGCCCCGGTACTGCAAGTAGCAGCGCAACGACCAGTACAAAGAAGATGGCGAGACTGATCAGCCCATTGCGCAGCCGCCGTGACTGGCCCGACATGTCCGCGTCCCCGTCCCTGCGCAGAGGATCGGATGAGAAAGAAGAAGAAGAGTGCGACGCGCGGAGGCGTGAGGGCGACTCGTCAGTGTGCGAAAACGAGTCGCCGCTCTCGGCAAGTGACCGATCGTCACCCGCGCGCGGTCGACCTGCTCGAATCGCCTCGGCAGCATCCTCATCGACGATTCTTCGCATCCTCTTCGGCCCTGTCATTAGCTTTGTACCGCTACCGTCACCATAGCCTGAGCGCCCCGGTACCAATTGCCTTGGCGTGTGTGAGAGCGAAACAGACATGGCAGAGCCCGCGCGCATACTGGTCGTTGACGACGAGCCCGCAGTCCAGCACGCGCTGTCGCGGGCGCTGACGCTCGAGCGCTACGAGGTCTCGCTCTCCGGCGACGGCGGCGACGCGCTGGAGCGCCTCTCAGACAACTCTTACGACGCTGTCATCCTCGACGTCTCGATGCCGGTGCTCGACGGTCTGGAAGTGTGCCGGCGCGTGCGCGAGAGTGGCGACCGCACGCCTGTGCTGATGCTCACCGCGCGCGAGCAGGTCGACGACCGCGTCGCCGGCCTGGACGCGGGCGCAGACGACTACCTGGTCAAGCCCTTCGCTCTGCGCGAGCTGATGGCGCGCGTACGCGCACTGCTCAGGCGAGCGGATGAGATCGACCAGGAGGAGACGCTGCGCTTCGAGGACCTGCATTTGGACCGGCTGGCCCATGAGGCCTGGCGGGGGGAGCGCTCGCTGAACCTGACTCGCACCGAGTTCCTACTGCTCGAGCTGTTCCTGCGCCACCCGAAGCAAGTGTTGACCCGCTCGATCATCTTCGAACACGTGTGGGGCTATGACTTCGGCTCGAGCTCGAACTCACTCGGTGTCTATATGGGTTATCTGCGCCGCAAGACCGAGTCCGACGGCGAGCCACGACTGTTGCACACCGTGCGTGGCGTGGGCTACGTTCTAAGGGCCTGATGAGATTCCCGACAGTGATCCGACGCAGAGGCCGACAGCTGCTGTGAGCTTCCGCCGACGCATCACGCTCGTCTCGGCGGCCGCAGTGGCAATCGCCGTGGTCCTGGCCTCGGCTCTCACCTATCTACTCTCTGCCCGCGAGCTCTACGGCCAAGTCGATAGCCAGCTACGCGATCGAGCGCAACCGCTGATTAGCCGCTTCGAACACGGACCGACACCCTTCGCTCGGCGGGGAGCACATCACAACGCCTTTCCCGGGATACCGCCGGGACCCGACCAGGTACGCGGCTACCAGCAGCTGATCGACTACAGCGGAAGGATCCTCTTCGCCTCCTCGCCCAACGTGAAATTGCCAATCGGTCCCGAGGCCCTCAGCCTCGCTAAGCACGGCGGGAAATCGTTCTTCGAGGACACGACCTCGGACGGCATCCACCTGCGTGTGCTCACAGAGGCGATGTCTCACGGCTATGCCGCGCAGCTTGCCCAACCACTGACCGACGTGGACAGCGCGCTCGCACGCTTGCGCCTGATACTCGTGCTGCTCGACATCGGCGGGATCGCACTGGCCGCGTTGCTTGGGCGACTAGTCGCCGGTGCGGCGGTGGCACCCATCAAGCGCCTGACTCAGGCCACCGAGCACGTCACCCGCACACGGGATCTCTCGAACCGGATCCAGCCCGCCGGCGAAGACGAGATCGGGCGCCTGGCGGAGAGCTTCAACGCGATGCTCGACGCGCTAGAGAGCTCGATGAGCGCGCTCGACGCCTCGGTGCACGCACAGCGCCAGCTCGTCGCCGACGCTTCGCACGAGCTGCGCACGCCCGTCACCAGCCTGCGTACCAACATCGAAATCCTGGGGCAGGAGCCGAATATGCCGGTCGAGGAACGCCAGCGGATACTCGACGACGTGGTCGAGCAGATCGAGGAGCTGACGCTGCTGATGAATGACCTGATCGAGCTCGGTCGCGGTGAGCAGCCGCGCAGCGGCAGCGAGGACGTGCGCCTGGATCTCGTCGTAGAGGAGGCGATCGAGCGCGCGCGCCGCCATTCGCCGGACACGCCCTTCGACGTCGAGCTGGACCAGGTCGTGCTGACCGGCGAGCCGGGAAGACTGTCCCGCGCGATCAATAACCTGCTCGACAACGCCGTCAACTACAGCCCACCGGGCAGCCCGGTCGAGATCACTGTGCACGGTGAGCAGCTCACCGTGCGTGACCATGGGCCGGGCATCTCAGCCACCGATCTCCCCCACGTCTTTAACCGCTTCTATCGTGGCGCCGAGGCGCGCGGACGTCCGGGCTCCGGCTTGGGTCTTGCGATCGTGCGCCAGGTCGCCGAACAGCACGGCGGCCACGTCAGCGCGGAGGCAGCGCCCGGCGGCGGCACACTGATGCGCCTGCGCCTACCGGGAGCGGGACCGGTCGACTCGGTCGGAGTGCTCGACACCGAGTTGCACATGACGAGCTAGGGCGAACTAGACCCTACGGACCATGTGTCGACCGCACCGAGTCACGAGGCGCATGGCTCGGGCTTTGCGCCGCTCGCGCAAAAGCTCGCCCCTCGGCGCGAAAGGCCACCGGTGTCAAGCCATAGCGGCGGCGGAATGCCTTGGCGAAATGCGGCGCCTGACGAAAGCCGACCAGTCTGGCGACGTCGCGCACCGAGATCGCGGGCTGCTCGATCAACAGTTGCGCCGCCACTTTGAGGCGGCGTGTGAGCAGATCCTCGCGGAAGCTCGTCTCGCCGAACTGTGCGTACGCGCGCGTCAGCTGACGCGGCGAGCTCGACAGCGCCCTTGCGACCTCGTCGAGTGTTAGCGGACGCCGATAGTGGCGGGCGATGACGACGCGTGCCATCAGGTACAGGCGGCGTCGCTGCTCGATCGTGGTGGAGCGCATGACCCCTTATCCGACGGGTCTCCGCAAACGTGACTCCCTGGAACGATCAGCCTACAGGCACCCAAACCCCACCAACCGAGGGACGTGCGCGTCTCACGGGTACGACTCAGCCTGCGTAGCTCTTGACGACGCGCTCGGCCTCCGCGCAGTAGGAGCCGCCGAATAGGAGTGCGTGCACGAGCAGCGGCGACAGCTGCCAAAGCCTTACACGATCGCGCCATTCCTCAGCCAGCGGTGTCATCTCTTCGTAGGCGGCGAAGACGCGCTCCGAGGGGGCACCGAACAGACGCAGCA
This sequence comes from Solirubrobacteraceae bacterium, assembly GCA_036008605.1. Taxonomy (GTDB): domain Bacteria; phylum Actinomycetota; class Thermoleophilia; order Solirubrobacterales; family Solirubrobacteraceae; genus Palsa-744. The sequence continues at coordinate 55,669 of DASYNL010000011.1, read as the reverse complement.
TCGCCAGGTCCACCTCACGATGCCCGCCGTAGGCGGAGGGATCGATCAGCCAGGGTCGCCCCTCGCTGTCGGCGTGAACGTTGCCGCTCCACAGGTCGCCGTGCAAACGTGCGGGCGGCTCGGCAGGGCCGGCCAGCTCGTCCAAGCGAGTACACACACGCTCGACCGCCGTAATGGCTCCCGCGGAGAGCGCATGCCGCTCGCCAGCCATACGCGCCAGCGGCAAAAGCCGTCGCTCGGCATAGAATGAGACCCAATCCTCGCTCGACTCGTTGGGCAGGCGCAGCGAACCGATCCTCGCTTGCACACCGAGGCGCCCGCCGAAACCTGGATCACCAAAGCACGGCGCTCCTGCCGCGTGCGTGGCGGCAAGTCCGCGCCCCAGCTCCTCTGCCCCCGTGGCGCTCAGCCTGCCTGGAGCCACCCACTCGAGCGCCAGATAATCCTCGGCCACCTCGATCACACGTGGCGTGCGTAGCGCGCCGGGCTCGGCCAACCAGCCCAGCCCGGCCGCCTCCAGGGCATACTCACCCTCGCCGGCATCGGGTCGCGTCTTGACAAATGCCTCCGCTCCGTTCAAGCGCACGTGCCAAGCCTCGTTGATGTCGCCACCGCCCACACGCCGTGGCTCGCTGGCACCCGCGGGTAGGGTCATCGCAACCGACCGCGCCCACCGACAAGCTCAGCCCGGGCGATAGCGCGTAGCGGTGGGTTCATTGCGACTCGTCGCTGGAGCGCACATGCTCCAACAATCCCGCGCACGCGGCCTGCACCTGGTCGAGCACGATCTCAAAACCGCGCTGGCTGTCGTAGTAAGGGTCTGGCACATCCAGGTCGTTCAGACCGGCGCTTGAGGGATCGAATTCGCGCAGCAGACTGACCTTCTCGCGCGCAGCGTCGTCCGGCGCAAGCTGGCGCAACGCATGCAGATTAGAGTCGTCCATCGCCAAGATCAGATCGAAGCTCTCGAAATCCGCGGCACGCACCTGGCGTGCAGCCCCGTCCAGCACGATGCCGCGCGCGCGTGCAGCCGCGGTAGCGCGGGCGTCAGGTGGCTCTCCCACATGCCAGGCACCGGTCCCGGCGCTATCGAGCTCGATCTGCTCCTGCAACCCCGCTTCGGCGACGAGCGCACGCATCACACCCTCTGCGGTCGGCGAGCGGCAGATGTTGCCCAGGCACACAAACAGGACTCGCATTTACGCGCGGGACCTCGAAAGGAACGCCCATCCAATCCCAAAAACAACCTGCAAGTTATATTCGTGGAACAGCTTTCGCGAAGCGGGCCAGTTACTCATCGCCGATCTCCAGTACCGCCAGGAACGCCTCCTGGGGCACCTCCACGCGCCCGACCTGCTTCATGCGCTTCTTGCCCTCCTTCTGCTTGCCCAGAAGCTTCTTCTTGCGCGAGATGTCGCCGCCGTAGCACTTGGCGATCACGTCCTTGCGGAAGGCCTTGACGGTCTCACGGGCGATGATGTGCGAGCCGATCGCCGCTTGGATCGGCACGTCGTACTGCTGGCGTGGAATGCGCTTGCGCAGCTTTTCGGTGAGTGTGCGGCCCATGTCGTAGGCCTTCTCGCGGTGCACGACCATCGAGAGCGCGTCCACGGTGTCGCCGGCAAGCAGCACGTCGAGCTTGACGAGGTTGGCGGGCTTCATGTCGCTCAGCTCGTAGTCGAGCGATGCATAGCCGCGTGTGCGCGACTTGAGCTGGTCGAAGAAGTCGAGCACGATTTCCGCGAGCGGCAGGTCGTAGCTCATCTGCACGCGCTCGGGCGAGAGGTAGTGCATGCCCGCCGGCTCGCCGCGACGTTCCTGGCAGAGCTCCATCACAGCGCCGACGAACTCGCGTGGGCAGATCACCTGCGCCTTGATGAACGGCTCGCGAATCTCGGCGATCGTGCCTGGATCGGGCATGTCGGAGGGGTTGTGGACCTCGAGCTCCTCGCCGTTTGTGAGCGTCACGTCGAACTCGACCGAGGGCATCGTCGCGAGCAGCTCCAGGTCGTACTCGCGCTCCAGGCGCTCGCGCACGATGTCCATGTGCAAGAGTCCGAGGAAGCCGCAGCGGAAGCCGAAGCCGAGCGCGTCTGAGGTCTCAGGCTCCCAGGAGAGCGCGGCGTCGTTGAGCGTCAGCTTCTCCAGGGCATCGCGCAGATCCGGGTAGCGGTCGGAGTCGATCGGGAACAGGCCGCAGAAGACCATCGGCTTGACCTCGCGATAGCCGGGCAAAGGCTCACTGGCGCCCTGTCCACCGCGCACAGCCGTCGTGAGCGTGTCGCCGACGCGCAGGTGCGTCACGTCCTTGATGCCCGTGATCAGATACCCCACCTCGCCCGCCGCAAGCTGCTTGACCGGTGTCATCGTTGGCGAGAAGAAGCCGATGTCGTCGATCTCCGCGTGCGTCCCGGCCGCCATCGCCCTGATCGCCTCGCCCTTCTTGAAGACGCCATCGACCACTCTGATGTAGGCGATCACGCCTCTGTACTGGTCGAACTCCGAGTCGAAGATCAGCGCGCGCGGAGGCGCATCTGGGTCACCCGACGGCGGCGGCACGCGCCGCACCAGCTCATCGAGCACCTCCCTGACGCCCGCTCCAGTCTTGCCGCTGATCTTCAGGATCGCCTCCTCCGGCTCGCCGATCAGCTCCGCCACTTCGCCGGCGACGCGCTCGGGCTCGGCGCCGGGCAGATCGATCTTGTTCAGGCAAGGGATCAGCTCCAGCCCTGCCTCGACCGCCAGATAGGTGTTCGCCACCGTCTGTGCCTCGACGCCTTGGGAGGCGTCCACGACCAGCAGCGCCCCCTCGCACGCGGCGAGCGAGCGCGACACCTCATACGTGAAGTCCACGTGCCCGGGCGTGTCGATCAAGTGCAGCTGGTAGGTCTCCCCGTCAGAGGCGGTGTAGGCGACCTTGACCGCCTGCGCCTTGATCGTGATGCCCCGCTCGCGCTCCAGGTCCATCGAGTCGAGCACCTGTGCGCGCATCGCCCGCTCCTCCACAGCATGCGTAAGCTCGAGGATGCGGTCGGCCAGCGTCGACTTGCCGTGGTCGATGTGGGCGATTATCGAGAAGTTGCGTATGCGGCTCTGGTCCATGGGCCGCTACAGCGTAGATGGCCCTGCGTCTGGGAGGGGATGGGAGACAAGATCCGCTCATCTCCGCAGGACACCCGTCTGACCGGTCGCCGCGCCCGTTGGACGAGACCGTGGCGCGATAGCCTTAGAGATTCGGCGGATCGCCCACTCGACCGGAGCCTTCGGGCTCGAGCCAGGCAACGCGTCCCCTCGGGGACGGCCAGTCCAGGTGGTCGGGAGTGTCATAGCCGCCCAGGCATAAGACACAAGTCCTGGGACGTAGTAGTTCAATGGCGATCTATGACCGGACCAGGGCCGGGAGGGCGAAAGTCTTCTCGGCCCTTCGTTTTCTTGCCACGACACCGTGCTGCTCGCCCCTTTTCTTGCCGCGATGCGCGGCGGCTCACCCCGATGGGTTCAGGCTCGGCCCAGCTGGGCCATGATCAAACGGTGCACCTGATGGGCCTCGGGGACGCGCATGGCAAAGACCGCGCGCACGTAGACGAGCACCCCGGCCACCCCGGCGGCGCCAACGCTCACGACTTGCGCCGCGAAGGAATGCCCAAGCAGCCTGTGCAGCAGATACCAGACGATCCAGGAAACACCCGCGAGCAGCGCCGAGGCGACCGTGATGCGGGCCGTGATCATCGTCGTCTGCCTGCCTTCAATATGCCCGTTGAAGCCGATCCGCAAGCGGTGCAGTTGCAATGCCGTCATGACCACATTGGCCGCGACCGTGCCGATGATCAAGCCGGCGATCCCCAGCGGCTTATACAAGCCGACGCTCACGATGATGTCCACGATGATGTTCAAGCCGGCGAGACGCGTTGGTATCCAAGGGCGCTGCACCGCGAAGAACGTGCGCGTCAGCAATAGGTTCACGCCGCCGAACGGCAGGCTGAACGCAAACCAGAACAGAGCGATAGACACGAGATGGGTAGATTGCGGCCCGAATTTGCCGCGTTCGAATACGAGCTGGACGATCGGCGTCGTCAGGACGATGATGAAGGCCGCCGCCGGGATCAACAGCAGGTTGATCTGGCGCATCCCGTTGCCGAGCGTGCGGCGCATCGAAGACACGTCGCGCCTGGAGGCCATCCGGCTAAGCGTCGGAAACAAGACCGTCGCCACTGCCACGCTGAACAGCCCTTGCGGCAGCATATAGATGCGAAAGGCGTTGTCGATCGCACGCGGCGCTTCTTCGGAGACGAGCGTCCCAAACACCGAGTTGATCAGCTGGTCGAGGTTGACGATCCCCAGCCCGATCGTCACCGGCAACATCAGCGTGAACACCTGCTTGATGCGGGGATCGTGCCAATCGATCGACATTTGCAAGCGAAAGTCGATCCGCCCCAGCGCGCCGAAAGCCATCAGCATCTGCACGAACGTGGCCACCAGAATCGCGATCGCATATGCGTACAGCTGGTTGCCTTCGTGATAACCGCCAGGAAAATGGGGACGCAGGACGACGAGCAGCACGATGATCACGACGTTCCACACGGCCGGAGATATCGCCGGGATCGTGAAATGGTCGTAGGACTGCAAGATCCCGACGAGCAGCCCGTTCAGGCCAAGCAGCAACACGACGGGAAACAGGATCTGCGAGAGCCCTACCGTCAGGGCATCCAACTCGGGGCCGAACTTCGGACCCGTGAACAGAGGCATGATTACCCCAGCAGCCAAAACAAAGAAGGCGGTCAGAGCCCCGACGACAATCAGGATGATCCAGAACAGAGTCGAGGCCAGACGGAATGCCTCGCGCTTCTTGCCCTGTTGCAGCAGGTCGGTGAACACGGGCACGAATGCCGCCGACAGGGCCGCGTTGGCGAACAGGTTGCTCACCAGGTTCGGCACCTGGAAGGCAATTGTGAAGGCCGACGCCGGACCGCCGGTCCCGAAGAAGCTCGCCGCCACGACTTCCCGCGCAAGCCCAACGACGCGGGAGATCCCGGTCGCGATCGAGAAGATTGCCGTGTTGCGGGCGACATTGCCCGAGCGTGGCGGCTCCGGTGGCTCCTCCTGTTCTCCGGCGCTCACAGACACGGGGCGCTATAGTACGGCGCTGCGCGGCGCGCCCAGGCAAGTCTGCCCAGGCTCCGGCGTCCTTTCACATGGCCAACATCGCATCCCAAAAGAAGCGCATCCTCCGCTCCGAGCGCGAGCGTCTCGAGAACCGCCAGTACACCTCGGCGATCAAGACGTACTTCCGTCGCCTGGAGGCTCTCGCCAAGGAGAGCGACAGCGAGGCTACCGAGGCCGAGCATCGCCGCCTCGTGCGCACGATCGACAAGGCCGTCAAGCGCGGTGCGCTGCATCGCAACACCGGCGCACGCAAGAAGTCCCGTGCGGCCCGTACCGTCGCCAAAAGCGGTTCCTGAGCGCCCACCCTTTCGGCGCCATCTTCTCGGCGCCGGCTCAGCTAGGACGAGAAGATCGAAGCAATCGTGCGGGTTGACATTCTTTCTTTTTGTACCTACTACTATAGTTGCTACATATAGTAGTCACTATAGTAGTAGGTACAGAATTGAACATACACTCTCAGCTCGCAATCGCCAAGATCGCCCGCATTGCGAGGGTGTCCTCCTCAAGCGATGAAAGCAGTGTGCGCGCCTGGCTCAGCGGCGCTCCCCCGCGTGTGTCCAGTTCCAGGTCGGCGATCCGGCAGAGCGCGGCACGCAGACGCTCGGGCTCGGTGCGGGCGACGTCGGCGATGAAGCGATCGGCCGCGCGCGGCGGCATCCGCAGCGTGCGCTTGATCGCGGCGGGAGCCTCACCGGCCTGAATCCGCACCGAGACGCCCTCGGCGTCGCGCAAGCGCTGGGCCATCAGGTACACGAGCCCGGACAGGCGCTCGCCCTGGGTGCGCAGGCGCATATAGGAGCGCATCGCCTCGGCCGCGTCGCCGCCGACAAGCGCGTCGGCGAACGTAAAGGCACGGTAGGCGGTCGAGTGAGCCGACTGCTGCTCGATGTCCTCAGCACTGACCTTGACGGGAGCGTCGTCGCTCTGCTCGGCAGAGAGCTTGAGCTTCTCGAGCTCTCGCAGCAGCCGCTGCTGGCGCTCGCCGACCTGTGCCACAAGCGTCTTGGCAGCGAACGCGTCGAGCGAGAGGCCAAGCCGTGTAGCTTGCTCGCGCACCCAGCCGGCAAGCTCCCAGGGCTTGATCGTCGCCTCGGCAACGATCTGGCCCTTGGCGGTCTTTACCGCCGCGTGCAATGCCGCTGGCGCCTTCGTCTTGCCTTCCTCGCGGGCGAAGAACGCGATCGTCGTGTCGGGAGGCAGCGTGACCATTGCGGGAGCGATGTGCTCGGAGACCTCGGCCTCCTTGAAGCGCTCGGCCCCGTCGACCACGATCACGCGCCGGCCGATCGCGAACGTCATCGTCGAGAGCACGAGCGAGACGGCTTCGGGCGTGCCGGCCTCGCCGGAGAGGACCTCGACGCTGCCGGCGTCGCCGTCTGATTCTGCAAGCGCCTTGAGTCGAGAACGACGCTCGGCGATCGCGCCATGATCGTCGCCGTGGATCAGGTAGGCGGGCTTCAGCGCGGGCATCCAGGCGAGTGTATGTGAGCGCTCCGACGGGCTCGGCGTCTCGCTCGGCCTCTTGGGTAGATGGCGCGATCCGCCAGACTTTCGACGCCGTGCAGGTCAAACTCGGCCACTAGGAGCGAGTAAGGGAAATCACCTATATGTGTCGGCAGTCACATATATCCCATCAGAGGGGGTAGCCCTCAAAATCGAACCACTGGAAGGAAGACCATCCAAGAAGCTCTTGAAATCTGCCTAGCGGTATGCTAGACAAAGGAATGCCCCGAGCAGGATTCGGACCTGCAACCTCCCGTTTAGTAGACGGGTGCTCTCTCCACGTTGAGCTATCGGGGCTTGGCAGTGCGGTGCCAGGTACTACAGGGTTTGCTACGTCCTCCTGGCACCGCACTGTGGGTGGCCACCCCTCGGCGGTGGCCGAGTGGCGGTATAGTTAATAGCATGTCCGACCAGGATTCACCGTTAGAGATTCAGGCGACGCAGCCGCGCGGGACCGACGACGAGGGCAATCCGCATGCCCCCATCGTGATCCCAGTCCCTAAAAAGAGTGACGTAATGCGCGTACTTAAGAAGTCTTCTCAGCCTATAACTGAGAAAGATTCTGATTAGTTTCTCGGCAAAGCATTGAATAGAAGTATTGCACCTTGAGTAATTAGCCAAAAGACCATTACCACTAGAGCAATCATTGCCATTACTGAGAAAGCAAGGATTCTAAAGGTCCAGTAGATCATTTGAATACCTGCTTACTAAGGCTTTTTATAGAATCTAAAGTCTGCAATACCAATAATGGTTCCTGATCCTTCGCTAGATCCATTCTTTGCTATCGATATTGAAACAGACGCCTTACCGTCGCACCATTCAAAGTTTTCTTCTCTATCGCTGCTTGAAATAAATACCAAGCTTGCTACTCGGCCCTTCTTCACATGAGCAGATGACTTTGCTGTAACCAAACTTGCGCAACCTCTTTCACCAGCAGGATCGACAAGAAGACCTTCATAGTGATATCCGGGCTTCAAAGTAGAGGTTGCACGCCAGCTAACAGTCACTTCGGTTTCATCGACATAAGGAAGCTTCGGAGAGATTTTGAAATTAGTTATAAGTGCTTGAGAAGTACTCGGCAGAGCAAGAACAAGCAGCAATACGAATGATCCCAGCAATCTAATCTTCATCGGGTCCTTCCTAGATGTGGTCTGCAGAAGCCCAGGACTATAGACCAAAGCGCTCCCTACCAAGCCGCTCTGGACCAAATGGATTCAGAGGGCCAGAATCTCGTGGGTGGATCATCTAGACGAAGACCCCAAGGCCGCCAGCGCTGCCTTTGGCGAGCGCCTGAAAGCCCTACGCGACACGCACGGGGTATCTCAGGATGCTCTAGCGCGCGAGACTGACGTACATCCAACCGCCATCGGGCGGCTTGAGCGTGGTTCCAGAGAGCCCCGGCTGACGACGATCCTGCGCCTTGCTCGTGGGCTCGACGTGCGCCCAGGCGAGCTGGTGGACGATCTACCTGCTAGCCGTGATCTATAATTGCGAACGTCTCAGGGCAAGAGCCAAGACTGGTGGGAACCTCCCGCCTCTGGCTCTCGTGAACCATCGGCTAAGGAGGCCCCACCGCGCGGGGCTAGCAGGTTTGCCGGTGGGTCCGTTAAGAGGTGCCCCCGACGGGTTCGATTCTCCCGTTAGCTCCACTTCGGACAGTAGCCCAAGGCTGGAGGCGACGAGCCACTGCGAGGGTTAGCAGCCCTCATCATCCAGTTTAACGCACAGTTGTCCGCTTAACAAGGCGACAGTTGTACTACCTGCTAGTCGCCCGCAGGAGTAGCGTCTCGAACATCGCTTTGGAATCGTGGCGATGGTTGTAGCGCCAGGTGAACTCATTTAGGTAGCCCTGCAACCACTTGTGGGACACCTTCTTATAAGTACCACGGATTGACGGCTTCAAGTTCCCAAAAAACCCCTCAATAGTATTCGTGTAGATATCTCCATCCACATAATGGCCTGTTGAGTGATTGATTCGATTGTGCTCAGAGAAGTGCTCACCTAGTTTGTTGTACGCAGACCACTCGTCTGTATAAACGATTGATTCAGGCTCAATCCACTTGATCGCCTGTTCCTTCAGGCCAGGGCCGCGCCGAGAAGGTAGAACAGTCGCCTTCACGCGCCCTTCTCGTTCCACAGCAGCGAAGACAGTTGCTCTACTATTTTCCTTTAGTTTCATTGCCTGTGAGCGACGTTCAGCAATAGAACCAGGCGCGAGATATCCTTTGCGCGGCTTGCCCTCTACCGAAGTCTCATCGATCTCGACTTTGCCGCGCAGAAGGTCATCATCCTCAGTCATCAAATGATTCCTGATCTTGTTGAACATTCTCCATGCAGTCTTGTATGTAACTCCAAGCTCGCGCTCTAGCTGCTTGGCAGAGATTCCGCAACGAGTGCTAACCATCAAGAACATTGCATAAAACCAAAGCTGCAATGAAGTAGAAGACTTCTCAAAGATAGTTCCAGCGAGAGGATGCAGGTGGTGGCCACAGGAGTCGCAATCCCACGCCGGTCGTTCCTTGACCTTGTGGAACTTCCTCTCTTGTTTGCATTTAGGGCATTCAGTATGAGAACCATCTTCGGCGTATCTTTCGCGCCAAAGAAAGTCCAAACACGTAGCGTCATCTGGATAGTCCTGCATGAACTCCATCAATGAATACGAAGATTCCGAGAAGGACCCTCGCTTTGGTTTGTTGCGGTCCACAGGTGGCATCGTCTACCTATCATGCCATAGATGGGACCCCCTGTCAAGGGATAGTTCTTGGCTTGCCTAAACCCCTCCGACATCTGTCTCTGTTAACCAGGGACGAAACGCGCTAACGTCTCGGCTCGATGCGCCTGGTGGGATTCGAACCCACATGCTTGCTAGGGCAGCGGATTGAAAATCCGCCGTGTATGCCAATTCCACCACAGGCGCAAGTGGTGGGTCGGCTCCCCAACTAGACCCTGGGCAAAAGGCGAAGTTGGGGAGCCTGGCTCCACCAACCTTCCGGCCTATGCCCTTGAAGGTTGCGCAAGTTTAGCGCAGCCGAGTCTGAGCGTTTTAACCTTCCGAATTGCAACGGCTGAGTCCATAAGCAATAACGTACGGATGTACGCTATATGCTGGTACCCCCTGTGATGGGATATATGTGTCGGCAGTCACACTGAGTAGTCTCCCGAACCGAGAAACTGGCCAGGCAGCCAAACGATCACGGGAGGCACCCATGCAGACGTTCATGCTCAAGCTCGACCGCTGGCTACGCCGTCAGCGCTGGGTCGTTGTCGGTGTGTGGCTGGTGCTCGTTTTGGCCGCGGTGCCATTTGCAGCCAAACAGAGCGAACATCTCTCGGGCGGCGGCTACACGATCCCCGGCTCGGACTCGCAGAAGGTCTTGAAGCGGCTACCCTCGATCGCCCCTGGAGCCCAACAGGCGCGCCTCGCTAGCGTCCTCGCTCCGACGGCCAACGCCACCGCCGCCGAGATGAACGCCGCGCTCGCCCAGTTGGACGCGGCGACCCGCGGCGCCGCGCACGTGAGCGTCTCCCCCATTGTGCGCGTCCGAACACAGCGTGCGATCGCAGCCGCTGGAGCCCACCAGCGCACCCTGATCGTGCCCTTCGACATGACCGTAAACGAAGAAGGCGCGACCAACATCGCCACCAAGCTGCGCGGCAAGCTCGATCTGAACGGCCCCGACGACGGGCCTGTCGCCCTGCACCTGGTGGGCCAGTCCGCGCTGTGGGCCGGACTGCAGGACCTCTCTAAGAAGGACCTTTCAAAGGCCGAGGCCACCGGCTTCCCGATCGTCGCTTTGATCCTGATCGCCGTGTTCGGCTCGCTGATCGCTGCGAGCCTGCCGCTTGCGCTTGGGCTTGTATCGGTGCTGATCACCGGCGCAATCATCTACTTCCTCTCGCTGACGATGGAAATGTCGGTATTCGTGACGAACATGGCCTCGATGATCGGGATCGGTGTGGCGGTCGATTACTCGCTGTTCGTGCTGGCGCGCTACCGCCAGGAGATTCGGGCCGGCGCCGACCCCGTCAAGGCGCGTGCCACGGCGCTGGCGACCTCCGGCGTGGCGGTCATATTCTCGGGGCTGACGGTCGTGACGGCGCTCGTCGGCCTGTACATGGTGCACGCTGCTGCCATCCGCTCGATGGCGCTCGGTGCGATCGTAGTGGTCGCCGTGTCCGTGCTAGCCGCCTCGACGCTGCTGCCGAGCATCATCTCGCTGCTTGGCGAGCGCGCACACAGGCAGGGGCGTGTGTTCGCCTGGATCTCTGCGCGGCTGCCGAGCCCGAAAGGCTTTTGGGAGAGCTGGACTGCGCGTGTGACTCGCCGGCCCGCGCTGACAGCCGCGACCGCCGCTATTGCGATGCTCGCCCTTGCATCACCGGCTTTGCATCTGAAGACGACCGACGGTGCGCTACGCCAGTTCCCCAAGGGCAACGAGACGCTGCGCGGCTTTCAGGCGGCAGCGGCAGTCGCCGGGCCTGGCGCGTCGACCCCGTTTGAAGTTATCGCGCCCAGGTCAGAGGCTGCAACCGTGCAGCGCGTGCTCGCGGCCGACAACGAGGTGCTGGGTGTTGCCCCAGCGATCGTCTCCAGTAACAGGCAGGAAGTACTGATCCGCGCAACGCCGCGCCACGACGGCGAGTCGCCGCAGGGGCAGGAAGCCGTGAAGCGCCTGCGCTCGCACCTGCCCGCGGGCGCCCTGCTTGGCGGCGACGCTGCCTATCTGGCGGACTACCACGCGGAAGTGCTCGGCTCTATGTGGAAGGTGGCCCTGTTCGTGATGTGCGTCACCTTCTTCGTGCTGATGCTGCTGTTGCGCTCGATCGTGCTGCCGCTGAAGGCGGTGGTGATGAATCTGCTGTCGGTGAGCGCCGCATACGGCATCCTGACGCTCGTGTTCGGCTCGGTCGAAACGCTGGTCCTGCCGCTTGTGCTGGCGGTCGTGTTCGGGCTCTCGATGGACTACGAGGTCTTCCTGCTCAGCCGCATACGCGAGCGCTATGCCGCGACCGGCGACACCCGCAAGGCGGTCGTCGAGGGCCTGTCAGCGAGCGCGCCGACGATCACGAGCGCCGCTTTGATCATGGTGTGCGTGTTCAGCGTGTTCGCCCTGACGGGAGTACCGTCGATCAAAGAGCTCGGCCTCGGCTGCGCCCTTGCGATCGCGATCGACGCGACAATCGTGCGGCTGGTGCTGGTGCCGACGGCGATGGAGCTATTCGGCAAGTGGAACTGGTGGCTGCCAGGCGGTGTGGCACGCATCCTGCCCGACACTTCGATCGAGGCGCTCGGCCAGCACGCGATGACGGCGATAAAGACAGGCGAACACCGCCCCGCCGTCGTAACCGACTAACCATGGCCCGCGTAGCACCGACCGAGGACGCCGCAGCGCGCCGCTCAGCCCTCCTCTAGCGCACTACAAGGTTCACCAAGCGCCCCGGCACCACGATCTCCTTGACGATCTCACGGCCGTCGATGTGCGTCAGCACGTTTGGTGCCGCGAGGCACAACGCCTTTAGCTCCTCTGCGCTGGCATCGCTGGACGCCTGCACGCGGTCACGCAGCTTGCCGTTGACCTGACATACCAGCTCGTACTCCTCGCGTTCGAGCATCTCGGGGTCGGCCTGCGGCCACGGCTGCTCCCAGACGCGCTCGCCGGTGAGCATGTCGTAGATGTCCGAGGACAGGTGCGGAGCGAACGGGAATAGCAGCGAGGCGGCAGTGGCGAGGCCGAAACGCAGCGTGTCGAGGTGCAGCGTGTCGCGCATACGCGAGCAATCCTTGAGCAACTCCATCACTGCGGCGATGCACGTGTTGAAACCGAAGCGACGCATGTCTTCGGAGACCTTCTCGATCGCCCAATGGGCCTTACGTACAAGCTCCAAATCATCGCCAGCCGGTGAGCCGTTGCCCGAGCCAAACTCCTCGACTGGCGGCAGCGGACCCTTCTCTCCATGCTCGGCCGTGTCGGCCGCCATACGCCACAGTCGCGCCAGGAAGCGGTGCACACCCTCGACCCCCTCGTCAGACCAGTCGGCATCCTGGTCTGGCGGGCCGACGAACAGGATGTAACAACGCGCGGTGTCGGCGCCGTAGCGCTCGACGATTGAGGCCGGGGAGACAACGTTGCCCTTGGACTTGCTCATCTTGGCGCCGTCCTTGGTAACCATCCCTTGCGTGAACAGCGCCTTGAAAGGCTCTTGGAAATCCAGCTGGCCGAGGTCCGCCAGAGCCTTTGTGAAGAAGCGCGCGTACATCAGGTGCAGGATCGCGTGCTCGACGCCGCCGATGTACTGGTCGACCGGCATCCACTGCCGCAATGCGGCCGGATCCCATGCCGCGTCTTCGTTGCGCGCATCGCAATAGCGCAGGAAGTACCAACTCGAATCGACGAAGGTATCCATCGTGTCGGTCTCACGGCGAGCCGGGCCACCGCACGACGGGCACTCTGTGGCAACCCACTCCTCGGCGCCTGCCAGCGGTGAGCGGCCGTGAGGTGCGTAGTCCTCGACGTCGGGCAGGATCACCGGCAGCTGCTCGACGGGGACGGGCTGCATGCCGCAGTCCTCGCAGTAGACGATCGGGATCGGGCAGCCCCAGTAGCGCTGACGTGAGACCAGCCAGTCGCGCAGGCGATAGTTGACCGAGGCGTGGCCCTTGCCTTCGCGGTCGAGCCATGCAACGATCGCGCCCAGCGCGTCGCGGTTGTGCATGCCGTCGAAGTCTGGGTGCGAGCCCACGAGCGGACCGTCGCCGGTATATGGAAGCCCATCCGCCGGTCCATCCTCCCCCTCGCCCTCCCAAGCGTGCGTGTCTGCCCCATCGTCTGGGACCTCTTCGATCACGCGGCGAATCGGCAGGTCGTATGCGCGCGCAAACGCATAGTCGCGTTCGTCGTGGCCCGGGACCGCCATGATCGCACCGGTGCCGTACTCCATCAGTACGTAGTCGGCGACGTACATCGGGATCGCCTCGCCGTTGACCGGGTTGATAACGCTGCGACCCAGCGCGACCCCAGTCTTTGTCTTCTCGATCGAGCCGCGTTCCTCGCCGGACTCGGTGAGCACCTGATTGATGTAGTCGCGCACCGCCTGCTCTTGCGGCGTACCCTCGACCAGGCGTAGGACGTCTGGATGCTCGGGGGCCATCACGAAGAAGGTGGCTCCGAACAGCGTGTCGGGGCGTGTGGTGAAGACGGGATAGTCGATGCCGAGCTCCTCACAGCGGAAAGTGACCTCGGCGCCCTCGGAGCGACCGATCCAGTTGCGCTGCATCGTCTTGACGTGCTCGGGCCAGTCGATGCCGTCGAGGTCGCCCAGCAAGCGCTCGGCGTAGTCGGTGATGCGAAAGAACCACTGCTCGAGCTGCTTGACTTCGACCACGGCTCCGCAGCGCTCGCAGCAGCCGTCGACCACCTGCTCGTTGGCTAGGACCGTCTGGTCGTTTGGGCACCACTTGACGGCGGCATCGCGTCGGTAGGCCAGGCCCGCCTCGAATAGCTGCAAGAAGATCCACTGGGTCCAGCGATAGTAGGAAGGTTCGTGCGTGCCCAGCTCGCGTGACCAGTCGATCGAAATACCCCACGAGCGGAACTGGCGTTGAAAGGAGGCGATCGACTCGGCTGTCGAGTCGCGCGGATGGACTCCCGTCTTGATCGCATGGTTCTCGGCGGGCAGGCCGAACGCGTCATAGCCCATCGGGTGCAGTACACGGCGACCCGTGCGTCTGTGGAAGTGCGCTATCGCGTCGCCGACGGCGTATTTCTTGAGGTGACCGATGTGGGGCTCGCCGCTCGGGTAAGGGAGCATCTCGAGCACGTATGAGGTGGCGTCCTCAGCCTCTCCGAGGACGACCTCGTTTGAGACCTCCCAGGTGTGCTCCTCGGCCCACACCCTCTGCCAGCGGGGCTCGATCTCCTGCGGGTGATAGCGGCGCTCTGCCATTGGACAGCGCAGGTTAGCGGTCGGCCCCGGACGGTTCTCTGAAAACGCAATGCCCCCACGCACGCAGTGGGGCATCTGCAATCCACAAATGAACAGTCGACCCTTGCCTGGCGTGCTGACTCTCTCGCCCACCGCGAGCGTGTTCTACCTCAGGCAGCGTGTTCGACAAAGCGTGAGTAAGCCCGCACGGCCTCCACGATCTCCGCGGGCGCCGTGTGCGGCGAGCCGGCGTCAAACGGCGGCTGCGGGTCGTACTCGATTCCCAGCTGGATCGCCTGCGCCACCTGATCGCCGCCGATGTGAGCGGCGAGATGAAGCGCCATGTCGATGCCGGCCGTGACGCCGGCGGAAGTGGCGACCTTGCCGTCGAAGACGACCCGCTCCTCGACGGCGTCGACGCCGAGCGCACGCAACTCCCCGATGGCCTGCCAGTTGCTCGTGGCGCGCTTGCCGTCGAGCAGACCCGCGGCGGCGAGCACGAGCGAGCCTGTGCAAACCGAGGTCGTCCAGGTCGAGGTCTCGTGCGCCGCGCGCAGCCACTCATGGACCGGGCCGTCCTCCATGAGATCCGTCTGGCCGGGTCCGCCAGGGACGAGCACGATGTCGGGGTGCGGCAGCTCCCCGATCGTGGCGTCGGCGAGTATTGCCAGCTGCGTCGTGTCGGTGCGCTGCGGCACGGCCTGCTCGGCGACAAATGTCACCTTGGCGCCGGGCAGACGACTGAGCACTTCATATGGACCCACCGCGTCCAGTGCAGCGAACCTTGGGTAGACGAGTATCGCGATCTCCATCTCTTGCCTGCTCTCTTGTTGGGTTGGATTTGGAGGGGCGTGCCTTCAACGGGAACGCGGCCGGGCGCTCACGCCGCCGCCGTTTCGCCGTGGGGCGATCCCGTTGGGTGAAAGCGACGGCGGTACTCAGCTGGGCTGACACCGAGAGCGCGCAGGAACGAGCGGCGCATCGTCTCGGGCGTGCCGAAACCGCATTTGAGCGCCACGTCCGCGACCGGTTGCCCACTGTCCTCCAGGACACGTCGAGCGGTTTCGATTCGAATGCTCTCCACATAGCGCGCCGGGGTGACACCGGTCTCGGCACGAAACAGGCGAGCGAAATGGCGAGGGCTCATGTGGGCGCGCTGCGCGAGCGCCTCGACGGACAGGTCCGTGGCGGGGTTCTCGACGATGTGGCGACGAACCTCACGCAGGGGCTCGTGCTCGGGCTCTTGGGCGGCCAGCGTCGCGCTGAACTGCGACTGGTTTCCAGGACGGCGCAGGAACAAGACAAGTTGACGAGCGATCGCTAGCGCGGCGTCGCGGTCGAGGTCTTCTTCGACCAATGCCAGTGCCAGGTCCATTCCCGCCGTGACACCGGCGGACGTCCAGATTGGGCCATCGCGCAGGAAGATCGGCTCGGGGTCGACTTGTACCCTCGGATAGCGCTTGGCAAGCTCTTTGGCAGCTGACCAGTGGGTGGTGGCGCGCCTTCCATCCAGCAGTCCTGCGGCGGCTAGCAGGAAGGCGCCTGTGCAGACCGATGCAGTGCGTCGCGCGCCCTTCGAAGCGCTTGCAATCCACTCGAGCGTGGCTGAGTCCTTGCTCGCCGCGTGTGAGCCGTAGCCCCCAGCGACAATCACCGTGTCGAGCCGCTGCGGGGTCTCGGTGAAGCTGCCGTGCGGGATGACCTGGAGCCCGCTGGACGTACGCAAAGGAGCGCCGTCACGACTGAGGACCGAAACCTCATATCCACGATCGTCTCGACCGACGGCTTCGATCAGCGTCTGCGCCCCAGCGAACACCTCGAGCGGGCCGGTGACGTCGAGGCTTTGGACCTCTGGGAAGGCGAGAATCGCGATTTGGCGCGGGCTTGGACACTTAGGCATCGCTCGATCATGCCTGAGCATGCGCTTGTCTGCAAGGACAAGTTTCCCACGTTTTCTGCCTAACCACGGTCTGATCGACGGTCGTCCGGTGCCATGCCCCGGCAACACGGCACCGAGACGTTCTTGTCTACTTCTTGTGACCTATGGTCACTGCGACACGAGTCCACACCGGGAGCCTCTTACCCGGTGCGGTCTTTTGATGCGTAACCACAAGTGAGGAGCCAGATGAACCTCGGGACATTGTGACTTTTCCCAGTTTGCAATGAGCCTTATTCAGAGCATGTCGCGCCTTGCTCAGCGAGTCTCCTTTGAGAGAGGGAACCACACACCTCTCCGCAGCAGTTTTGGCCGAACCGACTTCTCTCGATTCGACTTCGCGTTGTGCTTGTTCGATGGCTTCTGCTTCTTCGCGAGCCTTGCGTTCCTGGACTGCACGCTGGGCTTCGTATTCTTTCAGGGCTCTCGCGGAGGCTTCGTTTCCGGATTCTATTGCTCCTTGGGAAGGTTTAGATTCGTACGGAGCGCCCGGGCCAAGACCGTTACCAGATTCTTCGGAGCTCGTAATCGCCGGTAGCGCGACGGTGCGCGCTACACCTGTTCCGCCCGCGTTACTTGCCAACACCTCACAAGATAGAGCCATCCCTATATTTGCCTTGGTCAACTGATAGGTAGCCGACCCACCGGACTGGAGCACTTCTTTGTTTGCGCTGTTCACGAAGACGTACACAAAACGTCGGCGAGCCGCTCCAACTACCAGATTCGCACGTTGCCATATCGCCGACCTTTGGCACAGCGTGTATGGTCACCCCTCCTCCCCGAGGTGCTATCGGTGGGTTTTCGCTGCCTTCTATGAACTCCCTGATCTCCGGCGCGGCAACGTTCACGAAGCCGTTATCGGAACCACCGCTGCATGGCTCGCCCGAGACTATTTCACCCGTGTCCATGATCCCCACCAGGACCGGAATGGACCCGTAGGTCAATCCACTCCCGCTGTCGCCGTTACAGCCGGCGCCGGTGGGAGTGCTCGCGCACAAGAATACTGCGTCGACTTCACCTCCATACTGCCTGCTGAAACCCACCGTCATGCCAAGCGAGCGCAACGGCCCTTCCGGCTTGCCGTTCGGAGTCTCTCGCCCAAACCCCGTGAGGTTTACCTGTGTACCTTCGTCAGGCGTCGCTCCAGCAGCGACCAGACTGTCGTGAACCAAGGTTCGCCTCAGCCGATTTTGGACGAGATCACTCCCGAGGCGCCAAGAACCTTGCCCTGCGCCCCCAGTGCCTGCACCGCAAGGTAGCGAGGTGCACCTGGGCTTGTGATCGCGGTCTCGAAGCCGCTGCGCGGAGCGACCGCCAATGGCGAAAGCGCATGCGAACTGGCACCACCCAATAGAGCCCATTGCGTCACGTTCGTGGCCCCATTCCAGCTGGCGTAGGCGACTACA
Source organism: Solirubrobacteraceae bacterium (assembly GCA_036008605.1). Taxonomy (GTDB): domain Bacteria; phylum Actinomycetota; class Thermoleophilia; order Solirubrobacterales; family Solirubrobacteraceae; genus Palsa-744. The sequence goes on along the minus strand of DASYNL010000011.1, from coordinate 37,738 downwards.
CCTCCGTGCGAGCCGGTGCGCACGACGAGCCGCGGCGGCTGAGTCGGTGCACCTGTCCAAGGGAACTTGAGCACCGTGTAGGACTGGTAGAGCGCTGGGAGATGGGCGTCGAACAGCAATTTGCCTTCAGGGGCGAATTCCGAGAAGTACGGTTCCTGACCCCAGCCGACGAACCAGTTACCGTCGGCCAGCGGTTGAAAATCGCCTTGGCTCGGTGCCGAAAGCGGCGGCGTGTGTGTGAAGCTCGAGACGAGCGAGGCCGTCATCTTCTGACGGTTGAGCGAGAGCACGATCACGCGCGATTGCGAGTGCACCTTGGGCGTGCCGCCGTTATCGAAGAAGGAGATCGTGCCGTCTGGCTCTTCACGCACGTCGTGCTGGTACGCCGGGGCCGCTTCTGGACCCATCGCAAAACTCGATTGCTTGCCACCCAGACGCCAGGTCACCTGACCGCTATGCGCTTCTACCTCGTAGGCGGCCCACGTGTTGCGCGAATCTACCAGCAGATTAGGGCCATGTTCCGAGACCGCGTTGATGTGAAACCAATCCCACGGCGAGAGCGGAGTGCCACCGCCGCCAATCGGCATGTAGGAGTTGGTGACAGGGACGTGGTCGAGTGCGTGCCACTCGAAGCGAACGAGGCCCGTGCGCAGGTCTATCTCTTGAAAGAGCGTGTCCGCGACGGCACCGTTAGCCGGCCCCCCATATGCGCTCAGATTGCAGCGAATGGCGTCGTATACCGTGAACAGGGCTGTGCCACGCGATGAGATCGCAAACGCGTGCAGGTCCGGTTGGTAGCCGTTGCCAGCGCGCACGATCGCGATGTCTTGATAGGAGCTGTTGGCGATCACGACGCCGGCGTCACGCTGGCCTCCGGAGACGAGTGGGTCCTGCCACCATGTGAGCACCGGATGGCCTTCGTATTCCTGCACGCGCAGGTCCGCCGCCCGCTCTCCGGCCGGTATGGGCTTGAACCAGATGAGCTTGCCCGAGCCATCGAGGATCATCGGCCCGTACTGGCCCGGTCCTGCATAGGGCGCCAGGAAGATGTCGCCGGGAGCTTGACTACCTGCGCTCGTGGTCACGTCGACCATGGGCGGCTGCAGATCGGTACGTGAGACGAAATGTTGGAGTTCGCTTGACTTGGGTGGCGGTGGTGGTGGCGGCGGCGTCTCCAGAGAGCGACTCACGCTGTCCACTTCGGCGACTGTGAAGCGCCAGGCGATCGGCGTGCTGGAGCTGAGGCCGCGCAGGACTGCGTGAACCGTGACGACCTCGCCCTGCGTGAAGGGCTTGGTCGGCACGAAGCTTGCGCCGTCGCCCTGGGAGTAGGACAGCAACCGTCCGCTGTGCGCGCCGCTGCGCGAGCCCGAGACCTTGACGCCGGTGATATCGGCCGACGGCGGACCAAGAAAACTGATCTCGGTCAGATATGAAGCATCGAGGGTGTCGGGCGCCGGCGTGACCGTGACGGCGCCGTTGGCCAGCGCGGCCGACTCGTCGAGCGTCGACGGCACACAGCTGGGCGCAGTCGTGGCGGCGCGACTCCCGGGCGCGGCGAAGCCAAGTGCGACAGTGGCGAGGAAGATGGCTGCGACGCTCGCCCGGGCGACTCTGATGCGGAATGGCAAGCGCGAGAGCATACGTGGGACCGAGACGATGGGCGCCAGCAAGAAGGCCGTACCATGAGGCAATGGAGTTGGGTGAGACATCACAGCGCGTCCAGGGCATCGTCGAGGCCGCCGAGCGTGCGGCACGCGAGTTGCGCGAGCAGGCCGAGACGCGCGCGGCCGAGCGGATCGCCGAGTCCGACCGCGCCAGCGCCAACCGCGTGCAGGCGGCCGAGATCGAGGCACAGGAGATCCTCGCACAGGCCAGGGCGCAGGCCGAGCAGACACGCAACGAGGCCGTTGCGGCCGTGGGAGAGATCCACGCCGAAGCAGGGCGGGTGCTATCGGCCGCGCAGTCGGAGGCTGAGCAGGAACTGGCAAACGCACGCGACCACGCCAACGGCGAACTGACAGGCGCACAGCAGGAGGCGACTCGCCTACTAGAAGACGCTCAGACGCAGCTCGAGGCAACGTTGGCCGGCGCGAAGGATGAAGCCGAGCGAATGCTCGCAAGCGCGCGAGAGCAGGTCGAGCGGAGGCTCCTCGAGGGCGAAGAGCAGCTCAAGCAAAGGCTTGCCGAGGGCGAGAGACAACTAGCCGTACAACGCGCGGCCGCGGAGGAGCAGACGAGCGAGATACGCGCCCGAGCACGAGCGGACGCGCGCGAGATCGTTGGCGAGGCAAACGAGATAGCTCGCGAAGTGCTCGACGACGGCACCGAGGTCTCTCGCAACCTGCACGACCTATCGGTCTCGATGCGCAATAACGCCGAGCGACTGTTGCGCGACGTGAGGCTGACCCACGGCAGCATGACCGCCCGCCTCGATCAGGTGGCGCCAGGAGCCTCGCCCTCTGGCAGATCGCGCCGCGACCGGGTCCTCCCCCGTTCTAGCCGTGGATCCTACGACGATCCGGATAGCGATCTGGACGTACCGGAGTTCATGCCTCGTGGCTGAGATACGGTCCGGAGAGCCAAGCGTTATACGATTTACCGAAGACACGGGGCTATAGCTCAGTTGGAAGAGCGTCTGGCTGGCAGCCAGAAGGTCGTCGGTTCGAGCCCGACTAGCTCCACTCAGACAATTGTCTGTATCGACTCGGATGGGCCGCGACAACCTCGCCGCTGAGGGTCAACCTCGCTCGCTCGTGATTGCAGAGCATCGCGCGCACGCCCTGATCTCTTTGGATCGCCACCGTCGCGTTCACCATCATTATCGAAGTGATCGACCCGTCACACGTATCGCACGGTCCGACGATCCTTACCTTCGAGTATTCGCCGAAGTCGTCGGAGATTAGGATGAATGCCAACTGATCATTGCCTCCGATTTCGAGCGGCAAACAAAAGCTCATCTCAGCGCCGGTGACGCTTACGTCGCGACTGACACGGAGTCGACGAGTCGACTCGTAGCGCCACGCGCCGGGAGCGAAACGCGGCATACAGTCCGAACTCCGCCTCGCACGACCACTGCAACCACCGCCTGCCGTCCCGCAGCCGGTACGGTTCTAGCCTACGGCACACCAACGAGAGGCGGACGATGAGCAACGAAGCTAATGACGCCAAGGCGGAAGCGGAAGCTCGTACCGCGATTGCAAACGCGATCGCAGCCGAGGTTGCGGCCGAAAAGGCCAAACGTGAAGAGGAGGAAGCGTCTTCGCCGCAGGCACGAGCCCTGCGCGAAGCAGAACGGAGCAAGGGCCTGGCACAGGCCGAGGGAAGCACCGAAGCGGCTCAACGCGAATCAATTGCATCTCTGATCCCAGATCTGAGCAAGGTCGAACGGGGAAAGCTCGAAGCGGGCACTCAGCCGCTGTTCGGGACGACGCTCGCACAGGCGGCCTTGCAAGAGGCAAGCCGGGTCCTGGTGAAGCATATACACCCACTGTCATCCCGCGAGGACGGCACGAAAGAGCAGGCGCCGAAGATACTGGTGACAAGCGACACCTCCCTTATCGACTCGGATGCGACGTGCATAGAGGTGATGAGCGGCATCGAGTGGCTCAACCGAAGCAGCGAAGCGCTTCTGAGCGAGCTGAGGTTGCCGCCCGGGACGCCACCGGAGCCCGTCCGCACCCACGCGCTGGTCGCGCTCCCGGTGCTGGCGGCGCTTGCCTCGGCGGTGCCGGGCGTGCTTTCCCTATTCTCGGCCCATCGCAGCGTCACGGCGGCGACCACCGATCCCGGCGATCTCGCGGCCGCGGCTGCGGTGATGGACGAGCTCAAGAAGCAGGCGCCGGCTTGGGAGGTGATTCACGACGACGTCCGCCTACTCGCGCAGGGCGGCAGGATCAGCGGCGAACTCCAGGCACTAAACGACTGCCGGCAGCAGCTAATCGCACACAGGCTCGCGGGCGAGGCGGTCTCCCAGCAAGCTGCGCAGATTGACGCCGCGGTCAAGGGCATCGATGAATTCGTGAAGTCAATCACGTCGGTGCCCGCCAACGGATCCCGCAGCCCGCTGACGATTGCGCTGCAACGCGAGGCTTTGCACGACGACGGATCGACAGCGTACGTCCTGGTGGTCAAGAGCCAGGGAGCATCGCTCCAAGGCGTTACCGATGACAGGCCCCTCTGGTTCAAGGACCGGTTTTCGACGGTGGCGGCGTTGAGCCTCACCTACTTCTTCCTCGAGGCCAGCCATCCCGGGGCGTTGGCGTCGGGGACACTTATCGGCAGAGCGGTTGGGACGGGAACCATCGGCGATGATCTCAAGCTGAGGGTCACGGTCACGGGCCGCGAGTGACGGGTTATCGCGACGGCCTCGCCACCGGCGGAGATGCTGCCCGGCGCGTAATGCAAGTTTGAGGTGGATCGCCCCCCAGACAGATATTATACGTGGGCTCAGCCGCATTGAGCAGGCAACCGAGCATCGCCCGCTCAAGGCCTGTCAGGCGTGCTCGCCTTGGCACCACCTGCCAATCAATCTCACCACACGACGATAATAGGTCCGTGCCGAATCGCGCCCCCGCATCTATATACGACAAAGGGAGGTTGGCCTGACACAGTGACCGCCCCGCAGAGGCAACGATAGTTCGCTCACTACCGATCCGCCAAACGCGAGGCTCTTGCGGACAGACCAACGACCATGTCTTTCACACCGCGCGAGGACGATCACAAGATAATTACAATCCGAGTAGTTCCAATCATCAGCATCTTGGCTTCTTACTATAGGATCGCCGATTTCCGATGGACGGTAGCCAGCACTAGGCGGAGGTAGCTGTCCTTGGCGGGATCACCTGGTGGTCGGCCCTCAGAAGATCGACTTTGGAGGCAACAAGCATGGCACGTGGTTTCGGTATCAAGAGCAGATCAGCGCGCGAGCAGGTCCAAAGGCATCATACGCCCACGAAACCGGAGCCGCTGCCGGAACCGTATGAGCCTGCGGCGGTCGAACCTGCTCGCCTTGGTATCAAAGACCCGGGCGACGGGATTAGCTTCTTCGTGTTGGGCGATGTTGGCGGCGTGAAGGCACCTGGCCCACAGAATGCTGTCAGCGTTGCTATGGAGCGGCTCCTCCAACAAGGACAAGCCGCCACATTCGTTTTGATCGTGGGCGATGTGGTCTATTTCAATGGTCAGCAGATGGGTCTTGTCGAAGGACGACAAACGGGCTACGGCGATCAGTTCTACGAGCCCTACGCGAAGCTTGTCAGACCGATCATCGCGTTCCCCGGCAACCACGACGGCGAACCGGAAGAACCAGCTCCTGCATCGCCTCCCCCGCCGCTCCAGGGCTTCATGGAAAACTTCTGCAGCCCAAAGCCGGAAGTACCCGTGGATGACCCCCAGCTTGAGTATGGCCGGCATACTCAGACATTGCCCTACTGCGAGTGGACCCTGCCGCTTGAGGCAGCGACAATCGTAGCCGTCTATAGCAATGTGCCGTCCGGTGGTCATCTTGAAGCTCGGCAGATAGAGCGGCTTACGAACGAGCTGAAGAAGGCTGATCCTGACAAGCGCTTGATCCTCGGGCTTCATCATCCGCCCTACTCAGTTGATTCACATCACGGCGGCAGCAAACGTATGGCTGAAGCCCTCGACAAGGCATTTGAAGAAGCTGGACGAACGCCTGACCTGATCCTGTCCGGACACGTTCACGATTACCAGCGTTTCACCCGCACGATCAACGGCAAGCAAGTGCCCTACATCGTGACTGGCAATGGCGGTTACCACAACCTGCACAGACTCGCCAAGGACGCCAGCCCAGGAGAGGAACTCGCCGAAGGAGTCACGTTTGAGCATGGAGACGATCGACGATACGGCTTCCTAAGGCTGACGATCAAAGGGCAAACTGGCGAAGGTGAATACATAGCCGTCACCCCAGGCGAAATGCCAGACGGATCAGAAGCACAGGTCTTTCCCGCCGAAGACTCCTTCAAGTTCTGACGGGGAACAAGCACTCATCGACACCAGTCCTGTCCAGCAGCAGTTCTGCGCCTGTTCAACGCAGCGCCCAGCAGATTGTAAGCGGTCACCGATGGTGGCCGAGCCATCCGAACGGCGCAGCATCCGTCACGTCACATCGAGATCGTCAAGTCGTGCACTTGACAGCACTACGCGCTCACCGCGAAAGTGGACTGCCTCGGCTTCAAGCAGCCGCCGCTGACGGTCGCCCTTTGCAAGGGAACCGTCGGCGCGAACGACCCGGTGCCATGGCACATCGCGCGCGGCGGTAAGACTCAGCACATACCCCGCCAAGCGCGGCGCACCCGGCGAGACATCGCCGTAGGTACGGACAAAGCCTGGGGGAATCGCCCGCACCCGGCGCAGAATCGCGGCTCGACTATCGGCGCTCGCCTTTCGTGCCACCCGCCAAATGGTGCCACAGTCCCCAAGCCAGTCGAAAAGGCGCTTCATATTGCCCTGGCGAGTCATCTCGTGAGGCTGCACCTAGTCCTCAGAGTGGATTCATCGATATAGGATGGCATCAGTGAGGCCCAACCGCTCCATCCCAAAAGCGACAGTCATCCCCGTCCTGGTCTATCCGGACGTGCGCGCGGCGGTCGACTGGCTGGGCGCAGCCTTTGGCTTCGTCGAGCGTGTGCAGATCGGCGAGGACCACCGCTCCCAGCTGAGCTTTGGCGAGGGCGCGGTGATCCTCGGCGACGTGCGCAACGAGCGACACCCGCCACAGCCTGGCCAGGTCACGCACTCGGTGATGGTGCGCGTCGAAGATGCGCACGCGCACTGCGAGCACGCTCGTCAGCACGGTGCTCGCATCGTCGCGGAGCCGGCCGACTTCCCTTACGGCGAGCGGCAGTACACCGCCGAGGACCTTGGAGGCCATCAGTGGACGTTCTCGCAGACAATCGCCGATGTCACCCCCGAGGATTGGGGAGGCATAACGGTCACACCTGACTGATGCTGGGCAGCCACTAGGCGGCTGCCGTCACTTCCAGAGTTTGTTTTTGTTTGCGTCGGTCTCTCGACCGCGGCTGACATGGGGCTACGCCGCCTCCTGGCGACGTGGAGACTCGGGACCTCCAGAAAGGGTCTCACCGGTCTCCAGCAGCGTCTTGAGGCTCGCGAGAATCAGCGGCCAACCTTGGCTGATGCTCTCGAACATCGCGCTTCCCGGGTCGAAGTCGTCATGGACGACGGTCAGCTTGACCCTTTCTCCGACCGGCTCTATGTCAAAGCTCACCTTGGAGCGGCGCTCAGCGATCAGCTCGGCGAGGTACTCGTCGCTGAACCCCACGACCTCCGCAAACTCCGGCGTGACCGTCTGCCACGTGTATGCCAACCTGCGGTAGGGCTCGGACTCGAGCACGACCTGGGCGGGATCGGCGATCGTGACACCGCCGTACTCCCAGGTCATCGGCGAGCCGGTCTTCCAATCCGAGCTGAATGTCGCTCCCCAGTAGCGCTGTGTGAACGCTGGATCGGTCAGTGCCTGCCAGAGCTGTTCAGGTGTGGTCTTGATGTAGGTCGTGTAGACGAACTCAGGCTTCTGCATCGGGTTTTCCTCCAGGGCTCTCTTGAGGTCTGAGAGCGCTTGCACACGCTCGCGGTCGTAGTTATCGATCCAGCGCTCGCCGATGGCATTGATCGGCTCGGCGTTGAGGTAGTGCAGCTTCTCCCGCCCTCGCCGGACGGAGGTCACCAAGTTGGCAGCCTCCAGCACCGCCAGATGCTTGCTGACGGCCTGTCTGCTCATATCGAGCTCGCGGCACAGGTCGCCAAGGCTCTGCCCGTTGTATGCATTCAAGCTGTCCAACAGCCGACGACGACCGGGATCGGCCAGCGCCTTGAATACCTCGTTCATACCATCCTCACTCACGCTGAACATGCAACCATTTGGTTGCATGACACTATATGCAACCAAATGGTTGCATGTCAAGGATCGCTTGGACTGCCTGATCTGAGACATACCGCCAGCCAGACCCAGCTCAGAACAGGTGACGCAACCGCCAGCCGAGCGACGGCCGCCCAACCGAGCTCCGCGCAAGTGCGTTAGTGCTTGCGACGCTAACCCCTGGAACGATCACGCTCGCCATCTGCTCGCCGGCTTTCAGCCGTGTCATCGCGGGATGGGCAACCATGTGCACGGCAACCCTCTGCCCTCCCCATCCGACCTCTCTCAAAGCACTCGCAGTGACTGCTGTGGTCCCCCGACCATCCACCGAGCTAGCGCTCAGCACAGCCGTTCCGGCCGGCAGGGCAGTCCTCAGACCCAGGCTTGCCGCTGCCGAGTCGCCGAGCTGGCGAGCACTGGCCAGAGCGGCTTCGATCAGCGATCCGCCCCGCTGACTCAGCACGACGCCAAGCACAGTCAAGGCACGCCCATCAATCAAAACTTTCTTGGCGAAGACCAGGCACCCGCCGGCGGCTCTGTCCGAACCCGTCTTGATCCCCACATATCCATCTTCGCCAACGAGCCCGTTGTAGTTGGCGACGCGTCCGACCACCGGCAGCACGACCGAGGGCTCGTCGACGATTTCCGCGAACGTGGGAATGTGCATTGCCGCGCGCGCGAGCTTCAGCTGATCGGCTGCCGTGGAGACCGTTTCGTCGTTGAACCCGCTCGGGTCCGTATACCTGCTCGAGACCATGCCAAGCATTCGCGCGGTCGTGTTCATGCGCGCCACGAACTGCGCGATCGCCCCAGCGTCGTAGCGAGCAAGCAGCGCCGCGATATTGTTAGCCGAGGGCAGCAGCAACGCCTCTAGGGCCTGGCGCTCGCTGAGACGCTCGCCGGCGCGCACGTTCAATGTGGACTCGCCAAGAGCCTCGCGCTGCTCCTCTTCAGCGGCATCGGCAGGCGTAATCGTCACCGAGAACCCTTCCCGACCAGCGACCAACGGATGTTCGCGCAGCGTCAGGTAAGCGGTCATCACCTTCGCCACGCTCGCGATCGGCACGGACACAGAGCTCCCGGAGACACCAAGGTCTCCCACCCCCTCGACCTCGACCGCCGCCTGCCCTTCCTCAGGCCAGGCAAGTACCGGTGCGCTCCCAGGGAGGCGCACATAGGCCGGCAGCGTGCGACGGACGATGAGCGCAGGCGTCCCCTCCGTTGTGACCCTGCGCAGCCCTGCCAGCAGCAGCAATGCCAATACGAGCACACCAACCACCGGCCAGCGCCGGTGCGCGGGACCTGCGCTCACAACCCGTCGCTGCACCGTCGTCGCCACAGCTTGAAAACGCTAGCGCACGCGGTGGGGGAATTCGCCAGCTCCAGCAGAGCGGATGCGCGAGTGCGCAAAAGCCGGCGAGGCAAGTCAAGCTACCCTTTGACCGATGCTTCAGCGGCTCGCGATCACGTGGGTGTTCAACACCATCGCCCTGTTTGTGGCGACGTGGCTGCTGTCCGGGCTCAGCTACGGAGACGATTGGTGGGCGTTGCTGATCTCCGGACTCGTGTTCACGCTGGTCAACTTCTTCTTGAAGCCTGTCCTTGCGATCCTCTCGATCCCGTTCATCATCGTCACCCTCGGGATCTTCTATTTCTTGATCAACGTGCTCATGCTGTATCTGACGCATTGGATCGTCCCCCAGTTCACGATCGCAAGCTTCTGGTGGGCGGCGCTCGCGGCGATCATCATCAGCGCGGTGAACTGGATCCTGCGCAAACTGGTCGAACCCGATCAGGCGGACCTGACAGTGGCTCACAGATAGCCACTAGCGTTTTTTGCTTGACCTCGCGCGCTTTTGGGAACAGCGATGCCCTAACCCAGAGCCTTGAACGCCTCCTGCGCATGGGCGCTTGACTCGGTCGCACGAATCAGCACCGACAACGTGGTTCCAAGTAGATCGCCGGCGACCGCGTCGGGATCGGTCAACTTCAGTATCGAGAGGCCAATACCCAAGCCAAGCATCACGTTGGCGAACTGCTCGGTCACGCCAGGTGGCGGCTCCAGGCCAGCGTCGCGCGAGCTCTCCGACGCGAAGCGTGCGAACGTAGCGCGCAACGCCGCCAGCCCATCGGCGAGCCGCCGTGACAAGCGCTCGTCGCGCTGTGCATAGGCCCACAGCTCGACAAACAGGCGAAAGCGGTCTGGGCTCTCCTCCAGGCGCTCCATCCAACGATGACTTCCGGCCAGAGGCCGCTCCCAGGTCGCGCGATCGCGGTCGAAAAGCGCCATCTGTTCGGCGATCTGCCCGGCCAGATGCTCCTCGACAAGCGCCAGCAGCAGATTCTCCTTGCTGCCGAAGTGTCCGTACACGGCCCCCTTAGTGAAGCCTGCCTCGGCAGCGACTTCGTCGAGCGTCGCGCCGGCGAAGCCGCGGCGCGCGTAGACCTGCGCGGCTGCGTCCAGCAGTCGTGCACGTGTCTGCGCCCGGCGCTCGGAGCGGTCGAAGTGTCCACGCGGCATTACTCGATTGTCCCGCTCCGGTCGGCGGGCATGCTGCCTGAGCTCACACTTGTATTATACTTTTAAGTAGATATACTCAAACGTATAAACACTCCATCATAAGGAGCAAGCCAATGAGAGAGCAGCTGCCGCCAGGCCCCCGCATCCCCACTCCATTGCAGTCGCTCGGCTTCCTGAGCCGCCCAAGCGGCTTCGTCGAGCGCGCCCGCGCACGCTACGGCCCGCGTTTCACGATCCGCGTTATCGGCCAGCCGCCGTTCGTCGTGCTCACCGACCCCCAGGAGATCAAGGAAATCTTCACAGCGCCTCCCGACGTGCTGCACCCCGGCAAGGGCGCGCGAATCCTCGAACCGCTCGTCGGCAAACACTCGGTGATCCTGCTCGACGAGCAGCCGCATCTGGAGCAGCGCAAGCTGCTGCTGCCCGCATTCCACGGCGAGCGCATGCAGCGACTGGCGGGTTTGATGGAAGAGCTAGCCGAAGAGGAGCTCGGCTCGTGGCCGTGCGAGCAGGCGGTGGAGCTTCACCCCAGGCTCCAGCGTCTGACGCTCGAGATCATCCTGCGCGCTGTCTTCGGACTGGAGCGGGGCGCACAGCTGGAGCAGTTGCGAGACCTACTGGGTGAAGTGCTCGCGTTCGCCCAGAGCCCACTGTCGATGTTGCCACGCCCACCGCGATGGCTGACGACGCACGGCCCGATCGCTCGTCAAGACCGGCTGATGGCCGCGGCCGATGAGATGATCTTCGCGCTGATCGACGAGCGCCGCCGCGAAGGCGGAGAAGGCGAGGACGTGCTCGCGTTGCTCTTGAGCGCCAAGCACGAGGACGGCTCGCCCATGAGCGGAGCGGAGCTGCGCGACGAGCTAATGACCGCGCTCGTCGCCGGGCACGAGACGACGGCCTCGCAACTGGCCTGGGGCTTCGAGCGACTTGCGCGCGAGCCGGCTGTGTGCGAGCGCCTGCACGAGGAGCTCGACGACCCCGACAGCGCCTACCTGACGGCCACGGTCCATGAGATCCTGCGCCACCGACCCGTCCTCCCCCATCCCGAGCCACGCTTGACGATGCGCCCCGTCGAGATTGGTGGCTTTCCCTATCCGCCCGGGGTGATGCTCGTGGCCTACGCGCACCTGGTCCATCACGACCCGACGATCTATCCGCAGCCACAAGCGTTCAGACCCGAGCGTTTCCTCGGTCAGGCACCGGGCACATACACCTGGATCCCCTTCGGAGGCGGGCGCAGACGCTGCCTGGGCGCAAGCTTTGCGCTGCTCGAGATGAAGCTCGTGATAGCCGCGATGCTGCGACGCTTCGAGCTAGAGCCGCCACAGGCCCGCGGCGAGAGAGCACGCAGGCGCAACATCACTGTCAGCCCTGCCCGCGGCTGCCGGTTGATCCTGCACGAGCGCGTCCGCGACGCCCACCGAGCGCAAGAGTCGTTGAGCCTCGCGTGAGCCGGGCGTGGCTGGCAAGCTTTATGGATGACCGATGACGAGGAGATCCTCAGCGTGCCCGATGCCGCGGTGTGGCGCGCATGGCTGAGCGAGCATCACGAGCATTCGACGGGCATCTGGCTGCGCTTGGCCAAGAAGGGCACATACGAGCCCACGCGGCTGAGCTACAGTGAGGCGCTCGACGAGGCCTTGTGCCATGGCTGGATCGACGGCCAGGTGCGACGCCTAGACGATCTGACCTTCCGTCAACGCTTCACGCCGCGGCGCAGTCGTAGCGCTTGGTCCAAGCGCAACATAGGTCACATCGCGCGGCTGACCGACGAAGGCCGGATGAGGCCGGCGGGCCTAGCCGCAGTAGAGCGCGCCAAGGCCGATGGGCGCTGGGAGGCTGCCTACGAGGGCCAGGCGACGATGGAGGTACCAGCCGATTTGGCAAGCGCACTCCAGGCCGAGCCGCGCGCACAGGCCATGTTCGAGATCCTCACCAGTCAGAATCGATATGCGGTGCTGTTCCGGACCCACAGCGCCAAGCGCGCCGACACGCGAGCGCGGCGGATCGAGCAGTTCGTCGCGATGCTGGCGCGAGGCGAGACGCCGCATCCGCAGAAGCGCCGACTCGTCGACTGATCGGCAAGGGTTAGCCGTCCGTCTGCTGACTGGGTGCTCCGCCGATTGCGTTCATCAGCCGGCGCCTACGTGCCCGCACGCGCTTGAAGCGAGCCCGCGAGCGGGCCATACGACGCCCATCCGGCGAGTAGCGTCGACGCGCCCAGGGCGAGGATGGCGCCGCCAGGCGTACCGTCCCGGCGATCGAAGCGAGTGGGATGAACACGCCGATCAGACCGAGCATCGGCTTGCCCTTGAGGATCGCTATTGCCGAGAAGACCAGATCGATCACAACGACCGCCACGAGCGAGCCGACCGGCGAGGCACTGTCAGAGGCGTCAAACGGCGCTACTCCGAGCACGACGAGTCCGCCTAGCAGCATCGCGACTATCACTGCGTCGATCGAAGCGCGCCCCTCCTTGGACCAATAGACGTCTTCGAGGTGTATCCACAGCGCGAACTCATCCAACGTCAAACCAGCGCCGATCCCGAAAGCGCCGGCGAATATCTCGAGCCACGGACTCGGCGGAACGAGCACGAAGTTGAGGAATCCCGACACCAGAATCAGCACTATCCCCCACACGAGATGGTGCAGGTGCAGCCCACCTTTGGTGGTCACGCTTCCAGGCCACCAAGTCACTTTGGGGTCGCGCATCAGGCGTGCACTCGTGCGAATGAACAGGAATGAGGCCAGAAAGCCACCCAACAGGATGAAGCCGGCGCGTTGCCCGCGCTCGTCGAGGAAGTGATGCGAGGTCGCGAAGTTGAGGGTCAGCGTCGCCACGCAACCAATGGTGACAGTCGTTGTGACAGCGCGCCGCGACGACTATCAGAGCTCCTAACGTCTCAGGGCGCCTTGGCCAGGTACCTGTGTCCCGTCTTGACCTCAACGTGCTTGTGGTTGACAAGGTTCGTGACCGCGACCTTGTCGCGCGTGACACGGATCAGAGTCCCTTCGCAGAGGTCCTCGGTCAGCCATTCGGTCCCCTGCACGGCCCCGGCGGCGTAGTTGCCTTCGGTAGAGAATTTCCCGTGCGCGTTGGCCCACAGCTTGCGTACGACGTGTTTGCCCGATGCGGCTGCTTGGGCGTCGGGCGCTCGCGAGGAGACGCGGGCGCGATGGGCACGCTCGCGTGCCGTGGGGCAAACAGAGAAGTTGCCGCCGCTCAGCTTGGCCAGAACCTGACCGTTCTTGCCCTGGGTGAGGATGAACTGGCCGTCAAAGAACTGGCCGGTCTGGGTCGTGCCGTTGGGATTGGCGGTCGTGACGCTCACGGTGCCGTTGGTGGCTTCGATGATCGTCCCGAAGGGGATTTGCGTCAGCGAGGCCAGCGGCACAAAGGTTTTGGTGCCGGGTAGCTCGACGAGCACGGTGCCCTTGACGGGCGCCACGTTGCCGGTCTTGGCGAGTACGGGCGACGGAATAACGATCGGAAGCGGGAAGGCTATGAGTTCGCTGGCGATCCTTTTGGGGGGAGACGGTATTTCCGCAGGCGGTATTTCTGACCCTCCCCCGTTTTTCGTTTCTGGCGGTGGCGCACCCTCATAACAACTCCACGAAAAAGCATTGTTGGGATTTTCCGCCTCCGCATGGGACGGAGTGGCGGGAAAAGCCACCGCACAGGCATTGTCCATACTGGGTGCCGACCCGTGCACCGCAATCGGAACCGCAGCGCCGCTGCTATTGATACACGCCCAGTTTTCATATGCGTATTCCGGCCCTTCAATCTGCCCTTCCCGCAACAGCAAGGTCGCACCAGATCCGTTCCCTGTATAACCAAGCCCTTCGCAGTAGCCAGCGATGTCTAGGCCTCCCAGGCGAACGGCACGCGCAAAGGCCGCTATCGCGTGAGAACTCTGACTGGCAACGTAGACGTTGGTGCCATCGGGGCTGACCGTCACGCGACGCGCGTACTTGAGGCCCACTCGTTCGTTGGACGTCGCCGGTTCGCATCCGCTTGCGGCTTCGGTGACACACGGATAGGCGATGAGCTGGGTGAGTTCGCCCCCGGACCCACGTGCAAATGCCGCTACTGCGCTTTTGTTTGTGGACCTGCTCGATACATAGACGTTGGATCCATCAGGGCTTACGGCAACGCCAACCGGGCTCGCGATTTCCTTGGCTTCTGTGCATCCAGAGAGGGATTTTTCGGTGGTAACGCACTCGTTGGGGGAGGCAAGCTGTTCGAGAGCGCCACTGCCAGTGCGCTTCAACTCGACTACCGAATGGGTAGCTGTGGAGGTCGCATACACGTTATTGCCGTCGGGGCTGACAACGAGGTCTTCCGTGCCTTGAATGTGTTCGGCGTGCGTGCCGTGCGTGCAGCCACTCACGGCTTCGCCGATACAGCCTTCTTCCCCTGGGAGCTGTGTCAGCGCGCCTTCGGCTCCGCGTTCGAACGCGGCGATGTCGCCTTCGCCGGTAGTGCCGCCTGCACCCACGTAAAGGTCTTTGCCGCTTGCGACCACCCCGATCGCTTCCTTCAGGCCGATAGCGGTCGTCGTCCCGCATTCACTTCCCGCGGTATCGCTGATGCAGTTATTTTTGCCAGCGAGCTGCGTGAGTTCGCCAGTTGCCGTGTCGCGCTTGAACTCTGCGATAGCTTCGTTGGCGAAGCTCGCGACATAGACGTTTTCGCCGTCAGGGCTCACGGTCACGCCGTAAGGAAGTTCAAGACCCTTGGCTTCGGTCGTGCATCCCGCGAGCGTTGTGTCATGCGTGACACAACCGATCTTGGTGAGCAGACCGGTTTCTGGGTTGCGACGGAACTCGACCAGATCGTTGACAGCGCTCTGGCCGACCACATACACGCTTGAGCCGTCCGGGCTGATCGCCAGCGCCGCCGGGGATTCGATCGCCGGAACTTCCATTTCGGCGTTCGTTTCGCACGCCGCTTCGGCTTTTGACTTCGAGCTGAAGCAGCCGATCACAGAGAGTGAGCCGCTCGCCGGGTCGCGCGAGTACTCGATCAGATCGCCTTGAACGGCCACCGAGTAGGCGTTGCGCCCGTCCGGGCTGACCTGAACCTCATATGCGTAGCTCAAGCCGGACGGGACCGACTTGCCACATTTCGCGACTTCTTCGTTGATCTCCCCGATGCAAGCGAACGGTTCGCTTAGCTGCGTGAGTGCTCCGTTTTCGACAGCCGCGCTTGCACGGGTCGGCGCGATTGTCAAAAGCGCGAGGAAAGCGATCAAGGCCGAGACGAGCACCAGCACAGCGATCCACCTGGATCGCCACGTACGTCCTCCAATGTAAGCCCCAGCCGTTAGCATCAGCGCGTGTCGAGGCGCGGATTATGACAGGAGACCAGTAAATGGGGCGTGCTGCCTGGGCCAGGCGCAAGGCGCTGCTGCTTGTCGTCGCCGCCGTGCTGGCTGCCGGCATCGGCATGCTGGCCTACGCGGCGCACCTGCTGCGGCGCACCGAACTGCAGACGATCGACGCCCGCTTCTCTGTTCGGGGTAAGCAGGCTCCACCGTCGGACATGTTGCTCGTCGGCATCGACCCTGACACCTTTCAGGAACTCACAAACCACGGGATGAAATCCGAGTTTCCCTTTCCTCGGCGTTATGACGCAGAAGTGATCGATCATCTTCGCCTTGCCGGCGCGAAGGTGATTGCGATGGACATGGAATTCACGCACCAAACTGACCCCAACGACGACAACGCACTGATCGAAGCGATTGGTAGGGCGCACGGAAAGACCGTTCTTGCGACTACGGAAATCGGCAAGGATGGCAGCAACGGCATCCTTGGAGGCGGCAATCTCCTGGATGAACTGGGAGCAAGACCGGCAGAGGTGATCCTGCCTGAGGACTCCGACGGCACAACACGTCGTTTCGCCTTCTCCTACAGCGGACTTCGCAGCTTCGCTGTCGTCGCAGCCGAAGCAAGCACCGGCCATCCGGTGAGTGCCTCGCTCTTCAAAGGCGGCACCCTGCCTATTGACTACGTGGGACCACCTGGAACGGTCAAAGAGATCCCCTATTGGAGCGTTCTCAGAGACAAATTTCCGGCGAGCGCGGTCCAGGGCAAGATCGTGATTGTCGGCGCCACCTCCCCCGTCCTCCAAGACCTCCACCCCACCGCCACCAGTGGCAGTGGCGTTATGCCAGGCCCCGAAATCTGGGCCAACGCGACGGCCACCCTCCTCAAAGACATTCCCCTCCGCGACGTCGGCGGTGGTCTGAACCTCCTGCTGATCGTCCTCATGGGGGCGCTGACCCCCCTCAGCAGCCTGCGCGTGCGCCCCTGGCGTGCCCTCGTCGACGCGCTCGCAGCCGCGATCCTCTTCACCGTTCTGACCCAACTGCTGTTCAACAGCGGCTGGATCGTCAGCTTCGTCTACCCGCTGCTTGCCCTGGCCCTCGGCACGCTCGGCACGCTCGCGATCCTCTACCTGAGCGAGGCGATCGAGCGCCAGCGCACGCACGACGTGTTCTCTCGCTTCGTGCCCGCCGACGTCGTCGACCAAGTGATGGCGCGCACGGATGAGAATCTGCGGCTTGGTGCTGTCGAGCGCGATTGCACCGTGCTGTTCTCCGACCTGCGGGGCTTCACTAGCTTCTCGGAGAACCAGCCAGCGCCCCGCGTCATCGAGGTCGTCAACTGCTACCTCAACGAGATGACCGAAGCGATCATGGCGGCCGGCGGGACGCTGATCGCTTACATGGGCGACGGGATCATGGCTGTGTTCGGGGCGCCCCTGGAGCAACCCGACCACGCCGACCGGGCGCTCACGGCCGCCGTTGAGATGATCGGGCCGCGTCTGGAGAAGTTCAACGGCTGGCTGAAAGAGCAGGGGCACGAGCACGAGTTCGCTATGGGCGTTGGGATCAACAGCGGCAGCGTGATGGCAGGCAACATCGGCTCCGAGCAGCGCGTCGAGTACACGGCGCTCGGCGACACGACCAACACTGCATCACGGCTGGAGGGGATGACCAAGGGCAGCGGGCACATGCTGTTCATCGCCGATACGACGCGCGAACGTATGCACGATCCACCAGAGAGCCTGACGCTTGTCGGCGAGTTCGAGGTGCGCGGTCGTGTGGCCAAGGTTCCCGTGTGGACGGTTGCGGCCGATGCTAAGCTCCCGCCCGACCCAGAGGGTGGGTTGTAGGCGACTCGCTTCCCCGACACTTCCCACACCCCTGAGGCAGAGGTAGCCGCCTTGCGTCACCAAAGCTCAATCACCTCGCTGTCATGGATCCCCTCGGAGGCGATCGAGGGCAGCATGCGCATTCCCTTCGACGCCGGGATGGCCCACTACGATCCGCCCCCGCCGGAGAAGATCGACGATCTGGAAGCGCTCCGCGATGAGGATCGCTTTCGCTTCGCCAACGTCCTCGACGCTTGGATTGACGTCGACGAGCAAGGCAAGATCAAAGACTTCGGCTATAGCGGCGGCGGCATGATGGGCAGCACTACAGTGAAGATGGGACCCGTTGCCCGGACCTTTGAAGCTATCGGCTTGCCCACCATCCAGAAGAAGCCTGAGAAGGGGAAGGACTTCGTGCGCTTCGTGCAGACCACGGGCGGTCGCACGGGCGTACCGGCGCCGCGCCGGGTGCGGCGCAAGCCGTTCATCCAGTGGCAGGCTCCGCTTGTCTGGACAACTCTCACCCTCACCGTCTACGCCGATGGCCGCGCCGAGGGGGCAATGGAGGGGGCGAGCCGTTTTCCGCGCCACTGGGTGTACGACAAGGATGGGCAGCTCTCGCACAAGTCAGGGCTCGCCGACTTCAAGGATTGGTATCGCAAGTCATTCGGGCGCCACACGCCCTGGGGGGACCAGGAGTCGAAGGCATTGGTGACAGCGGTCGAGACGGCGCTCGAGCGCAGGCTCTCCGAGCAGGTGATGCGCGGTGGGGAAAGGCCGACGATCACGAAGGTAAAGGCCGGCACGACGCTTGTCAGGCAAGGCGAGCGCGGGACCGAGGTGTTCCTGCTGCTCGACGGGGTGTTGCGCGTGGAGCACGATGGGGAGCGACTTGCCGAGTACGGGCCGGGGGCAATGTTGGGTGAGCGGGCGCATCTGGAAGACGGGCTGAGGACGTCTTCACTTGTCGCCGTGACTGCCTGCAGGGTGGCCTCCGTCAAGGCCGAGCAACTCGAACGCGGGGCGCTGCAGGAGCTGTCCAAGGGTCATCGTCGCGAGGGGAAGCGTCCGAAGAAGCCCGTGCGGGGCTAGAGCCCGTGCGAGTTCACCTCTGCGGGGTTCGGGGCTCAACCCCCGCGCCCGGCGCCGATTTCCTGCGCTACGGCGGACATACCTCCTGCGTGGCGATCGCCCACGACGACGCACCCTCCCCCACTTTGATCCTCGATGCCGGCACAGGCATACGCTCGGTGACGGGGCTGCTCGGCGAGCAGGCGTTCAGCGGAACGATCCTGTTGACGCATCTGCACTGGGATCATGTGCAGGGGCTGCCGTTTTTCCACGCAGGCGATCACGACGATGCTCGCGTGCGCCTGCTGCTACCCGAGCAAGAGGACGGCGCCGAGGCGACCTCGGTGCTGGCACGTTCGATGTCTCCGCCGCATTTTCCGATGGAACCCGACCAGCTGCGTGGTACGTGGGGCTTTGCGACGATCGCTCCCGGCGAGCATGAGCTCGCCGGCTTCACCGTGCTGGCGCGCGAGATCCCGCACAAGGGTGGGCGTACGTTCGGTTATCGCGTCAGCGACGGGCGCTCGACTTTCACCTACATGCCGGACCACTGTCCTACCTCTCTGGGCACCGGGCCTGACGGCTACGGCGAATACCATCCCGCAGCACTGGAACTTGGCGCTGAGACGGACGCCTTGCTGCACGACTCGCAGCTGCTCACGCTGGCCGAGCTCGCTGCGGAAGGACGCTTCGGGCACGCCGCTGCCGACTATGCGGTTGAGCTTGGACGTCATGCGAAGGCGCGCAGAGTACTGCTGGCTCACCATCGACCCGACCGCGCCGACGATGCACTGGACGCGCTGAAACAGCGCTTTGCTGACACTTCCGGTGTTGAGGTGATCGTCGCCGCGCAGGACACCGTGCTGCAATTGTGAGCATGGCACTGGCACGGAACCTTCCCACCCGACGAGCGAGCCACGCCGGCTCGAGTCGATGAGCGCAAGCGCCACGCCGACGGGTCCTCCAGACGCGGTCGTCGTCGGCTCCGGACCCAATGGTCTTGCAGCCGCGCTCACGCTTGCGCGTGCTGGGCTTGCCGTGCACGTCTATGAGGGGGCCGATACTCCCGGCGGTGGCTGCCGCACCGAGGAATTGACACTTACTGGCTTTGCTCACGATGCCTGCTCGACGGTCCATCCGCTGCTAGCGGCGTCTCCCTTCTTCACCGAGAAGCCGCTAACCGGGCTCTCGCTGAAGACCCCAGAGGTCGCTTTCGCCCATCCGCTCGACGGCGGCCGGGCAGCCGTCGTCTCAGGTTCGGTCGAGCAGACCGCCGCAACGCTGGGCGCCGACGCACGCGCCTATCGCCGACTTTTCGCACAGCTCGTCAAGGACACCGACGCGATCGTTCCCTCGGTGTTGGCGCCGCTGCTCTCGCCTCCCGCTCACCCTCTGGCGATGGCTCGCTTCGGCTTGCTCGGGCTATGGCCGACGACGGTGCTCGCTCGTCGTTTCAAGACAGACCAAGGGCGTGCGCTGCTGGCCGGGTTGGGCGCCCATTCGATGCGACCGCTCGGGGCACCTGGCACTGGCGCATTTGCGCTGCTGCTTGGCGTGCTCGCGCATGCTGTCGGATGGCCAGTCGTGGAAGGGGGCAGCGTGCGCATCGTCGACGCGATGGTCGCCGAGCTCCAGACCCTTGGCGGTCAAGTGCATAGCGACCACTGGATCACAGACTTGCAGGAGCTTCCCCGCGCGCGCGGCACGCTGCTGGACATAGCGCCCCGCAACCTGCTCGAGATCACCGGATCGCGCCTGCCCGAGCGCTACTCCAGAGCCATGCGTCGCTTCGAATACGGGCCGGGCATTTTCAAGATGGACTGGGCGCTGGATGGGCCGGTGCCCTGGCAGGCAGAGGTCTGCCGCAGCGCGCCGACACTTCACATCGGCGGTACGTTCGAGGAGATCGCGCGCAGCGAGAGCGACGTCGCGGCTGGGAGGCACTCAGAGCATCCCTTCTGCATCGCGGTGCAGCCCTGTGTGGCGGATCCCACGCGCGCGCCCGAGGGAAAGCACACCTTCTATGCCTACTGCCATGTGCCCTCAGGCTCCGAGCGCGACATGAGCGAGCGGATCGAGGCGCAGATCGAGCGCTTCGCTCCCGGCTTTCGCGATCTCATCCTCGCGCGTCACAGCGTCAATGCTGTGGAAACCGAGCGCCACAACCCCAACTACGTCGGCGGCGACATCAACTCCGGCGCTGCCACCTTGCGCCAGACACTGTTCCGCCCCGCCCCCAGTCTGCGCCCCTACCGCACGCCCATCCCAGGGGTCTATCTGTGCTCTTCCTCCACGCCGCCCGGTGGCGGCGTGCACGGCATGTGCGGACAGGGTGCGGCACGCGAAGCACTAGACGAGCTGGGTCTGTAGGTCGAGCTTGACCTGCACTCCGGCGCCGGGGCGATAGGCGGCCTCGTGCTCCAATAGCCACACCTTGCGATCGAGCCCGCCGCCGTAGCCAGTGAGACTGCCGTCGGCTCCGATCACGCGGTGGCACGGCACGATGATCGCGACCGGGTTGCGGCCATTGGCCAGGCCGACGGCGCGCGAAGCTTTGGGGTTGCCCACCCAGCGCGCCAGCTCGCCGTAGCTGATCGTCTCGCCATAGGGGATCTCGCACAGGCTCGCCCATACCCGTCGTTGGAACTCCGTGCCGTGCATCTGCAGCGGCAAATCGAAATCGGTCAACTCGCCGGCGAAATATGCCTGCAATTGAGCCACGACAGGCGCGAGTCCGCCATCGTCTGGTTGCGCGTCGGCTGGGATTTTTTTGAGGTGACGCTGTTCGTGCATTTGGATGCCAGTTAGCTTCTCGCCGTCAGAGGTGAGTGTCAGCTCGCCTATCGGGCTGTCCATCGTCGTGGTGATCGTCGGCAAGCTCGTGCCTGTGAGTGTCATGCTGCCTCCTGGGCCAGCGTCCCTGTGGACGCCGGTTCGACGCTTTCGCCGCTCTGAGGCGGCGGCCAATGGTTGATCGGATGGGAGCTGGCCGACCAGAGGTACTGCACCGCATAAGCCCGCCACGGTCGCCAGCGCTCGGCGTGGGCGCTCAGCGCACCTGCAGAGACCGGCAGGCCGAGTGCTTCAGCTGCCCGGCGCACACCAAGGTCCGCGACCGGGAACGCGTCAGGATCGCCGAGCGCTCGCATCGCGATCACCTGCGTGGTCCATGGGCCGAAGCCGGGAAGCTCTGAGAGGGTGGCGAGCGCCTCGGCGCGATCGCAGCCCGGGTCGAGCGACAGACGCTTGCTTTGCAATGCCTCGACGAGTGCCGCGAGCGTGCGCTTGCGCGTCAGCGGCATCGCCAGCTGCACCCGGCCCAACGCCTCGGGCTCGGGGAAGAGATGCGTGAGCCCACCCCGATCGTCGCCGACCGGCTCACCGTGGCTGGCGACGATCCGAGCCGCATGCGTACGTGCGGCGGCTGTAGAGACCTGTTGGCCCAGAACCGCGCGAATCGCAAGCTCGGCTCCGTCGACGCAACGCGGCACCCGCCGTCCCGGGGCTCTTGCGACGACTGGCCCAAGTTGTGGGTCACCGCGGAGAAGCTCGTCGATCGCGACCGGGTCGGCGTCGAGGTCGAGCAGCCAGCGACAACGCGCTATGGCAGTTGTCAAGTCGCGCAGGTCTGTGAGCCGCGCACGACACACGACGTGCTCCGGCGTGGGCGTCAACTCAACTATGCCCGGACCGTGCGGCAGACGCAGGGTGCGGCGGTAGGCGCCGTCGCGCACCTCCTCGACTCCTGGGATCGCCGTGGCTGCAAGATGACCGAAGAGGTTGTCGGGACACAGGGGCTTGCGGTAGGGCAGCCGCAACAGGATTGCGCCCTGTGCGCCCGCGCCGGAGAATGAGACATCCTTGGCACGAGGGCCTCGACGCGAGTCCTCGCCGGCGTCCCGTCGCTTGCTCGCGCGAGCTCGCAACTCCGTCGGCGCAGTAGCGAACACAGTGCGGATCGTGTCGTTGAACTGGCGCACACTCGAGAAGCCGGACGCGAACGCGATCTCGACCATGTTCAACGTGGTCGTCTCGATCAGGACCCGAGCGGTCTGCGCACGTTGGGCGCGAGCGATCGCGATCGGCCCTGCGCCCAGCTCGGCGAGCAGCATTCGCTGCAACTGGCGCACGCTGTAGCCGAGCCTTGTGGCAAGACCCGGCACGCCCTCACGATCCACGACACCATCGCCGATGAGACGCATCGCGCGCGCCACGACATCCGCGCGCCCGTCCCACTCCGGTGAGCCTGGGGCGGCGTCGGGACGACAGCGCTTGCAGGCACGAAAGCCCGCCTGTTGTGCGGCTGCAGCCGACGGGTAGAAGCGCACGTTCTCGCGCTTCGGCGTCATCGCCGGACAGCTCGGACGGCAGTAGATGCCGGTCGTCTTCACAGCCGTGATGAACCACCCGTCAAAGCGCGGGTCACGCGACTGAGCGGCCTGGTAACAGCTGTCGAAGTCCTCGATCACAGCTCCCAGTCTGACCTACTGACAGGCGAATGTCTGGCGGTATTGCGACATGATGGTTTCGAGTCCAGCGACGTTAGCGCCGCTGCGCGATCACCCTCGCGGCCCTAGAGGGCACGAGCACGACCGCACGACGACTCGTGCGCTCGGGGCGCTTAGCGACGGGACGCAAGCGCAAGGCACGGGTCAACTCTTCGAGCACGATTTTCGCCTCGAACTGAGCGAAGGACGCCCCGATGCAACGGCGTACCGAGCCACCGAATGGAAACCAGCCACCGGCAGGTGGGCGGGCGTCCATGAAACGTGTCGGCCTGAATCTCCATGGGTCTGGATAGACGTCAGCGCGACGATGTACGAGGAGTGTGATCGGCAAGACGTCGGTTCCCCTCGGCAACTCATAACCCCAAATCGTGAGCGGCTCACGCAGACGGCGAACGATCCCACCCGTCGGTGGGTGCAGACGCAATGTCTCGGTGACTACCGCGTCGCAGAATGCGCCGCCCTCACTGGCGAGGCGATCCTGACTGTCCTGGTCACGGGCGAGATCGTGGATCGCCCAGCTAAGCAGCGTTGCGGTCGTCTCATGACCGGCGATCAAGAGCGTCATCAGTTCGTCGCGCAACTCCTCGTCAGTGAGATGCTTCCCATCCTCGTCGGTGGCCTGAACCAGCATCGAGAGGATGTCCTCGCGCTCGTCGAGATCCGTCAGCGCCCGCCTGCGTGAAATCTCCGCGAGGATCTCGCTGTCAACGCGTGCAAGCTGGCGACGAAAGGCGGGCACGCTGTTCAGGCGCTCGGGGCCGACCAGGAAGAAGAACAGCACACGCCGCATGTCGGTGACCCACGAAATCATGGCTTGCAGTGCCTCCCCCAGATCTCCCATGCGCTCACCTTCCTCCACGCCGAACACACATCTCATGATCACCGCGAAGGTGAGTGCCTGCATGCGTGGCAACGCCGCCACCGGCTCACTGATCGGCCACTGTTGGATCTGCACACCGATTGCTGCGCGGATCGTCTCTTCGTAGGCGCGCATGCGCTCTCCATGAAACGGCGGCAGCACGATGCGGCGACGGCGCAGGTGCTCCGCACCGTCGAGCAGCAACAGGTTACGCATCCCCAGCACAGGACTCAGCGCCTGGTTGGCCTCACCGGAGTCGACCTTCTCCGGACCTAGCGAAAGGACTTCCTTGACAGCATCAGGGTGGGCGATTGCGACCCATTGCTGCCCCAGTACCCTCAGTGTGAACACGTCACCGTAGCGACGATGCGCAGCCGCAAAGTAGCCATCGGGATCTAGCGTGAAGCGCAAAGTGTGCAGCAACACAGAACCACGTGTGACCGGCGGTCTCTTCGCCGCGAATCCGTCCCGCCCAGGTGCAGCTTCGGGCGGGTGCAACTCCAGAGTTTCGGTCATGTAAACCGCCTCCGTTCTGTTATGGGAACCGATCGCTTGTTCCCTAGGGCAGCGGCACCCCTCTGCACAGAAGATCTTCCCACAAACCGGATCAGTCCAAGAACCGCCTATACCGCGGCATCCGCCAGACGTCGCCTACGCAACGCGCGCCTGGAGAGCAAAGCGCCCCAGTCGGCGTCGTCCATTTCGCACGGCTCGCTCTCGTTCAGGAACTCGCGCAGCACGGCGACCAAAGCCTCGGGCTCTTCCAGGTGCGGGAAGTGCGCGGCGCGTGGGAGCGTGCGAAAGCGGCTGTTGGGAGTGGCCTCGTGCGCGCGGCGTCCGTGCGCGAGTGGGATCGTATTGTCGCGCTCGCCCCATACGATCATCGTCGGCATCGACTCGAGCAGGTACAGGCGATCGGTAGCACTGACGCGCTGACCACGCACGTCGATCACTGCGCGCAGCGTCTGCAGAAAGGCCTCGCGCGCCTGCGGGCGCTCCAGCGGGCGCAGAGCGCGGGCGACCGCCTGCACGTAGGCGCCCTGACGCACACCCGCGCGGCGTAGACGAGTGCCTACGCCCCACACAGCGCTGAGCAACCTGGGGTGAGCCGCGAGCGACAATGCGGCAGACATGCCTGGCAACGCAGCTGTGCGCAGCATCGGGCTGACCTCGTGTCCCAGACCGCCGCTAGATACGAGCACGAGGCGCTCCACACGAGCGGGGAATTGGTAGAAGAACTGCATCGCGACGCCACCACCGAGCGAGTGACCTACGATCGTCGCGCGCTCGATGCCAAGGGCGGTGAGCAGGTCGCGGATGCTCGAAGCATGTGCGCCCAGCGAATAGTCCCCGCGTGGCGCCGCGGAATCTCCGTGGCCGATCAGGTCGGGTGCGATAACCGTGTAGTCACTGGCCAGCTCCAGCGCCACGGACTGCCAATGGCTCGAGGAGTTGAGCATCCCGTGTATGAGCACCACGGGCGGCCCGTCGCCCGCGATCCGGTAGAACGCCCGGCGTCCGTGCAACTCGATCTGCCACTCGTCGAACTTGGGCACCTGGCGAGCAACACTAGCAACGGGACATGAGCTTCAGCAAAGGGCCTATCGGATCGTCCTAAGCGCGCGCCCCTGCTTGCGGGTCAAGGCGCGACATCGTGACAGCCGCTTTCAGCTCGGCGCCCGCGCCGCCCATGTAGAGGCCCTTTACTGGAGCCACATCCGAGTAAAAGCGCCCATGACCGATCTTCACGTGGGTCTCGCCCGCCAAGCGGCGATTAGTGGGATCCGCGCCTACCCACATCGGCTCGCCGTGCCCATCGGTCCCGGGTAGCAGGGCCTCGAGCCAGGCGTGCGTGTCTACCTCCAACGAATCCGCGCCGCCGTCCTCCGGTGCCGCCCACAGGTAGCCGGATACGTAGCGCGCGGCGATGCCGAAGCGACGGAGCAGCACCAGCGAGAGGTGCACGAAGTCTTGGCAGACGCCGGCACGCTTTTGCAGCAGGTCCTCGACTGTCGATCCGACATAGGTGACCCCAGGTCGGTATTCGAAGCGGTCCGGGATCCGCTCGCACAACTGCTCGAGCATCACCAGTGGGCTGACACCGGCGAGCTCTGCCTGTATCTCCTCTAGGCCAGCGATCATCGGCTGATCCTGCCACGGCAGCCCGAACTCGCCGGCGACGTCGATGTAGGCCTCGCTATCCACGCTCTCCCACGATCCGCGCGGGGGCTCCGGCGGATCGGCGGTGACTACGCGTGCGCGCACGTCGATCGTGAGGCTTTCGTGGGCAGTGGGCACACCGAACTCGAGCACCTCGGTGCCGAAGTAGTCGAGGTGGCGACTGACGCGTGCCTCCGGCTCGATGCGCGTGTGGAACTCGTCGCAGCGTTGCGAGGATGTCGTGGCGGGTCGCACGCGCAGCGCATTGAGGTTGTCCGAGACCGGGCCTTCGTAGCTGTACTCGGTCATGTAGCGGATCGCGAAGTGCATCTAAGCTCGCTCCTGGCCTGGGGTGGCGCCCGCAAAATAGCGCTCGGCGACGTCGCCGTCGATACGTGCCAGCTCCTGCTGGGTGCGCTCGCAGATTCCCGACAGCTCGGCGCCGTCGGGGAGCGCCCGTCTTTGGAAATCGAGGTCTGCCACGAGCCGGCTGACACGCAGCACGGGCTTTGAGTTGCGCGGACCGGCGTCGGCGGTCGTGAAGGCATCGTGCAGCGAGTCCGCGCAGGCGGCCACGCTGTCTGGATAGGCACGCTCGAACAGAAGAAAGCGTGCGACGGGATGAGCGTTCGGGGGAGCGGTTACCGCGCGCAGATAGGCGTGAAAGCCGCCGACAGCCTGCAGCAAGATCAGCGCGTGCCCGTCGGCTGCCCTATGCTCGCCGGCCGGCAGGGCGATTCGTAGCATCCGCAAGACCATGTCCGAGACCTCGATCGTGCCACCGGCATCCAGGAAGCACTTGGCTTCGTCGCGCAGCATCGTGCGCGCCGCCACACCCCAGATCAGGGCTGTGCGCTGCTTCACGTATTGAGCAGCCAGATACGGCCCGGCTGGTGCACGTGGATTCGGAGCCCACCCGCCCTGCCCGCCACCGCGCAGGCTGAGCGTGGTCGTGTTGATCGCCTCCCACATCTCGGCGCTGATCACGTCGCGCACCGTGCGGGCGCCCTCGCGCGCGCGCTCGACGCTCGCCAGCATCGAGCCGGGACGGTCGGCATCGAGTGTCAGTCGCGCGAGCGCGTCGACGTTGTCGGCCCGTTCGCGCTCGCCTTCGTCGCCGAGCATCGCCAGCAGGCCGCTGGAGCCGAAGCTGACGCTCGGCATCGCGTCGGATGTGCCCTGCACCTCTGCCTGGAACACGGCCTCCACGGCCCGCGCCGTGAACTCGGCGCGCGCGAGGTTGCGCCCCAGCCAGTAGAGGTCGTGGGCGATGCGCGCGAGCATCAGATTCGTTTGCGGCCGACGCGCGCAGACCCCTTGCTCTGCTGCTGTTGGGGTTCCTGTTGCTGCTGTTGTTGCTGCTGACCCATCCAGGCGCCGTAGCGCAGATCGGGCAAGGCTGGCGGCTGCGTGTCGGCGATCGGCGGCCCAGCCCGATCGGCGTCGTCGCCGTCCTCCAGTACCCATGTGTCCTTGGAGCCACCGCCGCGCGAGGAGTTGACGATCATCGAGCCGTCTTCCAAAGCTACGCGTGTGAGCCCACCCGGGACGATCTCGATGCTCTCGCCGAAGACGGCAAACGGACGCAGATCGACGTGGCACGGACGCAGCGTCCCGTCTGATGAAACGGTGGGAGCCGTTGAGAGACACACGACGTCCTGGGCGATCCAGCGCTCTGGATGGGCCTTGATGCGCTCCCCCATGCGCGCCACTTCCTGATCGCTCGCATGCGGGCCGATCATCACACCTTTTCCGCCGGACTCGCCGGTCGGCTTCACGACCAGCTCGCCGAGCCTGTCGAGCACGTGCTCGCGCACCTCCCGATCGGAGAGCAGGTAGGTGTTGACGTTCTCCAGGATCGGCTCCTCGGCCAGGTAGAAGCGGATCATCTCCGGCACGAAGCAGTAGATCGCCTTGTCGTCTGCTACGCCCGTGCCGAACGCGTTTGCGATCGCGACGCTGCCGGCGCGGTAGGCGCGCACCAAGCCCGGCACGCCCAGCAGCGAGTCCGACATGAACTCGAGCGGATCGACGAAGTCGTCATCCAGGCGCCGATAGACGGCATGAACACGCTCCAGACCGCGCGTGGTGCGCATGTAGAGCACGTCGTCGCGCACGACAAGGTCCGACGCCTCCACTAGCTCCACTCCCATCTGCCGCGCCAGAAAAGCATGCTCGAAGTAGGCCGAGTTGGCTGGCCCGGGAGTCCACACGACGACGGTGGCCTCGCTCTCGGCCGACGGAGCGACCGAACGCAGCGCGCGCAGCAGCAGCTGTGGGTAGTGATCGACAGGGCGCACGCGATACGAGGCGAACAGCTCGGGCACCAGGCGCGCCATCGCGGCGCGGTTCTCGAGCACGTAGGAGATGCCGGACGGGATGCGCACGTTGTCCTCGATAACTCGCCAGGACCCGTCGCTGTCGCGCACCAAGTCGCAGCCGGCCACGTGGCAGTAGACCCCGCCAGGCGGGCGTATCCCGTGCACGGCGCGCGCGAAGTGTGGACATCCAGCCACAAGCCGCCAGGGGACAAGGCCCTCGCGGACGATCTCGCGCGCGTGGTAGATGTCGTCGACGAAGTGGTTGAGGGCGCGAATACGTTGGGCCAGACCGCGCTTGATCGCGCGCCATTCTTGGCCGGTCAGCACACGTGGCACGAGATCCAGCGGAAACGGTCGTTCGTGCGACGATCCGCTCTCGCCGCTGGTCTCAAAAGTGATCCCCTGCTGCATGAAGATCGCATCGCGCCTGCGGCCCGCGTCGACCAAGCCCTCCGGCCCAAGTCGACCCAGCTCCGCGATGAGCGCCTGGGCCGCTAGGCGCGGCGTGCCATCGAGCTCGTAGAGCTCATCGCGGAATGGAGCTCTAGGCCGATAGTCGACCTCGATCGTGTCCGTTGCGACGCCCACCGCGAAATTCTCGCCCTGTTGGGCGCTCCGCGCCTTCGACTGTTGGAGCAATTCTCGGGCGCTCGAATGCGCGTTTGTCGCAACGCGTCGAGTCACGCGCCACGCCCAGCTTCGAAGATCCGAGAGGATCCTCGCCTGAGCGCGGCGCGATCGACACTCGCTGCTTGGCGTCAGTCGCCTATTTCAGCGTCATATTCGGCTCTCCGGCGGAGTTGAGGCCTTCGCCTGAGGTAGTGCAGGTGCCGCCCTTGGGAGTACCTACGTTGTACGCCTGAGTCAGGCAGTTGCGTAGCGCAAGCTGTGCCCAGTAGTTGGGGTGCAGGTCTTCCTGGATCTCATATGGCGGGAAGATCGCGCTGACAGTGCGAATCTGGTTGATCCACTCGGTCTTGTTGACTGCGCCTGCCTGTTTCCAGGAAGTGAGGCCCTCTTCCTCGAGCAGCCCGACACCTTTTTCGCACAAGCGATGGCCATTGAAGGCCGAGGAGATGTTCATTGTCTTGAGGTTCGAGAGTTTTGCTTCTTCGGCGCCTTTGAAGACGGCGGTATCGATCGTCGGCAGCAGTGTCGCGTTGGCTTCGTTTGCGTCGTGGTTCCAGAAGCCGCAGCCGCCCACTTCCTGGCGCGAATAGCCTTTCTGCGGGTAGCGGAAAGCTTCGCCGTTTGGTATCGGCGAGGGGTAGTTTTGCATCAGGATCGTGTACTGCGAGCTTGAGTAGCCCGCATTGCTCATCGCTTTTGCGACGTTCAGGATCGCTTCCTTGATCGCCGTGCGCTGTTTGGCGACGTTGGCTTCGGTGAAGTTTTCGGTCACCGATTTTTCTTCGCTGCAGTACGAAGGCCACCATTCCGGGGTGAACAGGAAGTCCTCAACGCATGTCTGCACGATGCTCGCGAAGTTGAAGTTGTTGCCGCCGATCGAGATTGGGATCAGTTTGACGTTGTGCGTCTTCGCGAATTTTTCGAGCATCAATGCTTGGCCTTCGTGGCCGCCGGAGTTGTAGAAGTCCAAGCCGGGCTTGAAGTCTTCTTCCTCGGTGAACGAAGAGGTCTTTGCCCCTGAGCAGGCGAGGTTCTCTCCGTCAACGCCGCCGCCGATGTAGACCTCGGCCGACTGCGAGCGGTGACAGCCAGGGATCACTTCCGCGGTGTGGCCCGCGTTGTCGTAGTAGGCCGTTTCGCCTAGCGCATCGATCTCTGAGGAGCTTTCGTTGGTGTTACCTGCCCAGCGTCCAGCCTCGCCGGAAATGTAGGAGTCGCCCAGACTGACGACCCAGGGGGTGCCTTCTCCCGGGCCTTCAGCGTGGGCCGGTGTCGGTGCGGCGAGACTGACCAGCAGCATTGCCGAGGCCAGAGCCGCGGCGAGGATGGCGAGCGCATACGGCGCCCGCCATCCTCCCCGGAGGGTGGTTGAAATGCCCATTGCAGTGTCCCTTCCAATGACCCGCGTCGAGCCTTGTGCTCGACGCTTTGCAGCGACACTAGCGCTACACCAAAGTCAATTCAACAGAATTGGACGAAAGATCGGTAAGTCGATCGATACTTAGACGTTCTCAGCTCGGCGCGCCGGAAACTCTCCCCACAGCTGCTCCAGACGATAGAACTCGCGCGTGGCGGGCGTGAAGATGTGCACGACCACATCCAGGTAGTCCATCAGGATCCAGTCGGCGCTGCCAAGCCCCTCTACGCGCCGCGGAATCAGGTCGTGCTCGTGCTTGAGGCCCTCGAGGATACCGTCGTGGATCGCCTTGGTCTGACGCTCAGTGGCTCCCGAGCAGATCACGAACCAGTCGGTGTAGCCGAGCACTTCGCGCAAGTCGAGCGTGACCAGTTCGCCGGCCTTCTTGTCCTCAGCGTAGCGGCAGATCTGCTCCAGCAGCTCCTCGGAGGTCATCGCGCTCCTCCCGCGTGCCCTACCGGCTGTCGGCCGTAGAGCTCATGCTCTGCGATGTAGGCCGCCACCTCGGCGCCCACCAGTCCGTCGATCGGCTCGCCTGCCGTCAGACGCTTGCGAACCAGCGAAGAGGAGACGTTGAGTCGCGGCATATCCACGAACTCGGCTCGCATCTCCCCGTCGATCTGGGCCAGCGCGCTGAGCACGTCGTGACGACTCGTGTCATCACGCTCTGCCATAGCAAGACGCGCAAGCTTCAGGATCTCGCGCGGCTCGCGCCAAGCAGCAAGCGTACTGGCCATGTCGGCACCGACTATCAGGATCAGCTCAGCGTCGGGGTCGCTTGCATGGATGCTTCTCAGGGTATCGATTGTGTAGGACGGGCCAGGCCGCTCGAGCTCGAGCGTGCACACACCTAGGCGCGGATCGTCGTCTATGGCCAGCCGACACATCCTCAGACGATGCTCGGCTCCGGGGTCCCACTTGGCAGGCTTGTGTGGCGGGATCAAGACGGGTGTCAGCAGCACTCGCCGCAGCCCGAGACTGCTCGCCGCCGCCCGCGCAAGCGCGAGATGGCCGACGGTCGGCGGATTGAACATGCCGCCGAGGATGCCGAGGCGCTCCCTGGCCGCGGACGGGCGATCGATATCGCCAGATCCAGAGGAATCCACCAAGTCACGCGCGGACGTGGCCGGCGCCTTCGACGAG
Source organism: Solirubrobacteraceae bacterium (assembly GCA_036008605.1). Lineage (GTDB taxonomy): Bacteria > Actinomycetota > Thermoleophilia > Solirubrobacterales > Solirubrobacteraceae > Palsa-744. The sequence continues at coordinate 6,043 of DASYNL010000011.1, read as the reverse complement.
ATACTTGGAGGTGCACAGCTCTCTCAGCCCGATCGGGCCGCGCGCGTGGAGCTTCTGCGTCGAGTTGCCGATCTCGGCGCCCATCCCGAACTCGCCGCCGTCGGTGAAGCGCGTCGAGGCGTTGACGTACACGCAGGCGGCGTCCACGCCGAGCTGGAATTCGCGCGCGCTGGCCGTGTCTTTCGTGACGATCGCCTCGGAGTGGCCTGAGCCGTGGCGGGCGATGTGCTCGATCGCCTCTCCTAGCGAGTCGACGACCGCGACCGCGAGCGTCAGCGCTAGGTACTCGGTGTCCCAGTCCTCCTCGCTTGCGGGCATCGTGCGCGCCGCGGGCTCGCCGGCGTGCTCCGCGGCGCGATCATCGACACGCAGCTCCACGCCGGCGCCACTCAACGCGGCAAGCGCCCGCGGTAGGAAAACAGGCGCGACGTCGGCGTGGACGAGCAGTGTCTCGGCGGCGTTGCACACACCCGGGCGTTGCGTCTTGGCGTTCAGCACGATCGCAAGCGCATCGTCGAGGTCCGCGGACGCATCCACGTAAACGTGACAGTTACCCGACGCGGCGTATATGACCGGCACGCTTGCCACCTCCTTGAGAGCGGCCTTCAGGCCCTCGCCGCCGCGCGGGATCAACAGGTCGATCGACCCGTCCTGGGTTGCCAGCTCGGCCAGCTCGCCGCGGCCGCCACCGGCAACCAGGCCGATGCAACCCTCGGGAAGTCCCGCCCCGACAGCGGCCTCGGCCGCGATCGAGGACAGCACCGCGTTTGAATGCTCGGCGCTCGATGAGCCGCGCAGCACGATCGCATTGCCCGACTTCAGGCACAGTGCCGCGGCGTCGATCGTGACGTTGGGGCGCGCCTCGTAGACCACCGCGATCACACCCAGCGGCACTCGCACCTTGCGCACATCCAGACCATTGAGCAGGCGATGACCGTCGATCACCTCCCCCACCGGATCGGGCAGCTTGGCGACCGCTTCGACCGCCTGTGCGATTGCCTCGATCCGCTCTACGTCGAGCCGCAGACGATCGAGTAGCGCCGCGCCGATATCCGCCTCGCGACCGGCTGCCAGATCGCGCTCGTTGGCTGCCAGGATCTCCTCAGCGCGCTCACGCAGTGCGGCTGCAACCGCCACGAGCGCGGCGTTCTTTGTAGCGGTGTCGATGCGGGCCAGTACCCGCGACGCCTCACGTGCGCGCTCGCAGGTGTCCGCCACCGGTGAGACAGTGATCGCCATTCAGGTAAGGGTACGACAATGCGGCGGTCTCGCAATCTCGCAGTCTCGGAGTCCTGGAGTCCCAAAGTCCCGCGGTTGCCGGAATCCGTCAGCGAGAGCGGCCTCTGGGATGATGGGTGTCGTTTTGCTCAATTCGCTATAGTAGCTACTATATGTAGTTACTATAGTAGATTACCCGAAATCGGATAACACACAGCAGACAGGGCCTACGCCAGCACCATGTAATCGCGGTGCACCGCCTCCTCGCTGGCGCGCGGCAGGATATCCTGGACCGCCTTTGACTTCAGGCCCATCACGCGCCTGAGCTCCTCGGCCGAATAGCTGCAGATACCCTTGGCCAAGATCTGAACCGCCTCCTGACTGTCGCTGCGCTCGGCGATCTCCACGGCATCGCCCGCGTCAAAGTCGCCGAGCACATCGACGATCCCGACCGGTAGCAGGCTGGTGCCCTCCTCGCGCAGCGCCCTTGCGGCGCCTGTATCGACGACTAGCGTCCCGTGACTTGGCTTGGCGTAGCGCAACCACAGCTTGAAAGAGGAATGGCGCGCTACTCGCGGGGGAAAATTTGTGCCCTCCATCTGCCCCGCCAGCACGGCGCGCAAAGCGCCATCTCGTACCCCGTTGCAGATGACTGCGCGGATACCCGCCGCGGTGGCCATGTCGGCGGCGACGACCTTGGAGCGCATTCCGCCGGAGCCCAAGGGCGAAGTCGTGTGGCCGACATCGGCGCCTTCGAGCGTCTCGAAATCTGTGACCTCATGGATCAGACGAGCGTCTAGGTCGTGGCGCGGATCGGCGGTGTGCAAGCCGTCGATGTCGGTCAGCAGCACGAGCAGATCGGCGCTTGTCAGGATCGCCACCTGCGCCGCGAGGAAGTCGTTGTCGCCAAAGGAGATCTCATCGGTGGCGGTCGTGTCGTTCTCGTTGATGACCGGCACCACCCGCCAATCGAGCAGCTTGCGCAAGGTTTGACGCGCGTTGAGGTAGTTGGCCCGGGCGCTCATGTCGATGAACGTCAGCAGTATCTGAGCGGAGATCAACTCACGCTCGCGCAGCAGCTCGTCGTAGGCACGGTAGAGCTTGCCCTGACCGACGGCGCTTGCGGCCTGCAGCTCATCGACGCCATCCGGACGCGAAGGCAGGGACATGATGCGCACACCGCGCGCGATCGCGCCCGAGGATACGATCACGACCTCCTTGCCCTCACTGTGCAAGGAGGCGACCTCGTCGCAGATGCGCGCGAGCACGTCCCCGCGCAATTCGCCCTGATCGTCGGCGACGATGCTCGAACCCAGCTTTATGACTACGCGCCTCATCGAGGGCAGCCTAGATGGTGCGGGCGCAAGTCGCGTATGACACAGAGCTGGGTGATTTTTGGGCTGAGCGAGCCAGTGCGACGGGACGCACGCGTGGGTGGAGCTGAAGCGCGACGAACGTCCGCTGCTAGGTCGACTCGTCCGGGTCGAGCTCGAACATGACTCCCGCTATCTCGAGGTCGTCTCCTGGCTGAAAGCCCTCTGCCTCTAGCGCTCGCAGCACTCCGATCTTGCGCAGGCGTCCCTCCAAATAGGCCATTGCGTCCTCGTTCTCGACGTCATAGCGCGCCACGAGGCGCTCAATCCCTCGGCCCTTCACAGCAAAGGCATCGGGGCCGATGCGCTCGACCACAAAGCCGGTGGAAGCCGCCGGGCGAAACACCATGTGCTCGGCAAGCGCGGGCTCAATCCCACTGACCGGCTGGGCGCTTGCCGAGAAGCTGCCGCTTTGGTCGGCTTCCGCGACGGAGCCTGTGGCAGACCCAAAGCCAACGCCACGCTCGGTGCGCTGGCCAGCTTGATCGATGGCCGGCACGAGTCGCAGCAGCTCGACAGCGAGCTCTCCCAGACCGGCACCGGTGGCGCTGGAGGTGGCGATCACCGGCACCTCGGCGCCGAGACGCTCCGACCAGCGCGAGACCTCTTCGCTGACGCGCTGCGGTGGCACGAGATCGGCCTTGGAAAGCGCAAGCACACGCGGCAGGCGCGCCAAGCGCTCGTCGTGCGAGGCCAGCTCGTGCTCGATAGTGGCGTGATTTGCCAGCGCGTCTGCCTGTTCCTCGCCGCTGAGCTCGGGGGCGAGGTCGAGCACGTGCACCAGCAGGCGCGTGCGCTCGACATGGGCGAGGAAATCGTGGCCCAAGCCGGCGCCTTCGCTTGCGCCCTCGATCAAGCCCGGGATGTCGGCAATCACCAGTTGGCGCTCGTCTGCTTCCAGGACGCCGAGCACTGGCGAGAGCGTGGTGAACGGGTAGCTCGCGACCTTTGGCGTTGCTCTTGTGAGCCGTGCCAGCAGCGATGACTTGCCGGCGTTCGGCAAGCCCACCAGGCCGACGTCGGCTAGCAGCTTGAGCTGTAGCTGTAGCCAACCCTCCTCGCCGACCAAGCCGCGCTCGGCAAAACGCGGTGCTTGGCGCGTGGGCGTGGCAAAGCGCTTGTTGCCCCTGCCTCCCGAGCCACCCTTGGCCACTAGCGCGCGCTGTCCCGCAGCAAGCAGGTCCCAGCGCCGTCCCGCGACATCACCCTCGACTCCTTCGACCTGCGTGCCCGGCGGCACCCGTACGAGCAGCGTCTGGCCGTCGGCGCCGTGACGCTGAGAGCCTTCTCCGTGGCCGCCGCGACCGGCTCGGTAATGGGGGGTGCGCCGGAAGCTCTGCAAGTCGCGCAGCGAGTCGTCGCAGACGAGCACCACGTCGCCGCCGCGACCGCCATCGCCGCCATCAGGGCCACCACGCGGAACGTGTGCTTCGCGGCGGAAGCCGGCTGAGCCGTCGCCTCCGGCGCCGGCTCGCACTTCGATTCGTGCGCGATCGTCCAACATCAAGCCAAGCCTTCCCCCGCCCGGGCCACGGGCGGGCTGCTTCAGCTGTTCTCGGAGAGCACGTTCACGACCCTGCCACGGCGACCTGTCGTGAACTGCAGAGTGCCGGCCGCGCGCGCGTAGAGCGTGTCGTCTTTACCGATACCCACGCCTATTCCCGGCTTGAAGCGAGTGCCGCGTTGGCGCACGATGATCTCTCCGCCGGTGACGGTTTGACCGGCGAATGTCTTGACGCCAAGTCGTTGGGCGTTGGAGTCGCGACCGTTGCGGCTTGACCCGAGTCCCTTCTTATGAGCCATTGTGGTCCTCCTGCTCCTCACCGCCGCCTACGGCGGCGGCGGGACTTTGGGAAGTGGAAGTAGCCTTGCCGGCGCGCGAGGCAGCGGCAGGTGTCGGGGGGGTATCGGTGCTGGGCTTGGCGGCGGCAGCCTTGGCGGTCGTTGGCTTTGTTGCCTCGGGCTTGGCTGTCTCGGCCTTCTCGGCTGCCGGCTTGGCTGTGGCCTTCGCGGCAGACTCCTTGGAGGCCGCGCCCATCGAGATATTCGTGACCTCGATCCGCGTGAGCTCCTGACGGTGGCCTGTGCGGCGCTTGTAGCCGCGCTTGGGCTTGAACTTGAACACCCGCAGCTTCTCGCCACGCTCGTGCGCAACGACCTTCGCCGTGACCTTGACCTTCTTCAGCGAGGCGGCGTCGAATACCGCGTCCTCGGAGCGATACAGGATCGGCTCGAGCGCCACGCTCGCGCCCTCCTCGGCTGGGAGGCGCTCCACGAGCAGGGTCTGACCCCGCTCAACGCGGTACTGCTTGCCGCCTGTCTTGACGATCGCGTACATGTGCTCCTACTCCGAGGTTGCCTGGGCCTTGGCGGCCGAACGGCGCCGTCCGCCTCTGCGGCCGCGGCGCCGTGGCTTGGATTGTAGGTCATCCTCGCCGCCTGCGTCCGCCGACTGCTGCTCATCGTCCGGGTCGCCGGCCGCGGCCAGCTCCTTCTCAGGCTCATCGGACGACTCTTGTGTCGATCGTGACGGCGGCCCTTCCTCGGTCAATACCACCTGCTCCTGCTCACTTGTCGGCGGCTCGTCGGCACCGGCTCGTACCACTGACTTGGAGCGCCTGCGCGGCCGTTTGGCGGCGGGACGCGCGGCGGGACGCGGTGCTGGGCGAATCACCTCGCCAGACTCATCGAGCAGCAGCGCGCTTGCCGCCGTGCGGCCGACCGTCTCGATCCGCACCATGCGCTTCTCGCCGACGTTGCGTGCGGCACCGGCAATCGAGATGATGTAGCCGTCGAGCTTGGCGACCGCGTCGTCTACGTCGTACATGTGCGGCTCGACGATGTCGACGAGCACCTCGTCGCCCTCGCGGAACGGTAGCGCGCGTTCTTCCACCTCCTCGCGCGTTCCCTGGAAGGTAATCGCGAAGTGATCGAGCGCGAGGCCTTCAGAGCCCTCGAAATGGAAAGAGCGTCCCGTCTGGGCCTCCAGCGCGTGTAGAACACGCGAGCCTTGGCCAGTGAACTGGGCGGTGACGCGCGGGTTGATCTGCACCAGGAACGCTTCCGCGTCGGGGTGCTCGACCACGAGGTCACGCAGCTTACGCTCGAATTCGATCGCGATCGTCTCCTCTGAGCGGATCACGCCCTCACCCTCGCAGGTGGGGCATGGGCGGCTCATGATCTCGCGCACGCCCTCAGTTACGTTCTGGCGAGTCATCTCCACCAACCCAAGCCGCGAGAGCTCTGCGGTGAAGGTCTTCGTGCGGTCCTCGTCCAGCGACTTGCGCAGCGTCTTCATCACGGCGTCGCGATTGCGCGCGCGCGCCATGTCGATGAAGTCGATCACGATGATCCCGCCGATGTCGCGCAGGCGCAGCTGGTTGACGACCTCCTCCGCGGCCTCGAGGTTGGTCTTGGTGATCGTGTCCTCCAGGCCCGCCCCCTTGCCGCGC
>DASYNL010000010.1:0-72034 GCA_036008605.1 Solirubrobacteraceae bacterium | reverse complement strand
TGTCGCATGCCGGGCGGAGTGCGCTCGCCCGAGGATCTATGGAATCTCGTAATCAGCGGAGGTGACGCGATTGACGAGTTCCCCACCGATCGCGGTTGGGACATCGAGAAACTCTATAACCCAGATCCCGATCACTTCGGTACCAGCTATGTGCGCGAAGGTGGATTCCTGTATGACGCCGGCGAGTTCGACGCTGAGTTCTTCAGGATCAGCCCTCGTGAGGCGCTTGCGATGGATCCCCAACAGCGGCTCTTCCTGGAAGCAAGCTGGGAGGCGTTGGAGGATGCCCACGTCGACCCCACCTCGCTGCGCGGCACTCGAACCGGTGTCTTTGCCGGAGTGATGTACGAGGACTATCCGATCGATCCCAGCCTCAGTGTCCAGGGTGGGGGGAAAATCGCGTCAATCAACGCCGCGAGCATCGTGTCTGGGCGAGTTGCATACCTCTTTGGTCTCGAGGGTCCAACGATGACCGTCGACACTGCGTGCTCGTCATCGCTTGTGGCCCTACATCTGGCGTGCGGCGCGTTGCGTGCCGGGGAATGCTCGATGGCGCTCGCCGGTGGAGTCACCATCATGGGACAGCCGAGCCTGTTCGTCGGATTCAGCATGCAACGCGGTTTGGCACGGGACGCAAGGTGCAAGTCGTTTGCCGACGGCGCCGACGGGTCCAGTTGGGGTGAGGGTGTTGGCCTCGTCGTGCTCGAGCGACTCTCCGACGCTGAGCGCCTCGGCCATCGTGTGCTGGCGTTGATACGGGGCGGTGCTGTTAACCAGGACGGTGCCAGCAATGGCTTCAATGCGCCCAACGGCCCGTCCCAGCAACGCTTGATTCGCCAGGCACTCCAGAATGCCCGTGTATCAATGGATGAGGTTGAAGTGGTGGAGGCTCATGGGACTGGCACGCAACTCGGCGATCCAATCGAGGCCCAGGCCCTGCTGAACACCTATGGGCGCCACAGGCCCTCAGATCGTCCTCTGCGCTTGGGATCGATCAAGTCGAACATTGGTCACCTGCAGGCTGCCGCAGGCGTGGCGGGCGTGATCAAGATGATCAAGGCATTCCAGCACGAGATGCTGCCCAAGACCCTGTATGCAGACGTCCCTTCGCGGAACGTCGACTGGTCCGTCGGCTCGGTGAAGCTCCTCACCGAGGCTGAGCCGTGGTCGCGCGGGCAGCGGCCAAGACTGGCCGGTGTGTCGTCATTTGGGATCAGCGGCACCAATTCACACGTGATCCTCGAGGAGCCTCCGCCAGTACCAGAGCAGACAGAGGCCCAGGCGCCGAGCCTGCCGGTGCTGCCGTGGCTCCTATCGGCAAAGAGCGAGCCTGGGCTGCGAGACCAGGCAAGGCGCCTGCTGGGGCATTTGGGTGCTCGCCCTGATCTGGGCCTTACCGACGTGGCTTTCTCACTGGCGATTGGGCGCGCGCAACTCGAGCAGCGCGCCGTGGTCGTCGGCTCCGGGCGCGAGCAATTGCTTGAAGGGCTGCAAACGCTGGTGCGTGGTGAAGTGGCCACGCGTGTCGTGAGACGCTCCTCCCACGTTGGCCGGACGGCCTTCATGTTCACCGGGCAGGGTGCGCAGCGGGCGGGGATGGGATCTGAGCTGTACGAGACGTTCCCGATCTTCGCGGCGGCTCTCGACGAGGCATGCGAGCAGTTCGAGTCTCACATCGGTTATCAGTTGAAGACGTTCATGTTCGCCAAGGAGGGCACGCCCGAGGCGCTGCTTCTCGAGCGGACAGATCTGGCCCAGGCGAGCCTGTTCGCACTCGAGCTAGCGTTGTTCCGGCTCGTCGAGTCACTGGGTATGAGCCCGGACATCTTGATTGGCCATTCGATTGGGGAGCTTGCCGCGGCCCACATCGCGGGGGTCTTCTCGCTCGCTGATGCGTGTCTGCTGGTGGCCATGCGCGGACGCCTGATGGCGTCTCTTGCCGAGGGTGGCGCGATGCTGGCGCTCGAAGCATCCGAGGAAGAGGCAAGCGAGCATCTGCAGGACTTGCAGGAAGAGCTCTCCATAGCCGCCATAAACGGTCCGCGCTCAGTGGTCATCTCCGGTGAGCAAGACGCGCTTGAGATGTTGGCTGAGCACTGGCGGGAGCGCGGACGGAAGCTCAAGCGTCTGCGCGTCAGCCACGCCTTTCACTCGCAGCTAATGGAGCCGATCCTTGCGCAGTTTGGCGAAGTGGTGAATGAGATAGAGCTCAACCCTCCCACGATCCCGATCGTCTCCAACGTTACGGGTAAGTTGGCCGAGCCCGCGGAGCTCCTCGCGCCCGACTACTGGGTCCGTCATGCCCGTGAGCCAGTTCGCTTTGCCGATGGGATCGAGGCGCTCACGGCCGCAGGCGTGACGCGCTTCCTCGAGCTGGGTCCTGACGGGGTCCTGTCGGCGGCAGCGCAGGAATGTCTCGGCGAGAAGGCGCCCACGGATGTGCTCCTCGCCGCGGCGCTGCGCGCGCGCCGGCGCGAGGTTGAGACATTCACTGCCTTCGTCGGTGAGGCTCACGCAGACGGCGTCGCCGTCGACTGGCGTGCGCTGTTTGGCGGGCGCGGCGCGCGCGCGATCGATCTGCCGACCTATGCCTTCCAGCGCCGGCGCTACTGGCACGACCCCAGGCCGGCCGTGGGCGATCTATCGGCGGCCGGCCTCACAGCCACCGATCACCCGCTGCTTGGCGCAGCTCTGCGCCTCGCCGACGACCGAGGTTGGACCTTCACTGGGCGTCTATCTCCAACGACCCATCCGTGGCTGGCCGACCACATGGTGCTCGACGTGGTACTGCTTCCTGGCACCGGTTTCGTCGAGCTAGCGCTTGCCGCGGGTCGCGCCACGTCGTGTGAGCTGCTCGAGGAGTTGACGTTTGAGATGCCGCTCGTGCTGGCGAAAGACGGCGCGGTGCAGCTACAGGTCATGGTTGGAGAGTCGCGGGAGGCGGGGCGACGTGACATCGCCATCTATGCGCGTGAGGACTCATCGCTCGACGAGTTCGAGTCAGAGTCGGAGTGGGTCTGTCATGCCCGTGGCGTGCTCGCCCCAATCTTGGACGCCGCGTGTGACGATGCGGAGATCGAGCGGCTGCAGATGCAGAGCTGGCCGCCCGACGGCGCGGAGCCGATCGAGCTCGAGTCCTTCTATGACGAGCTGATCGAGGTCGGCTTGAACTACGGTCCCGCATTTCAGGGTCTCACGGCGGCATGGCGGTGTGATCGGCAGCTCTTCGCGGAGGTGAAGCTTGGGCAGAGCCAGGCCGATGAGGCTGCGCGCTTCTGCATGCACCCGGCCTTGCTCGACGCGGCCCTGCACCCCGCCTTGCTCGGCTTGAGGGATGGGCTGGACTCAGGCCAGCTGCAACTGCCATTCTCGCTGAGCGAGGTGCGGCTCTACCAAGGCGGCGCGCGCATGCTCCGCGTGCGAATCGGTGGCATGGGCGAGCATGGGTCGAGTCTCACAGCGTTCGACGAGAACGGTGCGCCGGTGCTGAGCGTCGCTTCACTCGTCGGACGAGCTCTCGATCAGAGCAAGCTCCATGCCTCGTTGCGCGCCGGAGAAGATTTGCTCTTCCAGCAGGAGTGGGTGCAGGTTCCGCTCGAGCCCACGAGCGGAGCTCCAGGGCAGCTTGTCCTTCTCAGTGACGGCGATACCGTGGATCCAGGCGGCGCAATCGAGCATTGCTATGCCGATCTGGCAGCGTTCGGTGAGGCAATAGACTCGGGCCTCTCTACAGCAGACGCGGCGCTCCTTGCTCTTGCGCCCGTGGGTGATAGCAGCGATGCTGGGGGATTTGCGCAGGCCGCACACGTGGGTGTGCAATGGATGCTCGGACTGCTGCAGACCTGGCTGGCGGACGAGCGGCTGAAGGGCACACGGCTCGTGCTACTCACCCGCAACGCCAGTGCCGTCGCGGATGGGGAGCTGGCAGATCCAGTGGCTGCCTGCGTGCGCGGTCTCGCACGTAGCGCGCAGTCCGAGCATCCCGGTCGCCTACTGCTCATCGACCTAGATGCCGATCTCGACTTCGGGCAGCTTCCGTGGCCCGCGCTACTGGCAAGCGACGAGCCGCAGCTTGCGGTGCGCGAGGATGTCGTCTACGCGCCACGGCTCACGCCATTCACCGACCAACTCGCTCCGGTGCCCGGCGATTGCGCAACCCCGTCACCCGAGGAGGATGGCGCCACAAGTGGCGCTCGCACGATGCTGCTGACCGGCGGTACTGGGGGCTTCGGTGCGCTGGTGGCCCGCCATCTTGCCCGTGAGCACGACGCTCGTCACCTGCTGCTTGTGAGTCGTCGCGGACCACAGGCCGAGGGAGCCGCTGAGCTCGTGCAGGAACTAGCCGAGCTTGGCTGCCATGCCGTTGCCGTGGCGTGCGACACGGCCGATCGAAACGAGCTGTCGCGCGTGATCGACTCGATTCCGCCGGAGCGTCCGCTGACCGCGGTCATCCATGCGGCGGGTGTCATCGAGGACGCGACGATCGAGTCGCTCAGCGTTGAGCAGCTCGAGCGGGCGTTGCGCCCGAAGGTGGATGCGCTCGGCCACCTGCACGAGCTGACCGAGGGCATGCAGCTGTCTGACTTCGTGCTCTTCTCCTCGGTCGCGGGTGTCATCGGCGGCCCCGGACAGGCAAATTATGCGGCTGCAAATGCGTTCATGGATGCTTTTGCGGAACGCCGCCGCGCGCTTGGCCTCGTCGCCACCTCGCTTGCCTGGGGTCTATGGAGCGGGGAGGTCGGTATGGCCAAGGGCCTCGGTAGCGAGGGGATCGCCCGGTTGAGGCGCCTCGGCATGAGCCCGCTCTCCGACGAGGAGGCTGTGAGCCTGCTCGACACCGCGCGTATCTCGAAAGAGCCACTGCTCCTGCCGTTGCGCCTGGACATGGCGGCGCTGCGAGGGCATGCACGAATGGGATTGCTGCCCGCCGCGCTACGCCGCCTGGTGCGAGTGCCAGCTGTGCGCGGTCATGGCGACGGGGACTCGCTCGCTCGCCGGCTGGCTGGTGTGGCGGCGGACGAGCGAGAGGCTGTGGTGCTGTCGCTCGTGTGTACCCATGCAGCGGCGGTGCTGGGATATGACTCGCCCGATGACGTCGATCCCGAATGTGCGTTCTCGGAGCTCGGGTTCGACTCTCTCGCCGTGCTCGAGCTGCGCAACCTGCTCGAACAGGCAACCGGGCTACGACTACCGGCAACGGTCATGTTCGATTGCCCAACCGCTGCAGAGCTTGCCCGTGATCTAGAGAGCCGCTCGACGCAGAGCGATCGCCTCGATGGTGGGCCGGCGAGATCGGACAACGGCGCAGCTGGGCTGACCCGCTCACGTGAGCCACAATCCGCTGGCACACTGTGCTCATTGTTGAACCATGCGCGCAACACAGGCGCGCTTTACGAGTTCATGGAGACGTTGCTCACCATTTCGAAGTTCCGCGAGACCTTCGATGGCCCATCTGACCCGCGCGACCCCTCTGAGCTGGTCCTTCTCTCCCAGGGAGTTGAGCGCCCGAACATAGTTTGCGTTCCCTCGATGCTCGCAATCTCTGGTCCTCACCAATACGTGAGCTTCGCCAATGCCATGCGCGAGGTGTGCGGCGTGGTAGCGTCGCCGTTGCCGGGATTCGTCGAGGGTGAGCTGATACCGGCATCGCTGCAAGCCGCCGTCGAGGCGCATGCAGAATCCATCCAGCAATTCGTGGGAGATCCGCCGCTCGTGTTGGCGGGCCATTCCACGGGTGGCCTTCTGGCGTACGCGATCGCGGAATACATGGAGAGCATCGGCGCAGGCGTGGCGGGCGTTGTGCTGGTGGACTCCTACGTGCTCGCTCCAGAGGCCCTTGCTCGCCTAGGGAACGCGTTCATCGAAGGCATGCTGGCCAGATCTGACGGGTATGTCGCACTGACCGATGCGCGCCTGACCGCTACAGGAGCGTACTACTGGCTTCTGTCCGACTGGCGCCCCAGAGAGATAGCGTCGCCGACATTCTTTGTTCAGGCAGTCGAATCTCTGGAGGGCGAGCCAATGCCGGACGAGGCCAGGGCATCGTGGGATTTCCCACACACCGTGACTGCGGTGCCCGGCAACCATTTCACGATCATGGAGGATCACGTCTCGACAACAGCGCAAGCTGTCGAGGCGTGGCTATCGAGCACGCTTATCGAGGAGCAGGTGTCATGAATATCGCCAATGATCTGTCGGGCACAACACTGACCGGCGGGCAACTCGACGTCGAGGCCCTCCCCAGTACCTATCTGGCCGCGCACATTGTCCGCGGGGACGAGGACATGTTCGACGGTGTCACCGACAAGGACGTCCGCAAGTCGATCAGGGTCGGCGAGGTGCCCATACCCGAATTGGCGCCTGACGAGGTGCTGATTGCGATCATGGCAAGTGCTGTCAATTACAACACCGTATGGTCGGCGATGTTCGAGCCGATTCCGACCTTTCGCTTCCTGGAGCGGTTGGGGCGCGAAGGGGGCTGGCACGCCCGCCATGACCTGCCCTACCACGTGATCGGGTCCGACGGCGCGGGGATCGTCGTGCGAGTAGGAGTCGGTGTACGGCGGTGGTCGGTCGGGGATCGTGTAGTGGTCTCGCCTGCATGGATCGACGATCAGGACCCCATCTCGCAAGTCGACGGCATGCTCTGTGAGGCTCAACGTGCGTGGGGCTTTGAGACGAACTTTGGAGGTCTTGCCCAGTTCGCGGTGGCGAAGGCCAGTCAGCTGCTGCCCAAGCCCGCTCACCTCACTTGGGAGGAGGCCGCCTGTAACACGCTGTGTGCTGTGACCGCCTACCGGATGCTCGTCAGCACGAACGGCGCGGGTCTAAAGCAGGGCGACATCGTCTTGATCTGGGGAGCGACTGGCGGGCTTGGCAGCTATGCAGTCCAGTTTGTTCGCAATGGTGGTGGGACGGCGATCGGAATCGTGGGCTCCGAGCACAAGGCGCAAGTGCTCGAACAGCTCGGGTGCGACCTTGTGTTGCGCCGCGACCAGATGGGACTCGACGGTCTCTCCGGCGTGGATCTGGGCAAGCGAGTGGGTGCCGAGATCCGCCGCTGTCTGGGGGAGGATCCGCATATCGTCTTTGATTATGTTGGGCGCCACACGTTCGACGCATCGGTCTACATGGTGCGACGTGGCGGCGTCGTGGTCACCTGTGGCTCGAGCACCGGCTATCGCCATGAATACGACAACCGGCGCCTTTGGATGAGCTTGAAGCGGATCGTTGGCAGTCATATCGCCAATTGGCAGGAGGCTTGGGAGGCTAACCGTCTGATCGCGCAGGGGAAGATCGTTCCCGCCCTCTCGAAGGTCTATCCGCTGGTGGAGGTTGGTGAGGCGGCCCGGGAGGTGCAGCTCAATCGCCACGTCGGCAAGATCGGGGTGTTGTGTCTAGCCGAGCGGGAGGGCCTTGGCGTGGAGGATCCTGAGTTGCGAGCGATGATCGGCGATCGGCGGCTTGGGCTGTTTCGAGAGAGACCCTGAGTCGGACGCTCGAGAATTATGCTCAAGTACAGCTGCTTGCTGTCGTCGACAGCTTTAGAGTCTGAGCGCGCCGCGCTATTCGCCGCGCCAACGCGGAGCGCGTTTCTCGGCGAATGCACTCATTCCCTCGCGCAGATCACGCGATGCGAACGAGTCGCGGCGCAGCTCGATCAGCTCGCTTTCCACATCCTCGGGGAGCTGCCCTTGTGCTTGCAGCAGCGCCGCGATTACGCGCTTGTTGCCGACCTGCGAGAGGGGCGCCCTCCCCGCAAGCTCGCATGCCATGCGCAACGCCTCGCTCTCGAGCTCCGTGCCGGCAGCGACCCGGTTGACAAGCCCCCACTCGAGCGCTGTGTCAGCTTCGATATAGCTGCCCAGCAAGAACAGCTCTCGTGTGCGAGCGGGGCCTATCGTGTCGATAAAGCGACGCAACCCGGTGTGTGAATACACCAGTCCAAGCTTGGCCGGAGGCATGCCGAGCTGGATCTGCTCTGCGGCTATGCGCAAGTCGCACGCAAGCGCGAGCTCGAGCCCCCCACCTATCGTGTGTCCTGGCAAAGCCGCCAGTGTGGGAAAAGGGAAGGACTCGAGCACCCCGATCGCCTCGGTGAAAGGATGCGCGACGAGGCGCTCGGCCTCTACTTGGAAGCCGCCGTCGGCGATCTGGCCGATCTCGTATCCAGCCGAGAACATGCTGTGCGCTCCGGTCACGATCACGCACCTGGCATCCGAGGCGGGCGAGGCCAACTCGCGGAGTGTCGCGCTGATCGCGTCGAGGATCGCGTGGTCGAGCGCATTGCGCTTGGCCGGGTTGGAGATCGTCAGGCGCGCGACCCCCGCGGCCGGCTGGTCAACAAGCAGCTTGCCATTGGCGAGCTCGCGGTTCTGGGGGATCATGGACATCGGCGCACAGGGTAACCACGCCGCCACGGGCGTGCGCTGTGGAAGGCTCCGCGCCGGCGTGGTTGGACCCGCGAGGCGAGGCCAGGCCAGCGAGGCGAGGCCAGACCAGCGAAGCCAGGCTGCGCAGGCAATAGATGTCTGACGGTCTTGACATGGAGGTTCACCGAGAGTGGCATCGGCCGCGAGAGGAGATGGCACGGCCAGAGCTGCCGATACGGACTGTTCGGGGTCCGAGGCGGTCAGACGATCGGCTGAGGAACGAGCGCGGTGACTCTGCTCTATATAGATGGGGTCTCTTTATGGCTCGTCATCGAGCTGTGGTGCTGCTGTCCTGGTCGGTCATCCTGCTCGTATGCGCAGCGCTCTCCCCGGCCCTCAAGCAAGAGCTAAGCGGACCCGACTATGGAGTCGACGGTAGCCAGTCCTCGCGAGTCGAACAGCTGCTGGAAAGCCCGAGCTTCCGTGGCGCAGGTGGCGAGCAAGACGTAATCGCTTTCTATTCGCCTAAGCACAGCGTCGACCAACGCGCATATCGTGCGAGCGTCGCCCGCGTGTTGCGCGCGGCGCGCTCACAGCCTGGCGTAGAGAGAGTCTCGAATCCTTATGGCGCTCGCGGCTCGCTTGCACATATCTCCGCCGACAAGCATGTGGCGGCTGCACTCGTGACGCTTGGCGGAAATGCCCGCGAACGGTTTGAGCGTATAGCGCATCTGCAGAGCGTGATCGCCGCGGCGAGCGGCGCGGGAGCGCAGGCATGGCTGACGGGATTCTCTCCGCTGGCCTCGGATCTGGCACAGGTCGAGAGCGCCGACGGCGAGCGGGCAGAGGCGATCGGCATGCCCGTCGCGCTCGTGGCCCTGATCCTCGCGCTGGGCGCTCTCACCGCGGCGATCGTCCCGTTGCTGCTCGCCGGTGCTGGGCTGCTGCTGACATTCGGTTTGATCTATGTCCTAGCGGCGATACTCAAGTTCGACGCCTTCTTGGTGACAGTCGTGACGATGATCGGCGTGGGGATCGGCATTGACTACACCCTGTTCATAGTGAGTCGCTTCCGTGAGGAGCTCGCGCGCTTGCCCGCCGATCCACGTCGTGAACGGCGGCGGGCATCTCATGCGGTCGGTTTGGCGCTTGCCACCTCCGGTCGCACGATCATCTATTCCGGAACCATCGTTGCGCTCTCGTTGATGTCGCTGCTCGTCATCCGCGCCCCGATCTTCCAAGAGTTCGTCATCGGGATACTCTCAAGCGTGGTATGCACTCTGACGGCGGCGCTCACGCTGCTGCCAGCAGTGCTCGCACAGCTGGGTCCGAGGATCAACGCCGGTTCGCTCCCGGAACGCTTGCAACCTGCCGACGCCAAGGCAAGCGCATCGGAGGGCCAAGGAGGCTGGAGGAGATGGGCGCTGGCGGTGATGCGCCGACCCATGATCGTCGCGGTTGCGGTATCGCTTCCCCTGGTGGTTGCGATGGTTCCGATGCTGGGTCTGCGATACGGCATCGACATCGGCCTACCCGCGCTCTCGGGTACGCCCTCTGGCAGAGGGGCGCAGGTGCTAGCGCGCTCGTTCGGTCCTGGGATCATAGGGCCGCTCACAGTGGTCGTGACCGATCCTCCCACCACCGGCGGGCACCAACGATTGGATCGCGTCGGCGCAGAAGGCAAGGCCCGAGGCAAGCGGTCGAGTGCGGCGCTCACTGGAGTGAGGACGCTGGAGAGCGAGCTACGAGGCGACCATAGCGTTGGCGGGATGACGGACCGCTCCTACACCGGCGGCGTGCTACTCAGCGTGATGCCGACGGTGCCCGTCGACTCGTCGGCAGACTATGCGCTGGTGCAGCGAATACGCGGCGATCTCGCGCCGTCTCTGCTTGCTCGTGAGGGTGTAGTGGTGCTCGTGGGCGGAGCCGTAGCTCAGGCCGTTGACGTCTCGAATGTGACGAGCGCAAAGCTGCCGTTGGTGGTAGTCCTGACGCTTGGGATCGCTCTGATCTTCCTACTTGTGATGCTCCGCAGTGTGGTGCTACCGATCAAGGCGGTAGCGATGAACGTGCTCGCGACAGGAGCCACGCTTGGCTTGGTCGTGCTGATCTTCCAAGACGGCCACGGTGAGGGCCTGATCGGCTTCTCGAGCCCCGGTTTCATTCAGAGCTTCTTGCCTCTCTGCATATTCGTGCTTTTGTTTGGCTTGTCAATGGACTATGAGGTGTTCCTGATTCGTCGAATGCAGGAGACATGGCGAAAGACAGGCAACAACCGACTGGCTGTGGCGTCTGGTGTGGAGCACACGGCGCGACCGATCTCGGCTGCCGCCGCGATCATGGTGGCCGTGTTCGGCAGTTTCGTGACTGCCAACGTCCTTGAACTCAAGGAGTTCGGATTCGCCCTCGCTCTCGCCATCGCGCTCGACGCGACGCTGATCAGGCTGCTGCTGGTACCGGCGTTGATGTCCCTGTTTGGTGCGCGCAATTGGTGGCTGCCGCGAGGCCTGGGACGCGTGTTGCCACGTTTCGAGCTCGATTGACGGTCGCTCGTCTCGATGAGGCGGACCAGCGCGTCGACCTCTTGGTGGAGTGCTTTCAGAAGACTCTTGGCACGAGCCGGGCGGTTCGCCGTGCATAGGAGCGGTAAGCGTCGCCGAGCTCTGTGGAGAGCAGGCGCTCCTCTACGCGAATGCGAATCAGGAAAGCACTCAGCGGGAATACGATCATGATCGCGATGCTAGTCCAGTCCGCGAGAGCGATGCCGATGCCGAGCGCCGTCAACAAGGCGCCTGAATAGCTCGGATGTCGCACCCAGCGATAGGGACCGGTATCGACGACACGGTGGTCGTCCTGGATCACAACCGAGACCTTGAAGAAGTCTCCCAGCGTGCGGACTGCCCAAAGCCTAAGCGCGATCCCGACCCACAGCAGCGTCAGGCCGACAGTCGCTGGTAACCAGCCCGGCCCAGGCAATGGCGCCGATTCGTGCGCTGCAAGCACGATCGCGAACACGGTCCCCCCAACCAGGCCCAAACCGATCAGCGGTTGCGTCCACTCACGGGTGGTGTGTCCCCGGGCATTTGTACGCATCGCCATGGTGAACTCGATCGCCTGCCACAGGGCCAGACTCACGAAGAAGGCAATCTCCGCAGCGGTTTCGTGCAGCACGATTGGTCGCATGGGACGGTCCTCCCCTATCCGAGCACGACGAGCGTGTCGCCCTCGTTGACGGCCTGGCCCTCCTCGCAGCGGATCTCGACGACCGTGCCAGCGTCTTCGGCCTCGACTGGCATCTCCATCTTCATCGACTCGAGGATCGCCACGGTGTCGCCCTCTTCGATCTCATCGCCCACGGCGCACTCGATCTTCCACACCGTGCCGGTGATGTGAGCCTCTACCTCAGCCACGCTGAACCTCCGGGGACGCCGACAGGATAACGGTGGTGGACAATAGCCGTCGTGGCCGATCGACCATGAGCTCGGATGTCTTCGTAATAGTTGCTGCCTACAACGAGGCCGACCGCATCGCGGCGACACTAGCCTCGCTTGCCGAGGCCTTTCCGGGCGCGCGGCTGTGGGTCGCGGACGATGGCTCCTCCGACGGAACGGCGGACGTCGCCGAAGCGGCCGGCGCAACCGTGGTGCGCAGCGAGCGCATGGTCGGCAAGGGCGCGGCGGTCACGCTGGCGGCGTATGAGGCGCTGCGTGATACCGAGCGGGGGAGACTGAACAGCGTCGATGGCGACAATCCCCCCCGCGCGCACGCGGGGCATCGTCGCCAGAGCGAACCAGTGGCCGTGCTGTGCGACGGGGACCTGGACGAGTCCTCGGCACGGTTGGGTCCGCTTGTGGAGGCTGTGCGCCAAGGCGAGGCCGACCTCGCGGTCGCGGCCTTCTCCAGGCGCGTCGGCGGCGGGTTCGGGCTGGCGATCGGCTTTGCCCACTGGGCGATTCGCCGGCGCTGTGGACTTGAGCTCCGAGCGCCCATCTCCGGGCAGCGCGCCCTGACAGCGCAGACGCTCGCGCAGGTGTTGCCGTTTGCACACGGCTTTGGCATGGAGATCGGCATGACGATCGACGCCGCTCGGGCGGGTGCACGCGTGGGGGAGATCGATTTGGATCTGTCTCATCGCGCGACGGGCAGGACGCTGGGAGGGTTTCTACATCGCGGGCGCCAGCTGGTCGATTTCGTACGTGTGTACCTCGCAAGGAGATAAGCTCGCGAGCGATGTCGGCTCGGAGAGCAGCGAGAAGTCGGATCGCTGAGAGTCCGCTCTCAGGAGGCTGCACCGGATGATCTTGGCGATCGACCAAGGCACTACGGGCACGACCTGCATCGTGTTCGATGGGCAGGCCGAGCCGGTCGGTCGCGCCTATCGCGAGATCAACCAGCATTTCCCGCGGCCGGGCTGGGTGGAGCACGACGCGGGGGAGATATGGGAGGTGACTCAAGCGGTGGCGGGCGAGGCGCTCGCCACCGCCGAAGTCCGCCCCGGGGAGCTTCTCGCCGTCGGGATCACAAATCAGCGCGAGACCGTATGTGTGTGGGACCCATCGACGGGCGAGCCGTTGCACAGGGCGATCGTGTGGCAGGACCGCCGCACGGCCGGGCGCTGCGAGCAGCTACGCGCCGCTGGTCACGAAGGGCTTGTGCGCACGCATACAGGGCTCGTGCTCGACCCGTACTTCTCGGGCACGAAGATCGAGTGGCTGCTGCGCAACGTCGAGGGGCTGCGCGAGCGAGCGCAAGCAGGACGGGCGGTGTTCGGCACGATCGACGCGTGGCTCACGTTCAAGCTATGCGGCGAGCACGTGACAGACCCGTCGAACGCCGCGCGCACGATGCTCTACGACATCGCAGCGGGCAGTTGGGACCGTGAGCTGCTGACGCTGTTCGAGATCCCCGAGCGGGCGCTCCCGCGGGTGCTCGCCAGCACAGGCACGTTCGGGACCACACGCTCCGAGACATTGCACGGCCACATCGTGCCGGTGGCAGGCGTCGCCGGCGATCAGCAGGCTGCCCTGTTCGGCCAGGCGTGCGTGGACCCAGGCATGGGCAAGAACACCTACGGCACCGGCTCGTTCGCACTGCTCAACACAGGCTTCACGGCGCCCCGTCCGGAGCCCGGTCTGCTGAGCACGGTTGCCTGGGGCATCGGCGGCGCGACCACGTATGCGCTGGAGGCATCGATCTTCGTGACAGGCGCCGCTGTGCAGTGGCTGCGCGATGGTCTCGGTGTGATCGAACAGGCGAGCGATACAGAGGCGCTCGCGGCCTCGCTTGACGGCAACGACGGCGTGTATTTCGTGCCGGCGCTGACGGGGCTCGGCTCGCCGCACTGGGATCCGCACGCGCGCGGCACGATCGTTGGGCTCACGCGTGGCACCGGTCGGGCGCATCTGGCCCGTGCGACGCTGGAGGCGATCGCCTACCAGACGGTCGATGCGTTGCGGGCGATGGAGCAAGCGTCGGGCGAGCCGCTGCGTGAGCTGCGCGCCGACGGCGGCGCCAGTGCCAACGCGTGGCTGATGCAGTTCCAGGCAGACATGCTCGACGTGCCGGTGCTCGTGCCCGAGATAGCCGAGACGACCGCGCTGGGCGCTGCCTACCTGGCGGGTGTTGGCATTGGCGCGTGGACAGTGTCCGACGTGCGCGATGGGTGGCGGCAGGGCATGCGCTATGAGCCGCGCATGGGCGAGGATGAGCGTGAGACGCTGCTTGCGGGGTGGACCGATGCGCTTGGGCGCACTAGGCGATGATTGCTGTGCGACCGGCGCATGCGCCGGTCGAGAAGCCGCACATGTGCGGCTTCTCCGAGCCGTGCATGCACGGCTCGGCCGGACGGTACATGTACCGTCCGGGACATAGCCGCATGCGGCTATGTCTAGGAGATGATGACCCGCGTAACTTTGCCCCGCCGGCGATGTAGAGCAATTAGATGAGCGAGCTTGCACCGATGCGCGAACAGGTCTACAGCGACCCGCGCCCTAAGGAGTACTTCGATCGTTTCCACGAGCGCGCGCGTACGCGCGAACCGGACTGGGCGTATGAGCTGGTGCGGCTGCTTACCTCCTTGTATGCCTATACGTTCTTCCGCGCGCGCCCGATCTCAACCGAGAAGGTGCCGGGCTCGGGCGCAGTGATCCTCGCGCCCAACCACTTCAGCTTCATGGACCACTTCCTGATGGGCTGCTACATCCGCCGCAAGGTGCGCTTCATGGCCAAGTCACAGCTGTTCAGCGGGCCAATGCAGTTCATCTACACCCACGGCGGCGTCTTTCCAGTGCGCAGGGGAGCGCGCGACGAAGAGATGTTCGTCACTGCCAAAGCGATCCTTGCGCGCGGCGGCGCGATCACGATGTACTGCGAGGGGGGCCGCTCGCGCGACGGCAAACTAGCCGAGCACGCCAAGGCTGGCATCGGGCGCATCGCCCTGGAAACGGGCGCACCGATCGTGCCGATCGCGATTCACGGCTCCAGCCGCATCCGCAACTGGAAGCGCCTGCAGTTCCCGAAGGTGACGGTCCAGTACGGCGACGCGATGCGCTGGGAGCCGGTCGAGAACGCGACTCGCGAGCAGCAGCAGGCGGTCGCCGAAGCGGTGCTCACGGAGATCAAGGCGCTCTACAACGGCCTTGAAGAATACGGCCGCAAGGGCATGCTGCGCCGCGCGCGCGAGCAGCGCCGGGCCGAACGCCGCGCCCAAGTAAAGGGCGCGGCGACGGCGTAAATCGCCGCTTCGCACGCGTCGCGCGGGATGCGGCGTATCATCTCGGTCCGCTGCTCGATTGGCCCGGGTGAGGCGGAGGTAGTTACTCTCTTTTTGCTCGATTCACCAAAGTAGCTACATATGGTAGTCACTAATGTGAATCACAGAAAAAGTGACTCTTCGCCTCCGCCTCTCTGAGCTGAGAGATGCTCCCGCTAGGAGGTCATCCCGACGAACTGTCCGCCGGTGACGTTGAGGATCTGCCCGTGTACGTAGTTGGACCACGGCGAGCACAGGAAGAAGACGCCGCCGGCGGCCTCCTCGGCCGTGCCGGGACGTCCGAGCGGGATCAGCATCGAGGCCATTCCGCGCATCTGCTCGGGGATGCCGAGCTGGACCTTCTCGCCGCCGATCTCCATCGTGTTGTCCTCGACCTTGGCGGCCGTGAGGCGCGTGTCGATGAAGCCGAAGGCCACCGCGTTGACGTTGACCTTGAACTGGCCCCACTCCTTGGCAAGCGTCTTGGTCAGACCCGTCACGCCGGCCTTCGCCGAGGAGTAGTTGGCCTGCCCGGCGTTACCCATCGTGCCGGAGATCGAGGAGATGTTGACGATCTTGCGGAACACCTCATTGCCTTCCTCGCGCTCCTTCTTGGCCGGCTCGCGCAGATGCGGCGCGGCGGCGCGGATGACCTTGAAGGGCACGATCAGGTGGATGTCGAGCATCTTCTGGAACTGCTCGTCTGACATCTTGTGGATCGGCGCGTCGATTGTGTAGCCGGCGTTGTTGACGATGATGTCGATCTTGCCGAACGAGTCGATCGCCTTCTGCACCAGCTCCTCGGCCGTGTCGCCGGCGGTCAGGTCGCCGGAGAAGACGGCGGTCTCGCCGGCGATCTCTTTGGCTGCCTGCTCGGCGACGTCGCCGTCGAGGTCGTTGATGAGCACCTGCGCGCCCTGCGCGGCCAGCAGCTCAGCCGTCGCGCGTCCGATGCCGCGCGCCGAGCCGGTCACGATCGCGGACTTACCGTCGAGTACTCCCATGGCTTCGATTCTCCTTGTAGTGGACACCCCCATACCTTCGCCCCCTCCGGGGGCTCCAACACCGGAGGTGTTGGAGGGGGTCAGGAGGTTATCCGCCCGGCCAAACCAATGCTCACCCAACAACCGTCTCGTGCCTCGTAGAAGATGCAGCCTCCGCTCAGTGCGGTGTCAGGCGATGATCGTGCCGAAGTCTTGGGTGTACATCCCGCCGGCCTGTCCGCCTGACATCGAGCTCGGCAGGTTAGGGTCGATGCCGATGCCGGTGTAGCGGTAGGAGCTGTTGAGGATGTTGGCGCGGTGCCCTGGAGATTCCATCCAGGCCTTGACGATCGCGCGGGGCGTGCTCAGCCACAGGGTGCCCCAGGCGATGTTCTCGCCGAGCGTATAGCCGACGTTGGCGTTGGGTATGAAGCCGCTCGCCTGGATGCGCATCAGCAGCGTCTGGCCGCTGGGGCTCGTATGCGAGAAGTAGTCGTTCGCATCCATGTCGCGCGAGTGCCCGACAGCCGCGCTGGCAAGGCGAGGATCTTCGCTCAACGCCGACTCGCCGAAGCGGACGCGTTCGTCGTTGACGAGGCACAGAGTTGCCGCGACGACGCTTTCGACGTTGCTCGCCACGGGCGTCAGGTTGGCGTTGGGACATTCGCCGGCCGCGGTCGCGGGACGCGACTTGCGCGCATGGTGCATCGCACGCTTGTGCGTGTGGTGCTTGCGCTTGTTTTTGTGCTTGTGCTTGGAGCCTTTGCGCGGCGCATGATGGATCGTGATGTGGCGGACATGCACGCTCCCGCGGCGGGAGTGTGCACGCGCGGCTCCCGCCGTTGTGGGCAGGACACCCTGAAGGGCGCAGGCCAGCACCAGCGCGGTTATAGCGACGGCACCGAGCCGTGTTAGACAGCGGTTCACGCTTCATGCATCGGCAGCAAAGCCACCGCGTTTTAGCGGCGGGCGCGGTCGCTGGACCGAATGCTCAGGGCAGTCGGAGAAAAACTCGTCTCAGTACGTGCCGACGCTAGCTGCTGCGAGCAGGCACGAAGTTGGCGTCAGCGACCCTCGTGCCCACTCGGGGTAGGCGGGCTCGCTTCAGTCAGCGTCGGTGGGCAGCAGCGTGAAGCTGGTGGCGTCGCTCCTCAGCGGCCGTACGGCCCGGAAATGGCGTTCGTCGAGCGTGGCAACGCGGGTGGTTTCCAGGTGTGCCGCGAGGGCGATTAGGGAGGCGTCGGTCAGGCCCAGGTCGATCGACTCGTACAGGCTCGCGGTCGCGATCGTCTCACGCAATGCCGAGCGCCACCATTCGAGGAGATAGGCGCCATCCTGGAAGTCATCGCGCAGTGCCTGGGCGGCAGCGGAACCGCCTCGCTTGGGAACCAGATAGTCAAGCTCGGCGAGCACCAAAGGCGTTGTGCACAGTTCGTCCTGCACACCCTCCATCCACACTCGCACGCGTTCGTGGTTGACGTCGCGGCGGTCCATCACGGCCAGCACCACCGACGTGTCAAGAACGATCAATCTTCGCCGAACCCCTCTAGGTACTTGTCCACGTTGGTGGACAAGTCGCCGGGGCCGGAGAACACTCCGACCGCCCGCGGCTTGCGGATGCGTCCGACCGCCGCCGCCTGCGCGAGCGCCGCGCGGATCAGGGCGGCCTTGGTCGTGCCCTCGGCCACGGCGCGGCGGCCGAGCGCACGGTCTACGTCGGGGTCCAGGTAGATACTGGTCTTCTTCATGGGACATCACTATACCACCTGTCACCTGTCACCTGTCATGTACTCGTCCTTGCGCGCCGCGCGGCGGATTTGCAGAAACAGGTTGCGCGGTTGGTCATATGACTTCATCCGACCGTTCGTTTGAAGTTGGACACATCCGGCCTGTGGGCTGGTCGCGCGGGGAGCCGCCGCTTGGGGTGGTTCGTCGCATCCACCGCATAGAATCAGCCTCATATGGCAAGCGATCCGGCAACTCAGCCGACCGACCTTGAATCCAAGGTTGCCGAGGCGAATGGAGTGCTACCCGCCCAGCGTCTGCGCGAGGCGGTCACACACGGCCTGATCACGGCCGGGGACTGGCGCGTGCCGCTGGAGTCGATCCAGCCCGCGAGCATGGACTTGCGCCTTGGTGAGTTCGCCTGGGCTTTGCGCTGCAGCTTTCTGCCCGACTCGGGCTCGACGGTCGAGGAGAAGATCGAGGACCTCGCCTTCGACAAGATCGACCTGCGCGACGGGGCCACGCTGGAGCGCGACCGGCCCTACCTGGTGCCGCTGATCGAGGAGCTGCGTCTGCCGCAGGAGATCCGCGCCAAGACCAACCCCAAGAGCTCGACCGGACGGCTGGACGTGTTCACGCGCGTGATCACCGACCGCAGTCACCGCTTCGACGAAATCGCTGCCGGTTATCACGGAAAGCTCTACCTGGAGGTCGTTCCGCGCTCGTTTGCGATCCGCGTCAAGCGGGGCCTCTCGCTCAACCAGGTGCGCCTCAGCCACGGCGATGCACGACTGAGCGACCGGGAGCTGCTGACCGTCCACGAAGAGTTTCCGCTGTTGTATCTGGACAGTCATGCGCTGCGCGCCTCCGAGCTGTCGCTGGCCGACGGCTTGTTCTTGAGCCTCGACATTCAGGGCAGCCCGGAGAACATCGTCGGCTATCGCGCCAAGCGCAACAGCCTGCCGGTCGATCTCGAGCGCATCGGCAAGCTCAAGTGGCAGGACTACTGGGAGCCGGTGCACCCCGAGCGCGGGGGGCGAATCGTGCTCGAGCCGGAGGTCTTCTATCTGCTGCTCTCGGCCGAGGGGGTCAGCATCCCGCCTTCCTACGCGGCCGAGATGCTCGCCTACGACCCGACCGCTGGCGAGCTGCGCACGCACTACGCGGGCTTCTTCGATCCCGGCTTTGGCTATTCCCGGGGCGAGCGTAACCACGGCTCTCGGGCTGCGCTCGAGGTGCGCGCGCGCGACGTGCCGTTCATGGTCGAGCACCGCCAGCCGGTGTGCAAGCTGGCGTTCGAGCGCATGGCCGGCGACCCGGACGTGCTCTACGGCCAGGACATCGGCTCCAACTACCAGGGTCAGGAGACGATGCTCAGCAAGCACTTCGCCGAGCAGAAGGCGGGCAACGGTCCGCCGGTCGCGCGAGAGGGCGGCGAGACGCTGGAGTCGATGGCGCCGCGACGCGAATGAGTCAGTGAGGCACTCGATCGCCTCGACGTAGGCGTCGCAAAGGATCTCGCCGCTTCGGACATATCTCACGCGCCTACAGTCCCAGCAAGCGCCCCAGGATCTCGCGCATGATCTCATCCGAGCCGCCACCGATCGGGCCGAGCCGGGCGTCGCGGGCTGCTCTTTGCGCCCAGTGCTCGCCCATGTAGCCCATGCCGCCGTGGATCTGCAGACACTCGTCCATCAGCTCGAAGGAAGCGCGCTGGGTCATCAGCTTGGCCATCGTCACCTCCTTGATCGGTTCCTCGCCGGCGACGAAACGGCGCAGCGCGTCGTAGGTGACACAACGCGCGACATACGCGCTGGTGGCGAGATCGGCGAGCTTGTGCTTGATCGCCTGGTGCTTTGCGAGGGGCTTGCCGAAAGTGCTGCGCTCGCGCGCGTACTCGGCGGTGCGCTCGTAGGCGAGCTGCATCGCCCCTACCGTCCCGAGCGCCATCGCTAGACGCTCCCACTGGAAGTTGGCCATGATCAGCTTGAAGCCCTCGTGCAGCTCGCCGAGCAGGTTGTGCTCGGGCACGAACACGTTCTCGAAGGCGATCGTGGCGGTGTCCGAGGCGTGCCAGCCAAGCTTCTCGAGCTTGGAGGAGCTGACGCCCTCGCCGCGGTCAATTATGAAAAACGAGATCCCGTGGTGGCCGCCCTCCTGGGTGGTCTTTACGGCGGTGACCATGAAGTGCGCACGGACGCCGTTGGTGATGTAGGTCTTCTCACCGTTTACCACCCAGCCACCGTCCACCCGCTCGGCCTTTGTGCGCAAGGCCGCCACGTCCGAGCCGGCGTCGGGCTCTGTGATCGCGAGTGCGCCGATCTTCTCGCCCTTGATCGCGGGCACGAGGTATTGCTGCTTGTGCTCGTCGGTGCCGAACTTCCAGATCGGGGGCGTGGCGATGTTGATGTGGGCGCCGATTCCCGCCGCCGTCCCGCCCGAGCCGATGCGCGAGAGCTCCTCGACGAGCACCGCCTCGTGCAGATAGTCGCCGCCCTGCCCGCCCAGCTCGGTGGGGTACTTCAGCCCGAGCAGGCCTTGTGCGGCGAGCTTAGGGAATATCTCGTCGGGAAACCATTGCTCGCGCTCCCATTCCTGCGCGTGTGGGGCCAGCTCGCGGTCGAGAAATCCGCGAACCGACTCCCGCAGCGTTTCATGCTCCTCCGTGAACGGAGGAGTGGGGGATGAAAGGGTCAAGGCGTGAACGGCGGCTGGATCAAAGACCGTAGGAGCGCCCGATCACATCCAGCATGATCTCGTCGGTCCCCGCGCCGATCCGATTCAAGCGCGAATCGCGCCACGCACGCTCGACGCCGTACTCCTTCATGTAGCCCGCGCCGCCGTGGATCTGGATGCACTCGTCGGCGACTTCCACGGCGATGCGCGAGGCGTGCAGCTTGGCCATCGAGATCTCGCGCACGGGGTACTCGCCGTTGGCGAAGCGCCAGGCGGTCACGTACACCATCTGGCGCGCCGACTCGATCTTCGTCGCCATCTCGGCGAACTTGTGGCGGATCACCTGGAATTTGCCGATTTCGCGGCCGAAGGCCTTGCGCTCTTTGGCGTATTCGAGCGTGCGGTTGAAGCATTTCTGCGCTCCGGCGACCGAGCCGGCGGCGCCGATCAGGCGCTCGCCCTGGAGCTCCCACATGATGTGGTAGAAGCCCTTGCCCACCTCGCCGAGCACGGCGGTCTCGGGCACGCGCACGTCTTGGAAAGCCAGCAGCGCCGTGTCGGAGGCGTGCATCCCCAGCTTCTCGAGCTTCTTCTCGCGGATCACCCCGGGCGCGTCCATCGGCACGAGAAACAGCGTGAAGCCGCCGTAGCCCGCGTCGGGGTCGGTCTTCGTCACGAGCACGATCACGTCCGCGCGGTGGCCGTTGGTTATGTACGTCTTCGAGCCGTTGATCACGTACTCGTCGCCGTCCTTCACCGCACGCGTCTTGATGCCCGCCACGTCCGAGCCCGCGTCGGGCTCGGTGATGCCGATGCACAGGATCTTCTCGCCTTTGATCGCCGGCACCACCCATTCCTGCTTCTGCTCCTCGCTGCCGAACGCGAGGATCGGGGGCATCGCCATGTCGGTGTGCACGGCAACCCCCATCGCCAACCCGCCCGAGTTGGCGCCGGTCATCTCCTCGCCGAGCACGAGGCTCGTGAAGTAGTCCCCGCCCTGCCCCCCGTAGGCCTCGGGCTTGTCGAGGCCGAGCAGGTCCAGCTCGCCCATGCGGTGGAAGACCGAGTCGGGGAACGTCGTCTCCTCCCATTCCTCCGCGTGCGGCGCCAGCTCCTTGCTGACGAAACTGCGGATCGACTCGCGCAGCTGTTCGTGCTCGTCGGTGAAGATGAAGTGCTTGCGCTTTGACTGATGATCGGGCTTCAAGACGGTGTCGGTGGCGGCCATTTCTGCTGTGGCTCCTTGGGTCGTTTCGTGTCGTCGCGTTGGTCGTGCTCGTCGAAGCCAGACGCTAGCGCTTTGCCAAGAACAGGCTACCGGTTACTGGCTGAGCGGCCAGCTCGCGCACTAGCCGAGTCGCCGGCCGGTTAGGATGCCGAGCGTGTCCGAGCAGCCAGTTCTCTATGACGCGAACGACGGCGTAGCCACGATCACGCTGAATGAGCCCTCCACGCGCAACGCCCTCTCCGCCGAGGTGCTAAGCGGATTGATCGCCTCGTTCGAGCGCGCTCGCGACGAAGAGGCCGTGCGCGTGGTCGTGCTCGCCTCCTCGCACGAGACGGTCTTCTCCTCCGGCGCCAACCTCGGCGGCTTCGCGGCCGACGTAGCGTTGGTGCACAAGCACTTCGGCTCCGATCGCTTCGTTGGCTTGTTCAAGCTGATCGTCGGGCTCGGCAAGCCGACGCTGTGCGCCGCGCGTGGCCACGTGCTCGCCGGTGCGCTCGGGATCGCACTGGCCTGCGACCTGGTCGTGGCATCGGAGGACGCCACGTTCGGCACCCCCGAGATCAACGTCGGCGCGTTCCCGTTCATGATCATGGCGCTGATCTACCGCAACATCGGGCGCAAGAAGGCCAACGAGCTGCTGCTGCTCGGCGAGCGCTGGTCGGCCCAGGACGCGCTCGCGGCGGGGCTCGTCAACAAGGTCGTCGTGGCCGGCGAGTTCGACGCCGCGGTGGGGGAGTGGGCCACGAAGCTGGCGTCGAAGTCGCCGCTGATCATGCGTCTTGGCAAGGAAGCGATGCGCCGCCAGCTCGACATGCCCTTGGACGACGCTTTGGACTACCTGCGCGCTCAGCTCACGCTCGCGATCTCCACCGAGGACATCGTGGAGGGCGTGACCGCCTTCTTCGAGAAGCGTGAGCCCGAATGGAAGGGACGCTGATGAGCGGCGAGCAGACCACATCGCTCTTGCGCCCGCTGGTCGAGGATCTACACGCGCGCCGTGCCCAGATCCGCCTCGGCGGCGGCCAGGAGAAGATCGACAAGCAACACGAGAAGGGCGCCTTGACCGCACGCGAGCGGATCGCCCTGCTAGTCGACGATGGCACATTCGTCGAGTTGGGAATCCACGGCAAGCCGCACACCTCCCAGCGGGCGATGGACGGCGTCGACGCGCCCGCCGACGGTGTCATCACCGGCTATGGCAAGGTGGATGGCCGTCTCACCGCCGTGTGCGCCTACGACTTCACGGTGATGGCCGGTTCGATGGGCATGACCGGCGAGTTCAAGGTCACGCGCTTGCGCGAGCTCGCCTTGACCAAGCGCATCCCGTTCGTGTGGCTGCTGGACTCCGCCGGCGCACGTGTGCAGGAGGCTGCGGGGGCGATGTTCGCCGGCTCCGGTCACCTGTTCCGCGAGGAGGTGATCATGAGCGGCGTGATCCCGCAGGTAGCGGCACTCTTGGGGCCGTGCGCGGCCGGCACCGCCTACATCCCCGGCTTGGCCGACTTCGTGCCGATGGTCAAGGGTCGCGGCTCTATGGCTTTGGCCGGACCGCATCTGGTGCGTGCCGCGGTGGGGGAGGACGTCACCCAAGAGGAACTGGGCGGCTCGCGCGTGCACTGTCGCAAGTCGGGCGTGGGCGACATGGAAGTCGCAAGCGACGAGGAGTGCATCGAGCGGATCAAGCAGTACCTGTCGTTCATGCCGCAGAACTGCGAACAGCGCCCGCCGATTCGTCCGGTGTCCGACCCGATCGAGCGCGGCGACGATGAGCTGCTCGACGTGCTGCCCGAATCGAACCGCAAGCCTTACGACATGTACGAGGTCATCAAGCACATCGTCGACGACGGCGAGATCTTCGACATGAAGGGCCAGTGGGCCAAGACGATCATCACCTGCTTCGCCCGCTTCGGCGGCAGGCCGGCCGGGATCGTCGCCAACCAGCCCAAGCAGCTCGGCGGCATCCTCGACAACAACTCCGCCGACAAGGCCGCGCGCTTCGTCAACCTCTGCAACGCCTTCGGGATCCCTTTGGTGTTCATCCAGGATGTGCCCGGCTTCATGGTGGGCACCAAGGTTGAGGCCGAAGGGATCATCCGCCACGGCGCCAAGATGCTCTACGCCGTCGCCAATGCAACCGTCCCCAAGCTCACGGTGATTACGCGCAAGGCTTATGGCGCCGGCTACTACGTGATGTGCGGGCGCGCCTACGAGCCCGATCTGATCGTGGCGTGGCCGAGCGCCGAGATCAGCGTGATGGGGGCCGAGGGCGTCGTCGAGATCGCGTTCCGCAAGGCGGTCGACGCGGCCGAGGATCCAGCGGCGAAGAAGGCCGAGCTGGTCGAGAGCTTCAAAAAGATGTTCGATGTGTACATCGCTGCCGGCAACGACCTGATCGACGACGTGATCGACCCGCGCGAGACCCGCGCCACGATCTGCCGTGGGTTGGAGCTGGCGGAGGGCAAGAAGATCGAGCGTCCGTATAAGAAGTCGGGCGTGGTGCCCGTATGAACCCCATCGAATCGCAATTCCGGAGAGCGGTATGAGCTTGGACGATCCAGTCGTAATCACGTGCTCCATATCTGGCGTGATCGCCAACCGCGAGCAGTGCCCGGCGATCCCCTACACGCCCGAGGAGTACGGCGCCGAGGCCAAGCGCGCTGTGGACGAGGGCGCCTCGATGATCCACATCCACGCACGTAAAGCGGACGGCACTCCAAGCTATGAGATCGAGGACTTCTCAGCGATCACCGAGGCGATTCGCGGCGCGGTGGACGACGTGATCGTCAACTACTCGACGGGCACCGTCGGCGTGCCGGTGTCCACCCGCATCGACTACCTGCGCGCGTGTCGCCCGGAAGTCGCGGCGCTGAACATGGGCTCGATGAACTACGCCAAGTACTCGCGCACGCGCAAAGACTTCGTCTTCAAGATGGTCTTCAACAACCCGTTCGAGGAGATCGTCGAGCTGCTCGAGACCATGAACGAGCTGGGTATCAAGCCCGAGCACGAGTGCTTCGATCTCGGGCATGTCGGCTCGTTGACGCCCTTGGTGGACATGGGGGTTTTGAAGACCCCTCTGCACATCGACTGCGTGATGGGAGTAGTCGGCGGCATCCCGCCCACCGCCCGCAACCTCGCCGCGATGGCCGACAACATCGCTCAGGTGCCGGGTGACCCCCATCACTGGGGCGCGATCGGCATCTCGCGCGACCAGTGGAACCTGATCGCCACCGCGCTCACGCTCGGCGGCTCGATCAGGGCCGGCGTGGAGGACAACCTGTACCTGCCCGACGGCTCGATGGCGCGCTCCAACGGCGACCTGATCGCCCAGGCGCGCAAGATGACCGAAGACGTTGGCCGCCGCCCGGCCACGGTCGTCGAGGCACGTGGTTTGCTCGGCATAGCCTGACCGCCCGCTCTCTCCCCGAGCAGGACCCCTTACCGGACCAGCGCCCGGCGTCGTCTGGCGCCGCCGCCGCGTACCCACAGGCAGGAACACTTGACAGAAGAACAGCGGTGGTGTACTATTCGCACCCGGTACATACAGACATATGTGTAGGTAGTGGACAGTAGACAATAAGGCTGGTTTGGATCGGTCCCGCGATTGATCGCAAACCCCTTTGGACGGGGGACCTTGGGAGAGGGACCGGGTCTGTGACGTCCACACCAGACAATCACCAGGGGAGGGACCACAGGATGTTCTCACGCATTCGTCCGCGGCTGACATACGCGAACGTCGTAGCGACGTTGGCGATGGTGTTCGCGATGACCGGCGGCGCTTACGCTGCCAGCAAATACTTGATCACCTCGACGAAACAGATCAAGCCGAGCGTGCTTGCTTCGTTGAAGGGGAAGGCCGGGGCCAATGGTGCAGCCGGGGCTACAGGGCCGACTGGGCCTGCTGGACCGGCTGGGTCTATGGGGCCGGCAGGATCTGTGGGGCCGGCGGGGTCAGGTACTGAAGGCAAAGAAGGCAAAGCTGGGGCCAACGGCACGAGCGTGACAAGCACGGAATCGGCGAACGCAATCGAAGGTCATTGCACGGGTACGGGCACCACCGGCAAGGGTGGTTCAAAGTTCGAATCCGCGAGCGGCAAGACGTATGCCTGCAATGGCAAGGAAGGCTCGCCGTGGACCGCTGAGGGTACGCTCCCGTCTGGGAAGACGGAGTACGGCACCTGGGCCTTTGGAGAATATAAAGCAGCAGCGCTCGGTGAATCCATCGAGACCTCTATCTCCTTTCCGATCCCACTCGCCACTAATCTCTCGACTGCAGGCTGTGAAACGATTGAAGCTGGACATGTAGCGGCGACTTGCCATGTCCACTACATCGACACCGTGGGAAAGGAAGTCATTAATCTCGGTTCCCTCGAAACCCCGCACTTCGAAGAAATAGCGCCAAGCGGATGCGGTGATGGAAGCGCAGGTGAACCTGCGGCAGAACCGGGCAACCTCTGTGTTTATGGTGGTGGGGGTATAAAATCAATAATGGGCGCTTCCGATGCTATTTCTGTTAGTAAAGTCGGAGCCTTCCTGAACTTTACGGTTGGTGAAAATGCTCATCTCGCTGGTACATTCGCAGTGACCGCCGCCGAAGAATAGGCAGTGCAGAGTGGTCCCCTGTTCCCTGGTCTGGCTGGGCCGGCCAGGAACGGGGGAGCGCTGATGTCAGATATCGCATGTACGGATTTGCCAGCATTTCGCAACATTGACGCCGCCGACAGGGGAGAAAAGGTGAACAGCACGGGACACATGATCGAAAGCGCGTACAGGAGACCGG
The DNA here is from genome assembly GCA_036008605.1 of Solirubrobacteraceae bacterium. GTDB lineage: Bacteria > Actinomycetota > Thermoleophilia > Solirubrobacterales > Solirubrobacteraceae > Palsa-744. Next base: position 45,519 of record DASYNL010000010.1, on the reverse strand, counting down.
CAGGGTCCGTTCACCTGGTGCTCACTCTGGTCTGCGCAATTGCCGTGGCCCTTGCTGTCCTACCCGCCAGCGCGTCGGCCGTAATGGCTCCCGAAGCCCTCTGTCAGTCCGGGTCCGCCGCCGGGCAGTGTCAGAAACCGAGTGGCGTCGCCGTCGACCAATCGGGCGGTCCAGGCGGAGCTGGAGGCACCGTCTATGTCGCTGATAGTACCAACAGTCGAATTGACGTTTATGACTCCGCCGGACATTTCTTGATGGCGTTTGGCCAGGGCGTCGTCGACGGGTCCCGGGAACTTCAGACCTGCACGCTCGTTTGTGGGGTCGGGCTCGTAGGATCGACCCCCTATGGCGTCGCCGTCGATCAATCGACACACGACGTCTATGTCGTCGAAGGTTACGGTGTTCAAAAGTTCGCTTTCGACCAGCTCACCGAAAAATTTGAATTCCTTCTTTCATACGGGGGTGGTGTGCTCGCCGGCGGTGCTACCGGCGCTGGCGACCTGACGGCTGGGTCCAACGAAGTGACGAACGTCACCACATCTTCCAGGCACTTCATAGTCGGTCAGGCGCTCAGCGGCTCTGGTATACCAGCGGGGACGCGCATCGCCGGTCTAGTCTATTCCGATGAAGAACCGGGAAAGATCATTCTAACTCAATCCGCCGCCGCCACCGCCAAGAGCGTTGCCCTCACAGCGCCAACGCCGCCTGCCAACAATCCCAACAACGAGGTTCAGGAAGTGGCTCTTGGGGGCTCTCCCACGGGAGGTATCTTCACGCTCGATGGGATAGGTGGCGAATTTACCGCTACGACCGTTTCGGGATCGCCCGACGTCAGCTCGGCCTCCGCGGTCGTTGGGGGTGGTGTACTTACGGCAGGGTCCAATGTAGTCGTTATATTGGCGCAGACGGTCGGGGCCGTTCGAGTTGGCCAGACAATCGCCGGCCCTGGGATACCTAGCGGCACGACAGTCACCTCGTTGGAAAGCGATGGCAGCACGAATCCGACGATGTCGGCCAATGCGACCTTGACGACGTCTGGGGGCGTTTCCGTTAACACTCATGGAACGGGCGATCTCGCCTCCGGGTCGAACACTGTCACGGCTGTCTCGAATGTTGGCGCGTTTGTCGTTGGCTGGTCGATCGTGGGTGCCGGTATTCCCGCGGGCACGACGATAGAAGCGGTGAACGAAGCCGAAGCCAAGCTGACTCTTTCGGCAAAGGCCACGGCGTCGGGTTCTGCGATTGCGCTTACCTCGGCAACTAGACCACAGCTGACGGTGGGTGAGGGCGTCGTCGGTCACGGCATTCCCGCTGGTGCGACGGTTACGTCGGTGGGGCCAAATGGCGAATTCACGCTCTCCGCGAACGCAACCGCCTCCGCGAGCGGCGCCGATCTTGAATCCGGAGTCCCGTTCAACGTGTCTGCGGGTACGTTTCGCTCACTGTTCGAATCGATCCACGGCACGGGCAACTTTGAAGTCACCGGTCCAGCTGGCGGACCGTGGCAAGTCGAATTCAAGGGAAGATACGCGGATACCAACGTCACGCCGATGAATGGCGTGGGGAGCGGTCTGCTGCCGTCTGCTCAGGTGCAAATAAAAACCGTGGTCGAAGGCGCCAGTGACTTTGAGACCTGTACCGAGGCGGACATATCCGAAGGCTACCCGTGCCTTCAAGGCGTCCCAGGGAGCGGGCCGGGACAGGTAGTGAGAGAGACTCCTATTGCGGTCGATTCGGCTACGCATGATGTGTGGGCGGTTGGTTCAAATGGTCTTGAGCAGTATGGCGAAGATGGCGAATATCTCTCAGAAGTAAAACTGCCGGACACGGACAATGTTGCGCTGGCCGTCGATAGCGCCGGAGATTTCTACACGCTCACAGCACCTTCAGGAGAAGAAAATGAGGGCCAGGAAGTAACGGTGCCTGTGACTGGCACATTTACTCTCACTTTCGAAGGCGACACAACGACGCCGATTCAGGGTCCCATAAATGGGAAAACTCCCCTTGTCCGGGAAACGATGCAGAAAGCGCTTGAAGAACTCCCCTCGATCGGTCCCGGCAACGTAAAAGTGAGTGTCGGTAATAATGATTATATCTACGTTATCGAGGCTACACCAATGTCGAACAGATGACCGCGTCCGGCGGCGCTGATGTACAGACCGGAACACAGGGCAGTCCAGGCATTCCAGGGGACCTTTCGAAGTTGAAGTCAAACGGTGAACTGATCGAAACGATCGATGCGGCCGGCCACCCCGCGGCACTCGGACTCGATCCCGCGAGCAAAGCTCTGTTTGTTATCGACCAGCGCGGAGGCGAACAGTCAGAAACTCCGGCGACGTTGCTGCAATTCTCGGCATCCGGCGAAGAGCTGGCGGCCTTTGGCCTCGGTGAAGTTAACGGCGCCCCGCGCGGCAACGCGCTTGCCTTTGAGGACGCGGCGAAACGTTTGTACGTGATCTCTCAAACAGGTAATGGGCAGATCTTTGCCATGCCCGAACCCGGTCCGTTGCCTGCGAGCGGTTCGACTGGGGCAAGCGGGATTCGTAAGACCACGGCTACTTTGAAAGCTGAGATAAATCCTGAGGGCAAGGCGACTACGTATCGCTTCCAGTACATTGGCGAATCGCAGTTTGAGAAGAACGAAGCGGAAGGCAAGGAAGGCTTCGCCGGGGCCGAAGAGACGACGTTGTCCGCCTCGATCGGCGAAGACTTCTCCTTCGATAACGTCTCCGCGCAACCGACCGGTCTGACACCCGCGACTAGTTACCGGGTCCGTGTAATCGCCTTTAACTCGAACAACAGCAAAGGGGTGGATGGGGAAACGGTCACGTTTGAAACCCTTCCGCCAGCGCTGGTCGACGGGTCCGCGGCTGAAGTGACGGCGACCTCGGCGAAGCTGCTGGCAGAGGTCGATCCCCTGGGAGAAGCCACCTCCTATCGCTTCCAGTACATCTCGAGCGAAGCGATGCGACACAACGAAGAAACCGGTGAGGCGTCATTCACCGGAGCCTCATTTGCCCCCGGTACCGAAGTGTCGATCGGCTCGGGCAAAGAACCGGTATCGGTGTTCCAGTACATCCAGGGGCTCTCTCCGCATACCATTTATAGGTACCGGGTGGTGGTCGTCAACGCGTCCGACCCGGGAGGCTTTGGCAGTCCTACGCTTAGCTTTACAACCCAGGCCCCGGCAGTCGCGTCCGCTCTGCCCGACGGTCGTCAGTGGGAACTCGTGTCTCCTCCAAACAAGCACGGAGCCTTGCTGCTGTCGATAGGAAGCGAAGAATTGATCCAGGCGGCGGCCTCGGGAGATGCGATCACCTATCTTGCCACCAGTCCTACCGAAGCCGAGCCGCAAGGTTTCGCGTCGGTCGCCCAGGTTCTTTCCAGGCGCGGCGCCGGCGGCTGGGCCTCCCGAGACCTGTCGGTGGCTCGTACCGAGGCGACCGGTCTTGCGGTGGGCAAAGGCTATGAATATCGGTTCTTCTCTCCTGACCTTTCGCTTGGTGTTCTGCAGCCCGTTGGTGCGTTCGAACCGGCGCTGTCCTCCGAAGCGAGCGAACAGACTCCGTATCTGCGCAAGGACTTCGGCGCCGGACCATCCGCCTTCTGCGCCGAATCGTGCTACCAGCCGCTGCTCACCTCAGAAGACGTGACTTCCGGCGCTCCCTTCGGAGGGTGCCCGAGCAAACCGGTTGAGTGCGGCGCCACCTTCGTGGGCGCCAGCCCCGACCTCTCCCATGTCGTACTCGAATCCGGCATCGGTCTCACCTCTACCGTGGGCGACAGGGGCGGGCTCTACGAGTACACCGAAAAGCAGCTCCGGCTCGTCAGTGTGCTTCCCAATGGGACCCCGCTCGAAGCGAAAGGCAGTCCGGCGCTCGGCCACAATACCAGCACCGCTCGCGGCGCCATCTCCGCTGACGGCTCTCGCGTCTTCTGGTCTGAATCCCAGAATCACCTCTACCTACGCTACAACGCGATGCAACCGCAGAGCGCGACAGGTACCGCCGGCGAATGCACAGAAGCAGCGAAGGCGTGCACGCTGCAGCTCGACGCCGTGCAGGGCGGGGCGGGCGGGCCTTCGCAGGCGGTCTTCCAGTTCGCCTCCGAAAATGGCTCGACCGTGTATTTCACCGACACTCAGGCGTTGACGTCCGATGCGGGCGCGAACAGCGCACAGGCCGAACCCGACCTGTACGAATGCCACATCGTTGAAGAAGCCGGGCGGCTGCGCTGTGCGCTCACCGACCTGACGCCGCTCACCGGCGGGAAGAGCGCCGATGTGCGGGGGTCGCTGGTGGGCGCTTCGGCTGACGGCTCCTATGCCTACTTCGTGGCCAACGGCGCCCTCGCCCCCGGCGCCAGGGTGGGCAACTGCGCTGGATCCGTCGGCGCCTGCAGCCTGTATCTGCGCCACGAAGGCAGGACGACATTTGTGGCAGCTCTCTCGGGTGACGATGAGTCCGACTGGGCTGGGGACCTGACGAAACTCACCGCTCGCGTCTCCCCCGACGGCCGGTGGCTCGCGTTCGTGTCCGATCGGTCTCTGACCGGATACGACAATCGCGACGCGGTCTACGGCAAGCCTGACGAGGAGGTCTTCCTGTATCACGCCGCCGCGAATGGCGCGGAAGGCAAGCTGATCTGCGCTTCCTGCAATCCGACCGGCGCCCGTCCGCACGGCGTCGAATACATTGGTTCGATCGAACCCAGCATGCCCGTGGCCGGGGGTTCGAGACTCTTCGGAGAAGGACAGGGGGTAGCGGCCAACATTCCCGGGTGGACCGCGTACTCGCTGGGGCTGGCGCGGTATCAGTCCCGCTATCTCTCCGATAGCGGTCGCCTGTTCTTCGATTCCCGCGACGCTCTCGTGCCGCAGGACACCAACGGCACCGAGGATGTGTATGAGTACGAGCCACCGCAGGGCGAAGGCGCGCCACCCAACGACAGTTGCAGCGAATCCGATCCAGGCTATGTACCTGCCGCCGCGGGCTGCGTGTCGCTGATCTCATCCGGGGCCTCACCCGAAGAATCGGCATTCCTCGATGCTTCGGAATCCGGGAACGATGTGTTCTTCCTGACCGGCTCACGCCTCAGCACGCTGGACACCGACGGCGCCACCGATGTGTACGACGCCCATGTGTGCACGAGCGAATCGCCCTGCCCGCCTCCGCCTCCGCCACCTCCACCGAGTTGTCAGGGCGATGCGTGTCAGGCGCCCGCGACAGCGCCGGAAGTCTTGACGCCTTCCTCGCTGTCGTTCGCGGGCCCCGGAGATGTGGTTCCGCTCCCACCGGTGACGGTTACGACGAAGACCAAGCCGTTGACCCGTGCTCAGAAGCTCGCCAAGGCTTTGCGAACGTGTCGCAAGCAGAAGGCCAAGCGCAAGCGAGCGGCATGTGAAAAGCAGGCGCGGCGAGCCTACGGAGCCACGGCGAAAGCCAAGCGATCGAGCAAGGGGGCAGGCAAATGAGCGTCAAGAGGATTCAGTTTTCCGCTGCGCTCGGCGTCCTTGTCTTGGCCGCGGCACTGTCGCTGGGCTCGGCGACGTTTGCCGCCCCGGCTCAGGCGACCTCCCCGTGGTGGGGGCTGACGTCCACCTCCCGTCCCACGAACCTCGCACCAGGCTCCCAGGGCGTGGTCGTCGCGACCGCCGCCAACCTGGGTGACGCCAATGCGTCCGGTCCGGTGACGATAACCGACCGTCTCCCCGCCGGCCTAACGGTCGCCAATGCGCGGGCCGTCGGGTTTCGTTCCCGGTCCTTCAGCGTGACTGGCACGAACGATCTCGGTCCCAAAGGCGCCTATGCCTCGCTGGATCTCTGTGCCGTCGCGGCTCAGGAAGTGAGCTGCACCTACCGCGACAGCGAAGAACTGGAAGCGCTCGGCGCCCCGCCCGCGGAGGTCGCCGAATTCGGCCGGCTGCGCCCTTACGTCGGTCACCTCGAGATGAGGATCACGGTCAACGTTTCCTCCGAAGCGCCGATCGGCAAGCTGCAGAACGAAGTTTCCGTCTCCGGCGGCGGCGGTCGCCCTGGCTCGGTTCGCCGTCCGCTCGAGATCTCCGAAGAAGCGGCGCCGTTTGGCATCGAAGACTTCGAGCTTCGCCCGGAAGCGGAAGGCGGGGCTCCCGACGCTCAAGCCGGCTCTCACCCGTTTCAGCTCACCAATGTGCTCGATTTCACTCAGACCGCGGAAGGCACGGGAGAAGAAGTCGAGCCCGTCGAGCTGCCCCGCGACCTCACCTTCGCGTTGCCGCCGGGCGTGCTGGGCAACAGCACCGCGGTGGCCAGGTGCACGGCGTCTCAATTCTCCAAACAGGATAACAGCCTTCCGGTCATCGGAGACGAATGCCCGCCCGACACACAGATCGGGGTCGCCACGAACACGTTCTTCCTCAAGGGTCAGATCGGCAACGTCAGCGAACCGGTTCCGCTCTTCAACCTCGTGCCCGAAGCCGGCGAGCCGGCGCGTTTCGGCTTCGTCGCCGGCGGCGTCTTCCCGATCATCCTCGATACCTCGGTGCGCGACGGAGACGGCGAAAACTATGGCGTGACCGTCTCCGTCGACAACATCACCCAGCTATCCGACCTGCTCGCCAACGAAGTCACCTTCTGGGGCACCCCCGGCGATCCGCGCCACGACGCTTCGCGCGGCTATCGGTGTTTGGACGGCACGGTGGGCTGTGTCGCCGCCAAAGAAACCCATCCCAACGCATTCCTGCTGATGCCGACCTCGTGCCCGGCGAACCCCGCCACAGAACCCTTTTCCGCATCGATGACCGCACGTTCGTGGTTGGAACCCGCGGGCGGATCTTATCCCGAAGCAACCTACGATCTGAGCGACGAGCTCGGCGACCCGCTCGGTTTGGACGGTTGTAACCAACTGCCGTTCGCTCCTCGCGCCGAAGCGGAACCGACGTCCGACGCGGCGACCACGTCCTCGGGCCTCTCGTTTGACCTGTACGTCAACGACGAAGGGCTCACCAGCCCCGAAGGGTTGGCGCAGTCTCAGTTGGAGAAGGCCGTGGTGAGCCTGCCTGTGGGCATGACCGCCAACCCGTCGGTTGCCGCCGGCTTGTCGGCGTGCACGTTGGCACAGTATGAATCCGAGGACCTGGCCTCCACGCCGGGCACCGGGTGCCCCAACGAATCGGACATCGGCACCGTCGAAGTCGAAAGCCCACTCGTCACGCAGAAGATCGACGGGTCGGTGTTCTTGGCCAAGCAGGACGAAAACCCGTTCGGAAGCTTGATCGGGCTGTACGTGGTCGCGAAGAACCCCGAACTGGGAGTGATGATCCGTGTGGCGGGGAAGGTCGAACCGAACCCGGTGACCGGTCAGCTGGTGACGACCTTCGAAGGCATTCCTCAGCTTCCGTTCAGCCACTTCCACTTCGCCTTCCGTCAAGGTCAGCGCGCGCCGCTGGCGACACCGGCAGCGTGCGGTACGTACACCACCAACGCTGAGTTGACTCCGTATTCGGCGCCCGACGCGCCGCTGCACGATACGGCCACGTTCTCGATCACCACCGGTCCCGAAGGCGCACCGTGTCCCGCCGGCGGCACGCCGCCGTTTAGTCCGGCTGTGACAACCGGGCTGGTCAACAACTCGGCCGGCTCCTACAGCCCGATGTACCTGCAGGTGACACGCAAAGACACAGAACAGGAGATCACGCGTGTCTCTGCGCAACTGCCATCGGGTTTGACGGCGAACCTATCGGGTGTCCCGTTCTGTCCCGACGCCGACATCGAAGCGGCGAAGAGCAAGAGCGGCGCGAGCGAGGAAGCCGAACCTTCATGCCCGGCGGCAAGCCAGATCGGGCACACAGAGGTCGGTGTCGGGGTTGGCGGCACGCTGGCGTGGTCGGCGGGACGCCTATATCTCGCGGGTCCCTACAACGGCGCGCCGTTCTCTGTGGTGGCGCTCAACAGCGCCAAGGTCGGCCCGTTCGACCTCGGCACCGTGGTCGTGCGCGAGGCGTTGTCGATCAACCCCGAGACCGCGGTCGTGACGATCGACGCGAAAGCCTCCGACCCGATCCCGCACATCCTGGATGGGATCGTGATCCACGCCCGCGACATTCGCGTGTATGTCGACAGACCCGACTTCACGCTGAACCCCACGAGCTGTAACCCCACGAAGTTCTCGGTGACCGTCGACGGGGCGGGCGCCGACCCGGCCAACCCGGCCGACCAGGCGCCCGTGACGGTCAACGATCCCTTCCAGGACGCGGATTGTGCGAACCTCGCGTTCAAACCGTCGTTTAAGGTAACGACGTCGGGAAAGACCAGTAGAGCCAACGGCGCGAGCCTGTCCGTCAAGCTCGCCTATCCCAATGCTCCACAGGGTACCCAGACGAACATCCGCTCAGTCAAGGTGGACCTGCCCAGGCAGCTGCCGTCGCGTCTGACGACGTTGCAACATGCGTGCACCGAACAACAGTTCGCGGCTAACCCCGCGGGCTGTCCAGCCGCGTCGCGGGTGGGCACGGCGAAGGCGATCACGCCGATTCTTCCCGAAGCGCTTACCGGTCCCGCCTACTTCGTCTCCTACGGCGCCGCAAAGTTCCCTGAACTGGTCGTCGTGTTGCAGGGCTACGGGGTGACGATCGAGTTGCACGGGGAAACGTTCATCAGCAACGGGATCACCTCGAGCACATTCCGGACCGTCCCCGACCAGCCGGTGACGAGCTTTGAATTGACCCTCCCCGAGGGTCCGTACTCCGCTCTGGGCGCGCCCCTCGGCCTCTGCAACCTGACGAAGACGACCACGGTCAAGAGCAAGGTGAAGGTCAAGAGCAAAGGTCACACTCGCACGGTCACGCGCAAGCTGCACAAGAGCGTCCCGATAAAGCTCACGATGCCCAGCTCCTTCACCGGTCAGAACGGTGTGACGATCAAACAGAACACACCGATCGAAGTCAGCCAATGCCCCACCGTCAAAAAGAAGACAAGCACGCCCAAGCGTTCAAAGAAATGACAGCAGCGACATCGCGATCGGGCAGGGGACACCCGACCGCGATGTCTATGTGCTGAGAGCGGTCTGCCGAGCGCCAACCCCACGACTCGACTAGCATCCGCTCGATGTCGCCGAGGGCCACCTGAGCATGTCAGCCCCCCTTTCGGGGACAAGGATTCTCGACCTCTCGCGACTGCTGCCCGGCGGCTTCTGCTCGCTGCTGCTGGCCGATTTCGGCGCCGAGGTGCTGAAGGTCGAGGACACAGGGCAAGGCGACTACATCCGCTGGGCGCCGCCCTACTACGAGGGCGCTCACGACAGTGCCAAGTCGGCCCTGTTCCTGGCGCTGAACCGCAACAAGCGCTCGGTCAGGATCGACCTCAAGCAGGAGGCCGGGCGCGAGGTTCTACTGCGACTCGTGCGCGAGCACGACGTGGTGCTGGAGTCGTTCCGCCCCGGTGTACTCGAGCGCCTGGGCGTCGGTTACAAGCGGATGCGCGAGGTAAACCCGGAGATCGTCTACTGCGCGATCAGCGGCTACGGACAGAGCGGCCCGCGCAAGAGCGCCTCCGGTCACGACATGAACTACCTCGGCCTGATCGGGCTGCTCGGGCTCACGGGTGAGCAGGGCGGGCCGCCGGTGCAGGCCGCGGGTCAGATCGCCGACCTCGGCGGCGGTGCGCTGATGGCCGCGTTCGGAATCATGGCCGCGCTGCGCGAGCGCGACGGAGCGCCGGGCAAGCCCGGGTCGGGCGAAGGCCAGATGGTTGACGTGTCGATGGCCGACGGTGCGCTCTCCTGGCTTGCGATGGTCGCGGGAGGCTACTTCGCCGACGGCGTGGTCCCCAAGCGCGGCGAGCAGCTGCTGGCGGGCTCGGCGATCTGCTACCGGCCGTACGAGTGCGCCGACGGCTGGGTCACGCTTGGCGCCCTGGAGCCAAAGTTCTGGCAGGCGTGGTGCCGTGGTGTGGGCCACGAGCAGCTGATCGAGCGGCAGTTCGAGAAACCCGGTTCGCAGGCGCATGGAGAGGTGTGCGCCATCTTCAGGTCGCGCACGCGCACCGAGTGGACCCAGTTCGCCGCCGAGCACGACTGCTGTCTGGAGCCGCTGCTCGAGCTCGACGAGGCGCTCGCGTCCGAGCTGGTGCGCGAGCGCGAGATGGTCGTCACGCTCGAGCAGCCGGGCGTGGAGGGCGGTGTGCGCCAGCTCGGCGTCCCCGTAAAGCTCGACCGCACCCCCGGCGAGCACAGCCGCCTGCCCGGTCCAGCGCTCGGCGAGCACACCGAGGAAGTTCTGAGCGCGGCCGGATACAGCGAGGAGCAGGTGGCGGAGCTGCTGGCGCAGGGCGCGGTCGCCGGCCGGCCGCAGGTCGCAGACCGCGGTTCGTTCCTAGGTTGATTGCTACGTTACCCGCCTGGAGGGGGGCGCTCAATCGCCTGTCTGTGTCGGCGATCGTCGCTGGCTGTGGCTATCCTTTACAGATTGACTGACCAGTCAATCTATTCAGCGGTGGTCCAGCTCAACTCCGGCTCGGACGTGGAGGCGAACATCGCCGCCGCGGACACGCGTGTGCGGGCGGCGGCGGCCGACGGCGCCAGTTTGGTGGTGCTGCCAGAGAAGTGGACGGTGATGGGCAGCCCCGAGGATTTGCGCGCCGGCGCGCAAGCGCTCGACGGAAGCGCGATCGCCTGGGCGCGTGCGACGGCAGCAGAGCTGAAACTCGATCTCGTGGCCGGCTCGATCGCCGAGCGCCGCTCCCCTGATTCGTCTGAGGACCCGCGGGGCGGGTCGGCAAGTACTCGGCGGCTCGCCAACGCCTCCGTGCACGTCGGTCCCGACGGCGAGATCAAGGCGGTGTACCGCAAGCTGCACATGTTCGACGTGGAGATCGAGGGCAAGCGCTACTGCGAGTCCGACACAGACGAGCCGGGCGAGGAAGTCGTCGTCAGTGAGCTCGAGGACGGCACGAAGCTGGGCATGTCGATCTGCTACGACCTGCGCTTCCCCGAGCTTTTCCGCGTGCTGACGCTGCGTGGCGCGCGAATCGTCGTGTTGCCGGCGGCGTTCACGCTGCCGACCACGCGCGACCATTGGGAGGCGCTCATCCGGGCCAGGGCGATCGAGAACCAGGTCTTCGTCGTCGCCGCCAATCAGGTCGGCGAGCATCCAGGCGGCCACCACTCCGGCGGCCGCTCCTTGATCGTCGATCCGTGGGGAACAGTGCTTGCGCGCGCCGATGGCGAGACTCCAGGTCATCTCGTCGCCGAGCTCGACTTCGCCCACCAGGACGACATCCGCAAGCGTGTGCCGCTGCTCGCTCATCGCCGTCCAGAGGTGTACTCATGAATTCCACCCGAGCCAAGCCCGTCCCCGACCGCCGTCGCGCGATTCTCGACGCCGCCGTGCGCGTGTTCGCGCGCCAGGGCTTTCACGCCTGCCGCGTATCGGACATCGCCGACGAGGCCGGCGTAGCCTACGGCCTGCTCTACCACTACTTCCCCTCCAAGGAGGAAGTGCTCAACACGCTCTTTCTGGAGCGCTGGGGCGTGATGCTCGAGATGATCCGCGAGGTCGATCGCAAGCCGGTTGCGGTGCGCGAGAAGCTCGGCGCGATCGCCTCGTTCATCATCGACAGCTATCGCCACGACCCCGACTTGATGAAGGTCATCATCGTCGAGGTCACACGGGCGGCCAACTCCTTTGGGCAAACGCACTTGGGCCAGATCCGCGAGGCCTACCGCTTGATCGGCGAGATCGTGACCAAGGCGCAGCAGGAAGGGGTCTTCAAGGCCGAGATCGACGCCGAGTTCGCCGCGATGACCTTCTACGGCGCGATCGAGCAGGTCCTGACAGGCTGGATCTTCGGGCTGCTCCCCCAAGGCGAGGGGGATCTGGAGCGCGCCAAGCAGCTGGTTGTGGAGACTGTTTGTGGGGGTCTCGAGTGCTCGCCGCCTGCCTCCCCAGCCTGACTATCGAGGCATGCGACCCAAAGACGCGCAGCGACTACGCGGTTTGGCCGTGTGGTCCAAGCGTCGCCTACCAGCGCGCGCGGTGGTGCTCGACCACTCCCACGGCCCGCACGAGCTCTATGCCGCCCGGCAGCTTGCCGCTGAACGCTCCGAACGGAGCGCGGTAATCGCTTCGCAGGAGCAGCAGGTTGTCGCGACGGCTGCGCTCGGCCTCGGGAGCAAAGCGCAGCTGCGAGCCGTCCTCTGAGGAGATCGAGCGCAGATCGGCCGAGAAGCGCACCGGTGGCGCCTCGTGGGGAGAGCCCGCAACCCATATTGCGCGCTCGCTGCCGGCTGGCGGATCGTTGACGCCCTGTACGAGGTTGAATGCAAGCGGGGCGCCATCTGGACCGTTGCCGACTCCGGCAGCCCACCACCACTCCGTGACGCGCGCATGGTAGCCGGCGGTATCGTCGATCACGGCCAGCGAATCGATCGTGATCGGCGGGCGGGCGCCGAGAACCAGTTGGCCACGGGCGTGTACGCCGGCTTGCTTGCGCGTCCATACATATGAGTTGCCGTTGGCGCACTTTGCTTCGATACCGTCGTCTTCCTCGAGCGCGAGGTCGAGCAGGACGGCGTCGTCACGAATTCGCAGGCGCCCAGGAGTCAGGTCGAGCGCGCCACGGCGCGGGATCATGCGGGTGCGCTCTGTCATCGCACCGCTTGCCTGAACCCCAGCGGGTGTGCCCGTCAGGGTGCTGTCGCGCTCGAACACCGCCCAGAACGTTTGCTGTGCCGGGCCGACATGGACCGAGGCTGCGCAGACCATGAACTGCTCGCCGAACACCCCCACGTAGCGCCAGCGCTTGAGTGGGCGGAGACCGCGAAACATACGCATCACGCCCCTCCTTTCTCCAACCTCATTTCATTGGCTTACCGGCGCAACGACCTACTACGGCGCCATCTCTCCAACCTCATTCTCATTGGCCCATCGGGCCAATGACCTGTCACGGCTTGGAAGCCGTGACAATGAGGTTGTAGAACATCGCCGCAGGCAGTCGAGACTCCAGCAACTTGCGATCCACGCCCTGCAGTGTGAGATAGCCGCGGTAGGCATAGTTGCGCCAGCCCCAAGGCACATCTTCAGGGTGGGCCGTGGCCTCCAACGTGCGGTTGGTCCAACCGAACCAGTTGGCGAGCAGCTCCTCGCCGGTCACGCGAATGTCTGTGAAGCCGGCTTGGCCAGCGAAGCTGGAGAGCTCGCCCGGGGAGAAGGCGTGAACATCGACGAAACCCTCAAGCGAGGCCTCCGGCGCGCCTCCGTCCGCGGGCGGCGCGGGGCGCGCGCCGATCGCTCGGCGCCACAGGGGCGCGACGGCACCGGCGGCGCGCTTGGGGAATTTCGCCAGGCGGTCGCCGTAGCGTGACGGCTCGCCCGCGAACAGCACGGTGCCGCCGGGGGCGAGTACGCGTGCGAACTCGCGGAAGGCCTGGGCGAGATCGGGGATATGGTGCAGGATCGCGTGGCCGATCACCAGGTCGAAGCTCTCATCCTCAAACGGCAGACGCTCGGCGTCGGTGGGTACCGTCGTCACATCGAGCGCGAGCCGCTTGGCGTTGGCGCTCAGCGCCGCAAGCATCCCGGGAGAGATGTCGGTGCACGTAGCCTGCTCGATCAGCCCGGCGAGCATCAGGTTGAGCGTGAAATAGCCCGTGCCCGAGCCGATCTCCAGCGAGCGCTCGAAGCGGGTGGGCTCGCGGCCGAGCGCCTTGCGCACCTTGGAGGTGACCTGCGCCTGGCCCACGTCGCCGAAGTCGATGCCCCACTTGGCGTCGTAGTGGTCGGCCGCCACGTTGTGGTAGCGAGTGTTGACATCGCGGATCTCCTCCGCGTCGGTAAGGGGTGTCACGGCGGGGCACAATAAGGCACCGGCACAGACGATGCGCACTGCCGGAGCACACCGGCGACACGTATACTCGCGCCCCGTGTCCGGTCCCTCCGCTTCTGCCCCAGAGGGTACGTCTGCCCCGGCGCCGCTCTTCGTGCAGGACAATCAGCCAGAGGGTGTGCCGCCGCTCGCGCTCACCGGCGAGCGCACGCTGCCGGACGTGCCGGAGGAGAACTATTGGTTCAGGCGCCATCTCGCCGTCTACGAGTGGATCGCCGCGCGGGTGGTCGGGTTGCGCGCGATCGACATGGCCTGCGGCGAGGGCTACGGCTCAGCTGTGCTCGCGGGCAGCGCCATGTCGGTCGTCGGGGTAGACGCCAACCCGGAGGCGCACGAGCACGCGCGCCTGCGCTACCGGCGCGCCAACCTGCGCTTCGCTCGCGATCTTGTCGAGACTTTCCCAGAGCCAGCCGATGCGGTTGTGTTCCTACAGACGATCGAGCATCTCAAGGACCCGACGGCTGTGCTCGAGCACTTCCGCTCGCTCGTGGGTGAGACGGGTGTCGTGTTCGTCTCAACGCCCAACGTCCTGACGCTGGCGCCCAAGGGCGCGGAGCGCTCGGACAATCCGTGGCACGTGCACGAGTATCGCTCGCGCGAGTTCCAGGAGCTGTGCGAGGGCACGTTCGCCAAGGTCGAGATGCATGGCCTCTTCCACGCGCGCAAGCTGCAAGCCCACGCGCTGGCGCTGAGGCTCGGCTGGGATTCGATTCATCCGCGCCTGCGCCTGACCAAGCCTTTCTACGACTGGTTCACCCCGGCGATAGCCGCGAGCGACTTCGCGCTGCGCTCGGCTGCCGAGAGCGATCTGGACAAGGCGCTCGACTTCATCGCCGTTTGTAGGCCGTGAGCAGGCCAGCTCACCCATCGGTCGCGGCCGTCAGGTCGTGAGGTACCCGCTCCAATCCTGCCAATGTCTCACGGCCGCCAGGCCATGAGACATCTTTCCCCGGCAGGGGAGCTGGCGATCGTCCTGCACACGCACATGCCCTATGTGGAGGGCTTTGGCACCTGGCCCTTTGGCGAGGAGTGGCTGTGGGAGGCGATCTCCGGTAGCTACCTGCCGCTGCTCGACCTGCTCGACGAGGGTGCGCCGCTGACGCTGTCGCTGACGCCGGTGCTGTGCGACCAGCTGGAAGCGCAGGGTGTGGGCGAACGCTTCGAGGCTTTTGTCGAGGAGGTTCGCCGGCGCACGCACGCCGAAGACATCGCCGGGCTACTCAAGAACGGCTTTGATGAGCTGGCACGCGAGCTGGAGCGGTCGTGGGGGGAGTACGAAGGCGTTCTGCGGCGCTTTCGCGAACGCGGCGGAGACCTGCTCGGCGCGCTCGGACGCCACGCGCAATGGACCTCGTCGGCCACGCACGCGGTGCTGCCACTGCTGGCAACGGACGCAGGCGTGCGCGCACAGGTGCAGAGCGGCGTGGACTCCCATCGCGTGCGCTTTGGCAGCGGTTGGCAAGGAGGCTTTTGGCTACCGGAGTGCGCTCATGCTCCGCACCTGGAGCCGCTGCTGGAGGAAGCCGGTGTGCGTGCGACATGCGTTGAGTTGACCAACTGCTACGGCCTCGGCGCTCGCGAGCACCTGCGTCCGCTCGTCGGTGAATCGGGCGTCGTGCTGGTACCGATCGATCGCGTCACGATCGCGCGCGTGTGGAGCGACGGGGGGTACCCAGCGCACGGCAGCTATCGCGACTACCACCATCACACGGTCCACCACCACCAACCTTGGGCCAACGACGGCAGCGCCTATGACCACGAACTGGCACTGGGGCTCGCGCGCACACACGCCAAGGAGTTCGTGGCCAACACGATCGAACGGCTGAGGGCCGCCAACGAGACGGGCGCGGGCGCGGAGGCGCTGCCGGGTGGCGGGTTGGTCGTATGCGCGCTGGACACCGAGCTGCTCGGGCACTGGTGGTACGAGGGGGTAGCGTGGCTGCGAGCCGTTGTGGAGGAGTGTGCGACGGAGGGATTGAAGCTCGTGCGTCTCGATGAAGCCACGGCGATGGCACAGCCCGCGCCACTCGGCTCACCGGAGTGGGGGGCGAGCACGTGGGGAACAGACGGCGACCTCTCGACCTGGTCGGGGCCGGCCGTGTCAGACATCGCCTTCGCGACCCGCGCGGCGGAGCTACAGACGCTGGCCGCCGGACGCGAGGTGGGCAGCGCCGCGCTGCGCGAGCTGCTCGCGCTACAGGCCTCCGACTGGGCGTTCATGGTCTCTCGCGGGCTGGCGGTCCCATATGCGCAGGAGCGCTTCGCCAACCACCGCGCCGAGTTTGAAAAGGCGCTTGCAGCTGGTCCCGATGCGGACCTCAGTGCCTTGCGCAATCTGGCGGCGCACGCCGATCCGCTCGCGCTGCTTGCGCCGTGACCTGGTTGCCTGGCACCTCGTGGTTCTGGCTGTTGACGGTTCCGCACTACGACAGCGACTTCGATCTGATCGCCGCGGTGACCGGTCAGTCATTCCGAATGATGGTACCCGCCGGGTTGGTCGACTGAGCCGAGGTTGTATGCCCACTTGCTTCTATTCCCAGCGAAGCTCCTGCGGCGCCTCGCGCATCCTCAACACCCGCGCCGGCACGCCGCCGACGACCGCATTCTCGGGCACGTCCTTTGTCACCACGGCATTAGTCCCCACCACGCTGTTGTGCCCGACGCTCACACCCCTCAATACGCACGACCCATAACCCATCCAAACATTGCTGCCGACGCGCACATCGCGCTTGTAGATGCCCTGCAGGCGGATCGGGCGCTCGACTTCGACCACTCCGTGGTCGAAGTCGATCAGCATCACCCGGTCGGCGATGATGCACTCGCGTCCGATCGACACGTGCTGGTAGGCGGAGATCGTGCACTCCTGGCCCATCACCGTCTTCGCGCCGATCGACACTTCCCCCTCGTGCACCCTGATCTTCGAGTCGTGCCCGATCCACGACCAGCGACCCATGTGCAGAGTCGCGTTCCGGCCGATCTCGAACTTCACGCGCGGGCAGATGAAGCACATGCCTTCAGTCTGAAAGCGCTTGCCATAGCGGAGCTTCAGCAATAGCCAGCGCGCTCCGAGGAAGGCGAAATGACGATTGATCATGTTGTGCTCGCGCATCCACCGCCATGTGCGCAACGCTTCTTTGAGCTGTTTCACGAGCGCGCATCCTAGAGCTAGGAGTCGCATCGGCGACGGCTGGCGCGGCGGAGCACGCGAGCTGGGTCTCCGGCCTCGGCATCCGGGACTTCAGCTCCAAGACGCTAGGCGATGAGTGGTCCAAGTGGCTTTCCGAGATACTTCCGCGCGTGACCCCAACCCTCGCCCAACGTCTGCTCGACGGCGACCGCCGTGCGCTCGCACGCGCGATCACGCTCGTCGAGGATGACCGTCCCGAGGGTTGGGAGCTCGTGCGCGAGGTCTACCCCCACACCGGCAAAGCGGCGGTCTACGGCTTCACAGGCCCGCCCGGCGTCGGCAAGTCGACGTTGATCGGCGCGCTGACCAAGGCAAGACGAGCGGCGGGCCGCTCTGTGGGCGTGCTCTCGATCGACCCTTCCTCGCCATTCACCCAAGGCGCGCTGCTGGGCGACCGTATCCGTCTAGCAGAGCACTTCCTCGACCAGGGCGTGTTCATCCGCTCGATGGCCAATCGCGGTGCGCTAGGAGGCCTCTCGGAGGCGGCTCTGCAAGCCGCGCTCTTGCTGGACGCGGCTGGTCGCGAGGACGTGTTCGTGGAGACCGTGGGAGTCGGCCAAGCCGAGATCGACATCATCGATCACGCCGACACGATCGTGCTCGTACTGATGCCGGGCTCCGGCGACTCGATCCAGGCTTTGAAGGCAGGGGTCATGGAGATCCCGGACATCATCGCCGTCAACAAGGCCGACCACCCCTTGACCGACACGATGGTGCGCGAGATCCGCGGTGTGCTGTCGCTTGCCAATCTCGGAGATTCAGAGCGTGGCGCGTGGCGCGTACCGATCGTCAAGACCGAGGCCGCCCACGACAGGGGTGTGGATGAGCTAATCGAGCGCCTCGACGAGCATCGCGCATACATCCTCGGCGAGGGCACTCTGCAAGAGCGCCGCGGGCGCAACCTGCGCAACGAGGTCCTGGCGATCGCCAGTGCGCGCATGCGCCGGCGCCTGGAGGAGGAGTTGCGCGAGGATGCGGAGTTCAAGCGCCTGTTGAACGAGGTCGTCGAGCGGCGGCTCGATCCGGCGAGTGCGGCCACCGCGCTGCTCGAGCGCCAGTCGCGACTCTGAGATCCCAGGCCAGCCTCTCGGCGAATATACGACGAGCGACAGGCGCGATCCATACCGGAGCCTGTCAATCTAGGCGGATAGTCCGCATGAACCGCAAAAACCCAGTCGCGCTCTGCTGTGCCGGCGCGATCGTTGTGTCGCTCATGTTTGGCGGCTCTGCATTCGCTCGCTCCGCCGAGGCTGGAGCATCAGGGGCGCGGATAGCGCAGGCCAGTCATTTGGGCTGGCCCTCGATCACGGGGATGCTGCTGCAAAACTCGACCAACGAGAACAGGCCGCTCGACGGCAGGCCCGGGCACGACCCGTTCGATGGCACCGACCCCACATATTCCTGCGACGGTGTGAACAGCGGTGGCAGCTACCACGATTGCGGCTTTCCAGGCGTCAGCGACGGCCCCCGTTTTACGACGCTGACGCAGCTCGAGCTGGAATGCAGGCAGGAAACCGCAAGCTCCAAAGCGACGCCGTCGGAAAGCCCTCCGCCGGAAACTGAATCCGCGGAAGGCGCCTCACCCGAAGGCCCGCCACGACCAAAGAAGTCATCGCTGGCGGCGCCACTGTCCAGGTCCATGCTCTCCTCAGCGCTCGATGCCTCGGCTCTAGTTCTGCCATCGGGTTTGCCCGCCGCCTGCGCCGCCAAGTACGAACACGCAGATCTGGTGCCTGCAAACATCGGCCACAACGAGCTGCTCGGCGGTGACGGCAACGACACGATCCATGCCGGCCCGGCCGGCGACGTGATCTGGGGAGACTCGCACGCCGAAGGCAACGACACCGCTCAAATCGACCGTCTCTACGGCGGGGCCGGCGACGATTGGATCTACGCGAGTCACGGCACAAACTACATCTGGACCGGGGCGGGCACGGACCACGTGCTACTGGTCTACGGTCATGGAGTCGTCTACTGCAACGGTCCCGGGCGCAAGATCTTCGTAATGCGCAAGCTCTCTAGCAATCGCCACTACCGGCTGGTCGGTTGCAGCGACAAGACGATCGTTCCCTACGCGGCATAACCGCGGCAGTTCCTAGAAGAGCGCGACTACAGGGCCTGCTCGGTAGCGGCGGCGTGCCAGAGCGGTTTGGCTTTCAGTCCTCGCTGTGTAGCGAGCGGGCGGTGGGAGAGCGGGAGACGGTGCGCTGGTCGGGAAGCGTGCCAATCACACGGTCGCCAACGGTCGAGGTCACGCCGAACCAGTAGCGCTCGTTCTTGAAGTGGTGCAGGCGATGGTTGCGCCAGATCGTCTTGAAATAGCGCCCTTTGGGTCGGTAGGGAGTGTGGATCAGGAAATGGCTCCACTCGTACAGCGCGAGGATCGTAAAGCTGGTGAGGACCCCAGTCGTCGCGTATGCAAGTCGAGATCCTCCGAGCACGAGCGCGATCGGGAAGGACATACCCCAGTTCGCGAGCGCGATCAGCGGCAGAAAAACAAGTACGCCGTAAACCGGCAACAGCACGCCGTCGAGCACCCCAGGCGCTTCGTGATGGGCTCGATGCTCGCGCGCCG
This sequence comes from Solirubrobacteraceae bacterium, assembly GCA_036008605.1. Classification (GTDB taxonomy): domain Bacteria; phylum Actinomycetota; class Thermoleophilia; order Solirubrobacterales; family Solirubrobacteraceae; genus Palsa-744. The sequence goes on along the minus strand of DASYNL010000010.1, from coordinate 25,895 downwards.
TGAGCATCTCTACGCGGTGTCCAAACAGGTTAAACGGAGGCGAGTGCAGCATGTACACGTGGATCGCCCACTCAACGAACGGGGTCACTGCGATCAGCCCGGCAACCATGACCAGGTCGCGCCAGCTCCACTCTCCTTGCGCCAGCCGTGCCGCAAGTGCGATCAGGACGGCCCCAAGGAGGTAGGGAGGAGAGGGCTGTCTCCAAAATGCTCGGGCGCAATCGCCAAGCGTCAGCACCCCTTTGCCGGCGCTTGTAGGCACGGCCTGTGCAGGCGCTGTGAGCGGATCCGGTCTCTGCTCTCCCGGGGGCTCCTCTGTTTGGATGCTTGCCCGTGACACCAAGAGCAATGCTACGCGTTTGGTCTCGTCACACAAACTTGACGCGCATTCGCCCTGATTGTGGTCTCGCTTGTGTGCCAGGTTCAGGGTCCGGCCTCAGATCGATTTATCGGAGACGTCCTAGCTAAAGGGATCGGATGAATTTGTCGAAGACGTGTTCGAGCCCCGGGTGGGCCGCCACGCTCGGACAAGGAAGTCCTTGACGACATGCCGCCGAACTACGACACCGACGCTCACGTCCTGAGGGCACGCAAGACGGCCGCGTGGACTCGCGCGGGACTCGGTCTGATGGGAGTGGCGCTGGTCCTCGCCGACAGTGACCTGCTGGCCCATCCGACGGCCGGGATTGTGGGCTTCGCGGTGATCGTCGTGACCGCAGCCGTCCAGCTCTCGGCGCCGCGCCTGTCGTGGATGCGAACCGAGGAGTCGGTCTCGGGCGTGGCCGGCATCCTGATCATTGGTGTGCAGACCGAGCAGGTCAGCGTGATCAGCATCATCTGGCTGGCCGCAGTCGCAAGCGGGGTGCTCGCACGTGGGGGCCGCGTCCACTGGATCGGTCGCATGGTGGTGCTGGTGGCGCTCGCTCTGCCTATCCTGCACAGCGGCCATCTCAGCCTCGAATACGCAGCGCTATTTGGCGCCACGATCGGCCTATTGTTGACGAGCGGCCGCCTCACGCGCGAGCTCAACCATCTTCTGCACCAGGCGCGCTACGACGCCGACCACGACGATCTCACGGGGTTGCTCTCCTACGCGGCTTTCCGCACGGCGCTAGAGCAGACCGTTGAGAGCTCGCAGCGGTCGGCGCCGGTAGCGCTGCTGCTGCTAGACCTCGAGCGCTTCGGGATCGTCAACAAGACGCATGGCCACGCGGCCGGTGACGCCCTGCTTGCGGCTGTGGGCGAACGGCTACTCGCCGGTGCCGGCGCCGAGCGGCCCGTCGGTCGCCTGGGTGGCGACGAGTTCGCCGTGATATCGCGTACAACAGACCCAGTCGCGCTCGCCCGGGCGTTGCTGGGGATGCTCCCGCAACGCTCCGAGGACGATCCTCGGCCGATCTCGGCATGCGTCGGAATCTCGCAAACCCCGGCCGACGGAGACAGTGGCGAAGCGCTGCTGCGCGCCGCCGATATCGCTCTGCGTGTTGCCAAGCGCAGCGGGCTCGCGGGACAGATCTCCACCTACACGGGCGGCTCGCTCAGCGGTACCGGCGAGCGCAGCGCTCGCGGCACGCTCGACCGCCTGATCGAAGGCAAGGGCCTATCGATGGCGGTACAGCCGATCGTCGATCCCACAAGCGGAGCGATCCACGCATACGAGGCACTGGCGCGCTTCGGGCGGCGCAGCACCGACAGCCCTTTGCACTGGCTTGCGGTGGCCGAGGAGTTCGGCAAGCGCGACCTGCTCGAGCGGGCGTGCCTGCGTGCGGCGCTCGAGCTGTTCGCCTCGCGCCCGCCCGGCACGTTGCTCTCGGTGAACCTGTCCGCTCCGGTGCTGCTCGACCGCCGCACGCTCGAGCTGCTGGAGCAGCCGGTCGACCTCTCGGGCCTGATCATCGAGGTGACCGAGGAGGCACTCGTACAGAGCGAATCCCAGCTCCAGCAGGCGATGCGACCGCTGCTAGCGCGGGGCGCCAAGCTGGCGGTCGACGATATGGGCGCGGGCTATTCGGGTCTGCGCCAGATCACGACCGTTCACCCGAGCTATCTCAAGCTCGACCGCTCATTGATCACGGGTATCGACGAGGACGACGACCGTCAGGCGCTGGTAGGCGCGCTCGTCGGCTACGCCACGCACGTTGGCAGCTTGCTCGTCGCCGAGGGCATCGAGACGCCGTCAGAGTTGAGTTCGCTGATCGAACTTGACGTCCCGCTGGTGCAGGGCTTCTACCTGGGTCGTCCGGGAGCTCCCTGGCCACCGGTTGCCGTCGGGCAGCTCGCCACTCACGCATAGGCCTCCGCGCGGTCAGCCGCTCGCCGATCAGCACGCCCTAGGCTTTCAAGCCGGGTCGTGGCGGTCATGTGCTTGCGTGTACAGTGCGACACACGATGGCTTTCGACTATCTCAACCTGGCCGATCGCACCTGGCCGACCTTGATCCGCTTGATGGGTGGCCATGCGAAGGTCTATCGTGCCACCGGCGGGCGCATCGGTCACCGTGTCCCTGGCGCCCCGGAGATGCTGCTGCTCGATCATGTCGGCGCCAAGAGTGGCAAGCGCCGTTATACGCCGCTCGTGTTCGCGCGCGACGGCGAGAATGTGATCCTGATCGCCTCCAAGGGTGGCTATCCGAAGAATCCGGCTTGGTTGTACAACCTCAAGGCCAATCCCGATACGACAATCCAGATCGGCTCCAAGCGGATGCCCGTGCACGCACGCGTGGCCACACCAGAGGAGTACGACCGTCTGTGGAAGCTCGCCGTCAAAGTCTACGGCGGCTATGAAGACTATCGGCAGCGGACCGACCGGCAGATACCGCTCGTGGTGCTCGAACCAGCTTCTTAGCGGTTCGCTGGTCGAGCCGGGCAAGGACGCAAGGAGCGAAATGTGCTCCGCACATGAGCGACTGAGGACGCAGCCCGGCGAAGTGCCAGCGGGCCGCTAAGCCCCCAGCGCCCGAGCGATCACCATCTGCTGCACCTCGTCCGTGCCCTCGCCGATCGTGAGGATCTTCGCGTCGCGGTAGAAGCGGCAAACGGGATACTCCTCAATGTAACCGTAGCCACCGTGTATCTGTACAGCCTCCTCGGTGCAGCGCACCGCCAGTCGCCCCGTCTTCAGCTTGGCCTGCGCTGCGGTCAGCGTGAAGTTGCGCCCAGCGTCCTTCTCGCGCGCCGCCTTGTACACAAGCAGTCGCGCCGCCTCGATCTCCGCCGACATGTCGGCCAGCTTTGCCTGGATCGCCTGGAACTTTGAGATCGGCTTGCCAAATGCCCGGCGCTCCTTGGCGTAGGCAAGCGCCTCGTCGAGCGCCCCCTGAGCCAGTCCGACGCCCATTGCCGCCACGCCGATGCGCCCGATGTCGAGGATGTGCAGGAACTGCTTGAACCCTTGCCCGCGCGGCCCGAGCAAGCTCTCCTCGGGAACACGGCAATCGGTGAAGCTGAGTGGGCGCGTGTCCGAGGCGTTCCAACCCATCTTGCGATACGGCTCACCTTGCTCATAGCCAGGTGTCCCGTTGGGCACGAGGATGTTGGATATCTCCTTTTGGACGGTGCCAACCCGCTTGTGCCCCGCATGGGGTACGCGCGCGGGGGTGCTGCCGGTTTCGTCGGTCGCCTCGCCAGCGCCCGTGGCCGCGCTGCCGCCGTCCGTGACTGCCGTGATGCACACCACACCTGAAATGTCGGTGCCGGCATTCGTTATGAACTGCTTGGCCCCATCGATCGCCCACTCGCCATCCTCCAGGCGCGCGCGAGTGCGGGTGTTGCCGGCGTCGCTACCGGCCTCAGGCTCGGTCAGGCCGAAGGCGCCGAGCTTCGTGCCGGAGCACAGTTGTGGCAGCCACTCGCGCTTCTGCTCTTCTGAGCCAAACAGGTAGATCGGCTGTGTCCCGAGCGAGGTATGGGCGCACAGGGTTATCGCCACCGAGGAGTCAACTCTGGTCAGCTCCTCGACGGCGAGCACGTAGGCGAGCGTGTCGCCTCCACCGCCACCGTACTCCTCGGGAAACGGAATTCCCATCAGTCCCAGGCCGCCGAGCTTGGCGACGATCTCATACGGGAACGACTTCGTGCGATCGAGCTCCTCGGCCACCGGCGCCACCTCGCCTTCGGCGAACTCGCGCACCGTGCGGCGGATCAGCTCGTGGTCGGACGACAGGTCGAAGTCCATCGCGCGCATTCTCACAGAGAGCGGCCGATATGCGGTTTCCGCCGCGTGCGGTCCCAAAAAGACTAGGCATAACCGTATGGAGACCTAAAGCTTTGGTACCAAATTATTAGCTGTCCGTACAAAAACACTGGTGCTGCCAAGACCTATTGTTTTGCGCGATATCCATAGGCTCCATCGTCAAGTCCGCGGGATGTGGGCAGAGATCGGGAGATGCTCGCTCTAGGATTGCCAGTTTGTGGCCCGCACACGCTTGATCCTCGATGTCCTAGCGCCCCGGCAGCGCCATGGCTACGGTCCGCATCGCTCACAGCGCGCCGACCTCTATTTGCCCAGGCGTACAGGTCCGCACCCGGTGATGGTCCTGATCCACGGCGGCTCCTGGCAGGTGCGCTACGGAAAGATCGTGATGCGCGGTCTGGCCGGCGATCTCATGCGTCGCGGCTGGGCGGTGTGGAACATCGAGTATCGCCGCGTGGGCGACGGCGGCGGTTGGCCTGAGACCTTCGAGGACGTGGCCACCGCGATCGATCACCTCGCGACGCTTGACGCTCCGATCGACCTGGAGCGTGTGAGCATCCTTGGCCATTCCGCCGGTGGCCACCTCGCGCTATGGGCGGCCGGTCGTGCGAAGCTCCCGCTGGGCGCACCGGGTACCCCGGCGCCAATTCGTGTGCGCCGCGTGATCTCACAGGCGGGGGTATGCGATCTGGCCGATGGTTATCACAGGATCCCGCAGGGTCCCGTCAAGGGCCTGATGGGAGGTAGTCCCGAGGATCTCCCCGAGCGTTACGCCGTCGCCGATCCGATGGCGCACGTGCCGCTGGGCATTCCCGTGTTGCTCGTGCACGGCACCGCGGACGAGACGGTGTCTGTCGAGATGAGTCGCAAATACGAGCGCGCGGAGCGCGCGGCTGGTGGCACGGTCGAGCTGGTCGAAATCGAGGGTGAGGCCGGCAGACACCGTGCCCACATCGACCCTCGTGGGGAGGCCTGGGCGGCTGTGACCAGTCGTCTGGGTGGCTACATGCGCAGCGACGGATTGCCGACTCGAGTCGCGTAGCGCGTCTGCCACGGGCTGCTTGACAAGCAGCCGAGGCCCGCGTGTCGACTGGCCACGTCGTAGTAGAAAGGGTGGACGCCGCGGAACAGCTAAAAGGGAAGCTGCTAGGCGCGATGGGACTGGGCCAACTGGACCAACAGACGCACGCCGTAGCCGGCGGCACCTTTGGGCGCATAGGCTCGTCCGAGATCCCAGGCCGAGCCGGCGATGTCCAGATGCACCCAGGGCGTGTCACCGACGAAGTTCGACAGGAACGTCGCGCCTGTGATCGTGCCCGCCTTGCGTCCTTCAGGCGCATTATCGAGATCGCCGTATTTCCCCTTGACGAGCTCGTCGTACTCCTCGTGCAGAGGCAGCCGCCACACGATCTCACCGGTCCGGTCGCCGGCCTCGGTCACCTGTGCGGCAAAAGCATCATCATTGGAGATCAAGCCGGCATAGGTCGAGCCGAGCGCGATGATGACCGCGCCGGTGAGCGTCGCCAGGTCCACGACCTGCTCGGCGCCTGACGCGATTGCGTGGCAAAGGCAGTCGGCCAGCACGAGTCGGCCCTCGGCGTCGGTGTTGTTGACCTCGATCGTCTTGCCGTTGGACGCCGTCACTATGTCGCCGGGCTTGACCGAGCGTCCGCTCGGCAGGTTCTCCGTGGCGCCGATCACGGCAATGATCCGCACTGGAAGCCCGATCCGAGCGATCGCGGCCAACGCCGAAATCACTGCCGCCCCACCGGACATGTCGAACTTCATCTCGGCCATCTTCGCCCCGGGCTTCAGCGAGATGCCACCGCTGTCGAATGTCACAGCCTTACCCACGAAACCCAGCAGGGAGCCGGAAGCACCCGGTGGCTCGTAGCGCATCGTGATCAACGCTGGCTCCTGATCGGAGCCTTGTGCGACCGCCGCGAACGCGCCCATTTTGCGACCCACAAGGCCGTCGCGTCCCTCCACTTCGACAGACAGGTGCTGGATCTCCTCACCGAGCTTGAGTGCGTGCTCGGCCAAGGCGGTTGGGGTCAGGTCGTTGGCCGGCCGGTTCTGCAGGTCGCGTGCTTCGCTGACGGCCTCGGACACGATCCGTGCGTTCTCGACAACAGCCGCCAGATCGCCGTTGCCCGCCACGATCAAACCGTCGAGATGCTTTGGCTTCGCGTCCGAGGTTTCCTTGCCTGCTTGTCCCCCCTCATGGGGGTTGCCCGTTTGGATGCCTTTTGGCGAGGACTTGTGACTGTCGAAACTGTAGTCGGCTAGCCCCGTCCCCTCGACAAGCGCAGCGATGACGTCCTGCTGAGCGTCAGGCGTTTGCCAGCAGAGCACCTTTGTAGAGAGCTCTCGCGCACGCTCGCGAGCGACGGCCGCCGCTACGCGAGCCCGCTCGGCAGTGAAATCCTCGTGTGCGCCAAGCCCAACGGTCAGCCAGCGCTTGCCTTCGGCGTGCGTCAACCCGAGTGACTTGAACGAGGCGCGTGCCTCGCCGCTTGAGAGCAGCTCGCCGACTTGTTCGGGTGCGCCCGTGGGGGCGTGTTCACCCTCGAAGAGGCCGATCGCCACTGTGTCGGCCGCCGTCTGCTGGGCTGGATCTGTGGTCCACGACACGTTCACGATCCGAGCACGATACCGGGCCGTCGGTTGAGGAGTCTTCAGATGTTTAGCGGTTGGTGTTCGTGATGGCGATGGCCTGACGCGCGAGATGTGCCTAACGTCACGTACCCGCTGCCAGCGGCCCGGTAGGATTGCCATGCCTAGGCCGCAAGCTGGCCGGGTGGGACCAAATCTAAATTAGGAGAATCGCCTCGATGCCTAAGACTGTGATCCTCGGTGCCGCGCGCACGCCCATCGGCAAGATGGGGGGAGGGCTCTCAACGCTCGACGCCACCGAGCTCGGCGCGATCGCGATCGAGGCCGCCCTCGAGCGCTCGAGCGTCGAGCCCGCCCAGGTCGAGCACGTCGTGATGGGTCAAGTGCTACAGGCAGGTCAAGGTCAGATCCCTTCTCGCCAAGCTCAGATCAAGGCCGGAATCCCCAAGGAGGTCTCCTCGGAGACGATCAACAAGGTGTGCGCCTCGGGCGTGCGCGCCACTGTGATCCTCGACCAGGCGATTCGCGCAGGCGATGTGCAGGTTGGCGTTGCCGGGGGGATGGAGTCGATGTCCCAGGCTCCCTACCTGCTCCCGGGCGCGCGCTTCGGGTTTCGTATGGGCGACGTCAAGGCGCTCGACGCGATGGTGCACGATGGCCTCACCAATCCCTTCTCCGGCAAGCAGATGTTCGTCGAGGCGACCGAGGTCGGCGATGAGCTCGAGCTGACACGAGCCGACCTCGACCGCTGGGCCTTGCGCTCGCACGAGCTGGCCCTCAAGGCAACCGATGAGGGCCGCCTGCCCGAAGAGATCGTCTCAGTCACCATCAAAGGCAAGAAGGGCGACGCCACCGTCGAGGTCGACGAGGCCCCCCGGCGCGATACATCCCTGGAGAAGCTCGCTTCCCTCCCGGGACTCGTTGGCAAGGAGGGCACCCACACGGCTGGCAACTCACCCGGTGTCAACGACGCCGGCGGCGCGCTCGTGGTTGCCTCCGATGAATGGGCATCCGCCAACGGCAAGGAGGTCCTGGCTGAGATCGTGACTCATGCCCAGTCCGCCGACGAGTTTGCCTACCTGGCTCGCACCCCCGCCTCCGCCGCGAAGAAGGCGTTGGAGAAGGCCGGCTTGAAAGCCGAGGACATCGATGTATGGGAGATCAACGAGGCCTTCGCCTCGGTCACGCTCAACTCGATCCGCGTGCTCGGCATCGACGAGGACCGCGTCAACGTCAACGGCGGCGCCGTTGCCCTCGGACACCCGATCGGGGCGTCCGGAGCGCGCATCATCGGCACGCTCGTCTATGAGCTGCGCCGTCGTGGCGGCGGCTACGGTTGCGCCGCGATCTGCTCCGGCGGCGGACAGGGCGACGCCATCATCATCAAGGTCTGAGATGGCCGGTACGGGTCCCGCCCACCCTAAGATCCGCGTCGTCGTGGCCAAGCCCGGCCTCGACGGCCACGACCGCGGCGCGAAGATCATCGCGCGTGCGCTGCGCGACGCAGGCATGGAGGTCATCTACACCGGGCTGCACCAGACTCCCGAGCAGATCGTGGAGACGGTGATCCAGGAGGACGCCGACGCGGTCGGCCTGTCGATCCTCTCCGGCGCCCACATGACCCTGGTGCCACGTGTGGTCGAGCTGCTGCATGAGCAGTCGATCGACGACGTCGTCGTGACCGTTGGCGGAACGATCCCAGCGGAAGACATCCCCGAGCTGAAGAGCCTCGGTGTGGCCGAGGTCTTCACGCCCGGCGCGCCCACCCAGGCGATCGTTGATTTCATCCGCGAGGCGACCGTCGCTCGCAGCGCCCAATAAGTGCCAGACTCGCGCCAGCATCATGTCTTTAGGCTCGCGTCACGATGACGTGGGCGCCGCCCCTGCGGGGACGGCTGATTGACTCGTCAGTCAACTGAGGTAGGATTGCCCCATCGACACCCCCTAAGGAGTAGCTGAATGAAGATTTGCGTCCTGGTGAAGGAGGTCCCGGACGCCGCCGTCGAGAAGCGCATCAATAGCTCGACGGGGCGCATGGACCGCAGCGGGGAGAAGAACCTCAACCCCTATGACACGCACGCCATCGAGGCTGCGATGCAGGTTCGCGAGGGCGGCGTCGCCCCCGTGGAGGAGATCGTGGCTGTGACCATGGGTCCGGAGAGCGCCGTGCGCGCACTGCACAAGGCGGTCTCGCTTGGTGCAGACCGCTCCGTGCACCTCTCCGATCCGGCGGTTGCCGGCTCGGACGTGGCTGCCACCGGCTACGCTCTGGCCCAGACCCTGGACCGCGAGAAACCAGATCTAGTGCTGCTCGGTCAGCAGTCAGACGACGGCGAGTGCTACACGATCGGCGCGGTCGTGGCCGAGCACCTCGGCATGCCCTCGCTCACCCAGGTCATCAAGATGGATGTGGCCGCGGACTCTCTGCGCTGCGAGCGCCAGGCCGAGTACGGCTATGACACGGTGCAGATCAAGCTGCCTGCCGTGATCTCCGTCGGCGATGCCATCAACGAGCCGCGCTACCCGTCGCTGAAGGCGATCATGGGTGCCAAGAAGAAGCCGCTCGACACGGTCACCGCCGCGGACGTCGGCGTTGACTCCTCGAAGGTCGGCGGCGAGAACTCCGCCGCCCAGTGGATTGCCGCGAAGGCTCCTCCGGCTAAGGCCGCGGGCGAGATCATTGAGGATGAAGACACCGCCGAGACGGTCGAAAAGATCGTGTCCTGGCTCGACGAGAGGAAGCTGATCTAGATGGCAAACATCCTGGTCTATGCGCTCCACTACGAAGGCGCGATCAACAAGAACTCACTTGGTGCAGTTTCAGAGGGCGCCAAGCTCGCTGGCGAGCTTGGCGGTGAGGCGCACGTGATCCTCGTCGGCGAAGGCGTCCCGCAGGACTTGGCGGGATCGCTCGGCAACTACGGTGCCAAGAAGGTATTGATCGCCGAGGGTCCCGAAGGGCTCGCACAGCCGGTCGTCGACGCGATGGGCGCCGCGATCTCCGGCGGCGACTACAAGTACGCCCTGTTCGGCGGCGGCCTGCTTGGCTTCGAGATCGGCGCTGGACTGGCCGCACGACTCGGAGCTGGCGTGGCGATGGAGGTCACTGCGGTACGTGCCGAGGGTGGCGAGCTAATCGCCGAGCGTCCGATCCTCGGCGACTCGGCCATCTCTGAGATCAAATACCGCTCCGAGGTAGGCATCGTGATCGGACGCCTCAACGCGTTCGAGATCAAAGAGACCGGCGCCGGTGCAGCGCCCGTAGAGTCAGTCAGCTTCGAGCTGAGCGAGCACGCCAAGCAGGCCACGATGGTCACGCGCGGCGAACAACGCGGCGCTGACGTCGACATCGAGGGCGCCGACATCCTCGTCGCCGGCGGGCGTGGCCTCGGCAAGGCCGAGGGCTTTCAGCTCGCAGAGGATCTGGCGGCGGCATTTGGCAACAATGCGGCGGTGGCCGCCACTCGCGCGGTCGTGGACGCCGGCTGGTACCCCTACGCGGCCCAGATCGGCCAGACCGGCAAGACGGTCTCGCCAAAGCTGTATCTGGCGGCCGGTATCTCCGGTGCGATCCAGCACAAGGTCGGCATGCAGTCCTCGGAGAACATCGTCGCGATCAACAAGGACTCGAACGCGCCGATCTTCGAATTCTCAGACCTCGGGATCGTGGGCGATCTCAACAAGATCCTGCCCAAGCTGACCGAGGCCGTGAAGGCCAAGAAAGCGTCGTAGCAATGGGATCTGGGCGGATGCGTGAGCGAAAAGGAGCGGCAAGCGATGTCATCTCATAACGGCTCTCGAAATGGGAAGGTCGTGCCCGCGGCCTTTCCGCCGCCCGTGGACACTCAGAAGGAGTTCGTCAAGCGCGGCCTCGATCCAGAGGACGAGCTGATCGAGGTCGGCGTAGCGATCGTCGGCGGCGGCACCGCCGGCCTGGCCTGCGCCAACCGCCTGCTGCAGCTGCTCGCTGACGACCCAGAGACGATGGAGCGCTTGGGCGAAGTGCCAGTGGCGGTCGTCGAGAAGGCCAAGACCTGCGGCGGGCACAACCTCTCAGGCGCCGTTATGCGACCCAAGGCCCTTGAAGAGCTGTTCCCGGACATGACCCGTGAGCAGTGGCGCCAGGAGGGCTTCGCTTTCGGCGAAGTCACCAAAGAGGCGGTCTACATGACTCCAACCTCCAAAGTGTCGTTTCGCATCCCCACGCCGCCGCCATTCAAGAACCACGGCAACGAGGTCGTCTCCGTCTCTGCGTTGGCGCGCTACCAACAGCAGCAAGCCGAGGAGGCCGGCGCCTACATCCTCACCGAGACAGCCGCCACGCAACTCGTCGTCGAGGAAGGCCAGGTCGTGGGTGTGCGCTCGGGCGACAAGGGCCGCGGCAAGGACGGCGAGCCGCTCGGCAACTTCGAGCCCGGCACCGACATCAAGGCACAGGCCACGGTGCTCGCCGAGGGTTGCTGGGGGCACTTGACGGGAGCCGCGATCCGCGAGTTCGACCTCGCCAAGGGCCGCGAGCCGCAGGTCTGGGAGCTCGGTGTCAAGGAGGTATGGAAGGTCGCAAAGCCGCTCGACCGCCTGATCCACACGATGGGTCCCTGGCCGCTGAAAATCTCCTCCAAGTACGGCCAGATCGGCGGCACCTGGATCTACCCGATGAAGAACGAGAAGACCGGCGAGGACATGGTCTCGATCGGCTTCGTCGTCGAGCTCGACTACGCCGACGCCACCACCTCTGCGCACGACTTGCTGCAAACCTTCAAGACCCACCCGCTCGTGCGCAAAATCCTCGAGGGCGGCGAGCGTGTCGCGTGGGGCGCCAAGGCGCTACCGGGTGGCGGCTACTGGTCGATGCCGAAGCTCTCGATGCCTGGAGCGGTGCTGGTCGGCGACTCTGGCGGCATGGTCGACACGATGGCGCTCAAGGGCGTGCACCACTGCATCAAGTCGGGCATGCTCGCGGCCGAGACGATCCACGCGGCACTCAAGCGCGGCAGCCACGACCTCTCCGCCTACGAGAACGCGATCGAGCAATCCTCCGTCGGCAAAGAGCTGTGGGAGGTGCGCAACGCGCGCCAGCCTCTGCAGAAGGGCTTGTTCCTTGGCGGTCCGCTCTCGGGCATCCAGCAGATAACCAAGGGCAAGCTGCCGGGTCGCGCCGATTGGCACCGCAACGACTCGATCCCGATGTTCATCGGCAACACAAAGGACGTCTACGTCAAGCCCGATGGCAAGTACACCTTCGACAAGCTCTCCAGCGTGTTCATCACGGGCAATGCCACCCGCGACGACGCGCCCAACCACATCCGCGTGCAAAAGCGCGTCCCGCGCGAGGTCGCTGAAACCTGGCGTTGGATGTGTCCTGCCGGGGTGTATGAGATTCCTGAGGACGCGCCCGAGACTGGCACTGTCGACGTGATCGTCAACTACACCAACTGCGTGCAGTGCGGTGCTATCACCGCCAAGGGCGGTCGCTTGACGACGCCAGAGGGTGGCGACGGCCCCCTCTACCAGATCACCTGAGCGTCATCGACGCTGCGCATGGCGGCGTCCTCGATCGCTCGTGTGCAAAGCACACTTCGCTCACTGCGTTCGCTCACTGCATCCTTGCCCTGCTTGGTCGATGACGCTCAGGAAGGCTATGACGAAAGAGTTTCTGCAGAGGGTTTGTGCGAAACAACATGGGTCCGTCGGTGTTAGAAGCTTTTGAATGAGAGGGATGAGACGCAAACATGCGCGAGCCGCGCGGGTGTTCCTTGCCTTGGTAGGCGCGCTGGCGCTGCTTGGCTGTGCTCAGGTCGCATTCGCGCGGGAAGGCATACGCGACGGCCTGACGAGCACGACGAGTCCCTCCGCGGTGGTGAGCGGCTACTCGGCGACGGTCGAACAGTGCGTGACCTCGAGCGTCCAGAGCGAACGCTCGGCGACGTTCGCCGCGCAGATGGTGGCGACCGGCACGACACAACGGATGGAGATCAAGATCGAGCTTCAACAGCGCATGCGCGGCGAAACCGAATACCACACCATTGCCGCTCCAAACCTGGGCATCTGGCGCGGATCGGAACCGGGAGTCAAGATCGACAAGTACGTCCAGCAGGTCACCGGGCTCACCGCTCCGGCGGCCTACAGGGTCTTCGTAGAGTTCCGTTGGCTAGGCGAAAAAGGGCATGTGCTCAAGCGCGCCGAACTGCACACGTCGCACTGCCTGCAACCGACGCTTGCGGGACAGGTCACGCAAACGCCGCCATCGGTCACTTCCTGATCGGCACGTCAGCCGCTAGAATGCTCTGACGATGAAGGCTTCGATCCACCCAAATTACGTCGAGGCGCATGTGCGCTGCATGTGCGGCAACGAATTTACGACGCGCGCCACGCAGGGGGAGATCCACGTCGAGGTGTGCTCCAACTGCCACCCGTTCTACACCGGACGGCAGAAGCTCGTGGATACAGGTGGACGCGTAGAGCGCTTCCAACGCCGGGTCGCCAAGGGACGTCAGCTGGGCGCCCAGACAGGCGGCACTCAGGCGCAGGCTCGCCCCCAGTAAGACGATGTCCTCTCGACCGGCTGCCGGTGGGGGGGTGCAGGCGAGCAACCTCCAGGCGACCGCGACCGCACAGGTACTGCGGCCCTCGCCCAGCCCGAGCGCCCCAGGAAGTGCTGTAGGTCAGCTTCCCGACGGGGAGCTGACAGCGAGGCGAGACGCGCCACTGGGTGGCCAGGCGGTGCTCGAGGGAGTGATGATGCGCGGCGTACGCCACTGGGCCGTGGCGGTGCGCAAGCCGCTGCGCGCTGCCGCCGACGTGCAGGAAGGCGGCCATTCGTCAGACGGTTCTGAATCGCACGCCGGCATCGGGAAGTCGCATGACGAGCACCCCGGGTCCCAAAGCGATTTCACTGCCGATGCACACGACGTTTCGCACTCGCTGGAGGTGGCTCTCACCCGGGAGGGAGAGCTGGGTCGCGAGGAGGAGCAAGGGCAGCTGGAGCAGCTCGGCGAGATAGAGGTCGTCACCTTCCCGCTCACCTCGGCGCTTTCGCGCCACCGCTGGCTGCGCTTGCCGATCCTGCGCGGGATTGTCGCGCTCGGCGGATCACTTGCGATCGGCTTCAGGGCGCTTGGCATCTCCGCCAACGCCCAGCTGCCTGAAGGCGAGTCAGAGGAGGACGTGCAGGAAATTGGCGCTGGCGTCTGGGCAGGCACGATAGTGATCGCGATGGTCTTCGCGATTGGGGTGTTCTTTTTGTTGCCGCTCGGCCTGACCAGCTTGATCAAGGGGCAATTGCACTCCTCCGCGTTGTTCTGGATCGTCGAGGGCATCGTGCGAACTCTGATCTTCCTTGGCTACATGGTTCTGCTCTCGCGTATCAAAGACTTGCGGCGCGTGTTCGAGTACCACGGCGCCGAGCACAAGACGATCTCCTGCTTCGAGGCCGGGCTGCCACTGACACCGCCGAACGCGCAACGCTTCTCGCGATTGCACCCGCGCTGTGGCACGAGCTTCCTGCTGATCGTGATGGTCGTCTCGATCTTTGTGTTCGGAGCGGTTGGTCTGCCCGTCTGGTATCTGCTCGTCGCCTCGCGCATACTCGGTGTGCCGATCATCGCCGGCATCTCCTTCGAGATCATCAAGTTCGCCGGACGCAACCGCAATCGACGGTGGGTCAAAGCTGTCATGTGGCCAGGCTTGAAGCTGCAGTTGCTCACCACGCAAGAGCCCAGCCTCGACCAGTTGGAAGTCGCGATCGCTTCGCTGGAGGCTGTTTTGGAGCTCGAGACTCCCGGCAGCATGGATGCCGCCGACCTGGTTGGCGTGGAGGTCGTGGCGTAAGCGCTCTGTCGACCGTGCGCCGGCCGCATCGCACTTGTTCCAAGACGGATTCGACGCGCCGATCGTCTCGAAAGAGGTTCTCAGCCTCGGTGGGTCTGCGTGAGGCCACATAGACTGGCGGCATGATCGAGGAGCTGATCAAGCAGATCGAAGCCCGGTTCGCCGAGCTCGGCGAGCAGATGACCGACCCTGCGGTGATCGGTGACCGTGAACGTTACGCCGAGGTGGGTCGCGCCTATCGTCAGCTGGAGCCGGCCGCCGAGCTCGCGGCACAGTGGCGGCACGCGAGCGACGATGCCGCCGGCGCGGAGGAGCTGATCGCCGAAGATGGCGACGACCCTGAGCTGCGTGAAATGTTGGGCGCCTCACGCGAGCGCATCGAGCGGCTCGAAGAGGAGATCCGCTTCGCGATGGTCGAGCGCGACCCCAACGACGAGAAGAACGTGATCGTCGAAATTCAGGGTGGCGCCGGCGGCGATGAGGCTGGGCTGTGGGCGGGCGACGTCTACCGGATGCTCACCCGCTATGCCGAGCGCGTCGGTCTCAAGCCCGAGCCACTGGAGATCGGCGAGGGCAAGTACACGTTCGCGGTCAAGGGCGAGAACGCCTATTCGATCTTCAAGTTCGAGGGCGGCACCCATCGTGTCCAGCGTGTGCCCCAGACGGAGTCTCAAGGTCGCATCCACACCTCGACCGCAACCGTCGCGGTGCTGCCCGAAGCCGAGGACGTCGACGTCGAGGTCAACCCCTCAGACCTGCAGATCGACGTCTACCGCTCCTCCGGCCCTGGCGGGCAGTCGGTCAACACGACCGACTCGGCCGTTCGGATAACGCACAAGCCGTCGGGCATCGTCGTGTCGATGCAGGACGAGAAGTCCCAGCTGCAAAACCGAGAGAAGGCGCTGCGTGTGTTGCGCGCCCGCCTGTATGAGCGTGCTCTGGCAGAGCAGCAGTCTGAGCTTGCCGCCGACCGGCGCTCGCAGGTCGGAACGGGCGATCGAGCGGAGAAGATCCGCACTTACAACTATGGCGAGCGTCGCGTCACCGACCACCGCATCAAGCTCACCGTGCACAACCTCGACCAGGTCCTCGAAGGTGAGCTCGAGGAGCTCACCGCTGCACTGCAGGCGGATGAGAAGCGCCTTCGCCTGCAGGCCCAGACGGACCTCTGATCTCGCGGGCACGGCCTCCCCGCAAGACAACTCTCCCAGAAATGTCTCCTTCGCCCGTCGGACCGCTTGCTCGTGGAACCCCGGCCCGCGACGCGCTTGACGGCGCCGTCACGGCGATCGGCGCCGCCGGTTGCGAAACGCCGCGCCTCGATGCCGAACTGTTGCTTGCCGACACTCTCGGGATCTCGCGTGAGCGTCTTTACGTTGCCTGTATGCCTACGTCGGCCGCTAGAGGTGTGCGCTCCGGCGCATCCTCCGCGTCGGGGAACGGCCGGCAGGACGAGGATGAGCTGGTCGTTGCTGGAGCGTCGGTGCGCACGTTCCAGGATTTTGTCCGCCGCCGCTCTGTGCTGCGTGAGCCGGTCGCCTACATCCTCGGCAAACGTCACTTTCGCGGGCTCGAGCTCGCCAGCGATTCCCGGGCGCTGATTCCACGCCCGGAGACCGAGCTGCTCGTCGAAGTCGCCCTCACCCTGCCAGAGGGCCGGCGTGTGCTTGACGTCGGCACGGGCAGCGGCGCGGTCGCGCTTGCATTGAAGGACGAGCGGCCGGATCTGGAGGTAGCCGGCAGCGATCTGAGTGCAGATGCCTTGGCTCTCGCGCGCGCCAACAGCGAGCGTCTAGGCCTCGACGTGCGCTGGCTCACAGCCGACCTGCTGGAGGGCGTGCCCGACGAGTTCGACGCGGTCCTCTCCAATCCGCCATATGTGCCCGATCGAGACAGGGCGATGCTCGCGCCTGAGATTCTCCGCCATGAGCCGTCCCGCGCCCTGTTCGCTGGCGAGGACGGGCTCGATGCGATTCGACCCTTGCTCAGCCAAGCAGCAGGGCGCACCTCTGTGCGGCTGCTCGCACTGGAGGTCGGCGCCGGGCAGGCCGCAGTGGTCAGTGAGCTGATGCGTGCCGCAGGCTTTCCATCGGTACGCACCGAGCGCGACCTCGCTGGGATCGAGCGCGTTGTAGTGGGGGAGCGGGCGTGAGCGCTACCAGCGCGATCGAGAATGGACACTCGGCGTGGGCGCGAGCAGTGAGCGTCGCCGTCGTGAGAGACTCGGCTTGGGGCAAGCGGTGAGCGTCGTCATCGTGATTGAGCAGGCGCTCGGCAGGATGCGATCGTGAGCCTCGGACACGACGACGCCAAGCGCCTGGAGGAATGTCTAGCCGGCGATGGCGTTGCGCTGATTCCCACCGACACCGTCTATGGACTTGCTTGCAATCCGGAAAGCGAGACGGCGCTGCGGCGCATCTACGAGCTCAAGGGGCGGCCGGCACTCAAGCCGTCTGCCGTCATGTTCTTCGCACGCGAGCCGGCACTGGAGTCGCTGAGCGAGTTGGGGCCGCGTACGCGCGCGGCGCTCGGCGCGCTGCTCCCAGGTCCGGTGACATTGCTGCTGGAGAACCCCAACCTGCGGTTCCCGTTGGCTTGCGATCCTGGCGGTGGCGGGGCCGGACTACTAGGGCTACGTGTGCCGCTCCTCGAGGGTCCGCTCGCCGCGTTGGCCGCTATCGGTGTGCCCGCGGCACAGTCGAGCGCCAATTTCTCCGGCAGCGCCGATCCGCGCGATCTGCGAAGCGTGCCCGGCGAGTTGCGCGAAGGTGTCGATCTCGTGCTCGATGGCGGCGAGCTTCCCGGCGTCGCCTCCACCGTGATCGACCTGTCCGAGTACGAGCGGAGCGAGCGTTGGCGAATTGTGCGCGAGGGGGGGCTCGACGCGGCATCCATCCAAACGGCGCTGGCTGGCTCCTGCTAGCCTCGTAGTGCGCAGCCGCGACTGGCGCGAGAGGTGGAATCGACCATCGGGAAGCGGCTTTGCGATCATCGCCGCGCGCCTGGGCACTCATAGCGATCACAAGCTTTAGGAGCGCGCCCATGTCCGATCTCAGCCCCGACTACTTCAACCGTCCGCTCGCCGAGGTGGACCCCGAGGTTGCCGCCGCCCTGCGCGGCGAGCTCGAGCGCCAGCAGCAAACGCTCGAGATGATCGCCTCGGAGAACTTCGTTCCGCAGGCGGTGCTCGAATGCCAGGGCTCGGTGCTGACGAACAAGTACGCCGAGGGCTACCCGGGCAGGCGCTATTACGGGGGCTGTGAGTGGGTGGACGTCTCCGAGCAGCTGGCGATCGACCGCGCGAAGGCGCTGTTCGGGGCCGAGCATGCAAATGTCCAGCCGCATTCAGGTGCCCAGGCCAACACGGCCGTCTACCACGCGCTGCTGCAGCCGGGCGACACGATCATGGGCCTGTCGCTCGCTCACGGCGGGCACCTGACGCACGGCATGAAAATCAACGTGTCCGGCAAGCTGTATGACATCGCCGCCTATGAGGTCGATCGTGAGACGAGCAGGATCGACATGGAGGAGGTGGCACGCATCGCGCGCGAGCATCGGCCAAAGTTGTTGCTGGCCGGCTGGTCGGCCTACCCGCGGCAGCTCGACTTCGCGCGCTTCCGCGAGATCGCCGACGAGGTCGGAGCGCTGTTGATGGTGGACATGGCTCACTTCGCGGGTCTTGTCGCGGCGGCCCTGCATCCGAACCCGGTCGAGTACGGCGCGGATGTGGTCACGACGACCACCCACAAGACGCTCGGAGGCCCGCGTGCGGGGATCATCCTGTGCAAGGAGGAGCTCGCCAAGAAGATCGACTCGGCCGTGTTCCCAGGCCAGCAGGGCGGCCCGCTCGAGCACGTGATCGCGGGCAAGGCGGTGGCCCTCAGGATTGCCGCAAGCGAGCTGTTCGCCGAGCGCCAGCGCCGCACGGTTGAGGGCGCCAAGATCTTTGCCGAGCAGCTTTTGGATGCCGGGCATGGCGTCAATGTGCTCACCGGCGGCACCGACGTGCACCTCGCGCTCGTGGATCTGCGCGCCTGCGAGCCTGAGCTGAGCGGACGTCAGGCCGAGGATCGACTGCACGAGATCGGCGTGACCGTCAACCGCAACGCGGTTCCGTTCGATCCGCGCCCGCCGATGGAGGCCTCAGGCCTGCGCATCGGAACGCCGGCGTTGGCCACGCGCGGCCTACAGGTCGAGGATTTCGCCGAGATCGGCCAGGTAGTCGCGGCGGCGCTCACGCCCGAGTTCGAGTCGCGCAAGCAGGAGCTCGGCGAGCGCGTGCAGGCGATCGTGGAGCGCTATCCGCTCTACGAGCATTTGAACGCTGTGGCCGCGGCCTAGCGTCATCAAACGACTTGGCGCACCGTTGTAGTTGACAGCGGCGCATGCGCCGCTGTCCGGGGCGGCACATGTGCCGCCCCGCCGGGGCGCGCATGCGCGCCCCGGTCCCATATATGGGGTTTGATGGCTGGGGATGGCCGTTCTGTGGGGGTATCCCCAGCGGCGGGAGTGTTTGGCGCGGGTGTCCGTTGCTCTGAAACCCGATGTCCGGAAAACACCCCTGTAAGTTGGAGGACAGGTGGATGTTTAGGTACCAAAAGATTTGGTACCTAAGTGTTACTTGTGTGTACGGATACACCCCTTGTTTGCAGACATCGCATTTCGCTGTGCATCTGCCGACGCCCGCGCCTGCGATGCTGTGCGCGAGCCGATGGCCAAACTCAACGAGCTCGACGCGCTTTACGCATTCCTCGTCGCGGTGGCTGTGACCGCGCTGCTGACGCCGTTCACGATGCGCTTGGCGGTTGCGCTCGGCGCCGTGGACGAACCGCGCGAGCGCGGCCTCTCCAGTCGCGCGACGCCGCTGCTGGGCGGGCTCGCGATCTTCGCAGGCGTGCTCGTCGCCGTGCTGGTCTTCCTGCCCGCCGGCTACGGGTCGAGCACCGAGATGTGGCACGGCGTACTGATCGCGGCCGCGGTCATAACCGTCGTGGGCGCGCTCGACGACCGCTTCGAACTACCGCCGCTCGTCAAGCTAGCCGGTCAGATCGCCGCGGCCGTGATCGTCGTTCACTTCGGCGTCGCCGTGAAGGTGATCACGCTGCCGTTCGTCGGCGAACTGCACTTCCCCAAAGCGGGTCCCACGAACGCGGGTCCGGCGCTCACGGTGATTGGACTGGTCGTGTTGATGAACATCGTCAACCTCTCCGACGGCGTCGACGGACTGGCGGCCGGCGTATGCGTGATCATAGCTGGCACGCTCGCGATCATCGCGTTCGATCTCGACCGCGCCGAACCGGGAGTGCTTGCCGCGATCACGGCGGGCGCGTCGCTCGGCTTTCTGATCCACAACTTTCCGCCGGCTTCGAGCTTCATGGGCGATTGTGGCGCGAACCTACTCGGTCTGCTGATGGGCGTGGTGGCTGTCGAGGGCGCTGTCAAGAAGCCTGTCGTGGTGTCTTTCGTGCTGCCATTGATCCTGCTAGCCGTACCGTTTCTAGACACAACTTTCGTGGTGCTCAAGCGCCTGAAGTACCGCCGTCCGATCTACGCGGCAGACAGTGAGCACTTCCACCATCGCATGGCGCGCATCGGCTTCTCCAGCAGACGCACGATCGCCTACCTGTACACGTGGACGCTGATGCTCGCCGGCTTCGCGCTGGCGCTACGCTTCGTGCCGTACTCAGACCACAAAGGCCAGCTGTACCTAGGCTGGACACTCGTGATGGTGGCCCTGGCACTGCTGGTCGTGGCCGCCAGCATCTATCTCGTGTACGTGCTCGAGATCCTCAAGTTCCGTCGCCTCGACGCGCTGCGCCTACGTCGTCTACGCCCCGGGGCTTCGTCCGCGGAGATCGAGAGCGGCGTAGCGCTCGACCTGGAGACCGGCGAGTACGACGTAGTCGTTGGAGAGCACTCGACCGTTCGCGTGGAGGAGGATTGCTCGCCCCTCACGACGCTCGACGAGCGCCCACCCGTTGGGATAGATGGTATGGCGAGCGATGTGCCTGGAGGGGCTCAGCAGGGGATCGGCGAGCGGCAGGTGGATCAGGATCGCGTAGGCACAAAAGAGGAGCGTGGCGACGCGCAGGCGGCGGCTATCGGCGAGGGCGGCCAGCGGCAGCGCCCATATCGCATACCAGGGCAGTAGCCAAGCTGTTGAGAGCAGCAACGCCAACGTAGCCCAACCGGCCATGGCGCGCCATTCGGCCCCCTTCGCCGTGCGCCACAGCGTGAGCACCAGCACAACCACAAAGCCGGCGACGAACAGGTTGCGCCACCACGCAGGCAAACCTCTGAGGCCGACCCAGCGGGCTGTCTCTGCCGGCAGGCTGTGAGTGGCGATCAACTGCTGCTGCTCGCCCAACGCACCCAGGAAGCCAAAGGCGTCCGTCCCAAAGCCGACGACCGCCACGACTGCAAGCAGCAAGAGCGCACCGCAGGCCCAGCCCGCGACGCGCGCACGCTCGCGCCAGGCCGCTGGAGCGAGCACCACAAATGGCAGCACAAGCCCAGCGGAGGCCTTCACGCCGATCCCGGCGACAAGCAGGGCGGCCGCCGCGCGCAGTTTGCGGTCTTCGCCCGCGCGCTCGTTCGAACCATGACCTACCTTCGAGTTTGTCGGCGTCAACTCCGCCTGTGTGTTTGTTTGAACGGCGATGCCCCCCGCGCGCGCGGGGGGCATCGCCGTTTCACGAGCCGCCAGTGCCAGCGTCCCGGCCAAGACGAGCAACACGAGCGTGTCGTTGTGGGCACCGCCTACCGCCAGCTCCAGCAGCACGGGATTCAAGCCGACGAACACGGCCGCGACCTTCGCCGAGCGTCCCATCTTGTCTGCCGTGCTTGCCGTCAGTGCGACTGCCGCGAGGCTGGTCGCGACAGCCAGCCCCTTCAGTGACCACAGTCCGGTCCCGAGGCCATGCGAAGCCAACGGATAGGTACCGAGCGTGAACAGGGGTCCGTAAGGAGAGTGCTGGAAAGGCCAGCCGATGAAGGGAAAGACAGCGTCGGTTGGAGCTTCCGCCGCGACATGGGTGTAGGGATCCAGCCCGTGCAGAACGCCCAAGCGCGCAAACTCGAGGTAGCCAAAGACGTCTTGGGATATGAGCGGAGGTCCGAGCAGCAGCAGCAAGTTAGCCGCCAAAACGGCAAGCGCGATCGCCTTGCCGGGCAGGGCACGCGCGGACAGCAGTGCGGCCGCATAGCCGGCGCACATCACAAGCGTAAGCAGCTGAAAGCTAGAGGAGTCAAGGCCGAGCCCGAGCCCGTGCAGAGGCCCGCTCAGCCAGTCGGGCCAACCCCCTATGCGCGCTGGTACATAGGGCGTGGGTTTGCCAGCAGCACCGGCCGCCACTCCGAACGCAGCGCCCACGACGCCCACGAGGCCGACGACGCCGAGCGCACGCAATGCCACCGAAGAACGCCGGGACGGGTTCGTCGAGGTGCGACCGTTCGGCACGGCCGCTACGCTTTGCATGTCGCCTGCGCTGAGTGCATCTTCACCATGCTTGCGAGGAAGCCGTTCCGTCCACCGGCGGGCAAGGCTTGAACTGTATGTCACGCCGCCACCGCACACCGACATCGCGCCGGCGCCCCGGGCCAAAGCGCGTGCTGATCCTCTCCGCTGATGTCGGTGAGGGCCACGCTGCGGCAGCGCGCGCTCTCGCCCGCCAGATCGAGAGTGCCCCTGAGCCGGCAGAGGTGACAGTGATCGACGGGCTTGCGGCGATGGGTCCGCTGCTGCAGCCGGTCGTCGAGGACGGCTATCGCGTGCAACTGCGTTTCTTCCCGTGGACCTACACAGTGATCTATTGGCTGCTCGAGTCCGTCGCTCCGGTGCGAGTGCTGGCGCGCAGCTTGCTGTGTCTGTTCGGCTCGCGTCCGCTGGCAAGGCGAATAGCCGAGCACGAGCCCGACGTCGTCGTCTCTACATACCCGGCGGTGACGGTCGTGCTCGCGCGCTTGCGACGCACGCAGCGGGTGCACTGCCCGACGGTCGCGACGATCACCGATCTCACAGGCCTGTTCTTCTGGGCCCAGCCGGGCATCGACAGCCACCTGGTGATGTACGGCGAGTCGATGAGCTCGGTTGAGCGCATCGCCGGCCGTGGCAGCGCACAGCTCGTGCGTCCGTTGATCTCCTCTGAGTTCCTCGACGAGCGCCCCCAGATGGAGTCCCGCCAAGCGCTCGACCTGCCACAAGAGGGCCGCATGGTCGTCGTCTCAGGAGGCGGTTGGGGAGTGGGGGACATCGAGGGCGCGGTGCGCGCCATCGCCCGTATCCCCGACGTGAGCGCGATCGTCTGTCTAGCTGGGCGCAACGAGCAGCTGCGCGAGCGTCTGGAGTCTGATTTCGCTGACGAGCGGCGGGTTCGCGTGTACGGCTTCACCGAACGGATGCCGGAGATCCTGGCAGCCGCCGACACGCTCGTGCACTCAACGGGGGGTGTGACGTGTCTGGAGGCGAAGGCCACTGGCACACCGGTTGTCTCCTACGGCCTGCCGGTGGGCCACGCGCGCCTGAACACACGTGCGATGGCCGATCTTGGTCTGCTGCGGCTTGCCAACGACACAGATGAGCTGAGCGAGCATGTGCAGGCGAGCTTTGCCGAACACCACGCGTTGCGTGGCCGCGGCGAGCATCCGCGCGAGGGCTTGCTGGCAGTCGCCGGCCAGAACACGATCGCCGCCCCAGAGTTGGCCGATGGTGTCGAAGGACTAGGCATCACAGACAGACATATCCAGGTGGACGAGGGTGTTGGGATCCACCCGAGCGAACCTGCACCCGTCGGCCAGCGGCTCGACCCGGCGGCGGTGGATCTCGTACTCGACGCTCCCCACCGCGTACGTCCGATCCCGTTGTGGCGCTTGCGCATGATTGCGTTCGTCACGCAGATGGCGCTGCTGTTGGTGGTGAGCACCTGGTTGATGTCCACCGACGAGGTAACCGCGTTTGCCGCGCTGTTCCTAGGAGGGCACGCGCTCAAGCGCGTGGAAACCTCTACGCCAGAGGTGGGTTTGGTGGTGCAAGCCCCTGCTAGCAAGGTGACGCTGATCGCAAGCGAGCTGGCGGGCGCCGGTATCCGCGCGTCGTTCGCCGACAACGGCGCGGACGCGTCCACCACGATCGTCCAGTTGCGCTCCCACCACGACGAACTCCTGCCCGAACTACCCCACTCAGGCTCGCCTTTCCGCTGGGTGCGCACGCGCGGGGCGCTGCGCTCGCAGGCACACGCGCTCGGTCTGCGCCATCGTTTCTACTTCCTGCAGCCGCCGAAAGGCCTAACGGTGGGCCAACTGGTACTCGCCCGCACCGCCGGCGCGATTCCAGTCGCTGGCTCAGAACGCTTGAACGCGCCCGGGCCGATGCCTCATGGACGCATGCGTGCCGGCGATGTGCTGGTGGTGTCGGTGGACGGCGACGCCTCGTCGCTTGCCGGCGTCGAGCGGATCGTCTCGCGGTTGCGCTCGGAGGGCCTCTCGGTGGAGCCGCTGGGCTCGCTGACGGCCTCGCCTTCCATCAAGGCCAGCAAGAGCGGCGAGCGCGCAAGCGCGGCAGCGCCGGACACGAGCACGGCCAAGGAGATCGTGAGCGGTATGCCGCCGAGCGGGGTGGAGCTGAAGTCTTCTCCGAGTAGAAGCGGCGCGAGTATCACCGGCACGATCGTCTGAGTGACGAACACCACGGGCGCGACCTGGATCGCCGGGCGCATTTGCAGAGCGCTCATCTCGCTGAGCGCCGCCACCGCCGAGGCCCCTGCCGTCGAGAGTCCCCATGCGGCCGCGAACCACAGGCGCCCCCGGGAGAGGTCGTCGGAGAACAGCTTCGTCGCCACACCGCTCCAGGCATAGCCAAGACCCGCGGCCACCATCGTCAGCGATGCGGCCGGTCGGCGCACACGGTTGACCGCATATGGCAGCAGCGTAAGCAGCCCGAGCCCGACAAGCACGACCGTGACGATCAGGTCGTTGCGGTGCCCCGTGCTGCGGTTAGGCGCGCACGCTGCAATACCAGCGACGCCGACCACGATCGCGAGCATCGCAAGGTGCTCGCGCCGTCCGGCACGCTCGCCGAGCATGCGCTCGCCAAAGAACAGCAGCACGAGCAGGCCGACGGCCATCGTCGGCTGTACGATCACAAGCGAGACCAGCAGCAGCGCCACGACCTGCAGCGGCCAGCCAAGCATCGACAGCCCGGTACCAGCCAGCCAGCGCGCGCGACGCAGCAGGTTGAGGGCAAGTGCGGGGTGCAGGTGCTCGGCGTGAGGAGTGCGCTTGGCGTCCATCGCCTGCAGCGCGACCCCTAGGCTGTAGAGCGCCGACGCGGCCACGGCCGCCGCGATTCCCAGAATGAGATCGACCATTTACCCCAACGATCATCGCAGCCAGGCCAGTCCGCTCGCGGGAGCGCTAGCGAGCGTGACGATGGCAGGCTATCTTTTGCCGGCGTTTGCCTTCTATTCGCGGACGCTGCGCGCAGCACTCGGAGTCGAGAGCGAAACTGCCACAGGTCGCGGCGCGGCGCTCACTTTCGACGACGGCCCGCATGCGCAGGGCACACCGGCCGTGCTCGAGGTCCTCGCCGAGCGGGGAACGCTGGCTACGTTCTTTCTCGTGGGCGAGCAGGTGCTGCGTAACCCGGCGCCCGCGGCGGAGATCGTGGCCGCTGGCCACGCCATCGGCTTGCATTGCCATCGCCATCGCAACCTGCTGCGCCTCGCCCCATGGCAGGTGCGCGATGACGTCAACCGGGCGCAGGCGGCGATCGAGGACGCCACGGGGGTATCGCCCGCTCTGTACAGGCCGCCTTACGGAATCCTCAATGCAAGCGCCCTACGGCTAGCGCGGAGTGCCGGCAGGCGTACGCTGCTATGGAGCCATTGGGGACGCGACTGGCGGGCGCGCGCCACCCCAGAGTCGATCGCCGAGCGAGTGACCGAGGATGTGGCTCAGGGCTCGATCCTGCTGCTCCACGATGCCGATGACTACAGCGCCCGTGGCTCGTGGCAACGGACGGCGCACGCGTTGCCGCGCGTGTTGGACGTGTTGGCCGAGCATGACATCGAGATGGTGCTGCCGTGAGTGCCGTGGTCGTCCGGCGATCTGGCTTCACCGCTGGATAACATCGCCTACTTGGCCGGTTCGAGCACATCCGATCTTTCGGCGGCGCCGCCGGCATTGACGCCGCCGTCGTCTGTCGAGCAAGGGTCCGCTGTCGAGCAAGGGCCTGCCGGGGGGCAAGAGTCTGCTGGGGGGCA
>DASYNL010000009.1:0-101086 GCA_036008605.1 Solirubrobacteraceae bacterium | reverse complement strand
CGATCTTGCCGAGGCCGGCTTTGCCAACCTTGCCGACTGGCTTACTCAAGCGGTGCCGGCGGCAATCCTCGCCGGCGAGGAGATACCCGCGCGCCCAGAGCCGCCCGCCCTGAGCGAGCGCCGGCCGCAGCGCATTCGCTGGCGCCGACGTTGAGGGATCACCGGACGGAGTGTGCCGCCGCGTGGACGGGCACGGCGGCCACAGCTTCAGGCGAGCTTGGTGATCGCGATGATCATGCCGATCACGACGAACACGACGATCGCGCCCTGCAACCAGATCCAGGTGGGTGACATACCTGCCAAAGCCTAGTCATATAGCTGGAAGCGCACTTGCAAGTGCGATTTCTCATACCGGGCGCGACTATCGTGGAGAGATGAGGAGGCTCTTCAACAAGCTGATAATGGCACCGGCGCTCGCGACTGCGCTGTTCGCTCTATTCGCGCCGACTGGTGCTCAAGGCGTGGTGTCGCCGATATCAGAGCCGCCGCTTGGCGGCGTGAATGCGACTGGCCTCACTTACGGCGCTACGCCCGCAAGAGTGAGCCAGGAGATCGCCTGGGCGCGCTCGCTCCATGCTCACGCGATCCGTGTGGAAATCCCGTGGGCGGCGCTCGAACCGGCTCAAGGCGAAATCGAACCTAAGGCTCTGGCTTTCACCGACAGTCTCGTAAACCAAGCCGCTGCCGCCGGCATCAAGGTCGTGGCACTGACGATGTGGACACCCTGCTGGGCCTCTTCGGCGCCGGCACCACTACTGAGCAGATGCCGACCCGACAACGGTGGCAAGGCACAAGCCTGGCCACCGTTGAACCCGGCGAGCTACGGTTCGTTCGCGGCGTTCGTGGCCGCTCGCTACGGCTCCAAGCTCGCCGCGATCGAAGTCTGGAACGAGCCTGACCAGTCCAACGAAGACTATCTCGCCGGGCCAAACAAGGCCCAGCACTACGCTGAACTACTGCGCGCAGCCTATCCTGCGGTCAAGAGCGTCGATCCGCAGGTGACGGTCCTCGGGGGCTCGCTCGTCGGCTCTAACGGGGCCTTCCTGCGCGCACTCTACGCCGCCGGGATCAAGGGCTATTACGACGGGCTTTCCGTGCACTTCTACACGCTGGTGCTCAGCGCGATGCGCTACTTGCACGAAGTGCAGTTGCAGAACGGCGACCACACCCCCCTGTGGCTGAACGAGTTCGGTTGGAGCAGCTGCTGGCCGCGCCAGCGCATCCAACAGGAACAGGGGTGCGTCACTAAGCAAGCGCAGGCCAGCAACATTGCCAACGTCTACCGTGAGACGGCCCGGACACCGTGGATCGCCGCCGAGATGCTGTATTCGCTACAGGGCTCACGCAGCGAAGAATTCGGTGTGCTCAGCGAAACCGGTGCGCGCAAGCCTGCGTTTGCGGCGCTGCGCAGCGTGCTCGTCTCGCCCTTTGGCAAGGCGAGTCCCGTGACAGTGCACCTGCGCCGTCATGGCGGCGGCGTCCAGGCAAGCGGATCGGGACCAGTCGGCGACTACCTACAACTGGAAGCGTTCAAAGGCGGGCACCCGGTCTACCGTGCCCAGTTCACGCTCAACCGCTTCAATCGCTATTCGCTGACGTTGCCACGAGTACTTGGGACGAACCTGCGGGTCAACGTGTTCCAGTACTGGCTGGGTACAGCCAGAGCGGCCAGCGCCAGCATCTGAGGTCTTGTCCCAGATCGGCTAGTCGGCGTTGCGCAACAGCGCCACCAGCGTAAGCAGCGCGATCTTGAAGTCGAGCGCCAAGGACCAATGGGCAATGTAGTAATTGTCCCACTCGACGCGTTCGGCCAACGAAGTCTGGCCTCGCAATCCGTGCACCTGCGCCCAGCCGGTGATGCCAGACTTGACGCGGTGGCGATCTCCGTAACGGGCGATGTCACGGCCGAACAGCTCGACGAACTCTGGGCGCTCGGGGCGCGGCCCGATCAGGCTCATCTCGCCGCGCAGCACATTGAGCAGCTGCGGCAGCTCGTCGACCGAGGTGCGGCGCAGGATGCGTCCCGCGAGCGTGCGGCGATCCTGGCCATCCTCGACGCCGCCCGGGGCCGTGTCAACCGGAAGCATGCCCTCGACGTCAGCCGCGCCGATCACGGCACCCACGGGCTGGGCCACCGGAAGCTCGTCGAAGCGCATCGAGCGGAACTTGTAGAGATCGAATTCGGTGCCGTCGCGGCCGACACGGCGTTGGCGGAACAGCACGGGACCACGGGAGCTGGCGCGCACGGCGAGCGCGGCAAGCGCGATCACAGGCGAGAGCACGATCAGCAGCAGTGTCGCTGAGAGGCGGTCGATCACGTGCTTGATCGCGAACTGCACCCCCTTGGGGTTGACACCTGAGAAGGACAGGAGCGGCAGCCCGCCGACCGTGTCGTAGCCGACGCGGTCGTTGATCGTGTCGAACATGCGCGGCACGACGGAAACCTCGATGCCGAGCTCTTGGCAGCGCTGGATCAAGCGGCTGATGCGCGCGTCGGCGACGGAGGAGAACGCCACGATCAAATTGCGAACACCGGTGCGCTCGACGATCTTGTCGAGATCCTCGGCGGTGCCGAGCACCGGCACGTCGCGGCCGCCGACCTCGGCGATCGAACGCGGGTCGTCGTCGAGGAAGCCGACTGGCGCCAAGCCGTACTCGGGATGGTGGTCGAGGCGACGCGCGACCTGAGATCCGACGAGGCCGGCGCCCATGATCAGCACGGGCTTGCCAACCAGCCGGCGACTGCGTGCAAAGCGCTGGGTGAGTGTCAGCGAGAAGCGACTGAGGCCTAGGCCGAGCAATACGAACAGCCAAGCCCCGAGCCAGTCATCCTGGCTTGGCATCTTGCCGTTGGCCGTCACGCCGACTATTGCCACGGCGACTGCACCCACGGACACGGCACTGACGACCGGCACAACCCCGTCGAGCAGCAGCGCCCGCAGGCGCGAGCGGTAGAGGCCGCGCAGATACAGCAGCAGCAGGGCGACGGGTGGCAGTACCAGCAGTGGAGCTTGCAAGGCCGAAACCGAGAAGGCAGAGCCGACGCCGCCGAGCGCGACGAAGACGCCCACGTACATCAGCAGCAGGTCGACGCTGGGGCGGAAGATATTCCAGCCAACTCCCTCCAGCAGCCACTGCAACGGTCCCTTGAAGGCGCCGCGGTGCAGGCTGTGCGGGAAGGGCGCATCGCGCCTGACAGGCAGCTGGCCTGTCAGCGGGAGCGAGGTGGATGTCTGGCGTGAAATATCCATAGAAGCGGGAGCTCGAGGGGGCGTCCTAGTGGTCTATCGGTCGCTCGACGTCAGCTCTGTAGCCGGGAAAGCCGCAGTGTGAGCACCGCCACGAGCCCAAGCGTGGCGAGGATCCCGACTAGTAGGAGCACACCACCGCTGGATATGCCGGACAAAGGGGATGCGCTGGGAATAGAGCCTTGTGAAGTCGGATACACGTAGGCGCTCACTGAACCGCCGGGGACGCCCGTCGCTCGCCCGCTTCGCGGAGTGCGCGAGCTGGCCCCGCCCTTGGAAGCACGGCCTAGCGAGCCCGAGCCCGAACCGGCATTCGCGGCGCCTACCTTCGAGCCGTGGTCCGATCCAGAGCCGGTCGAGGACGTCCCGCCACTACCGCTCGTCGCCGCTCCCGCCGAGCCGGAAAGGTTCCCTCCGCCTGAGCCGCCCGAGCCCGACGATCCACTCGCGCCCCCACCCCGGGAACCCCCGATCAGCGTCGAGCCGAGAATTGCCTGTTCGCCCGCACCGGGGCCTCCGTAGCCACTCAGCAGCGGGCTACCGGCGAATGCCTCTGTGGGGGCCAGAACAAGCATCGCGCTCACGAGGAGCACAGCCAATGAGATCCATATTTTGCGAGTCGCTCCCAACCTTGGGTTCCTTTCATCGGCGTGAGCAGCGACGGCTGCTCTCCTTGCCTATCTCCTTGCTCTATGGATCAGGCCATCGGTCCCGATGGTGTTCGATTTTTGGGCCGGCCGACGCGCCCTCGAGCTATTTCGCTCGAATCGGCCGAGTCGATCACACGCTAGCGAAGCCAGCGCGGATTACATAGTCA
Organism: Solirubrobacteraceae bacterium; assembly: GCA_036008605.1. GTDB lineage: Bacteria > Actinomycetota > Thermoleophilia > Solirubrobacterales > Solirubrobacteraceae > Palsa-744. The sequence goes on along the minus strand of DASYNL010000009.1, from coordinate 97,021 downwards.
ACTAACCCGCAAACCCAAGATGTTTACGCAAGTTGCTCAGCCTTGAGCAGAATTGAGCGATTCAGCGCCTGCACGCTCACCCGCCCGCCAGCGCGCGCGGTGGCCAGAGCTTCGCGAGCGAGCGGATCGCGCGGGTCGAGGCGTACCGCTCTTTCGAGCAACACGAGCGAGCGCGCTCGCTGCCCCGACTGCGAGGCGATCGCCCCGAGCTCGAGCGCGGCGTAGGCGTCGTCGGGCACACGCACGAGTGCCTGCGAGAAGGCCTTCTGCGCCCGAGTCAGGTCGTCATAGCGCAGCGCGATGCTTCCTTCCACGAGGTAGGGCCGATCGCTCAAGGGGTTGAGATTGGCCGCCTCCTGCAGTCGTCCGTAGGCCGTCAGAGGTGTCCGCGGCCAGATTCGGGCGGCGCTCTGGATTTGACGTTCGCTCAGCCAGGGGGCAGTCAAGGAGGCCGCGGCGGCCAGAGCCAGCAGAGCGGCGACCGTGGCAAATGCCAAAGGGACAGCCGCACCACTGCGTATCCGCCTGCCCTCCTGCATGGATGGTCCTTGCGAGAGGGCGTTCTGGGCAGGCCCATCCGGAGCGTCGTCGACTCTCCCCAAACCTCGATGCCCCCCGCGCACGCGGGGGGCATCCCGCTTTTGGACAGCCCAAGACCCCGTCAGCGAGCAGGCGATACCGAGTAGCGCAAACGCACAGGAGCCGAGACCTGCGAACTCCCAGAACCAGTCGAACGAGCCATGGACAGCCCAGTAGGCAAAGCCGGCAAGCGCGGCAGCTGCGACCGTCCGCGCCAGGGGGTCGGAGCGGCGCATCGCGCGCCAGCCGGCCAGCAGCGTCGCACCAAGGCCCACAACGGCCAGCAAAGCGCCGAGGAGACCCGTCTGCGACAGCGTACGCAGCTCGACGCTGTGCGGATAACGCGGCGTCTCGTTGCTGCGACTGTGGAGGAGATACTGCTGGGCAAAATTGTCGGCGCCGATGCCAAGCACTGGGTGTGCGACGAATTCGTCTAGCGCCACGCGATAGAAGTCATAGCGGTTGCTGCCTAGGCCACCGAGCAAGCGATTGCTACTGGGCGCTTCGGTGGTATAGCCACCCTTGAAGCTGTCCCAGGCGTTACGAACCCGAGTTATGGGATTCCCACCCACCCCATTCCCTGCCACTGCCAGGCCGCCCACGACGACCGCGAGCAGCGCCGCCAAAGCAACGACGGCGACACCGCGGCGCAACCCCCTGGCCACTTCTGGCGAGACGGTCCGGCGGCTCTCGAAAGCCGCGCCTGCAGCCACTACCAGGCCGACGAGCAACGCCGCGGCGAACATCGCGAGAACTGCGGTGTGCGTGGCTGCGTGGGCGCTCTGTCCGGCGCGGATACGGTCGCCCACGTGCAACGTCAGCGGAGCAGTCACGGCGATACCCAGCGCGACCGGTACCGCCGTAGCAAATGTGCGAAGTCGCTGCGGCACAAGCGCGAAGACCAAAACGATCATCACCGGCGTCGCGTACAACGAGCCCCTGCTCAAACTGAACAGGGCTACGTCGGCAAGCACGACCGCGCCGCCGGCCAACAAACCGCGCAACGGCCACGGCAGACGCTCGCCGCGCGCGAGCAGCAAGGCCGGCCAGAAGGCCATTAGCCACTGCGCGGCCGTGGCGTTTGGATAGCCCACGGGATAAGCGAGGCGTTCTCCCGAGAACAGTGCTTCGAAGCTCCTGCCGCCGGCAAGGTCCAAGCGCAGCGCTACATAGACGGCGAGCCCGGTCAGCGCAAGCGTCCACAGGCTGAGCAGCAGCGCAGCGCTCCCGCCCCGGCGCGGCCACAGCGAGAACAGCGCGAACACGAGCAGGTAGAGCAGCGTACGATTGGCACCTTCCCACGCTTCGGCCGGCGCGGCTGCCCATAGGATCGAAAGGAAGCTCAGTGCGGTGTAGGCCGCCAGGCAGGCGAGCGCCAGCTTGACGGCGACGGGAACCTCGGCAAAGCGCAGCGGCGCCGCCAGGAGGGCGATCGCAAGCAGCACCAACACGATCAACGCTCCTGGAGCCCAATGGGTGAGCGGATAGGCCGCCTGGCTGGTGGCCCACACCACGAACAGCACGATCGCCGCCAGCGCCGGGACCGTGGCCGGCGTCTCGCGCAGCGACACACTCGGCCATCGCGTCATCGTGGTGAGGATATTCGTCGTGATGCCCGATTCCCCCACGGATCGGTCGATCTTCCGCTAGATTTCCAAGGACTGGCTGTCCAGCCAAATCCACGTCCCAGAGGAGCAAGTACATGGCGAGCACAGCTACATTCCCGGCAAGCGAAAACATCGGCAGCCTGCCAGTCGACGCCGTCTCCTACGAGGATCTGTATGCGCGCTGGGAGCGTGGCAACTGGAGCGCTACCGAGCTCGACTTCACAGAGGACGCCAAGCAGTGGCAGGAGCGCTTCACCGACTTCGAGCGCCAGGCCGCGCTCTGGAACTACGCGCTGTTCTTCTGGGGCGAGGACGCCGTCGCCGACAACCTCTCGCCCTACATCGACGCGGCGCCGCGCGAGGAGCAGAAGTACTTCCTCACGACCCAGCAGGTGGACGAGGCTCGTCATGCCGTCTTCTTCAAGCGCTTCATGCAGGAGGTGTGCGGGATCGGCAGCGGCTCGATGAAAAGCGGGCTGGAGGCGATCAAGCCACAGCTGACGCCTGGCTTTCGCAAGATCTTCGATCGGCTGGACACGATGGCCGACGAGCTGCGCAAGGATCGCTCGCCCGCGAAGCTTGCCGCCGCAGTCACGCTCTACCACGTCGTGATCGAGGCGTCGCTGGCCCAGCCTGGGCAGCACTTCATCTGCAGCTACCTGGAAGAGCGCGACGTGCTTCCCGCCTTCCGTGCCGGCATGCAGAACATCGCCGCCGACGAGCAGCGCCACATCGGCTTCGGCGTGAAGCTGCTGGCCGACCTCAAGCGCGAAGATCCCGTCGGCGTGCCCAAGGCCGTGGCCAAACTGCTGCACGAGGTGACGCGCTACACCGCGCAGGTGCTGATGCCGCCCGGCTGGGACGAAAGCTACATCACCGTCTTCGGGGCGACCTACGACGAGGTTGGGGTCGAAGGGCTGACGTCGATGACGACCAAGCTGCGCTCGGCCGGACTTGCCCCGGAGACGCTGCCGGGGCCGCCGCTGCTGCCGCCGGGCCTCGAGCCGATCGAGATCTCCCAGCGCGGTCGCGAACTGGCCAAGGCGGGCGTGATCGGCGTGCGCGAGGGTCCCAGCAAGCGCGATCCCGAGACGGTGGCGCTGCTGTTCGACACGATCCGCCGCCAGGTCAACCCCGAGCACGGGCTCAAGCGGCCGACCACCTTCCAGTGGGAGTTCACCGACCCGGACGTAGCCGCGTGGTATTTGCGCGTGGACAACGGTTCGAGCACCGTCGAGCAGGGGACGGCGAACAAGCCGGACCTGCGTTTGAAGGTGTCCTACCAGGACTTCGTGGACATCGTCGGCGAACGGCTCGACCCGTTGAGAGCCGTGGCCAGCGGCAAGCTGCGCCCCCGCGGCAACCCCCTGGCGATGAAGCGACTGACGCAGGTCTTCCCGCGCGCCTGAGTTTTGGCTGAGCTGGGCAGGGCGACGGGGCGCTGGCCCGGGTGGAGCTGAATCTCGGATGTCTGGCGCAGCGCGCTATTCAAAGCCGAATTCGCCGGCCTGGGAGCTGGTGGTGGGCGCCGCTGGCGGAGCCGGCGCCGGGCCTATCCGCTCGGGTCCGAACTCGCGCGCCGCGGCTTCGACGTCGGCTTTGCCATGAATCCGCGCCGAGCGTTGGTGGCGCCGTTTGGCAGGGCTCTGCCTCGGCCTCGTCCTAGCCCCGCGTGTGCGCACGGGGGACAGCGCAAATGGAGCTTGCGGGAGCACAGCCGTTGCGCTCGACGCGGGCGACGGCGCCTGTGCGAGCCGTGCGGCATGGCCGGTCTGACTGGCGTGGGCATGGCCACCTAGAACCGCATAGCCGGCGCCCACGACCACTATCGCCGTGACCGCGAGCTTGGCCGTGAGCGAGCCCGCGACGCCGCTCCAGCCGCCGTTTGCGGCTCCCCCGAACGCGACCCTCGTGCCGGCGGCTGCCGTCGCTGCTGACCCGCCGGCCGCCGCCAACCTCGGTAGCAATGGCAGCGGCAACACGGAGGCCAGACCACGCAGCGAGGCCACGTGGGCGCGGCAGGCCGGGCACTCGCGGCAGTGGGCCATGGCCAGGGCGTGGCGCTCGCCGTCGGGGTCGAGGATGCCGAAGGCGTAGGCGCGCATCAGCGAGGACTGCTGTTCGCACCAGCCGCCCGCCTTGATCGTCTCGAGCAGCTCCCCGACCTTGCCGGCGACTCCCAGCCGCCCGGAGCCTGAGCCCTCCATCAGCTTGCCCATGCGCGCCTCGCTGATACCCATGCGTGCGGCCGCCTCGGCGCGTGAGAGGCCCTGCAGGTAGCAGAGCGAGGCGGCTTCGCACTCCCGCGCGGAGAGGCGCGAGCGCAACGCCTCGAAGACATGGCGCAGGCGTGCGCGGTCGTCCAGCTCCGAGGCGAGGTCCGTGCTGGAGGCGTCGAATCTCGACGGGTACGAACTATTTTCCCCTCCATCCACAACCCCGGCACGAGTCGCGGAGCGATACTCGTCGATCGCGCGGCGAAACGTCACTAGCACGAGCCAGGCCGAGGGGTTCTCGACTTCCTCGCCTTCGGAGACCGTCGCGTAGAGACCGTGCCAGGCCTGGGCGTAGCAGGCCTCCAGGTCGGCCGGGTCGAGCGCGATGCCCTTGGCGAGCAGCTGCCCGCGCACGATCGCGAGCACCTTCGCGCGCAGGCCGGCGAAGTCCTTGCGCAGCAGACGCTCGGCGCGATAGCGGCTCAGGCGCGAAGGGCTCATGCGCGCCCGCGACCACGAAGATTGCGAATTGTGCGGATCATCCAACCTGTTCCATCGGTCGCCTCCACGAGTCGACACAATCCACGGATAGGCTTTCGACCAATTGCCGGGCCTCTGCCATACGCCAAGGGCTTTCGCCCGCGCCCGTCGCGCACCCACCCTTCCCTCGCCCATCTCCGAGTCAGCCCCACCCAACCCCGCACCGCCGCCCCCAGCGCGCGCGGAGATCCTGGGCGTGCCCCTGGCGATCTCCGACTACGACGAGGTCGTCGCATGGATGGACGCGGTGGTCGCCGCCGACGCGCGCGGCTGGTTGACGGCAGCGGCTGTCAACCTGGTCATGTCGGCCCGCGACGATCCCGCGACGATGCGCGCCGTGCTCGCGGCGACGCTAGCTGTCCCCGACGGGCAACCGCTGGTGTGGGCGCTGCGCCTGCTCGGCCATGCGCGCGCCACCCGCGTTTACGGGCCAGACCTGATGGCCGCCTACTGCGCTCATGCGGCTCGTGAGGGCACGCCGATCTACCTGTACGGCGGGCGCTCGGATGAGGCATTGAAGCTGCTTGAAACGCGTCTGCGCGAGCGTTTCTCAGGGTTGCAAATCGTAGGCGGCTGGTCGCCTCCGTTTCGTCCGCTTAGCGCCGATGAGCAGGCGCAGGTCGTCGAGTGGATCGACAGCTCGGGCGCGAAGGTGGTGTGGGTCGGCACCGGCCAGCCAAAGCAGGAGCTGTGGATGCACGAGATGCGCCCGCTGCTGGCCGCGCCGCTGCTGGTGGGCGTCGGCGCCGCGTTCGACTTCCACGCCGGCATCGTCTCCCAGGCGCCTGGCTGGATGCAGCGGGGCGGGTTGGAGTGGCTATATCGGCTGACGCGCGAGCCGAAACGACTGTGGCGGCGCTATGCCTCGCAGAATCCCCGCTTCGTCATCGGCTTCGCCCGGCAGTACTTGCGCGAGCGCCGATAACCTGCCCCTGATGCCAGACCCAAATACAACTGCCGACGTCGCGGTCATCGGCCTCGGCCGTGTCGGTCTGCCGCTGGCGCTGTCGTTTGCCGACCGCGGCCTGAGCGTGATCGGCGTCGACAACGATCCCGCACGGCTCGGCTCGGTGCGCGAGGGCACGATGCCATTCGAGGAGACCGGCGCCCAAGTGCTGCTCGACCGCGTGAGTGCGAGCGGACGCCTGACGCTGTCCGAGCGCGTCCTCGACGCCGCGGCCGCCAAGCACATCGTGATCACGCTCGGCACGCCCTCCTTTTCGCACATCGAGATCGACATGCGCGACATTCGCTCGGCGCTTGACGAGCTGCTCGGCGCGCTGCAGCCCGGCCATGCGCTGACGCTGCGCTCGACCGTCGCCCCCGGCACGACCGAGTTCGTCGCGGGCTACCTGGCCAAGCACCGTGGCTTTGCAGTCGGCGAGGAGGTATACGTGGCCCACGCCCCCGAGCGCATCGCCGCGGGGCGTTTCCTCGAGGAGATCGACTCGCTACCGTGCATCATTGGCGGCGTCGGCGCCGCCTCAGGCGACGTGGTCGCCGAGCTGTTCTCCGTGTTCGACGCCCCGATCGTGCAAACCACGCCCGTGCAGGCCGAGCTGGCGAAGATCTGGGCGAACATCCTGCGCTACACCCTGTTTGCCCTGCCCAACCTGCTGATGATGGACTGCGAGCGCTACGGGGCCAACGTGTTCGAGGTGATCGACCTCGTCAACCGCGACTACCCGCGCGGCGGCCTGGCCCAGCCGGGACTGACGGCGGGAACGTGCCTGCGCAAGGATTTCGCCTTCTCCGAGGAGCGCTCCAATGCACCGGGAATGCTGCTGGCCGTATCGCGTGTGAACGAGTCGGTGCCGCTGTTCTTGGTTGAAGGGATCAAACGTCGCCTCGGCGCCGGCAACGGTGCCCCTGAGACGGCAGGAGCCGCGGGCGGGGCCATCCTCGGCGCGCTCGCCGGGCGCAAGGTCGCCGTCCTCGGCCTCGCCTTCAAGGCCGACACCGACGACGAGCGCGACTCGCTCGCGCACAAGCTGATCCGGCTTTTGGAGCGCGAGCTGGCCGACGTGGTCGCGCACGATCCCCACGTGCCGACCCCGACCGTGTCCTTCGAGCAGGCCGTCCAGGACGCCGACGTCGTCGTCGTCGCAGCCAACCATCACGAGTTCCGCGAGCCATCGGCGCTGGCCGCGATCGCCGCAGAGGCAAGCGCCGACTGCCTGGTCGTCGATCCCTGGAACTGCTGGGGAGCCGGCCAGGTATTCGCGTATGCCGCCGAGCTGGTGGCGTTGGGAGCGCCAGGGGGATGAACAAGCGTGCCCGTGCCGCTGGAACACCGCGCAAAAGCGGAGCTGAGGACATGTCCAAAAACGCATGCCCCCCCGCGTGCGCGGGGGGCACCGCGATTTGGAAGTGCACGACGCAACTGACCAGGGCGCTCGCACGGTGACCCGCGTGCTCGTCACCGGGGGCGCCGGCACGATCGGCGCCGCGGTCGTCAGACGGCTGCTGGCCGACCCCGCGTACGACGTGCGCGTCTCAGACCAGCGCCCGGCGCCACAGTGGATGCGCGAGGGCTGCGAGGTACACACCGGCGACCTGCGCCAGCTGGAGCAGGCGCGTGCGGCAATGGACGGCTGCCCGCTGGTGATCCACCTCGCCGCGATCGTCGGTGGGATCGGCAACTTCCACAAGCTGCCGCACACGCTCACCGAGGTCAACAATGGCCTCTACAACGCCGTCTACCGCGCGGCGCTCGATCATGAGGTCGAGCGCTTCACCTACGTGTCCTCCTCAATGGTCTTCGAGCGCGCCACAGAGTTTCCGACGACCGAGGCGCACTTGCCCGACTGCCCCACGCCACAGTCCGCCTACGGCTTCTCAAAGCTCACAGGCGAGGTATACGCGCGCGCAGCCCACGCCGAGCACGGCCTGCCCTTTACGATCTGCCGGCCCTTCAACGCTTATGGCCCTGGTGAGATGCCAGAGGACGAGCCTGGGATAGCGCACATGGTGCCCGACCTGATCAAGAAGGTGCTCGCAGGCCAGCGTCCGCTCGAGATCTTTGGCTCTGGCGAGCAGACGCGCACTCTTACCCACATCGACGACATCGCCGACGGTGTTGTCACGGCAATGGCCTCTCCGGCGGGGCTAAACGAGGACTTCAACATCTCCGCCTCGCGCGAGCTGACCGTGGCGGAGACGGCGCGCATCATCTGGGAAGCCTGCGGCGAGGATCCGGAGAAGTTCGAGCTGAAGCACCTGCCCACATTCGAGGTGGACGTACCGCGGCGCTGGCCTTCGGTGGAGAAGGCCAGAGAGCTGCTGGGGTGGGAGGCGCAAATCGGCGTGGAGCAGGGCATCGCCGCGACCGTGCGCTGGCTGCGCCAGCTCACTCCGGCAAGCATCGCTTGACTTCCCGAAGACGGCTGTGTGCAGACGGGCCAGACCTTGAGTGACGATGCCAAGACGCCATCCGGTGCAACCGTCTGACGGCGTGGCCAGATAGGGTCCTGGCCATGAACAACAAACGCTCCGCGCTCGTCACCGGGATCACCGGCCAGGACGGGTCCTACCTCGCCGAGCTCCTGCTGGAGCACGGCTACGACGTGCACGGGATGGTGCGCCGCGCCTCCACCGAGAAGTTCGACCGCATCGAGCACATCCGCGATCGCATAACGCTGCACCAGGGCGACCTGCTCGACCAGCGCTCGCTCGTGGACGCGATGCGCGCCGCCAAACCGGCTGAGATCTACAACCTAGCCGCGATGTCCTTCGTCGCCGTCTCCTGGATCCAGCCAACGCTCACAGCCGAGTTCACCGGCACCGGCGTGACGCGCATGCTCGAGGCAATGCGCGAAGTCTGCCCGGAGGCGCGTTTCTACCAGGCATCATCCAGCGAGATGTTCGGCAAGGTCTTGGAGGTACCGCAGACCGAGACGACACCCTTCTACCCACGCTCGCCCTATGGCGTCGCCAAGGCCTACGGCCACTTCATCACGGTCAACTACCGCGAGTCCTACGACTTGCACGCGACCTCGGGAATCCTCTTCAACCACGAGTGCGTGTCGGCCAACACCCCCTTGATCGTCAGGCAGCTTGGCAACATCGCGATCAAGACGCCTGCGGAACTGGTGCCGCTTCGACGCAAGGGGTCGAGCACTCAGAGCTTTAGTCCAGACAACCTGATCGAGGTATGGGACGGGGAGGACTGGACGTTCGTCAAGGCGATCACCGCAACCCGCCGCCGGCGCACCGATCCAGACCACAAGCTTCTGAGCATCCAATCGCGCGGCGGGGTAGTGGACGTGACCGCGCATCACCACATGCTCGACGAGGAACACACACCGGTTGTCGCACGGGATCTGGAGGAAGGCGACGATCTGGCGATCGGGGAATGGATGCCGACCTCTCCCGGATGGACTGTCGCCACTGCGGAGATGGCCGAGCTGCTCGGTCTGCTGGCGGCCGACGGCTACGTCTCCCGCGATGGTCGCCATGTACGACTTACCAACAACGATTTCGCGATCCGCGCCCGCGCAAAGGGGCTGTGGTCGATGGTCTTCATGGGCAGCTCGCGCGAGTGGACCGGCGCGTCGGGCTTCGATCCCAGCGTCCCGGTGGAGGCGGTCAACTTCAACGGCGCCGCAACTGTCGCCCCGTGGCTGCGCGAGCAGCTCTATACGCCAAGCGGCTTCAAGCAAGTGCCACCTCTGATCCTCAACGCCGACAGCGACACGCAGAAGGCGTTTCTGGACGGCTACTACGCCGGCGATGGCCTGAAGAAGGGTAATGGCGAGTCGATCAAGACCAACAGCGCCGTGCTTGCACAGGGACTCTGCCTGATGTATTTCAACCATGGCCAGCCGGCATCGGTGTACGTCGAGCAACGGGCGGGCCACACCTATTACCAGCTGAACCTCCGCTCGGCGGCGCGGGTCGGCGCGAAGGGGCAGCACCTGCTGCGTAGCCCGTCAGAGGTGCGGCGCATTGCCGAGGCAACCGTGCCCGACGACGAGTGGGTCTTCGACCTGGAGACCGACAGCGGCGAGTTCTGCGCGGGAGTCGGGCGGGTCGTGGTCCACAACTCCCCCCGCCGCGGCCTGGAGTTCGTCACGCGCAAGATCACCTGGCATGCCGCCGCGATCAAGCACGACCTGGCCAAGGAGATCCGTCTAGGCAACCTCGACGCCGAGCGCGACTGGGGCTATGCCAAGGACTACGTCGAGGCGATGTGGCTGATGTTGCAGCGCGACGAGCCTGAGGACTATGTGATCGCCACGGGCGAGTCGCACTCGGTGCGCGAGTGCTGTGAGGTCGCCTTTGAAGAGGCTGGCCTCGGCGACTTCGAGCAGTACGTCACGATCGATCCGGCGTTCGTACGCCCGGCCGAGGTGGACCATTTGATCGGGAGCCCCGCGAAGGCCGGTAAGGATCTGGGTTGGAAGCCGCAGACGACCTTCGAGCAGCTGATCCGCCTGATGACACGCGCCGACATAGAGCTGCTCGGAAGCTGAGGCCGACAACAGCGTGAGAGCCTCGCCGCGATCGCAGTCACACCATCGATCGCGGCGAGCGCCGTGAGCGTTCCCCTGTTCGATACCTCCTCGGCGCTCGACCCGCTGCGTCAGGAATTGCGCGAGGCCGTCGATCGCGTGCTCGACTCCGAGCGCTACATCCTCGGTCCGGAAGTGCAGGCATTCGAGCAGGAGTTCGCTGCCTATTGCGGCGCAGGCTACGCCGTGGGCGTAGCCAACGGCACCGAGGCGATCACGATCGCCTTGCGTGCGATGGGGGTAGGACCGGGCGATGAGGTGCTGGTGCCATCCTTCACGTTCTACGCCTCGGTCGAGGCAATCGCCCCGACAGGGGCCACACCGGTCTTCTGCGACGTGGACCCGCAGACGTTCTGCATCAACGCGGAAACCGTGGCAGAGGCGCTCACCCCACACACAAAGGCCGTAATCGCGGTCCACCTGTTCGGCAACGTGGCGCCCGTGGCCGAGATCGAGGCGCTGGGCGTGCCGGTGCTCGAGGACGCTGCCCAAGCCGCCGGCTCGACCAGCACTCACAGCCGCTCCACTGCCCAAGGCCACTCCAGCACCCACAACCACCCCACCGCCCAGGGCCACTCCCATACCCACGTCCGTCCAGGCGCGCTCGGCAGAGCAGGCACGTTCTCGTTCTTCCCCTCCAAGAACCTGGGCTGCTTTGGCGACGGGGGCATGATCGTCACAAACGACGCACACCTGGCAGACGAAGCGCGCGTGCTGCGTTTTCATGGCTCGCGTGACAAGGTCTCCTACGAGCTGCTCGGCTACAACTCGCGCCTGGACGAGCTGCAGGCGGCAATCCTGCGCGTTCAGCTTCCCCACCTCGACGACTGGTCGGACGGGCGTCGCCGCGCGGCCGAGCACTACGCGCAAGCGGGGCTCGGAGAGCTCGTGACGCTGCCGCGCCCGACGCTCGGCTCCGCGCCGGCGTGGCATCTCTATGTCGTGCGCCATCCCGAAGCCGACCGTCTCGCCACCGCACTCACCGAAAAAGGCATTGGCTGTCGCGCCTATTACCGCACCCCCGTGCACGAGCAGCCGGCAATGCGCGCCTGGAGCGAGGACCTGAAGCTGCCTGGCACCGACGAGGCAGCGCGAACGCACCTCGCGATCCCGATCAGCCCCGTGCTCTCAGACAGGCAGGTCGAGCAAGTCGTGGCCGCCGTACGTGCGGCCGGCTAGCGCGCCGAGCAGCGTAGACCGCGACAATGGCCAGCGTGACGACCGCCGTGGAGAAACCAAAATCGCGCACGAGCTCGCTCGTCGAGCTGGTGCTGGTCATAGCAGTGGCCGTGGGCCTCGCGCTGCTGATCCAGGCCTTCGTGGTCAAGCCCTACCGGATCCCCAGCAGCTCGATGGAACCGACGCTGATCGTCAACCAGCGCGTGCTGGTCAACCGCATAGCGATGGATTTCAACGAACCGCACGTCGGTGGGATCTACGTGTTCCATCCTCCCGCGGACGCCGAAGAACAGATGTGCGGGCCGAAGCCCCACGCGGTCACGCCCGGTGGCGCAGCCTGTGCGACGTCCGAGCCGCGAGAGGCAAGCGTCAACTTCATCAAGCGACTCGTCGCGGGGCCTGGAGACGAAATCTACGTCAAGGGCGGTCACGTCTTTCGCAAGGCCGCCGGCACCAGCCACTTTGTGGCGGAGAAAGACTCCTACATCGCCCCCTGTGAAGAAAACTCCGAGTGCAACTTCCCTATCCCGATCAAGATCCCGCCGGGTCACTGGTTCATGATGGGCGACAACCGTGGCGAATCCGACGACAGTCGTTTCTGGGGTCCGGTGCCAACAGGCTGGATCATCGGGCAGGCGATCATCACCTACTGGCCGCTCGACCGGATCGGGATTTTCTGAGATACCGCATGCTGGGGTCCCGCAGCGTCTGAAGGCATAAAAAGTCATAAGAAAAAACCGCTTGCACGCCAAGACCCCTCTGCGCGGATGCATAAGAAATAACCGCTTGCACGCCAAGGCCCCCCTTGCGCGACTGCATAAGACTTATTCAGGTACCAAATCTTTATCTTTGGGTTCCGCAAAGGGGGGTGTTAAAGGGATGCGCCGCAGCACATCGTGCCGACCCGCCCTTTTCAGCCGAGTTTCGACACGGCCGATCCTTCAGCGAGCCGAGCAATCGCCGCTATCAGCGCCAACGCTCGAGCAAATCCTCTTCGCCCACTTCGCGCACCACACGCGCGGGCACACCCATAGCAACCGCGCGTGCGGGCACATCGCGCGTGACGACGGCGCCAGCGGCGATGAACGCCTCTTCGCCGATCTCGACGCCTGGAGTGAGCACCGTACCGCCACCGACGCGACATGCGCGTCGTAGAGTCGCGCCGCGCAGCGGCGTCTCCTCGCCGTGGCGGGCCATCGTGTCGTCGTTGGTCGTGGTCGCTCCCGGACCGACGAAGACGTCGTCCTCGATCGTCGTGAAGGCCGTCAGATAAACGCTCGTCTGCACTTTCACGTGGTCGCCCACGACTACGTCGTTGTCGACCACGCTGCCGCGGCCGATCACCGAGCCTTTGCCGATACGGGTGCGCTCGCGTACGAAGGACTGGTCGCCGAAGATCGCTTCGTCGCCGACGACAGCGCCCGCGAACACGACCGCGCCTGAGCAGATCGTCACGCGCGCACCGATCTGAAGTACGCCGACCTCGCCTTGCGCTGAGGATCCGCGCGCCAGGCGCGGGCGCTTGCCCAGCACCGCGTGGTCCTCGATCAGGCAGCCGTCGCCGATGACGGTGCCGTCGTGCACGACGACGTGCGCCCCGAACCTCACGCCCTCACCGATCTTGACGTTCTCACCGAGCACGAGGCCGGGCGCACGCTCGCTCATACAGCCTCCTCGATCTTTCTGGGCTTGCGTCGAGCGGCAGTCGCAGTCGCTCTCACAGCCGCACCACGTTGCTTGCCTGGCTCCTACGTGTCACGCCGCGAAGGTCTACCACGATCGGCGCGCGCTGGACGAGCAGCTCGTAGTCCACACCCGGATGCGCGGTCACAACCAACGCGATGTCGGCGCCATCCAGCGCCTGCTCCGCCGAGACGCTTGCGAGCTCGAGCTCGGGGATGTCCGGCACATAGGCGTCGTGGTAGCGTAGCTCGGCGCCGAGCTCACGCAATAGCTCCAGGATCTTCAGCGCCGGTGACTCGCGCACGTCGCCGACACCCGACTTGTAGCTGACGCCAAACACCGCGATGCTCGAGCCCTTCACCGCCAGGCCCGCGTCGTTGAGAGCGCGCTGGACCAACGCCGAGCAGTGGTAGGGCATCTGCTGGTTGACCTTGCCGGCGAGCTCGATGAACTCTGTGCTCATGTCGAACTCGCGCGCGCGCCAGCTCAGATAGAAAGGGTCGACAGGCAGGCAGTGCCCACCCATGCCAGGACCCGGCTCAAAGCGCATGAAGCCGTAGGGCTTGCTGGCCGCTGCCTCCACCACCTCCCAGATGTCGATCCCCATACGGTCGGTGAGCATCGCCAGCTCGTTCACGAGCGCGATGTTGACCGAGCGGAAGATGTTCTCTAGTAGCTTCGTCAACTCGGCTGCCTCGGGGCTCGACACGCGCACGACCTCGTCGCACACCAGCTCGTACAGCGCCTGTGCGCGGTCCGCGCAGGCCTGTGTCAGACCGCCCAGCACCTTTGGTGTGGTGCGCAGCGTGAAGTCGGTGCGACCAGGATCAACCCGCTCAGGCGAAAAGGCCAAGTGGAAGTCCTTGCCGGCCACGAGCCCTGACTCTTCCAACAGTGGAGCCACGCGCTCGCGCGTGGTTCCCGGGTACGTGGTCGACTCGAGCACCACCAACTGACCGGCCTCAAGCACGCGCGCCAGCTCGCGCATGCTTTCGACCAGGGGGCCGAGGTCCGGCTCGCGATTGACGCTCAGCGGTGTGGGCACGCACACGAGCACCGCCTGCGCCCGCCCCAGCTCGTCGTAGCTGCTCGACGCGGAGATCCGCTCGAGCACCGCCGCCAGGCGCTCGGAGGGGATGTCGCCGATATAAGACTGCCCCGCTGCAATCGCCTCGATCTTGCGCGGATCGAGGTCGACCGCAACCACATCGGACCCTTGCTCGGCAAAGGCCACGGCGAGCGGCAGCCCAACATAGCCGAGCCCGATGATGCCGACGGTCGTCATCTGCCCAGCAGTCTAAGAAGCTGGCGCCCGAGAAGCAGCGCGGTCGCTCCAAGCAACCTTCTCTGGCCTCACGAGGTTAAACAAACCAGATGGTCAAGTCGAGCCGATATGAGCTGAGATAAGTGGATCTCCTGCGACAAGGTCGCACGCGAGCGGAATTCGAGCGCTTTGTGGCAAGCCACGGCGACCGTCTTCTGCGCACGGGCTATCTGATCACATGGGACCTTGCCGAGGCGGAGGATTTGGTGCAGGAGTGCCTACTGCGCGTCGCCCGTCGCTGGCCAAAGGTGCGAGCTATGTCCCATCCGGAAGCCTACGCGCGGCGCATCCTGGTCAACCTGGCACTCGATGCAACTAAGCGGCGCACTCGGCTCGAGTCGGAGTTGGAGGAACGGGACGGCCCCTTGTTCGAGTCGCCGCCACAAGCACAATCGCTCGACGGCACGATAGGAATCGAGAATCGAAGCGAGCTGCTCGACGCGCTCGGGACTTTGTCGCAGCGCCAGCGGCTGGTGCTCGTACTGCGCTATTTCGCGGACCTCTCGGAGGCCCAGACCGCCGAGGCACTCGATTGCTCGCTCGGGAACGTCAAGAGCACGACCTCGCGCGGACTCCTCCGTCTGCGAGCAGCGATGGCGCCGACAGCAACCGGGCACGAAACCGAACGCCCTGCCGCCGACGAAGACGCCCAAGCGCTTTCCAGGACGCACCTTACCCAGACAAGGAGAAGCACTCATGATTGAGCAACTCGAGTCAGAACTGCGAGAGGCGTTCGTCCAGCGGGCGCAGGACATGCCCACGGACGCTTTCGCGCGACTGCGCCACGCCCACTACCATCCCCGATCGCCTATTCAGCGCAAGGCGCTGGCATTGGGCGGCACCGCGGCTGTCGCCGGCGCAGCCGGAATCGCCGTGTCCCTGATCGGATTCGGCGCCGGCACCCAGCGAGCCTTTGCCGGCTGGACGCCGTCGCCGACAGCGCCGGCAAGCGGCCAGACGGTTGGCGCGGAAGCGCTTTGCAAGGCACACATGGCAACCCCCGCCGAGCTCGAACGCGCGCGCCTACAGGCAAGCGGGGGGCGAGCCTCCACAGCGGGCGAATGGCCTACGAGCAGCGGCGAATGGCGGACTATCCTCACCGATACACGCGGCCCGTACACGATCGTGCTGCTCGCGAACACGGGCGGCTCCGCCAAGTGCCTGACCGGACCCGGATTCCCCGGACCCGCTATCGGCGTGAGCGAACAGTCCACCGCGAGCCCGCCGCCCGCGTTGCCCAGCGGTCAGATCGGACAGCTCTCCTATGGATTCTCGCGAGCGATCGACGAACAGCCCTACATGGATACCTCGGGCCGAGTCGGCTCCGGCGTGAGCGCCGTGACGTTCGTGCTCGGCGACGGCTCACACGTGACGGCAAGCGTCGAAAATGGCTGGTTCTTGGCCTGGTGGCCCGGTACGCAGACGACCGTAGCCGCCGAAGTGAGCACATCCGAAGGTACCCATACCCAGCAACTCTACGACCCGATCGGGCACACCCTGCTCCAGCGGGGCGGCTGAGCCAGCGGCGCAGGCCTCGCCGGTCGACATCCCCACTGCGAACGGGTGGTTGATCCCTCAGCGGTGGCTGGCGACGGCTTGCAACTCGCGCAGGTCCGCGTCGACCATGCGCTCCACCAGTTGCTCGAAGCTGAGCCGCGGCTTCCAGCCGAGCCGCTCGCGCGCCTTGCTGGGATCGCCGACGCTCGCGGTCCGCTCAGGCTCGCGCACGAGCTTCGGATCCACGCGCACGTAGCGCTCTGCCTCCAGGCCCACATACGCGAACGCCGTCTCTGTGAGCTCCGCCACCGTGTGCCCCACTCCGCTTGCCAGCACGTAGTCCTCGGGCTGATCCTGTTGCAGCATCAGCCAGGCCCCGTACATCACGTCTCCGGCAAAGGACCAGTCGCGCACGGCACTTAGCTGCCCAAGTCTTACCTCCTCGGCCAGCCCCAACTTGATCTGAGCCGCTGCGCGCGTCACGGTGCGCGTCACAAAGCGCGGCGGCCGGCGCTCGGACTCGTGATTGAAGACGATCCCCGAGCACGCGTACAAGTCGTCGTGTGCACGCATCGCCCCCACCAGCTGGTGTGAAGCGAGCTTGCCGATCGCGTATGGTGACGTCGGCCTGCAAGACGTGCTCTCGTCTTGCGGGGTCTGGCGCGCATCGCCAAATATCGCACCCGAGGCCGCCACCCACACACGCGCCTGCGGGTTGCTGTCGCGCACCGCCTCCAGCAGTACCGCTGTCGAGCCGACGATCGCGCGCATGGTCTCTGCCGGCCTTTCCCAGGAGGCGGGGATGAACGAAGGCGAGGCGAGGTGATACAGCTCATGCGGACGGGCCTGCTCGATCGCCGCCCTCAGCGACGCGGGTTCGAGCAGATCGCCGCCCAGCAGCGCCAGGCGCTCACGCAGATGCTCGGAACAGCCAAGCGAGCGCTCCTGCGAGGAGCCGTGCACGAAACCGGTCACCTGGTAACCCTTTTCCAGCAGCAGTTCCGCCAGGAACGAGCCATCCTGGCCGCTGATGCCGGTGATCAGCGCGCGTCTTGGGTGTGTGCCCACGTCGGGAGCTTACGGTCTCGTGCGCCGCGACTACCGCCTACGCGGTCAATCCAAGGTCGATGAGGGAGCCGGCGGATCTGGGTATCCAGCAGACGGATCGAGTCGTGGTCCCGCCTCGCGGGCGCGCAGGTCGAAGTAGAGGACCGCCAGAGTGAGCGCCCCGAAGGAGGCGACGATCGTGTACACAACGATCCCGACCAGCACTGAGGCGACGCTCGTGTTGTTGCCGCTACCCGCGAACGCGCCAGTGATTGCGGCGACCAGGAACGTCAGAAATCCGATCGCCAGCAGCACTCGGAAGATGTGCCAGTAGTGGCCCGCCGTGAGCTGGGCACTGCGGCGTAGCGCCGGCATCCAGCCCTCGTGGTCAACGGCCGCCGTCTGGGCGACCACCGACCAGCGCAGACTCAGGATGACTCCAGGGACGATCAAGGCGATGAAACCGAGGCCGATGAGGACGCCGGCGACGATCTCAGCGGCCACAACGACCGCCAGCACGCGTAGGCCCCGCAGCGCTACCGGGGCGATTCGCGGTCTGCGACCCTCGCCGATCTCGATCACAGCGTGCACGTGCAGCGCCGAGATCAGCGGTCCCACCAGCACGTAATAGATCAACTCGAACAGCAGGAGCGTTCCCTCATCCCCTGACTTGCCACTGCCCAGCGGCCCTACCCCGGTGACGGCAAGTCGCGCCAGCTCGTATGGTGCGATCACGCCGACGGCCAGGGCGGCGAACAGCAGCGGGTAGCACCGGTACATGGCCAGCGCCGTGCGCAGGATCTCCAGGGCCGAGCGTTCGGCGCCCGAGGTCGATTGCCGACGATGCCTCCACCGCGCCGGAGCCTAGTGCCTACGGTTGACGACCGGTCGCTCGATTCGCCCCACGGTCGCTCGATTCGCCATATACCGCTGCGAGCCCAGCGGCCACCGCCGCCGGCGCGCACAGCTCCTGCACACGCGCGCGTCCGCGCGCTGCCGCGGCAGCGTCCCGCCAGCGGCGCGCAATCGCCTCAGCAAGCGCCGTGACGTCGCCGGGATCGACGAGCCCATCCTGCTCGACAAGCTCCGGCAACGCACCGATGCGGCTTGCCACCACCGGCACTCCAGCCGCCATCGCCTCGCCCGCAGCCATCCCAAACGTCTCGGCCGAACGGGACGGGACGATTGCCAGGGCGGCGCCCCTTCGCAGGTTTGCCAACTCCGCGTCGGCCACGTGGCCGAGGAAGTGCAAATCGCAATGCCCGGCTTGCGCCTCTAGATTCTCCCGCTCCGGGCCATCCCCCGCCAGCACCAGCGGGACACCCGCCATTTGGCACGCCTCGACCGCCACATCGACTCCCTTCTCAGGGGCGAGTCGCGACACGACCAGCGCATAGCTGCCCGACTTCGCGTCCGCGATCTCCTCCGGGAACCTCACTGGCGGTGGGAGCACGTGCACGCGCTCCCAGTCAAGTGGCGCTCCCAGCTCGCGCAGACGCTCGCGTGCGAACTCGCTCGGCACGATGAACGCGTCTGCCTGCTCTATGAGACGCTGCTGCCACAGCGCAAGCGACGCACCGTACGCCAATGCCTCGGCGCGGCTGCCACGGCAATTGCGGACCATCCCCGGCAACGTGTTGCGCCCATGGCAACGTGTGCACTCCTGACCGCCGGTGAAGCACACACCCGTGGCGCACACGAGCCGGTATTGGTGCAGATGCAGGATCACGCGCGCGCCCTCCTCGCGAGCGGCCGCCAATGCTCGCCATCCGAACAGCGGGCTGAGGTTGTGGGCGTGCACTACCCGCGCGCTGCTCAGACGCACTGCCTTGGCGACCTCGCGTGGCGCCAGACCGCCACGCAGCAGACCCGTCGCCGCGCTTAGCTTGCCCAGCGCCGCCGAGTCGCGCTCGAGCAGCTCCGCGGGCTCATCCAGACGCTCGCGCACGAGCGCCATCAGCTCGTCCACCACGCGCTCCTCGCCGCCTGTTGTGCGATAGCGGTTGTGCAGGAAGAGAATCATCCGCACACGGAGCGTATCCCGCCTACGAGCGCCCCGACCCGTATGGCTGCGCCGCAAACCTAGACTGTGGCGATCATGGCCTCCGATCTCAGTTCACCGTGCGCGTCGATCGTCCTACCCACGAGGATGCGTCTGGACTACTTGAGGGTGGCGCTCAGCTCGATCGCTCCGCAAGCGGCAAATGCCGGGGCCGAGCTGATCGTCGTGGATGACGCCGGTCCCTCTGAGGAAGCTCGCGCACTTGCCGAGCGCTTCGATGCGCGTTATGCGCCTCACCCACAACCCTTCGGCTTGAACGTCGCACGCAACACCGGGGTCGAGTGCTCGACAGGCGAATTGGTCGTGTTCGTCGACGACGACGTGGAGGTCTGCGAGGGCTGGCTCGAAGCGCTGCTCATAGCCGCCGGCGAGCACCCCGAGCGAGAGGTATTCACCGGCCCGATCATCCCGCGGATAGAAGGCTCCCCACCACACAGTTGCGGGCGCGAGGACCCACCCATCACGGCCCTGGACCTCGGGCCTGAGGACACGCTCACGCGCTTTGCGTGGGGCACGAACATGACGATCCGCCGCGCTGCGTTGGAGCGTGTCGGGCCGTTTGACGTGTCGCTCGAGCACGGCGGCGACGAGCAGGAGTGGCAGGAACGGCTCCATGCCGAACAGGCCGCCCTTGACGTCTCGGAGGACGACAGCGACAAGCGGACTGGTGGTAGGGCCGGCACTGGCACCCGCGGGAGCGCTCTATACGTGGCGCACGCCGCGCTCCACCACCGGCGCAGTCCCGCCGACGCGCGTCTGCAAGGGCTGTGCCGCGGCGCCTTCGCCCGTGGCAAGGCCGCCCAGCGCTTCGACGCTTGGCGCAGTGTCGCGCCATCGATCGGGCGCGAGCTCCTCACGCTCGCGGGCTGCCTTGGGCACGTCGTGCGCTACCGCTGCCCAGCGGGGCTGACGATGGTCAGCCACAGCTCTGGGCGCCTGCTGGAAGCGCTCCGCGCAACATGTCCCTCGCGCCCGCGGGTGGGGCATCCAATCGCGGGAAATACACGTAATCACCGCCAGCCAGAGGCATCCGAGAACTTCCAACGATCCGCCGAGACACACCCATCCGAGAACTTCCAACCGTCCGCCGAGACAAACCCATCCGACGACTTCCTCTCCGGCGAAAGCGGCACCGTCGGCGGGCTCGACGGCTTGCGCCGGGCCGCGCTTGACATCGCCGACGACGCCCTTGAGATCGCATCCACACGCCGGCTGCGGCTCGACCTCGCCGCGCGCCGGGTACGCCAACCGCGACGGGTACTCGCTTTGTGTGTAGGGCGCCCCGAGCACAGCGCGCTTGTGCAGCGCATCCGTGACGAGCTGGCGAGCTCCCGTCATCTGGTCGAGCTTTGCGTCAGCTCGCCCGCCGAGCGCGGCAAGTTCGAGAACCTCAACCTGCTGCTCGACTCGCATCCCGCCGACACGTACGACTGGCTGTTCGTCCTCGACGACGACATCGTGCTTCCACACGGCTTTCTCAACCGCTTTCTGTTGCTCGCAGAACGCTTCGAGCTCGATCTTGCGCAACCTGCCCACCGCCGGGCATCGCATGCCGCCTGGCAGGTGACTCGTCGCAGGCGCCACAGCCTGGTGCGCGAGACGCGCTTCGTGGAGATCGGACCCGTGACCGCGTTTGCTCGCTCCACGTTCTCGGCTTTGCTGCCGTTTCCAAACCTGCGCATGGGCTGGGGCCTTGACATGCACTGGGCGGCGCTGGCGCGCGAGCACGGCTGGCGTTGCGGCGTGCTCGACGCGGTCCCGATTCGCCACCGCGTCGCGCCTGCCGCGAGCGCCTACTCGCGTGAGCAAGCGCTCGCGGAGGCACGCAGCTTCCTCGCGGGCCATCCGCACCTGAGCGCAAACGAAGTCCAGCAAACCCTCGTCACACACCGGCGTCTGTGAACACCCCCCTCTACGAAACCTCCACGCCGCAAGCTGCATGGAGAGAACAATTGTCCCTCCCTCCAAATTCCACCGTGCCGTGAAGACAGCGTGGAAGGAACCATGAAGGTCCTGGTCGTCTCGGAGTTCTACCCGCGTCGGGGGGATCCCGTATTGGGTGTTTGGGCTCATCGCCAGGCACTGGCAGCTCGCGACGCTGGAGCTGAAGTTCGCGTTGTCGTACTCCACCGGCTCGTTCCCCCGCGCGCGTCGTTTTCTCGAAGTCCCACCCATCCCGGTGGCGCGGCACGCGCTTTGCGCGCACTTGCCAAGGAGCCCAAGCATCAGGTTCACGACGGGCTGGAGGTGACCTATGTTCGCTATGTGTCCCCGCCGCGCTCCAGCTCCTACCCAACCTGGGGCGCGTGGGTGGCGCCGGCGCTCGGACTGGCGCTTCGCCGACTGCGTCGCTCGTTTGCCTTCGATCTGATTCACGCCCACAACGCGGTGCCGGCAGGCGACGCGGTGCGGCGTACGCATACCAAGGTGCCACTGATCGTGTCTGTCCACGGCGGTGACGTGCTCTATACAGCGCCGCGCAGCGACGCCGGCAGTGTGGCTGTGCGTTGCACGCTCGAAGCGGCCACGACAGTACTGGCCAATAGCCGCGGCATCGCCGAGCTCAGCCGCTCCTATGGCGCCGGAGATGTGCGCGTCGTCCACCTTGGCGCCGACCTCGCCTCACCCCGGCAGCGAGGTACCACCATCCGCCGCGACCCAAGTCCATCGCTGGTCACGGTCGGGCACCTCGTCGCGCGCAAGCGCCACGCCGACGTGATGCGCGCGCTGGCCGTGCTCGCCAAGCGCCATCCCAGCTTGCGCTATGTGATCATCGGCGACGGTCCCGAGCGCGTCGCCCTGGAAGGGCTTGCCGCACGGCTGGGCGTGGCCGAGCGCGTGGAGTTTCGCGGTCAGCTCGAGCCGGCGGCGGCTATCGAAGAGGCACGCCGCTGCACGTTGTTTGCGATGCCCTCGACCGAGGAGGCTTTCGGCGTCGCCTACATCGAGGCGATGGCCGGCGGCGTGCCAGCGATCGGCTGTCGTGGTGAGGCCGGGCCAGAGGAGATCGCGGCCGCGGGCGACGGCTTCATGCTCGTCCCACCCGGTGACATCGAGCGCCTGACACAGCGCATCGACGAGCTGCTGTCCGACCCGCAACGACTGCGCGAGGCCGGCATTCGCGCGCGCGAGACGGTTGCCGCCAACTTCAGCTGGGAGCGCTGCGGCGAGCAGACCGTCGCCGCCTACGAACACGCGCTGGGCGCTTCCCTGCCTACGCGTAGAGGAACCGGCCGCTGATGTCTGGCGCCTCGGCCGCCACCATTGGCGCTATCACCCGGCCGCGGACGAAGCCTCACCCCAGGTGCCAATCGCCGCTGGCGCTATCACCCGCCTGCCGATGAAGCCCGTCCTGTTCGTCACCGGCCACGCGCCGGCCTACCGCGTCGGCGCGTTCGCGCGCTTGCACCAGCGCGAGAACGTCGAGCTCGCGCTGTTCGGCGGACGCCTCAAGCACGGCGGCGGATCGACGGCCGCGGATCTGCCACTCCCGCACCGCCATGTGCGTGAGCACGAGCTTTACGCACTTGCGAGCAGCGGCCGTTACCGCGCCGTCGTATGCCCTACCGGCGGGCGTATCGCGCCGCTGGCAACCTGGGCTGGAGCGAGACGGGCGCGCGTACCGCTGATCCTTTGGGCATCGCTGTGGGCGCACCCGCGTAGTGTCGCGCACGCGCTCAGCTATCCGGCGCTACAGCGCCTCTACCGCAGCGCCGACGCCGTCGTCACCTATGGCCCGCACGTCAGTGCCTATGTGCGCTCGCATGGCGCCAGACGTGTACACGTCGCGCCGCAATCGGTGGACAACGAATTCTGGAGCTCGCCAGATGTGAACCTACCGAATGATCCTGGGTGGCCGACAAATGCTGGGACGATATTTTTGTTTGCCGGAAGGGCTACCCGGGAAAAGGGACTGGGGGTGCTCGTGGAGGCTTGGAGTACGTCGGGCCTACAGGCACCAACCGCCGCGCTCGTCCTCGTCGGCGCGGGATCCACCCCCCCTTGGGTCCCGCCCGGCGGCGCGGTGGCGGGGCTGGACGCGGTACCTCAGAAGCAATTGCGCAACTTCTATGCCGCTGCCGATGTTCTGGTGGTGCCGTCGATTCCGACGCACACCTTCCGCGAGCCGTGGGGGTTGGTGGTGAATGAGGCCATGAACCGTGGACTTCCAGTGATCGCTAGCGACGCCGTCGGGGCCGCCGCCGGAGGACTCGTCCAAGATGGCCGCAACGGTCGCGTCGTGCCTGCGGGCGAGCCCGTGGCGTTGGCCGCCGCGCTGAGAGAGCTCGCCGGCGATCCGGCGCTGCGCGCGCGCATGGGGAGCGCCGGGCGCGAGGACGTAGGCTCCTATACATACGACACTTGGGCGCGTGGCTTCTCTGACGCGCTCGCCGAGCTCGGCTTGTCGGGGGGACGGTGAGGTAGCGTTGCGCTTCTTGGAAGGGGTGCTGGTCAAATTGTGGGAGGACGCTGTCCCGGCGAGGAACGGGCGAGGCGTTGCGATGGTTCGGTTGGCGACGCTGGCGCTTGTGGTTCTCGCCGTGCTCGGCTTCGGCTCTGCCGCCGCCGCAAACGAGGCACAAACGATCCTCGATAAGTGCGGCCATCACGAACCCTTCAGCGGCTATAGCCAGAAGGCATATCGCGAAGCGCTCAGACAGATGACGACCACAGGGATCGAGTATGGGGAATGCGAAAGCCTGATCCGCAAGGCCGAGGAAGCGGCGGCTGGCGGCGGGGCCGGCGCCACGACCGGTACTCCCTCCGCAAATGTCCCCTCGCCGCTGACTCCCGCCGAGCAACATGCCGTGCAGAGCGCCCATCGCGACGGCGCGACACCGGTCCAGGTCGGTAGCGTTCCGGTGCGCCCGGGTGTCGTACACGCGGACATTGCCTCGGCCGTGAACACTTTGCCCCGCTCGCTATTCGCCGTGCTCGCCTTCATGGTAGCCGGCGCGATCATGCTCGCAATCGGGGAGGTGCGCAAGCGTGTCCGCTCACGCCGTGACAGCTGAGCATCCGACGGTGGAGATCCCGCTCGAATCGTTGCGAGAGTCGCTGCCAACCGCAAACCGATCACGGGGGCGCGGCACGACGACGTTGGCGACGCTTGCCGTCACCGGCCTGCTCTGCTTCGCCACGTTCCTCGCCGGCGGCGGGCTGAATCTCGCGCCGATGACAACGGTCGAGCTGATTTTCACGCTGCTCTCGGGAGCGCTCGTCGCGTGCGTACTCGTATTTGCGGCGGCTGGCGTCCGCTTCTACGGTCTGTGGCCGATCGGCCTGCTGCTGGCCTTCACCGCGCTCACCGGCCTGTCGGTCGTGTGGTCGGTGGCGCCGGATGCGAGCTGGCAGGACGCCGGCAGGATGCTGGCCTACAGCGGAGTGTTCGCGACCGCCGTGGCGCTCGCCTGGCTGGCACCCGCGGGTTGGCGTGCGCTGCTCGGGGGAATCGTCCTCGCGGCTGTGGTTGTGTGCGCTTACGCGCTGCTGACAAAGGCGCTGCCAAACGATCTGCCCGTCAGCCGCGAAGCGGAATTGATCGCACGCCTACAGGAACCGTACGGCTATTGGAACGCTATCGGCCTGACCGCCGCGATGGGCGCGATCGGTTGCCTATGGTTGGGCGCGCGGCGCGCTGGACACGCACTTTTGACCGCACTTTCCTATCCCGCGATGGGCCTGATGCTCGTCACGTTGATGCTTGCCTACTCGCGTGGCGCACTGGCGGCGCTGGTCGTCGGGGTGATCGCCTGGATGTGCGTCGTGCCACTGCGCCTGCGCGGCGCACGCGTGCTGCTGGTCGGTGGCGTCGGCGCCGCCCCGGTCGTCGGCTGGGACTTCTCCAGGCACGCCCTCTCCAGCGAAGGGGTATCGCTGGCGGCGCGCACCACCGCCGGCCACCAGCTCGGCGTGTTGATCGGCGCAATGCTGGTCGTGCTGGCGCTTCTGGGCATCGCGATCGGCTTCTTTGGCGACCGTCGTGCGCCTACCGCAGGTACGCGCCGAGCCGCGGGAATCACACTGGCAGCCTTGCTGGTGCTTGTCCTGCTGGCGGGGGCGGGTGGCCTGGCTGCCAGCAAACGCGGGCTCACCGGCACGATCTCGCACGATCTCTCCTCGCTGGTCAACCCCAACGCGCCGGTGCCGACAAACACTCCGGGGCGCTTGACAGCTGTAGGCAGCGTCCGCGCGCGCTACTGGAAGGAGGCGCTCGAAGTCTTCAAAGCGCATCCCGCGCTCGGCGCCGGGGCAGCCGGATATGGCACGGCACGGCTGCGCTATCGCACCCAGAACCTCGATGTTCGCCAAGCCCATGGGTACCTCCCGCAGACGCTTGCCGACCTTGGGATCGTCGGTCTGGTGATCACGTTGGCATTGCTGATCGCTTGGATGGTCGCCGCCGGACGTCCCACGCATCCGTTCGATCGCCGCTGGCGAGCCAAGCGCTCGCCACCATCCGTCGCTTGGCGTAATGAGCCTGTCGCTTACACGCCAGAGCGGATCGGCATGCTTGCGATGCTCTGCAT
The DNA here is from genome assembly GCA_036008605.1 of Solirubrobacteraceae bacterium. Taxonomy (GTDB): domain Bacteria; phylum Actinomycetota; class Thermoleophilia; order Solirubrobacterales; family Solirubrobacteraceae; genus Palsa-744. The sequence goes on along the minus strand of DASYNL010000009.1, from coordinate 71,244 downwards.
CGTCATCGTGTTCGGTGTCCACTCGTTTGCCGACTGGACTTGGTACGTGCCGGGAGACGCCTTCGTGGCGCTGCTGTGCGCCGGCTGGCTGGCCGGACGTGGGCCGCTGCCCGGGGGGCGGCTCGACGTACCCGCAGGTTCGCCCGCAGCTGCGCTCCCCCTGCCGGCTGCGCCGGCATCAGGTCAGTCCCCTGCAGGCACGCCACGAACCGCGGTCGCTCTTTCGGGCGCGAGGACAGCACTCCCCACTGACGGCACTTCACGAATACGCCGGCCTTCGACGCGGACGCTTGGGCCGCTGCGCGTCGGCGTGGCAATTGCCGTCGTCGCCGGGGCGCTGCTCGCTGCGTGGACGGAGTGGCAGCCACAGCGTTCTGTCGAAGCCTCAGAACAGGCGGTCGCGCTGATCGAGCAGAACCCGCAGGCGGCGCTGCGCGCGGCGCAGGCCGGGGTCGAACGCGACCCGCTTTCCGCCGTGGCGCTGTTCAGACTCTCGGCCGTCGAGCATGCGATCGGCGAGAAGGCGCTTGCGCGAGGCACTTTGCAGAAGGCCGTGCGGACGCAACCGTCGAACCCGGAAACTTGGCTGACCTTGGGCGAATACGACCTGAAAAACAACCCCCGAGCCGCCGTCGGGGAGCTACGCGCCGCCGTATATCTCAACCCCGAGTCGATTGCTGCGCAAAATGCCTATGTGCAAGCTTTGCAGGCGGCCCCGCAGACGAGTGCAACAAGGAGCCAGGCGAGCCTCACGGGCCGTGCAGGCGTAGCGCAAAGGACAGGCCATGCGGGCAACTTCCATGGCTCTACTCAGAATCGCTTGCGCTGAGCACTAGCAAGTAGGACACGGCCCGCGAGCGGCAACCCACCCGCGCTCTTGACAGCTACATCGGCAAAGCCGAAATCGGCAAGTAGCTCGGATAGCAACTGACGCGTGTAGAAGCGCAAGTGGTCGGATCGCGGATCGAAGCGCGCCTGGAAGGCACTGCGACTCAGCCCAGTCCACAACCTTGACAGCGGGCCATGCTCTGGCGTGCTGATCAGCAGCAGACCACCCGAGCGCAGCACGCGGCGTAGCTCCGACAGCCACTGCGCGGTATCGGCCACGTGCTCGATCGTCTCGCCGGCCCAGACTACGTCAAAGCTCGAGTCCTCGAGCGGCAAGGGCGCTTCAGGCTCGACCAAGCGTAGGTCGAGAGCTGGATGGCTCACGCTGGCACGGCGTAGCGGCTCGGCCGCCACGTCTATAGCCACCACCTCCATCCCAGCGCGCGTGAGCGCCGCCGCGAAGTAACCCTCGCCACAGCCGACGTCGAGCACGCACGGCGCACAACCTGCGCGCTCGTGCACGGCCGCCACGTGCTCGAGCAGGAAAGCTTCGCGCAGACCAGCCGCGGCCGGCGGAAGCCCTTCTGGGATGCCCTCCCACATACTTTCGTGGTAGGCGCGCGAGGGCATCGGATGGCAAGGCTAGCGTGGCGAAGAGCCAGCCGTTTATGAGAGCACGCGACTGGCTCGCCGCCGCAAGCGTGCAATCTACGGCGGGCGCAAACATCGGAAACAGCGTGGGCAATTCATTGCCGATCTACACACGTGACCCTCGGACCGACTATGTTCTGAGTCAGTGCGCGTGGGTGGGACAGACTTCAAGGCGTCTCGTGGTCTGAGCTCAAGGGCCGTGACGGGCGACGAGGTCATGAGGGTCGCCTTCGACAGCCGGCCGGCGGCAGACGTGCGTGGCGTCGGGCGCTATACGCGCTCGCTGTTGACCGCGCTGCGTGAGACCGGCGCCAAAAGCGTGGAGATCCTCGAGACACACCGGCCACGCCGCGCCGCTGTGTTTCATTCGCCATGGATGGAGGGGGCTATCCTGCGCAGCCCCTGCCCAATGGTTGTCACCCTGCATGACCTCTCGGCGCTCAAGCGAGCCAGCGAGCATCTGCGCACGGGTGTGCGCCTGCGCCTGCGCCAGCTCGCGGTGCAGCGTGCTGTACGCGTGATCGTGCCGACTGAAGCCGTCGCGCTCGACGCGGTGCAGCGACTGGGCCTCGAGCGCGAGCGCATCGATGTGATCGCCGAGGCACCCGACCCGGTCATGTTCGTGCGCTCGGAAGAGGAGATAGCTCTTGTTCGTGAGCGCTTCTCACTACCGGAGAACTACCTGCTATGGGTCGGCTCGCTGCGCCATCCCGACCCGCGCAAGCACGTTGCCAAGCTTGCTGCCACGCCGCGCGAGCTGCCGCTCGTACTGGTCGGCCCAACGCGTCCCTGGGCGCACGAGCTGCAGGACGTGATCCTGACGGGCGAGGTCAGCGATGAGCAACTGGCCGCCATCTACAGCGGAGCGCACGCGTTGGTGCTCGCATCCGAGGACGAGGGCTTCGGCCTGCCGGCGGTCGAGGCACTCGCCTGCGGGACACCTGTCGCCGCCTGCGAAGTGCCCGCGCTGCGTGAGGTCCTCGGCGAGCGAGCCGCCTTCGTCGAGCGGGGCGATCTGCGCTCGCTGATAGAGAGCGCCGAGCGCTCACGCCGCCCTGCCCCGGCGCCGCCGCAATGGACCTGGCAAGACGCCGCCAGATCGACTTGGCATGTCTACCAGCAGGCGATCAACTTCGCCGAGGACGAGTCCCGACCAGTCGGCTGGGGGCTAGCCGAGCCGCAGGCGGGGTTGGAGCTCGAGTAGTCGCCAACGCATATCCCTCAAGGTCCGCAATCTCCGTCCGATGTATAGGACGTATAGACTGGACATAAGAGTGGACAGTCCTTAGGGACATTTCAGGCGTCGAAATTATCGAGGTAGCTGTGGCCGACGTTAGTCGCGACTACGAGAAGACCCACCCCTACATCGACTTCAGGCTACGGCTGGACAAGCCAAACGTGGCCTTGTGGCTCCTCCTGGGTGAGGCGAAGTCCAAGAGTGCCCATATCGCACGGACGCTGCTGCATCCCCACCGCAGTCACGAGCTCATGCAGGTCTTCCTGACGAAGGGGGTGCTTGCCACGACTGCAATAGAGGGGAACACCCTGTCGGAGGACCAGGTTCGCGGAGTCATCGAGAATCGAGCCGATCTGCCTCCGTCAAAGCAGTATCTGGCCCAAGAGATTCGGAATGTGATCGGTGCCTACAACGAGGTGGTGGACGCCGTCCTGGAGGCTCCCGACGCTGAGCTCACACCGGAGCTGTTCAAGCGTTGGAACGCTTTGATCCTAAACGATCTCGATGTTGAAGAGGGTGTTGAGCCTGGGGAATTTCGTGCCAGCAGTGTGGTCGTCGGCAACTATCGGGCACCATCCGCCGGAGATGTCGAATTTCTGATGCAACGACTCTGCGACTGGCTCAACAGCGACGACTTCAAGGCGCCCGATCAACGTCCAGAGCTGCGCGCGGCACTTGTCGTAATCAAGGCGGTAGTCGCACATCTCTACCTGGTCTGGATTCATCCGTTCGGCGACGGCAATGGACGAACTGCGCGGCTGCTCGAGTTGCAGCTCCTACTAGCGGCCGGATTCCCCACAACCGCCACGCAGCTTCTTAGCAACCACTACAACCAGACACGATCCGAGTATTACCGGCAGCTGAACGCAGCAGGTCGCACAGGCGATCCGCTGCCTTTCATCACGTATGCACTTCGTGGATTCGTAGACGGTCTTGCTGAGCAGCTTGAGCTGATCTTTGGGTGGCAGCGCGAAGATCGCTGGGAGCAATACGTATACCAGCAGTCTGGAGAGCTACGCACCGAGGCGGATCGTCGCCGCCTAAGGTTGGTTCTCGAGGTCTCTAGAAAGGCTCGTGATAGTGGCGAGCCGGTTCCCAAGACTGAAATGCGCTGGTTGGCGCCCAAGCTAGCGATGGCATACGACAAAAAGACCGACAAGACACTGACGCGCGATCTCAAAGAGATCAGAGAGCTAAATCTGCTTGTACGGGAGGGTCGCGGCTATAGGCCCAACGAGTCGGTTCTTCTGGGACTCTTGCCAGCATCCGTCGACGGTGTCCTCATTAACGAGCGCATGTCGTTGGTAGAAAAGGAAACGCATGTGGCGCTTGGATCGCCGGACGACCTCGTTCAGTAAGCCCCGCGCTGCATGATCACAGCCGGGACCGTCTTCAGCAGAATCGCCAGGTCGAGCGCCAGAGACCAGCGCTCCAAATAGATGAAGTCGAGGTGCACGAGGTCGTCGAAGTCGAGCTCCGAGCGGCCTGAGACCTGCCACAGGCCGGTGATGCCTGGCAGCACCAGGTAGCGCTTGCGGTGCCAGTCCTCGAGCAACTCGAAGTCGCGCTCGGGCAGCGGACGCGGGCCGACTAGCGACATCTCTCCGCGCAGCACATTGACCAATTGGGGTAGCTCGTCGAAGGAGAAACGCCGCAGGAAGCGACCAACCGGCGTGAGGCGTGGGTCGTCGCGAATCTTGAAGAGCGCACCCGAGGCCTCGTTGAGCTGCTCGAGCTCGTCCTGCTGCTCGTGCGCGTCGCAGTACATCGTGCGGAACTTCAAGCAGTCGAACGGAAGCTGGCCGATGCCCGGTCGCTTCGAGCGATAGAGGATCGGCCCACGCGAGGAGACGCGCACGGCAAGCGTGATCGCGGCGAGCAGGGGGCTGAGCAGGACAAGCAGGAAGATCGATCCGACAAGGTCAAAAGTGCGCTTCAGGGCGAAGTCGATGCCCTCGAACACAGGCGGCCCAAGCTCGAACAGAGGCACCGACTGGCCGGGAACGAACTCGGCGCGATGGATCAGGATCTCCATCGTCGAGGGGGCGATACGGACGCGCACACCGCGGCGGTGGCACTGGTCGACCAGCTCCACGGCACGCTCCTGCGGAAAGTCGGGATCGGCGATGATCACCTCGTCGATTCGCTCGGAAGCGATCACCCCCTGCAGATGATCCAGCGTGCCGAGACAGCGCACCCCGTTGGCAGGCAGCGGCTCGGGCGAGACGAAGCCGACGACTTCGATCGGCGAGTGCGGCGCATCGGCCAGCGCGCCTGCCACGTCGTGGATGTGCTTGCCGGTGCCGACAAGCACTGCGCGGCGCTGATAGCCGGCCGCGTGCAGGATCGCCCCGGTGACCCGCTCGTATAGGTAGCGCAGCGAGGAGATGTAGAACAGCGCGAAGCCGAGCGAGCCGTAGAAGATGTAGTAGCTGGAGAAGTGTTCGCCGCTCACCACGGCGAAGACGAGTGCGACGAAGGCGACCTGGAAGAGCGAGCCCACGATGCGCGAGAGGCCGGGACGCTGCGAGCGCTCGGCGTAAAGGCCGGAGCGGGCGAACAGCAGCGCGGTCAGCAGGTAGGCGAACGCGAGGATCGAGCGCGTGCCTTCGTAGACGTTGTGCGCGTCGACGCTGGAGAGCAGCGCCTCCTTGAGCGCGAGCGCCGTGAAGATCGCCAGCGACACACCGAATAGGTCGAGCACAAGCAGCGACAGGACCCGCAGACCGCGGCGCATTGTGTCCATGCGCAGCAGGAACGAGAGCGCGGGCGGGCGCTTGCTGCGCACGTCGCGGTCGCTGCGCGGCGGCGGCGTGCTCTCGGCAGCAACCCGGCCCACCGGGCCTGGGCGCACAGTCAGAGGCGTCCTTGCGGGACGGCTGGTGCGCGGCGCGTCCGGAGAACGAACTCCCATCTCGGACTTCACAACAGTTGAGTTTCCCGTATGTAGCGGTCAGAAACTGTTTGGGAAAGCACATGCGCGCAAGGGCGCCTTTGCGTTCGGAGCGTTGTGGAACGGTCAGAAACCGACGGACAGGACACATGCACGCCGAGACACGTGCGTGTTTGGGAAACGGTCAAGCGCTCAGAAACCGGTTGGCAGGCGCCGCTCACCCAACCAGCTGCTCTATGCCGGACGTTTCGATCGTGCGGCGCAGCCCGTCTCGGAGCGAGACCTCGGGTGCCCAGCCGAGCAGCTCGCGCGCGAGCGCGGTGTCCGGCTTGCGCTGCTTGGGATCGTCGACCGGCAGCGCCTCGAACAGGATCTCCGAGTTGGCATCCGTGACCTCCCTGACCGCTTCGGCCAGTTCGAGCAACGTGTACTCGTCCGGGTTGCCGATATTCACAGGATTGTGGTAGCCGGACTCGGCCAATGCGATCAGGCCCCGGATCAGGTCGCTGACGAAGCAGAAGGAGCGCGTTTGCGAGCCGTTGCCAAAGACCGTCAGCGGCCTGTTGGCAAGCGCTTGGCGCAGGAAGGTGGGAATCGCGCGCCCGTCGTGTGGGCGCATGCGCGCCCCGTAGGTGTTGAAGATGCGCACGATCGCAGTGTCCACGCCTTGCTGGCGATGGTAGGCCATCGTCAGCGCCTCGGCATAGCGCTTGGCCTCGTCGTAGACGCCGCGCGGGCCGATCGGATTGACGTGTCCCCAATAGGTCTCGGCCTGGGGATGCTCCTGCGGGTCGCCGTACACCTCGCTGGTCGACGCGAGCAGAAAGCGCGCACGCTTGGCCTTGGCCAAGCCGAGCGTGTGATGGGTGCCATAGGAACCGACCTTCAGCGTGTGCAACGGCAGGCGCAGATAGTCGATCGGAGAGGCGGGCGATGCCAAGTGATAGACGAAATCGACGGGCTCGTCGATCTCATACGGCTCGATGATGTCGATCGTGAGGTGGCGAAAGTGCTCGGGGTCGCGAATGTGCTCGATGTTCGCGAGCGAGCCAGTCTCGAGGTTGTCGACGCATATGACCCGGTGTCCACGAGCCAGCAACTCATCACACAGATGCGAGCCGAGAAAGCCGGCGCCGCCGGTTACTAGACACGTTGGCATCCCAAGAAGTATAAGGGCGCAGGCACTTCCCGCCTGGCGCGAGGGAGGCGACCGTGACCGGCCAGGGGGGCCGCGATTCGGGTGTTCTCGCGAATCTTGTCTCCCAAAAATACCCTTTCGATCCTCAGGTCCGCCGAGTTCCGTCCCAGCCCAATCCATATGATCCAGTACGAGCCATGAGCCTCGACAAATCACAGAGCGAGCAAGAGGAGCGCCTCACGGTGGCCCCGATCGTGGGTCCCGAGGACCCACGCCGCTTCACCGACTCGGGAATCGAGATCGAGGCGCTCTACAGCGAGGACGACCTGCCGGCGGAGCTCGACCTGGGTACGCCCGGAGACTTCCCATACACGCGCGGCGTGCACCGCGAGATGTACCGCAAACAGACGTGGACGATGCGTCAGTACGCAGGCTATGCCTCAGCCAAGGAGTCAAACGAGCGCTACCGCTACCTGCTCTCCAAGGGCTCCACGGGCCTGTCGATGGCGTTCGACCTGCCCACGCAGCTGGGCCTGGACTCCGACAATCCGCGCTGCCTCGGCGAGGTGGGACGCACCGGGGTGGCGATCGACACGATCGACGACATGCGCACCGCCTTCGACGGGATCCCGCTGGACGAGGTATCGACGTCGATGACGATCAACGCGCCGGCGGCGTGCCTGCTGCTGCTCTATGACCTCGTCGGCGAAGAGCAGGGCGTGCCGAGTGAGAAGCTGCGCGGCACCACCCAGAACGACGTGCTCAAGGAGTACATCGCGCGCGGCAACTACATCTACCCGCCGCAGCCGACGATGCGCCTGACGACCGACCTGTTCCAGTACTGCCAGGAAAACGTGCCGAAGTGGAACACGATCTCGATCTCCGGGTACCACTTCCGCGAGAAGGGCTGCTCGGCGGTGCAGGAGGTGGCGTTCACGCTGTCGTCGGGGATCGCGTACGTGACGGCGGCGATCGAGAAGGGGTTGGACGTGGACGATTTCGCGCCGCGCTTGGCGTTCTTCTTCAACGGCCACAACAACGTGTTTCAGGAGGTCGCCAAGTTCCGCGCGGCGCGGCGGATGTGGGCGCACATCATGCGCGAGCGCTTCGGCGCGAAGAACCCGAAGTCGACGATGCTGCGCTTCCACACGCAGACGGGCGGTGTGACGCTGACCGCACAGCAGCCCGAGAACAACATCGTGCGCGTGGCTCTCCAGGGGTTCGCGGCGGTGTGCGGGGGCACGCAGTCGCTGCACACCAACGGCTTCGATGAGGCGCTTGCCCTACCGACCGAGCGCGCTGCAAAGACCGCTTTGCGCACGCAGCAGATCCTCGCGTATGAGTCCGGCGCGGCCGACACCGTCGACCCGTTCGCCGGCTCCTACTTCGTCGAGTCGCTCACAGACGAGATCGAAACGCGCGCCAACGAGCTGATCGCGAAGGTCGACGCGCTGGGCGGCTCGGTCAACGCGATCCAGTTCATCACGGGTGAGATCGACGAGTCCGCGTGGGGCTACCAGGAGCGCTACCGCATCGGCCAGGACATCGTCGTGGGCGTCAACAAGTTCGAGGAGGACGACATCGAAGTGCCCGACCTCTTGCGCGTCGATCCCGAGTCAGAGCGCGAACAGGTGGGGCGCCTGAAGGCGTTCAAGGCCAACCGCGATCAGGAGCTCGTGTATAGGCGCCTCGAGGAGCTGCGCGAGACCGCACGCGGCAACGAGAACCTGCTGCCATCGATCCGCCAGGCGCTGAAGGACCGTGCATCGCTCGGCGAGGTGTGCGGAGCGATGCAGGACGTGTTCGGCAAGTACGCCCCGACTTTTTGAGTCCATTCGGGTTACCTGCCCGCGTGCGGGCAGGTAAGGGGAGGTACATGCACCTCCTGATCCAGGCGGCGCATGCGCCGCCTGGATCAATAGGATCTCCTCCGTGATCGCGACGGTGCAGTTCTTCGAAGTCGTCCTGGCCGTGCACATCATGGCGGTCGTGTTCGCCTTCGGCGCGACCTTCGCCTACCCGGTGCTGCTCGGCACGGTAGGCAAGGCCGACTCGCGCGCCCTACCCGCGCTCTACAAGGCGATCCACGCGATCAGCGTGAGAGTGATCATGCCGGGCCTCGCCATCGTCGTGATCTGCGGCATCTACCTCGCCTCCAAGCTGCACGTGTGGAGCGAGTTCTACGTCCAGTGGGGTATCGCCGTGGCGGTCGTGATCGGAGCGGTTGAGGGCATGTTCATAAGCCCCAACGAGAAGCGCCTCATAGAGGTCGCCGAGCAGGATCTCGCCGCGGCCGGCGAGGGCGAAGTGAAGTTTGGCACCGAGCACGACACGCTCGTGAAGCGCATCGGGGCCGCGGGAGCCACCATGGACCTGCTCGTGATTCTCACCATCTTGTTCATGGCCCTCAAAACCTGACGCGCTGTACCCTGGAGGCAGGATGAGCCAGGGTTATCGAATCGCGGTTGTCGGAGCCACCGGGCAGGTGGGAACGCTGATGCTGCAGCTACTGCGCGAGCGGGGGTTCCCGGCGCGCGAGATCGTGCCATTCGCCTCCGAGCGCTCGGTTGGCCGTGAGCTCGAGGGCGTCGGCGTGGTTCAACCGCTTACCGGCGAGACCATTCAAGGCTTCGACCTGGCCCTGTTCTCTGCAGGCGGGTCCACCTCCAGTGAGTGGGCGCCGCGTTTCGTGGAGGCGGGTGCCGTGGTGGTCGACAACAGCTCGCACTGGCGCATGAACGACGACGTGCCGCTCGTCGTCGCGGAGGTCAACCCGGAGACGCTGTCCTCCCACAGGGGAATCATCGCGAACCCCAACTGCTCCACGATGCAAATGGTGGTCGCCTTGAAGCCGATCCACGATGCGGCCCACATCGAGCGGCTGGTGGTCTCCACTTACCAGGCGGTGTCCGGCACCGGCAAGAAGGCTGTGGACGAGCTGCTGGACCAGTCCCACGCACTGCTTCACGACATGGAGATCGAGCCACCGCAAGCGTATGCGCACCAGATCGCATTCAACGCCCTCCCCCACGCAGGCAACTTCGCTCCAGGCGACGACCACACCGACGAGGAGCGCAAGCTGATCAACGAGACGCGCAAGATCCTCGATGACCAGTCGATCCGTGTGAGCGCCACGTGCGTGCGCGTCCCGGTCGTCAACGGCCACTCCGAGGCGGTCAATGTGCAGACACGCGACGAGCTCTCCCCCGAGCACGCACGCGGGCTGTTGCACGCTGCGCCCGGCATCACCGTGGCCGACGATCCCGATGCCTCGCTCTACCCACTGGCGACGCTCGCCACCGGCCACGACGCGGTATTCGTCGGGCGCATCCGCCGCGATCCTGGCCACGAGCGCGCACTCGACATGTGGATCGTCGCCGACAATCTGCGCAAGGGCGCGGCCACCAATGCGGTTCAGCTGGCGGAGCTGTTGCACGAGCAGGGACTCATCGCACCTCGCGGCGCAGCCGCCGCTGCATAAGAGCGCACAGTATTCGCATGGCGATAGCCGCACGCTGCAAGAGAATTGCGACGGCCATCCCCCGAACCGCAGCGCCTCCCGGCATGGGAAGGACTCTCGCCCCCACGCTCGAAACTGGGAGCGATGAGCGTCTCGACCGAGGTGCAACGCACCCTTGTGAAGTCCCCGCCCGAGCTGTGGTCGGAGTTGAGCAACCCGCAGGCGCTGGCCCGCCACCTATCCGAGCTGGGCGACGTCCGCATCACCGCCGTCGAGCCCGAGACAAAGGTGGAGTGGGAAGCCGAGGGCGCCAGTGGCATCGTGCACTTGAAGCAATCCGGCTGGGGCACGAAGGTCACGCTGACGGTGACACGAGCCTCGCCTGCAGACGAGGAAGCACCGTCCGAGCCTGCGGCGATCGCAGAGCCAGAGCTAGAGCTAGAGCTAGAGCCAGAGCCGACGGTAGAGCCCGAAGCGGTCGCCGCGGCTGGGCCGGAACCTGAGTCCGAGCTCGTTGAGCCCGAGCCGGTCGCCGCGGCCACAGAGCAAGAGACGGTCACAGAGCCGGATACTCGCCGCGGATTCTTCGCACGCCTATTCCGTCGAGGTCACGCAAAACGACGTGTGCTCGCCGAGGCGCTGGCAGAGTTCGATTCTGTCACGGAGCCTGAGCCGGGTATAGAGGTGGAGATAGTGGCACTCGCCGCACCTGAGCCGGTCTACCCCGAGCCGGCGATCGACCCGGAGCCTGATGTCACCGAGCCAGCCAGCGATCTCGCCGCCGAACTCGCATCCGTGGAAGCGCAGATGACGCAGGCGACCACGGAGCTGTTGACCAGCGTGCTCGACCGATTGGGCGCCGCGCACCACAGGCCCTTCTCGCGCGGATAAGATCCGCGCCGATGCGCGCCAAGGCCCCGGAAACATACGAGGAGAAGCTCGCCGAGCTGCAGGAGTTACGTGTGGCCGCGGTCCATTCGGCGCCCGAGGCCGAGGAGAAGCAGCACGCGCGTGGCAAGTACACCGCGCGCGAGCGCATCGAGAAGCTGCTCGACCCCGGCTCCTTCCAGGAGCTCGATACGTTCGTGCGCCACCGCACCTACGACTTTGAAATGCAGAAGAACCGCCCTTGGGGCGACGCCGTCGTGACCGGCCACGGCACGATCGACGGACGGCGGGTGTGCGTGTTCAGCCAGGACTTCACCGTGTTCGGGGGCTCCTTGAGCGAGGTGATGGGCGAGAAGATGTGCAAGATCATGGATTTGGCAACCAAGATCGGCTGTCCCGTGATCGGCATAAACGACTCGGGTGGCGCCCGCATCCAGGAGGGGGTTGTCTCGCTTGGTGCCTACGGCGACGTGTTCCTGCGCAACGTCCGCTCCTCCGGGGTCATCCCCCAGATCAGCCTGATCATGGGTCCGTGCGCGGGCGGGGCCGTGTACTCGCCGGCGATCACCGACTTTGTGTTCATGGTCAAGGAGACCTCGCACATGTTCATCACCGGTCCCGACGTCATCAAGACAGTTACGGGCGAGGAAGTGGGCTTCGAGGAGCTGGGCGGGGCGATGTCCCACAACACGAAGTCCGGCGTCGCCCAGTTCGCCTCAGACGACGAGGATGCCTGCCTCGAGGACTGTCGCTACCTGGTCAGCTTCCTGCCTCAGAACAACATGCAGACCACCCCGCGCGTGCAGCCGAGCGACGACCCCCTGCGAATGGACCCCGAGCTCGACCACGTCGTGCCCGACAACCCCAACAAGCCCTATGACATGCGCGACGTGGTGCGCCTGATCGTGGATGACGGGGAGTTCTTCGAGGTGCACGAGCACCATGCCAAGAACATCATCTGCGGCTTCTCGCGCCTGGATGGGCACGCGATCGGGATCGTCGGCAACCAGCCCAACCAGCTGGCGGGCGTGCTCGACATCGACGCCTCCGCCAAGGCAGCGCGATTCGTGCGTACGTGTGATGCATTCAACATTCCCCTGCTGACCTTGTGCGATGTGCCCGGCTTTCTGCCGGGGACAGCCCAGGAGTGGGGCGGGATCATCAGACACGGAGCGAAGCTGCTTTACGCATTCGCCGAGGCGACCGTGCCAAAGATCACCGTGATCACGCGCAAGGCCTATGGGGGCGCCTATGACGTGATGGCCTCCAAGCACCTCGCGGCCGACTTCAATTTCGCCTGGCCCACCGCCGAGGTGGCGGTGATGGGACCGGAGGGCGCGGTGAACATCATCTACCGGCGCGACATCGCCGGCAGCCCAACGCCGGCAGAGCGCAGACAGGCGCTGATGGACGATTACAAGGCGCGTTTCGCGAACCCCTATACGGCCGCCGAGCGAGGCTACATCGACGACGTGATCATCCCTCATGAGACGCGCCCGAAGCTGATCGCCGCGCTCGACACGCTGCACACCAAGCGCGAACCGGGACCCAAGCGCAAGCACGGCAACATTCCCCTCTGAGTGGGAGACAGTGGGATGGTCAATCGTCGCCCCCAACTCGAGCTCATCGCGCCCTCTGCCTCGCCGGCTGAGGCGGCGGCGATAGTAGCCGCGCTAGAGCGCTTTATGCGCGATACGGCGCCCCAGCTGGCACCACCAACCGAGCATCTGGACCCGTGGACGCGTGCGGCTATGCTCGAAGGCGTGGCGCGCACGAGTCTCGGCGACGAGCCGGACCCTTGGCTAAATACCTGAAAGCCGCTAGGCTTTAGCACCAATCTCTTTTGCTGGTCGCAAACGACTAATCCGGGATACCAACCCCTACCCGGACCAGGAGGTTTCGCTAGATGGAGCCAGTTTCGATACCCGCCGAGCGCCCGACCAAAAAGGGCTCCCTGGAGGACCCTGAGATCTTGCAGAACGTGCCTGGGCACGTGATCCCGATCCTGCAAAGGGAGTACGACGACTTCAAGACTGAGGCGACCAAGTTCCTCCAGGGCGAGATGGCCGAGGACGAGTTCATCAAGTTCCGCCTGCGCCAGGGCGTCTACGGCCAGCGCCAGCCCGACGTGCAAATGATCCGCGTGAAGCTTCCCTTCGGCGGTGTCACGCCGGAGCAGATGGACAAGTTCGCCGACGTCGTCGAAAAGTATGCGCCACTGCGCAAGGGGCACGTGACGACCCGCCAGAACATCCAGATGCACCACATCCCGCTGCCCGAAATCGAGCAGGCGATCCGGGAGATGGGCGAAGCGGGGCTGTCGAGCCGCGAGGGCTGCGGCAACACGGTGCGCAACGTCACCGGCGATCCCTGGGCCGGGGTGGCGGCGGACGAGCTGTTCGACCTGACCCCCTACGCCGCCGCGTATGCGCGCTACTTCGTGCGCCACCCCACCACCCAGGGAATGCCGCGCAAGATCAAGACCTCCTTCGACGGCAGCCCGCGCGACAGGGCGATCAGTGGTATCCACGACATCGCCTTCCGCGCGCGCGTCAAGAAGACCGGCGACCCGGCCCGTCCGGAGATCCGCGGCGTGGAGATGCTCGTCGGTGGCGGCACCTCGATCATGCCGCGCGTGGCGCCCACGCTGTATGACTTCGTGGAGATCGACAACGGCGACTACCTGAAGATCTCCGAGGCCGTCTTTCGCATCTTCGACCGCCAGGAGTGGCTGAGAGTCAACCGCGCCCGTGCGCGTATCAAGGTGTTCGTGGACAAGTACGGGATTGACGAGCTGCGCAACCAGGTCGAGCAGGAGCTGCAAGGCGAGTGGGTGGGCGAACGCGACTTCTCGATCGAGGATCGCCTGTTCCTCGACGACGAGCGCGAGGCCGCACCAGCACCGCCCGCGAGCTACGGCACTCCCAACGGCGACTTGTCGGAGTTCGAGCGCTTCCGCCAGGCCAACGTGGCCGCACAGAAGCAGGAGGGCTACGTGACGGTGGAGGTGAAGATCGTGCGCGGGGACCTCACCCCCGAGCAGTTCCGCGGCCTGGCGCAGATCATGCGCGAACACTCGGGTGGGTATGCACGCACCACCGTGCAGCAGAACCTCGTGCTGCGCTGGGTGCGCGAGGAGAGCGTCTATGACGTGTGGCGCGCGCTCTGCGAGCTGGGACTCGGCGACCCCGGCTCGCGCGAGATCACCGATGTCGTCTCCTGCCCCGGCACCGACTCGTGCAAGCTCGGAATCACCAGCTCGATGGGGCTCAACCAGGCCATGCAGGAGCGCCTCGAAGCGATGGGCATAACGGACTCGTTGACGCGCCAGATTCACATCAAGATGAGCGGCTGCCCCAACGGCTGCTCTCAGCACCACGTGGCCGACATCGGCTTCTACGGCGCGTCGATCAAGGTCGGCGAGCACACGATCCCCGCCTACATCCCGCATGTGGGCGGCGTGTACGAAGGCGGCGAGGTCAAGTTCGGCACGCGCCTGAAGCTGCGCCTGCCGGCCAAGCGCGCGCCAGAGGCGATCGAGCGCTGGATCCGCCACTACGAGGCCAACCGCAACGAGGGCGAGCAGTGGGGCGCGTTCGTGGAGCGCGTGGGCACCGGCGAGCTGGAAGGGCTCGTCAAGGAGCTCTCGCTGCCCGTCGACTTCGGCCTGGAGACAATGAACACATTCATCGACTGGAACCGCGACGTGCCGTTCCAGGTGATCCGCGGTGAGGGCGAGTGCGCGGTCTAGGAGACAGCCCTACGGATGCCGCATCCACCCTCCAGGGGGACGCAACCCCAACCGGCGATGACGTGGCCCAGGCTCTGAACGACACCTTGCGCGAGGCGGTCGAGCGCCACGGCGAGAAGGTCGTGCTGCTGTGCTCCTTCCAGAAGGAGGAGTCGGTGCTGATCGACGAGCTGCTGCGCATCGGCGACGACAAGACGCCGGTGCGAATCGCGACGATCGACACCGGCGTGCTGTTTCCCGAGACACTGCAAACCTGGAAGGCATTCGAGGAGCGCTTCGGGATCGCCGTCGAGGTACACGACGCGAGTAATCCGAGCGCGCCTTGGAGCGGACCCGAGCACTGCTGCTCTATCGCGAAGGTGGCCGCTCTCGAGCAGGCGCTGCAAGGCGCCGAGGGCTGGATCACCGGCATCAGGCGCGAGCAGGGACCCACGCGCGCCAACACCGAGCTGATCGAACGAGATTCCACGCGCGGACTGTGGAAGTACAACCCGCTGGCGCTGTGGACCGAGAAGGACCTGTGGGCGCGCATCTTCGAGCGCGACCTGCCCTATAACCCGCTGCACGACCAGGGCTACTCCTCGATCGGCTGCGCACCGTGCACGTTGCCCGGCGAGGGCCGCGAGGGGCGTTGGGCAGGTACCGAGAAGACCGAGTGCGGCCTGCACGTGGGCGTGTCGTGAGCGTCGCCGAGCGTCCCCAGCTGAGTCATCTGCGGGCGCTTGAGTCCGAGGCCATCCACGTGATGCGCGAGGTGGCCGCCGAATTCGAGCGACCCGTGCTGCTGTTCAGCGGCGGCAAGGACTCGATCGTGCTGCTGAGGCTGGCCGAGAAGGCGTTTCGTCCAGCTCCCTTTCCCTTTCCGCTGATGCACGTGGACACTGGCCACAACTTTCCCGAGGTGATCGAGTTCCGCGACCGGCGCGTTGCCGAGCTTGGCGAGCGGCTGGTTGTGGCCTCCGTGCAGGAGTCGATCGACAGCGGCCGGGCCGTCGAGGAGAAGGGGCCGCGTGCTTCGCGCAACCAACTGCAGACCGTGACGCTGCTCGACGCGATCGCCGAGCACAAGTTCGACGCGGCCTTCGGCGGTGCGCGCCGCGACGAGGAGCGAGCGCGCGCCAAGGAGCGTGTGTTCTCTTTTCGGGATGACTTCGGCGGCTGGGATCCTAAGAGCCAGCGACCCGAGCTTTGGAACCTGTACAACGGGCGCATCAAGCAAGGCGAGAACGTGCGCGTCTTTCCGATCTCTAACTGGACCGAGCTGGACGTGTGGGAGTACATCGACCAGGAGCAGCTGGAGGTGCCCTCGATCTACTTCGCCCACGAGCGCGAGGTGTTCAAGCGCGACGGCATGCTCTACGCATGGCGTGAGGGGACGGAGCTGATCGAGGGCGAGAGCGTGTTCTCAGAGACCGTCCGCTACCGCACGGTCGGCGACATGAGCTGTACCGGCGGCGTGCGCTCGCAGGCCAGCACGCTCCAGGAAGTCGTGACTGAGATCGCCGCGACCCGCATCACCGAGCGTGGCGAGACGCGCGCGGACGACCGCGTCTCAGAGGCCGCGATGGAGGATCGCAAGAAGGCCGGGTACTTCTAGTGCGACCGTCTTTTTGGGCTACGCCAGCCCACGCGACGGGACGTGCGGCCCGGTGGAGCGGAAGCTCGCCCGCCTCCGCTGAGAAGGCTTCGGCTCGATGACGCTCGACCTGTTGCGTTTCACCACCGCCGGCTCTGTGGACGACGGCAAGAGCACCCTGATCGGTCGGCTGCTGTACGACACCAAGCAGGTGTTCGAGGACCAGCTCGACCACGTCGCCCAGGCGAGCGAGCGGCGCGGCGGCGAGGGCGCGCTCGACCTGGCACTGTTGACCGACGGGCTGCGCGCCGAGCGCGAGCAGGGGATCACGATCGACGTGGCCTACCGCTACTTCGCCACGCCCAAGCGCCGCTTCATCATCGCCGACTGTCCAGGGCACCAGCAGTACACGCGCAACATGGTGACTGGCGCCTCCACAGCCGATCTGTCGGTGATCCTGCTCGACGCGCGCAAGGGGGTGCTCGAGCAGTCCAAGCGTCACGCCTTCATCAGCGCGCTGCTTGGCATTCCGCATCTGCTCGTGGCCGTAAACAAGATGGACCTCGTGGACCATTCCCAGGAGCGCTTTGACGAGTTGGTCACGGAGTTCGAGGTGTTCGCCCAGAGGCTGCAGGGGATCGGCACCGGAACCGGCATGGGTCGCGACATCACCTACATCCCGATGTCCGCGCTCAACGGCGACAATGTCGTGGACCGCTCCCAGGGAATGGAGTGGTATTCCGGCCCGACACTGCTCGAACTGCTCGAGCAGGTCGAGGTGGCCTACGACCATCCCTACGACCGCCCGGCACGCTTTCCCGTGCAATGGGTGATCCGCCCATCGGTGAAACGGTCCCCACCCACCCACAGCGACTATCGTGGCTACGCCGGCCAGATGGCCAGCGGCGCGCTGCGGGCCGGCGAGGAGGTGGTTGTCCTCCCGGGCGGACAGCGCACCAGCATCGAGGCGATCGACACCTACGACGGCGAGCTGGGAGAGGCGCTGGCGCCGATGTCGGTGACGCTCAGGTTGAGCGACGATCTCGACATCTCCCGTGGCGAGACGATCTGCCCACCCGAGCAGGCGCCGACGGTCGCGCGCGAGCTCGAGGCCGACGTGTGCTGGATGACCGACGCGCCCCTGCGCCAGGGGGGACGCTATCTCGTAAAGCACACCACGCGCGAGGTGACGGCGATCGTGGACGAGCTGTGCGACCACGTGGATGTACACACGCTCGAGCGCGGCGAGGCACCACAGGAGCTGACGCTGAACGATATCGGCCGCGTCCGTCTGCGCACGAGCGCTCCGCTTATATTCGACCCGTATGAGAGCAACCGCCGCACCGGCAGCTTCATCTTGATCGACGAGGCTTCCAACAACACTGTTGGTGCCGGACTTGTAGTGGCAGCAAACTGAGCCCTGGCTTCACTCAAGGCGATCAGGATCCACGCCGGTGCACGCATTGACTAAGCTCCCGGCCCGATGTTCTCGAAGGTTCTAGTAGCCAACCGCGGCGAGATCGCCGTACGCATCTTGCGAGCCCTGGAGGAGATGGGCATCGCCTCCGTGGCGGTGTACTCCGAACTGGACCGCGACGCGCTGCATGTGGCACGCGCCGAGGAGGCCTTCAACCTCGGCGACGGACCCGCCGCCGATAACTACCTGAACGTCGAGAAGATCCTCGACGTCGCCAAGCGAGCGGGCGCCGCGGCGATCCATCCCGGCTATGGCTTCCTCGCCGAGAACGCGCCCTTTGCACAGGCTTGTGAGGACGCGGGGGTTGTGTTCATCGGCCCTCCGGCGAGCGCGATCGAGGCGATGGGGTCAAAGACGCGGGCACGTGAGTTGATGAAGGCTGCCGGCGTGCCGATCGTCCCTGGCACGACGGAGGCTGTCGCGACAGTCGCCGACGCCCTGAAGATCGCCAAGCAGGAGATCGGCTTCCCCGTCGCGGTGAAGGCATCCGGCGGCGGTGGCGGCAAGGGCTTCCGCGTAGCGCTTACCGAGGATGAGCTGGAGGGCGCTTTCGAGGGCGCAAGCCGCGAGGGCGAGAAGTTCTTCTCCGACGGAACGGTCTACCTGGAGCGCTATCTGCACGACCCCCGCCACGTCGAGGTGCAGGTGCTGGCCGACACGCTCGGCAATGTGATCCACCTCGGCGAGCGCGACTGCTCGATCCAGCGCCGCCATCAGAAGGTGATCGAGGAGTCGCCGGCACCTGAATGGGTGGTGGATGAGGCCCTGCGCGAGCGCATCGGCAAGATTGGCGTGGAGGCGGCGCGCGCCGTCAACTACGTCGGCGCGGGCACGATCGAGGGTCTGCTCGCCCCGAAAGACGACGGCAGCGCCGAATATTTCTTCCTGGAGATGAACACACGCGTGCAGGTAGAGCATTGCGTGACCGAGATGACCACAGGCGTGGACATCGTCAAGGAAGGCATTCGCGCGGCGGCCGGCGAGGAGCTTGCCGTGCGCCAAGAGGACGTCGCCCTGCGCGGTCACGCAATCGAGTGCCGTATCAATGCTGAGGACGCCTCCAAGAGCTTCGCACCCGCGCCAGGGAAGATCGGCGCTTACTCTGAGCCCAAAGGCCCCGGCGTGCGAGTCGATTCTGGCGTTGGTGCTGGCGGCGAAGTCTCGCCGATGTACGACCCGATGGTTGCAAAGCTGATCGTTTGGGACGCCGACCGCGAGCAGGCCACGCGGCGCATGTTGCGGGCGCTCGAGGAATACGAGATCGAGGGACTGAAGACCTTGATCCCCTTCCACCAGGCGCTGCTTGCCACTGACCAGTGGGCCAAAGGCGAGACCTGCCGCGACCTACTCGAGGACAAGGCGTGGTTGAAGACGCTCGCATTTGAGAAGCCCGCTCCCAAGGGAGACGACCGCGAGCCGGAGAAGGTCGAGCAGAGCTACACCGTGGAGGTCTCAGGACAGCGCTTTGACGTAAAGGTCGTTGGGCCTCCACTCGGCGGCGCGGTGGCGCTCAACGGTTCCGCACCTACGGGCCAAGCCGCGCCCAAGCGTGCGGCCCGGGCGAAGTCGGCCAGCGCCGGCGGGCCGGACACGCTCGAGTCGCCCTTGCAAGGGAACATGTGGAAGGTGCTCGTCAAACAGGGCGATGTCGTCACCGAGGGCCAGATCCTTTGCATCATCGAGGCGATGAAGATGGAGAACGAGATCACAGCGCACAAGGCTGGGACGATCGCCGAGCTACCGATCGCCGAGGGCGAGCCGATCAACGCAGGCGCACCGATCGCCACAATCAAGAGCGAAGCGCCAGCCGGCGCGAGCTGAGCCGAGTCGGCTCGCAAGCGGATGAGCCGAGTATCACCGCGCAAATAACGAGAGCACGGAGGAAAGCATGTCAGCAGTGGACTACACCGCGGTCGCCGCCGGACTGAGCCAGGCGATCCCGTTCAACGTGCATCTTGGGCTGGAGACGATCACCGTCGCCGAGGATCACGGCGTTGTGAAGCTGCCGGATGAGCAGCATCTGCGCAATCACGTCGGCTCTCAGCACGCGGGCGGATTGTTCTCCGCGGGCGAGGCTGCCTCCGGGGCTGCATTCGTTGGAGCCTTCTTGGACGTCATGGGCGAGATCACGCCGCTGGCCGAGTCCGCGCAGATCGCCTACAAGAAGCTCGCCAAGGGCGAGATAACCGCGACGGCTCGCTTCAGCGAGGACCGCGACGCGCTGAAGGCGAAGCTGAACGAGGAGGGGCGCATACGCTTCCCCGTCGAGGTGGAGATGACAAATGCCGACGGCACCGTCGTCGCCGAGATGACGGTCAACTGGTACGTGCGCCGCAACGACGCCTGATGTACCGGTCGGCGCTGTCACATACCGTCAACTAGCGCGCTGTTCTCCTCCAGCAACTCGAGCGCCCGCACGCTGTCGAGCACAGGACCGTGACCGGGCACGACGTACTCGGCCGCTTCCACCAGCGGACGCAGGCGCCCCAACGTGGCGATATATGCAGCCGTGGAGCCATCTACCTGAGGCCCCTCCACGGTGGAGAGGTAGTCTCCGACCACCAGCACCTTCGTCCAATCCAGCCAAATGGCCATGCCGTCCTCGGTGTGACCATCGGCTGGATGCAACTGCAGCTCACGTAGACCGATCTCACATTGGCCAGGTACGTCGAGCGCTTGGATCGAGCCCAGCATCAACGGCCGGGGCCGTTCTACATAGAACTGCCTGTCGAAGGCGCGCAGCTCTCGCTGGGCCGCGCCCGGCGCTGTGTTCAACCGCCGCGCCGTCGAGGTGGCACAGCCAAGCGCCGCTTCTGGGAAAGCAAGACGGGCTAGAAGATGATCCCAATCGGCGTGGGTCGCGAGCAGGCCGCTTGGAGCGGGAAAGCCGGCCTGATCGAGCAGAGCGGGCAGCGCGTCGAGCTCATCGGGCAGCACCGGCGAATCGATCACGAACGTCTCATCGCCAGAGCGCACAATCGTGCAGTTCGTCTGCCAGATGGCGCTTGTGGCGAGCAATACGTCGGCGTGCAGCGAGACGACGCGCACGCGTCAGGCGATACCCAAGAGCTTGGCGGCCTCGCGCAGGTTCGGCACTTCTGCAGTTGGCTTGCGCTGCGAGGAGTCGAGCGTCTGCTTGTTGCGGTTGATCCAGATGACCGGGATGCGCGCCTTGATGCACGGGGAGACGTCGGAGTGATGTGAAGCCGCAACGTGAACCCAGCCCTTCTTGGAGCCCAGGCGCCGCGCACACTCGACGAAGTGGGCCGGATCGGGCTTGTAGGAGCGAACCTGCTGGGCAGTGACGACGAGGTCGAAGTCCATCGGGATGTGCCGCCGCGTCTGGCCGAGCAGCTTGTCGTCGATGTTGGAGATCAGGCCAAGCTTGTGCTTCTTGGCCAGCTTGTTCAGTTGCGCCTGTGTCTCCTTGAACGGCTTCCAGCGCTGCACCGAGTCTGGGAGGAAGCCAGAGCGGGAGGGTTCGAGTTTCCACTCCAGGCGGTTGGCGATCTCGATCGCGGTGCGGCGCAGGACCTCGGCGTAGAGCTCGTAGGAGCCTGCCTCGATCTCTTGGGAGATCTCGTGGAACAGCGGGATCAGAACATTGCGATCGATCTCGAAGCCGTCGCGCTCGGCCTCCTTGGCAAACGCTTCGTAGATGCCTGTCTCCCAGTCGATCAGGGTTCCGTAGACGTCGAAAGTGACGAAGGTGATGTTCTTTGGAATAGGCATGGGGCGGGCATTATGCCTCGCGGACGCCTCGGCGCGCGTTGCGCCACGCTCAGATGCCCACTCGCCGCGTGCGACTCGCCGCGCGCGAAAGCCGGTCGCAGCCCCCTTTGGCGCGTGTCGCGCCCGCTTCGGCTAGAGTCTCGCGCCGCGTATGGACCTACTCGAGTACCAAGGCAAGCAGCTGTTCGCCAGACACGGCCTGGAGGTGTCTGACGGCAGGGCCGTGACCACCGTCGAGGATGCGGTGGCAGCCGCGAACGAGATCGGCTATCCCGTTGTCGTAAAGGCTCAGGTGCTGATCGGCGGTCGTGGCAAGGCCGGCGGCGTGAAGCTCGCTGACGACGAAACACAGGCTCGCGAGCACGCCGGCAACATCCTTGGCCTGGACATCAAGGGCCACATCGTGCGCACGCTCTGGATCGAGCATGCCAGCGATATCGCCACCGAGTACTACGCCTCGGTGCTGCTGGATCGCTCCGCCAAGCAGCCAATGGTGATCTTCAGCGTCGAGGGAGGTGTCGAGATCGAGCAGGTGGCCGAGGAGTCGCCGGAGAAGCTGATGCGCCATCACGTCGATGCGCTTGAGGGGCTGAGTCGCGAGGAGGCTGTGGAGATCGCGACCAAGGGCGGCGCCGACTCCGACGTGATCGAGGGCGTGGCCGACGCGCTCGTGGCGCTGTATGAGGTGTGGCTCGAGGAGGACGCCACGCTTGCGGAGATCAATCCTTTGATCGTGACTCCGGAGCGCAAGGTGAAGGCGCTCGACGCCAAGGTGTCGCTCGATGGCAACGCGCTCTACCGCCACCCCGAGAATCAGGGCTTGTCCGACAGCGAGAACGAAGATCCGATCGAGCGCAAGGCCAAGGAGCAAGGCGTTCAGTACGTGGCGCTCGACGGCGACATCGGCATCCTTGGCAACGGCGCGGGGCTCGTAATGAGCACGCTCGACGTGGTCGCCCAGGCCGGTGGCGCACCTGCCAACTTTCTGGATGCGGGCGGCGGCTCGGACGCTGGCAAGGTCAAGCAGGCCGTCGAGCTGATCCTCGCCAACGACAAAGTCAAAGCGGTCCTGTTCAACATCTTTGGCGGCATCACCCGCTGTGACGAGGTCGCCAAGGGCCTGATCGCTGCCTTCGGCGACATCAAACCGAGTGTTCCCTTCGTCGTGCGCCTGGATGGCACGAACGACGTGCAGGGTCGTGAGCTGTTGCAGGAGGCGGCGCTGCCGAACGTGCACGCCGCGAGGACAATGAACGAGGCTGCGGAGAAGGTCGTGGAGCTGGCGGGCGCATGAGCATCCTCGTCGAGGAGAACACCCGCCTCGCGGTCGCCGGGATCACCGGCAAAGAGGGGTCGTTCCACACGCTCAACAACCGCAACTACGGCACGAACGTCGTCGGCGGCGTGACGCCCGGCAAGGGCGGGCAGGACGTCGAGGGCATACCCGTGTTCGACAGCTGGGAGCAGGCCGCCAAAGAGGCACAGCCGAATACGGCGATGATCTTCGTGCCGCCGCGCTTCGCAGCCGATTCGATCCTCGAGGCCGCAGCCGCCGGCGTGGAGCTTGTGATCGCGATCACCGAGGGGATCCCGGCCCACGACGAGCTTCGTGTCTACAACACGCTGAAGCGCGACCATCCGGGCACGCGCCTGGTGGGTCCGAACTGTCCCGGCATCCTTTCCCCCGGCAAGGCCAACGTCGGGATCATCCCCGCGTCCTTCTTCAAAGAGGGCAACGTCGGCGTGGTGTCGCGCTCGGGCACGCTCACTTATCAGATCGGCAACGAGATCGCCCAGGCCGGCTTCGGTTGCAGCTCGATCGTCGGTATCGGCGGCGACCCGGTGCCGGGATCTTCTTTCGTGGACATCATCGAGCTGTTCCAGGGCGACGAGCAGACCGAGCTGATCGTGCTCTCCGGTGAGATCGGGGGGTCGGCCGAGGAGGAGGCCGCCGAGTACATCGCCGAGCACGTGAGCAAGCCCGTTGTGGCTTACATCGCCGGTTTCACCGCCCCCGCCGGCAAGCAGATGGGCCACGCCGGCGCGATCGTGTCAGGCTCCGCCGGCACAGCCGCCGCCAAGGCGCAGGCGCTCGAAGCCAAGGGCGTACGCGTCGGGCGCACCCCCACCGAAGTCGCGGAGCTCGCGATCGAGATCCTTGGCGGAGTCGCCGCCGAGCAAGGCTGAGACGCTCGCTGAGCGGCAGGCAGCGCAGACGTTCAGTCAGCAGCTACGCTAAGGCACATGGACCAGGAGGTCGCCAAGACGCTGGGCGAGCTGGAGATCAAGCTTCAGGAGCTTGAGCGCGAGCTGACCTCGATCGGCAGGCGCGACGCGCAGCCAAACAAACTACAGGCGCAGGGCAAGCTGGTCGACGAGGCGGTCGAAGGCGACGGCGATGCGCCAGCCGCCGCTGGTCAATACGCAGACACAGGGGCGAACGCCGGATCGAATCCCGGCACTGTGATAGCGAACGCTTGGCAGCAGACCGCAGCCGAGACGGCCAGTGGCCAACAGCACTATGCCGGTGGGACGGGCGTCGGCCTGGACGACGAGCAAGCGCGGGCTGTGGACAACGCATTTGGCGGGCCGGCGGTCTTTGGCGGCGAGGAACTGCCTGCACAGCCCGCTATTGAGACTCGCCCGGCGTTTCCTGTGAGCGAGACGGCTTACGGCGAGATTGCCAGCGATTCTCCTCAGCCTCCAACCGCATCGTTCCCATCGGGGGTGTTTTCGCCTGCCACAGCCGAGACGCCTGGAACGCCCCAGCCGGGACCGCCGCTACCGCCACCTGGACCGCCGCTACCGCCTCCAGGCCAGCCGCCCGTGCCACATACGCCTACTCCACAGCCACCGCCGCCTCAGCCGATCGATAGGGCCGAGCTTGTGCGCTTTAAGGAGAAGTTGCAGCGCACGATGGAGGAACTGGTCGACGAATACGGCAAGCTGCTGTTGCCCAAGCCACCCGCATAGGATGTCGTCCATGATCTCCTTTGCGCGGGGCGCTCCGTCGCTCGACATCGTTGACGTGCAGGGCCTCAAGGACGCCGCCGTACGCGCGTTTGAGAGCGATCCTGCCGGCACGACTGCCTATGGCACGTCGATCGGCTATCCGCGTTTGCGTGCCTGGATCGCCGACAAGCATGGCGTCGAGCCTGAGCGCGTACTGGTCACGAACGGGTCGATGCAGGCCGATGCGTTTCTGTTCGAGCAGCTCGTCAAAAGCGGCGATGAGGTGATCGTCGAGCGACCGACATACGATCGCACGCTGCTGTCGCTGCGCGAGCGTGGGGCGAAGGTGCATCCTGTGGAGTTGCAGCCCGATGGGATCGACATAGAGGCGCTCGCGACGCTGCTGGATGGCGCTGTCACACCGAAGCTGGCGCACATCATCCCCAACTTCCAGAACCCCGCCGGCTACACGCTGTCGCTCCCAAAGCGCGAAGGGCTGCTCGAGCTGGCCACCAAGCACGGCTTCCTCATATTCGAGGACGATCCGTATGTAGACCTGCGCTTCAGCGGCGAGAGACTGCCCACGATGCTTGCGCTGAATCCCGAGCGTGTCGTGTACGCATCCTCGTTTTCAAAGACCGTGTGTCCCGGGATCAGAGTCGGCTACCTCGTAGGGCCAACCGAGCTGATCGCACAGATCGCCAAACTGGCCACGAACACTTACATCTCGCCGAGCATGGTCTCTCAGTCGATCGTGTACGAGTTCTGCGCCTCGGGCGCGATCGAGCGCTCGATCGAGACGGTGCGCACAGCGCTTGCAAAGCGTGTGCGGACGCTCGCCGCGGCGCTAGATCGGGAGCTTCCGGAGGCCAAGTACGTGGCACCAGAGGGCGGCTATTTCATGTGGGTGACGCTGCCCGAGGGCACCGACGTCGGCGCCCTGTTCGGCCTTGCCGGCGAGCTGGGCGTGGCGTTTGTGAAGGGAACGGATTTCCTGCTCGAGGGCGGTGAGAACACGCTGCGCCTGGCCTACTCGGGAGTGACGCCCGAGCAGATCGATGACGGCGTCTCACGCCTGGCCGAAGCTTTTAGGTCCCTCTAGCGACCGTAGCGCTGGCCTATCACCAGCTGCTCGGGCAGTGCCGTGCGTGGCGGCGGCGAGGGGTCGGCCGTGACTGACACCGTCTCAGCGACAGAGGGCGTGAGGACGCATTGCTGGCCCTCGGCCGTCTCGACGACTACCTGCTCGTCGTCATGGCTTATGAGGGTGCCTTCGAGCCCTGGCTCGATGCCGGAGGCCTTCAGGTAGCGCAAGAGATCCTCGGCCTCGTTCTCAAAGCGCAGAATGCGCACCTTGGCGTCGATCTCAACGTCGGCGAGTGGAACCCCTGCCAACCTCGCACCAGCGACTATCGGATGACCGTGAGGGCAAGTCTTGGCATCGCCGATCGCGGCCAGCATGCGTTCCTCGAGCACAGGTGACATGGCGTGCTCGAGGCGCTCGGCCTCCTCGTGCACCTCGTCCCACGGCACACCGAGCACGTCGGTGAGGAAGCGCTCGATCAGACGGTGACGACGGACGATGCCCTCGGCGTGCTCGGCGCCAGTGGGGGTGAAGGCGATCGTACGGGAGGAGTTGCGCGTGATGTAGCCGTCGCGCTCCAGGCGTCCGACCATCTCATGCACGGTCGGAGCCGACAGCTGCATGGCCCTGGCCACGTTGGCGCCGGTCATCGGCAGGCCAGCCTCGTGCAACCAGAAGAGGATCTGCAAGTACTCCTCCTCGGCCACGGTGGCTGTGGCGGCTGCCTCCTCGCTCATCTGACCAGCGTATCTAGCTTTCGAGCTGATCGATAGTGCACTCGCTCGCGAGCTTGTCCTCACGCCAGCGTTTGAGCTTGGCGCCGTGGCGGATGCGCCCGGTGGAGACATGGTCGAAGTCGATCTCAACGACCAGCTCGGGGCGCAGTGCAACCCACTCCAGGTCACGATCGGCACTCCAGCGACTGGGCTCTGAGGAGCCGCGATCGCCCGTCTCATAGGGCGCGAAGAAGTCGACCAGATCCCGCTTGACCTTCGCCGTCAAACCGGAGCAGTGTCCGACGACACGCAGGTCCTCGCCGTCGTAGAGGGCCAGAATCAGCGCGCCGACGGTGTGTTCCTCCTTACCCGGGCGCCAACCGGTGACCACGGCATCGATCGTACGCGTGCGCTTGACCTTGACCATGCCCTTGCGCTCACCGGGCAGGTAGGGAGCTGAGCGCTCCTTGGCGATCACGCCCTCGGCTTCTGCCAACCACGGCTCGGCGGCTTGCGGCGTATCGACCGAGACCATCAGCTCGACCGGTGCGTCAGCGAACAACTCCGCCTCAAACAGCCGCTCCAAGCCGGCGCGACGCTGAGCGAAGGGTTGCTCGAGCCACGAGTTCTCCTCGTAGGCGAGTAGGTCGAAGGCGATGAACACGGCAGGGGTCTCGACCGCGAGGCGCTGTACGCGCGAAGCAGCCGGGTGAACTCGCTGGCCGAGCGCGTCGAAGTTCTCGTGCCCTGTGGCGTCGCGCACGACGATCTCCCCGTCGAGCACATATTGGCCAGATGGAAACCTCAACTCTGGAAAGTAGCGGCCGAGCGGCCTGCCGTTGCGCGACTGCAGGAATACGTCCTCGCCATCGATGAAGGCGATACAGCGGAAGCCGTCCAGCTTGACCTCATAGATGTAGTCATCACCTGTGGGTAGCACCTTGCGCGAGAGCGCCAGCTCGGGCTTGAGTGGTGGGGTGAGCGGCAGACTCATCGCCGCTTGGCCCGACTCGGCTGCACACGGCTCGGCTCGCCGGCCTGCTTACGGAAATGGGGCGGCCAGGGGGCGTCACCCAAGCCCTCGCGCTCGTCGCGTGCGGCAAGCTCGAGCAGGGCTGCTAGCGAGCCCGGATGATCGTCGATTGTGGCCGAGGGGTCGCCACGCTCTTGTAGCCTTGCTGGGACTGTGTCGATACGCAGCTCGGCGGGCTCTACGTCGGCGACCTCCTCCCACTCGAGCGGACAGGACACACGCGCGTCGGGCACAGCCCGCACCGAATATGCGGAGGCCACCGTACGATCGCGGGCGTTCTGGTTGTAGTCGATGAACACCCCCTGACGTTCCTCCTTCCACCAGCGACTTGTGGCCTGCCCTGGCATGCGTCGCTCGACCTCGCGCGCCAGCGCCAGCGCGGCGCGGCGCAGTTCCTCGAAGCCGTGCTCCGGGACGACGCGCACGAACACGTGGATACCGCGCGAGCCAGAGGTCTTTGGGAAGCCGAGCAGCTTGTGCTCCTCGAGCACCTCGCGCACCGTAAGCGCGACGCGGCGGACCGTCGCGAAGTCGACGCCAGGACCTGGGTCGAGGTCGATGCGCAGCTCGTCAGGATGGTCCAAATCCGAGCGGCGCACCGGCCACGGGTTCCAGTCGATCACGCCAAGGTTCGCTCCCCAGACGAGATGAGCGGCGTCGTTGGGCACCAGCTCGCGCGCGTGTCGACCGCTCGGGAAGGTGACCGTCGCGGTCTCGATCCACTCCGGGGCGCCAGCCGGAACGCGCTTTTGAAAGAAGGGCTTGCCCTGCACCCCGTCAACCCAGCGCTTCATCACGGTCGGGCGCTCGCGCAAGTGGCGCACAACGGCCCGCTCGCACTCGATGTAGTAGGCAACGAGATCGAGCTTTGTGAAGCCCCGCTCGGGAAAGAAAAGCTTCTGCGGTTTGGAGACGCGCAGCTCGCGTCCGCAGACCTCGAGCATGACATGGGCCCCATCCTCACCGGCCTTGCCCTTTGAGGGGCCTGCTTTGCCGACGTCGCTAGCGCCGGCGTCGCTTCTCGGCGCCTGCTCCTTATCTGTGTCGTCGGATCTCGACGTATCGGTCTGCTTGCGCGGCACACCTGAAAGGATGCCAGTCGTGATCTCGAAAACCGTGCTCGTACTGGCAGGCCCATTCGCAGAGGGCCTATCGGCCACTCGTGCCTGCGCCGCGCTCACGCGCGGTTTGACGGCCGATGGGCATCTCGAAAGCGATGCGTGCGCGCTGGAGCAAGACCTCGGTGCGCGGGCCGGCAGCACCTCGAAGCCGCTCGAGGAAGCCGACTTCGACCGCCGCATGCTGGCTGCCAGGGCGATCGTGATCGCGTGCGCACATCTCGACGATCACACGCTTGGCGGCAGCATCGCCTTCGAGGCCGCCACCCGCGCCCGCCAATCGGGCGTGCCAGCTTACGCGGTGACTGGCGAAGACTCGCTCGATCGGTTTGAGGCTCGCATCGTCGATCTGCAGGTCATTTTGGAGGCGGGCACGTCGCGTGAGTTGGGTGCCACGGGGCGCAAGCTGGCGACGCTGGTCTAAGAACGTGTCGCAAACCAGGTCCTCAGCTCACAGGAAGCACTTGCCCTCGCCGCGGTAGGTCGCGACTTCCTCGATGATGCGCTCGCCCTCGATCAGGTGCAATCGGTCGAAGCGCTCACACAGCTCACCCGCCTTGGCATGACGGAACCAGACACGATCCCCCACGCGCAGTGCGCGCGCGGCGGCGCCGATCAGCGGCGTCTGCACCTCTCCGGCGCCCTCCTGCTTGTCCAGTTCCAGGCCCTGTGGCAGAAACGGCGTGGGCAGACGTGCCGCGTCGGCTGGGCCGGAGGCGAGGTAGCCGCCGCCGAGCACCGTCGCCGTGGCGGCGCTCGGCTTGCGCACCACCGGCAGCGCGAACAGGACGGCCGGCTCCGGCTGGAAAGCACGGTAGGCGTCAAACAGTGTGGGTCCGTAGAGCCCTGAGCCGGCGGCGATCTCGCTGACGGCCGGCTCGGCGGCTGTCAGCTCGAGGCTGCCGGTGCCACCGCCGTTGACGAATCGCAGCGGCTCGGCACCCACGGCGCGCAGTTGCGCTTGCACGGCGGCCACGACCGCGGCGCGGCGCTGGGCCAGCTCGTGCGCAGAGCGTCGTTGCAGGGCACGTATCGCGGCGCCTCGTAGACGCCTGTCTGGCGGCGAGTCGCCAATGCCGGCTATCTGCGACTCGTAGGACATGATCCCGACGAGCCGCAACCGCTCGCGAGCAAGGATCTCTCGGGTCAGCGAGGCAGCCTGCTCAGGTGTATGGACAGGCGAGCGCTTGGCGCCGATGCGAATGCGTCCGTCGAGCATCCACAGGCCCGCGTCGACGTCGATGCAAACATCGATCGCGGCACGATGTCCTTGCGCGACTCCCGTGTGGGTATCCCCCACACCACCGCCCTCGCCAGATGCCACTCCTCCACCCACTGAACTGACAACCGCTCCACTCATTGAGCTGACGGGGGCTACACCCACTGAGTTGAGGGGTGCTCTACTTGCCGAGCAAATGGCCGCTTCGATCAAATCGAGCTGGGCGACACTGTCCACCATCACCGAAACGCGGACGTCTGGCGTTTCTCTAGAGCGCTCTGCAAGTGCGTGCAGCGCTTGGCGATCGGTCGTCGGATAGGCGACCACAATGTCCCGGAAGCCAAGCTTTGCCAGCCACAGCGCCTCTGGCAAGGTGAAGGCGAGCGTACCCTGAAAGCCGGAGCGCTCAAGCACGCGCTCCTGCAATGCGCGGCAGCGCACAGACTTGCTCGCCAAACGGATCGGCTTTCCTGTGGCACGATGTTCCATGTCCGCCGCGTTGCGCCAAAAGGCATCGAGATCGATAACCGCGAACGGCGGCTCCACCGCACTGGTCGCTCGTTCAATTCGCGCAAGCAAAGAGTCGCTCAATTGGGGCCTCCAACAGGCCCGAGCACGCGATCGGTCCACGCGTTCGCAAACAGGCCACGAGGGTCAAGCCGCGCGCGCAGCGCTTGGAAGCGGTCCCACTCGGGATAGCGCGGGCGCAAGCTCTGGGCAGTCTGAAAATGACGCTTGCCCCAGTGAGGTCGCCCGTCGAGCTCGTCCATGATCTGCTCGACCGCCTGGAAATAAGGGCGCCACTGCATGCCGTGATACATGTGCACGGCCACGTAGCCACTCTCGCGCCCTGCGGCCGTGCTGAGCATTGCGTCGTCTGGAGCGACCGTGCGCACCTCGATCGGGAAGGGGACAGCAAAACCGCGTCGCTTGACCGTCTCCAGGACGGCGCGCACGGCTTCTGCGGTGTGCTGGCGCGGCAGCGCGTACTCCATCTCGGTGAAGCGCACCAGCCGTGGGCTGGCGAAGATGCGGTCGGAGCGGTCGATCCGCTTCGAGCTGCCGGCCAGACGTGTCGCGAGACGGTTGATCTCCGGGATGCGACTGGGCATCCGCTTGCCGACGCGACACAGCAAGTCGAAGGCGTGGTTGGTCAACAGCACGTCGTTTGCGTACTCGAACACGCGTCCGCGCGGGCGCGGCGGCTCCTCGACGCGGTTGTTGGTGCGCGTGAGCGCCACCTCGCTGTGGGGGAAGACATAGAACTCGAAGTGCTCGTTGGCTAGCGCCTCATCCTCGAAGCCAGCGAGCGTCTCCTCGAGGGGGGCTTGGCTGTCGACCCCGCACAACGTGAAGGCGGGCACACAGCGCAACGTCACCTCGGCCACCACACCGAGCGCACCGAGACCGACTCTGGCGGCGCGCAACAGCTCGGGGTCGTGCTCAGGCGAGCATTCGAGGGTCGAGCCGTCGGCGAGCACGAGCGTCATCGATACGACCTGCGAGGGAATGTTGCGCAGGCGCGCACCGGTCCCGTGGGTGGCCGTCGAGATGGCGCCAGCGATGCTTTGCACGTCGATGTCGCCCAGGTTCTCGAGCGCCAGGCCGTGGGCGGCGAGCTGCCCGTTCAGGCGCGCGATCGTAATGCCAGCCTGCACTCGCACATGTCCCGACTGACGGTCCACGTCGAGCACGCCCTGCATCTTGTCGAGCACGATCAGCATGCCATCGCTGCAGGCGATGTCGCTGAAGGAGTGACCGGCGCCGGCGACGCGCACCCGTCGACCTTCGCGCGTCGCGCTCTCGAGGGCCGCGGAGATCTCGGCGAGCGAGCGCGGATGCACGATCGCCGCTGGTAGGCAACGCTCATCGCCGGCCCAGTTACGCCACTCCTCGTCGCTTCCCTGTAGGGCGTTAGGCTCGCGCATGATGACCACGCCCGAGGCTACTCCGAGCACGACCTCTCGTGCCGCACGACCGCGTACGCTCCCCAGCCCGGTAGCGAGGCGTGCCACTGTGATCGGCGCTGGCTCATTCGGCACCGCTTTGGCGGTGCTGTTGAGCAGGGCCGGTCTCCGCACAACGCTGCAGACACGCAGCCCCGAGCAAGCGAAGCTGCTTGTGGGCGAGCATGAGAACAAGCTTTACCTGCCCGGCGTCGAGCTGCCGAGCCAGCTACGCGTAGAGCCGGTGTCCGCGGGCGTGGCACGAGCTGACTATGTGTTCTTGGCGGTACCCTCACGCGGGCTGGGGCGGGCGATCTCGACCTTGCGCGACGGTGATATCGGTCGACGCACGGCGATCGTGTCCCTCGCGAAGGGCCTCGTGTTGCCGGACGGGCGCCCGCCGACGACGGTGCTGAGCGCGATTTTCGGCGCACAGCGCGTGGCTTGCGTCGGCGGCCCGGCTCACGCACAGGAGATGGTTCGCTTCGGAGCAGGGCTCGTGGTGGCATCCGAAGATGAAGAGCTCGCGCGTACGCTCGCCCAGGTGTTTACCCGCGCCGGAGTGGTATGCGAGCAGTCGAACGACCCAATCGGCGTGGAGCTCGCGGGCGCAGCCAAGAATGCGGCGGCGCTGGCCGCCGGTGCTACCGAGGCACAGGGAGCCAACGCAGCCGGCGCAGCTGCCGGGCATATCTTCGCCGAGGTGTGGCGCTATGCGGAGGCGCTTGGCGCTCGTCCGGAGTCGATGATCGGTCTGGCGGGCATCGGCGATCTCCTCGCCACGGCGCTTGCGCGAGAGAGTCGCAACCGTCGCGCCGGCGAACTGTTGGCCGAGGGGGTGCCGGCATCAGAGATACCGGGCCGCATCGGGCAAGCGGTCGAGGCGCTCGAGTGGGTACCACTGCTCGCGCGCACGCTGGAGCAGGCAGGCGTCCAGGCGCCCGTCATCGGCGCACTCGGCAGGCTCATCTCCGGTGAGTTGCCGCTTGACGACTGGGTCGCACTTGTGCGTACCACTGTCCCACCGCCAGCGCGCTGGCGACGCCGACCGAATCCTGGATTCTGGCGACGAATGTGGCGATGGTTGTCCCGGAGTATGTGACAAAATCCCTCTTTGCTACTAATGTAGCTACATATAGTAGCCACTATCGTAGTCAGGAGAAAAAGTGAGTCAAACACCGAAGAGCGACAAGTCCAAGGAGAGCGCCACCGAGGCGTTCCGGCGCGGGCTGCAGGAGTCTGGTGAAGCCGCACAGGCACAGATCGAGGCAGAACTGGCCGAGGCAGATGAGCGAGAGCGGCGCGGACACGCGACACGACCAGCGCGTGCGAGGGGCCGGACAACCCCGATCGCTGTACGTTTCGACGAATTCACGATCAAGCGGCTGAAGCAGCTCGCCGAACGCCGCAACACCGGATACCAGACGCTGCTGAAGGAGTTCGTCATCGAACGCCTCTACGAGGAGGAGAAGCGCGAGGGGATCGTCTAGCTGACGTCGCCCCGCAACCTCCGATCGTGCCCAACGTGCCCCCTCGGATGATCCACACGACGTGCTCAGCTCCGCATGAGCGTGCCTACGACCGCCTCGTATACACCAGCGCCGTGGCCTGCCTCGGCGACACGCACGTTGTCGAACATCGCGGCCACCTTGCGGATCGAGGGGTCGCGCTCGACGGCATTGGCGACCAGCCAAAAGGAGCCGACGTGCTCGGCGCAGGCGAGATCCTCGCGCGAGTCGCCGACGGCGAGCGTCTGCTCGCGAGCGTAGCCGCGCACCTGGCGGTGAAAGGCGACGGCGGCCGCCTTTGAAGCACCCGCCGGCACGAGGTGATAGCCGCGTACGTGCGGCAGGTCCGCAAGCGCGGCGGAGCGGCGGTTGACGACGCCGTTGTCGACTAGGCGCAGATCGTCGTGACCGTGCTCGGCCAGCAGCGCGTCGACCTCGAGCGCGTCGACCAGGCCACGGAAGAGATGTGACACTTCTCGGTTCACGTGCCACGGCTCGTGATACTCGAGCTGTCCCTCGTAGCGCTCGAGCAGCAGCGCGGGCGCGCCGCTGCGGTCTATCTGATCGGCGATAGACAGCTCGCCCGGAAGCATCTCGCCGGTGAGCCAGTGCTCCTCGCCGCCGGCCGGAGCTATGCCGGGCCGCGCCGTCGTGGGCGCCCCCGGAGGCCCGAGCGATCCCGCGCCCAGCACCACACAGGCGCCCGCCTCGAAGATGTAGGAGCTTTGACCGAGCAAGCGGGCGTCCTCCGCGACCTGTTGGCGGCGGCGGCCCGACATCAGAACGATCTCCACGTCGGCCCGCAAACACGCCTGCACGGCGCGCATTCCCTCCAAGGAGACGTTCCCCTCGCCGTCGTGTACGAGCGAGGCACCGCGCCCGAGCAGCGTGCCGTCGAGGTCTACATACAGGCAGCGTGTGCTCATCGGTCCATCACCGGCCAGCGTGAACCAGCACAAACGAGCCCAAGGCGCGGGATTTCGCGGGCGGCGGAATATCGAGGCGGAGCATCGGCTCTACTATCGCAAGTGGTGGCCGTGGAACGC
The DNA here is from genome assembly GCA_036008605.1 of Solirubrobacteraceae bacterium. Taxonomy (GTDB): domain Bacteria; phylum Actinomycetota; class Thermoleophilia; order Solirubrobacterales; family Solirubrobacteraceae; genus Palsa-744. The sequence goes on along the minus strand of DASYNL010000009.1, from coordinate 36,991 downwards.
ATGATCGAGCCGTGGAGCGCTGTGCTCGACGAGGCGCGCGATGACGGACGGCTCGTGCGTCAAGCACATGAAGGCCCGGGCGAGGCGACGCTTGTCGAGATCCCCGAGGAGTTGCACCCCGACGTGGTCGCAGGCCTGCATAGAGCCGGGATAGAGCAGCTCTACGCCCATCAGGCGCAGGCGCTCGCCTCGGCCTGGGAGCGCACCACGATCGTCACCACCGGCACCGCGTCGGGCAAGTCTCTGTGCTTCAACCTGCCGACGCTCGACGCACTCTGTCGCGATGCATTCTCGCGTGCGCTGTATCTGTATCCGACCAAGGCACTCGCCCAAGATCAGGCGCGAGCGATCAACGCGTTCGGGCTCACCAAGCAGGTGCGCCCCGCGATCTACGACGGCGACACGCCACGCGACACGCGTGGCGACATCCGCCGTCGTGCCAACGTCGTGCTCACCAACCCCGACATGCTGCACGTCGGCATCCTGCCCCACCACGGCGCCTGGGAGCGGCTGTTCAGTCATCTGCGCATCGTCGTCGTCGACGAGGCGCACGTGTATCGCGGCGTGTTCGGCTCTCATGTGGCCAACGTCCTGCGCCGCCTGCTGCGAGTTGCAGCGGCCTACGGCAGTGAGGTGCGCGTGCTGCTCGCCTCCGCCACGATCGCCAACCCGCTGGAGCTGGCAGAGCGCCTGACCGGTCTCGACGACGTCGGGGTGATCGACGACGACGGCTCGCCCACCCCGCGCCGGCAGATCGCGATGTGGAATCCGCCGCTGACCGACGAGGCGCTCGGCGCACGTCGCTCGGCGCTCGGCGAGGCAGCTGAGCTGTTGGCGCGACTCGTACGCGAGGGCTCCCGCGCGATCTGCTTCATGAAGTCGCGCAAGGGCGTCGAGTTGCTGGCACGCATGGTCCGCGAAGACCTGCAGCGCTCCGACCCCGACTTGGCCGAGCTGGTTGCCGCCTACCGCGCCGGCTATACCGCCCAGCAGCGCCGCGAACTTGAGGCGCGGCTGACCGGTGGCGAACTGCGCGCCGTGATCACGACCGACGCACTGGAACTGGGGATCGACATCGGCGAGCTGGATGCCGCGGTGGTGGTGACGTTTCCCGGCACCGTCGCCGCGCTGCGCCAGATGTGGGGGCGAGCCGGGCGCCGCGGCAAAGGTCTGGCCGTCTACGTCGCCGGCGAGGACGCGCTCGACCAGTTCTTCTGCCGTCATCCTGACGAGTTCCTGGAGCGGGCGGTCGAGGCCGCAATCCTCGACCATGAGAGTGCTCAGATCCATCAAGCGCATCTGCTGTGCGCGGCGTATGAGGGGCCGCTGGAGGGCAGCGACGCCGAGTTCTTTGGACCGCGTTGGGAGGCCCACGCCGAGGCGCTTGTGAGCGCCGGGCTACTGCGTAAGCGTGTGGCCCGGCGCGACTCCAATGGAGCCGGGACGAGTTCGGGCGAAAGAAACGGTCGCGGTCCGGGCCACCAGGGAATCGAACCTCTGTATGGCGGCGCCCGCGAGCAGTACGTGTTGCGTCGCCCTGACGAGTACCCAGCCGCGAAGGTCTCGCTGCGCTCCTCCTCGCCCGACAGTTTCGCGATCGTGGACGTGTCTTCCGGCGAGCTGCTCGGACAGACGGAGACGGCGCGTGCGCACTCCACGATCCACGACGGCGCGATCTATCTCCACCAGGGGCGCTCCTATGAGGTGCGCGAACTGGACCTCGAGCACCGCCGCGCATTGGTGGCACCGTTCGACGGGGACTGGTACACCCAGCCCAAGCGCGAGACCGACACCAACATCGAGCGGCTGCTCGACCGCCGCGAAGCGCTTGGCGTGACGCTTTCATTTGGCGAGGTGTCGGTTACGGAGACCGTGCTCGGCTACCAGCGTAAGCGTCTCGCCGACCACGCTCAGATGGACCTTGTGATGCTCGACCTGCCCCAAACCTCCTTCTCCACGCAGGCGCTGTGGTTCGAGTTGGACGGAGCGACGCTCACCGGCCTCGCGGGGGCGATGCCGGTGAGTGGCGACATGGCTGGGCGAGGCGACCGTCGAGAGGTGACTGTCAACGACAGGACCATCCCGATGGATGCCCTGCTCGGCTCCCTCCACGCCACCGAGCACGCCCAGATCGCCGTGCTTCCCCTGATCGCGATGTGCGACCGCTGGGACATCGGCGGGTTGTCAACGAACGTGCATCCCCAAACTGGCGGCCCGACGATCTTCATCTATGACGGGCATCCTGGCGGCATCGGCATCACGCGCCTGGCTTATCAGCGCTTCGAGGAGCTGTCTCGCGACGCCCACCGGTTGATCGCGGAGTGCCCCTGCAAAAGCGGCTGTCCTTCATGCGTGCAGTCACCGAAGTGCGGCAACCTCAACGAACCGCTGTCGAAGGCGGGGGCACGCGTGCTACTTGAGACGATGCTTACGAGCCGTGTAAGCACGGAGAGACCCAACTGATCATCCCCAGTCGTGCCGGTGGAGTCATCCTCCTAGGCTTTGTTGCCCGCTGCGATCTTCTTCAAATCGATCGTGGCGTCGTACAGCTTGGCGTCGACCCCTTCCTCGAGCGCGACCTCCCGCAGCGGCCGTCCCGAATCGGTGGCCTTCTTGACGATCGCGGTGCCCTTGTCATAGCCAATCGCGTCATTCAGGGCTGCGGAGACCGCGAGTGTGGCTCCGGCGGAGGCAGCGCAACCAGCCTTGTTGACCTGGACGCCATCGACGCACTTCTCGGCGAATACGCGCGTGGTGCTCGAGAGCAGGTGCAAAGACTGGAGCAGGTTGCGCGCGATCAGCGGAATGCGCACATTGAGCTCGAATTGACCCTGGAGGCCGCCGATGGTGATTGCGGTGTCGTTGCCGATCACCTGCGCGGAGACCTGCAGCACGACCTCGGGGATCACTGGGTTGACCTTGCCGGGCATTATCGATGAGCCCTTCTGCAGCTCAGGCAGGAACAGCTCGCCGATGCCGGCGCGAGGACCTGAGCCCATCAGCGCCAGGTCACCGGCGATCTTCGTCAATGACACGGCGAGCACCTTGAGCGCACCGGACAGCTCGACGAGCGCGTCGCGGTTGGCCTGCGCCTCGAAACGGTCGAGTGGCCCGGCGATCTGCTTGAGACCCGATTCGCGCTTTAGCCGTGCACGCACCTTCTCGGCGAGCTTCGGGTGCGCGTTGAGGCCGGTGCCGGTGGCAGTGCCGCCAAGTGGGATCTGCCCAACATGCACGAGCGCACTGCTGATGCGCTCCTGCGCAAGCGCCATCTGGGCGGCATAGCCGGCGAACTCCTGGCCAAGCGTCACTGGAACCGCGTCCATCAGGTGGGTGCGCCCGGACTTGACCACGCCGGAGAAGCGCTTGGCCTTGATGGCAAACGAGCGCTCCAGCAGCTTGAGCGCGGGCAACAGCTCCTTCTGGGCGACGTCGAGCGCGGCAAGATGCACGGCGGAGGGGAACACGTCGTTGGAGGACTGGCCCATGTTGACGTGGTCGTTTGCGTGCACGCCCTCGCCGGCAAGGGTGGCGATGACCTCGTTGGCATTCATGTTGGTGGAGGTGCCCGAGCCTGTCTGGAACACGTCGATCGGGAACTGCGCGTCGTGCTTGCCCGCGGCGACCTCGCCGGCCGCCTTCTCGATGCGCGCGGCACGACGCTTGTCGAGCAGCCCCAGCTCGCCGTTGACGGCCGCGACGGCGCCCTTGATGCGCGCAAGCCAGTGCACGACCGATACCGGCATAGTCTCGCCGGAGATTGGGAAATTTGCGACTGCCTTGGCGGTCTCCCCGCCCCAGAGCTGCTTGTCGATCATCGAGTCTCCTCGGTCGTCATCGGACCCGTAAATCTACCCGCAGAACGCCACAAGCTCGCGCGCCACACCCACCGGGTCGTCGTAGGTCATCAGAAAACCCGTGCCGGCAAGCACCCGCAGCTGTCCATGGGGCAGCAGACGCAGCGTCTCTTCCGCGCCTGCCAACGGGTGCACCGGGTCGCTGTCGGCCCACAGCAAGAGCACCGGCATCTCCAGCCGGGGGTAGAGCTCGAGCAGCTGCGTTTGCGCGCCACGCGGCCAGCGCCGCGCGCACTTGGCCCACGAACGGGCGAGGTTCGGGTTTCCGGGGACGTCGCCGAAGGCGTGGCGCATCAGGTCTCCAGCCTCAGGGACATGGCGCGCCGACATGCGCATGCCGAGCTCGGGCGTAAACACCAGTTTGGTGGCGTGACTGAGCACGCGATCCATACCCGGCAGCGAGCCGCCGAGCGTGGCCAGCCGCCACGCTTCGCGCCTGCGCACATACTCGACCGGTCGGTGCAGGCGGTTGGGCATCAGCACGAGTCGGCTTGGCTTCAGCTGGCCACACATGACGGCGTGCATGAGGATCTCAGCGCCCGCGTCGTGGCCGGCAACCAACGGCTCGGGGCCGAGTACGTCCGCCGCGAAGCCACTCATCACCTCGGCGAACCAGTCGATCGTGTATGGGTGGTGTGGACGATCCTCGGAATCACCGTGCAGCGGCAGATCGGGGATCACCACTCGGTGGCGCTCCGCGAGGCGCTCGACGACCGGCTCCCACTCGCGGTGGGAGAGCAGGCCGGAGTGAAGCAGCGCCAGCGGTGGACCGGCGCCGAACTCGCGATAGGCGACTCTGGCGCCGTCGCGGTGGTGGTAAAGGCGAAGCCGCATCGGGGGTGTCTCGCGCCCAGGCACGCCTCCATCGTATGGAGGGACAGAACGTTCGTCGCCACACGGTGATGTGCACCGTCGACGCGCCTTGCTCTTCTCGCGCCGCCGATCGGCCAATGCCTGTATGGCACGTCGTCCCGGACGGTCGCGCTCCTGCCCGTGCAGGCGATATCCCAAGATGCAGCCCAGCTTGCGGAGCTTGCAAGCTCGCTGATCAAAGCTCACCATTGCTACAGATGAGCGTGATCCGCACTAACGCTGCCGCTGCCATGCTCGGCGTGAGCTCCAACACTCTTCGCAGCTGGGAGAGCCGCTTTGGCTACCCAAAGCCACAGCGCACCGAGGGCGGTCACCGTCAGTTTGACCTCGCCGAGATCGAGGCGCTGAGACAGGCATACGCCGAGACGCAGGACATCGCCTCTGCGATCTCCGTGGCGCGCGAGCGCGGCGAGGGACCATCGACTCCCACACGCCTATCGGCTGTGTTCTCCGAATTCAGCGAGGAAAAGGCGGATCGCCTGCTGGAGGAGAGCATGGCTGTGCGCTCGGTGGAGCGCACCGTGGAGACGGTGCTGCTGCCAGCCGTGGGGAGAATGACACCCGAGGACCCAACCACCTCACAAGATCGAGTATCTCGCAGCGACAAGGCGGACGTGTCCGGCAACTGCCTCGCGAGCTCGCCTGAGTACTGCTTTGCGTGGCGCTACGCCACAGGCTGGCTGGCTGCCGCCCAGCGTGTGGCGCCGGCCTCCACACGCGACGAGGGCGTGTTGATCTTCGATGCCAGCCAGAGTATGGACATGGACGGCTTGTATGTGCAGGCGCTGGAGCTTCTCCTCAGGCGCACCGGCCTGCGCGTGTTGACGTTGCCGGTCGAACTCGACAGCACTCGCGTAGGGAGCGCGCTGCGTGCGCTGCGCCCGCGGGCGATGGTGCTGGGCGGCCATTGCGCATCGCTGGATGCGGTCGGGCGGGTCGTGTACGCGACGCGCCAGAGCGGCGGCGACCTTCAGGTGTTCGACTACCGCGGGGCATTGCCAGACACCGGGGCGAGCACGGTCACTCGTATCGGCCATGAGCCCTCAGAAGCGGTGCGAATGTTGCGCGAGCAGCTTGCAAGTCCCGTGCCCAGCGCTCGGATCGCCGCGGCGACGCCGCCGGCGTCTATAAGCGCCGCCGCTTCCTAGCCGCCACGGCGCGCACCTACAATGGGGCGCCCGTGACCGCTCCAGCGAGACACCCCTTGATACCGCCACGCGAGGTGGACGCGCGCCAGGAGCTGCCCGAGCTCGAGCAAGAAGTGCTGGAGCGTTGGCGCGAGCGCGACGTGTTCGGCGAGTCGCTTCGCAACCGCGACGGTGCCGAGCAGTGGGTCTTCTACGAGGGTCCCCCCACCGCCAACGGCCGGCCCGGCTCCCACCACGTGCTCTCGCGCGTGTTCAAGGACATCTACCCGCGCTACAAGACGATGCGCGGCTATCGCGTGGAGCGCAAGGGCGGCTGGGACTGCCACGGGCTGCCCGTCGAGATCGCGGTCGAAGAGAAGCTCGGGATCAAGAGCAAGACCGAGATCGAGCAGTACGGGATCAAGGAGTTCAACGAGCAGTGCCGCAACTCCGTGTTCGAGTTCCTCGAGGAGTGGGACCGATTGACCGAGCGGATCGGCTTCTGGGTGGACCTCGAACACGCCTACCGGACGCTGGATGAGAGCTACATCGAGTCGGTGTGGTGGGCGCTGAAGACGATCAGCGACAAGGGGTTGCTGTATGAGGGGCACAAGGTGGTGCCCTACTGCTACCGCTGCGGCACAGCCCTCTCCTCGCACGAGGTGGCGCTGGGGTACAAGGATGTGGTCGACCCGTCGGTGTACGTGCGCCTGCCGGTGAGTGCCGGCGGCAGCAGGCTGCAGCAGGGCGACGCGCTGCTGATCTGGACCACCACCCCCTGGACGCTCCCCGGCAACGTCGCGGTGGCGGCAGGCCCTGAGATCGAGTATGTACGCGCGCGCAGCGGCAACGAGACGCTGGTGCTGGCCGCCGCGCTGGTCGAGCGGGTGCTCGGCGAGGACGCGGAGATCCTCGATCGCTTCCCGGGCAGCGATCTGATCGGCGGGCAAGCCGGCGAGCCGACCGGCGTCACCTACGCGGCGCCGATCTTCCCCACGAGCGGCGTCGACTTCGGCGGCGCGCCGATCATCGCCGGTGACTTCGTCACGATCGAGGACGGCACCGGGCTCGTGCACATCGCACCGGCGTTCGGCGAAGACGACTTCAGGGCGGCCATCGCAGCCGGTGTCGGAGCAACTGACCCAGAGAAGCCAAACAACGTGTTCAACCCCGTCGCTCCTGATGGCAGCTACGGGATGGACGTGCACAGCCATGACGGCGGTTCCTACAAGGGTCGGCTCGTCAAGGACAAAGAGCTCACCGAGGAGCTGATCGCAGACCTCGAGGCACGCGGGCTGCTGTTCCGCCGCAGCGACTACGAGCACTCCTACCCCCACTGCTGGCGTTGCGACACCCCGCTCATCTACTACGCCAAGCCCTCGTGGTACATCGCCACATCCAAGCTGCGCGAGCGGATGATGGCAGCGAACGAGACGATCAACTGGTACCCGCCCCACATCAAGCACGGGCGCTTCGGCGACTGGCTCTCCAACAACGTCGACTGGGCGCTCTCGCGCGAGCGTTATTGGGGCACGCCTTTGCCAGTGTGGCGTTGCGAGGCGGGACACACCCTCACGATCGGCTCTTTCGCCCAGCTCGAGCAACTCTCGGGCACGACGCTCGAAGATCACCACCGGCCCTACGTGGATGAAGTGACGCTCCCGTGTCCCTGCACGCACGCCCTCCCATCCATCCCATCGACCGACGGCGAATCACACGATCGGCCGGGCGCGTCCGCGGGCGCGGTGTGCGGCAAGCCGATGAAGCGAGTGCCCGAGGTCATCGACGTGTGGTTCGACTCGGGCTCGATGCCCTTCGCCCAGCACCATTACCCCCACGAGCACGCCCAGCAGTTCCAAAAAGAATTCCCCGCCGACTTCATCTGCGAGGCGCTCGACCAGACACGCGGCTGGTTCTACTCGCTGCTGGCTGTCTCGACCTTGCTGTTCGACAAGTCCTCCTATGAGAATGTCGTCTGCCTTGGCCTGATCCTCGACGCCGACGGCCAGAAGATGTCGAAGTCCAAGGGCAACACCGTCGAGCCCTGGCAGGTGCTCGACAAGTACGGCGCCGACGCGTTCCGCTGGTATTTCTTCACCTCCAAGCAACCGTGGGACGGCTACCGCTTCTCCGAGGATGCGATCGGCGAGGGCGTGCGTCTGTTCCTCAAGCAGTTGTGGAGCACCTATTTCTTTTACACGCTCTACGCGAACGCAAACGCGGACGTGCTCGCCGGAGGGGTTGGGGTTGGGGCTGAGGAGGCCGACGCGACGGGACGCGCGGCGATCGGGAGCGGCATTTCGCCTGCCTCCGTAAGCGATCTGGATCGCTGGGCGCTGTCACGCGCGGCGGGAACTGCCGCAGTGGTGGCCGAGCGTTTGGACGCCTACGACGCGACAACCGCCGGGCGCGCTATCGCAGAGCTCGTGGACGACCTGTCCAACTGGTACGTGCGCCGCTCGCGGCGGCGCTTCTGGGACGGGGATCAGGCGGCGTTCGCGACGTTGCGCGCATGTCTGTTGATCGTCTCCAAGCTGCTTGCTCCCTTCTGCCCGTTCGTGGCCGATGAGATCTACGACAATCTCGACGGCACGCTTGCAAGCGTGCACCTGTGCGACTTCCCTGTGGGAGACGCGCTGCCGGCGCGCGACGAGTCGCTGGAGCAGGCAATGGCGACCGCGCGCGAGACCGTGCGCCTCGGCTTGGGCGCCAGGGCTCAGGCAAAGATCAAGGTGCGCCAGCCTTTGGCGGAAGCGGTTGTCGTGGCCGACGGTCGCGAGCGTGAGGCGATCGGGCGCCTAGTGGAGATCGTGCGCGAGGAGCTCAACGTGCGCCAGGTGCGCTTCGTGGAGGCGGCGGACGAGTTGGGCGAGTATGAGGTGAAGGCCAACTACCGCACGTTGGGACCCCTGTTCGGCAAAGACATGCCGCTTGCCGCGAAGGCGATCGCGGCGCTCGATCCGGGCCGTGTAGCGGCCGCTGTGCGCGACGGTGACGGCATCGGGATCTCTGTCGGAGACCGCGAGCACACACTTACCGAGCAGGATGTGATCTTGACGATGAAGGCGCCTGAGGGCTACTCGGTCGAGCGCGAGGGCGCGCATGCGGTAGCGCTTGACTTGACGATCGACGAGTCGCTGCTGCGCGAGGGACGCTCGCGCGAGATCGTGCACGCCGTGCAGAACGCCCGCAAGAGCGCGGGCTTCGAGGTCGAGGACCGCATCGAGTTGGTGCTGGAGGGCGACGCGGCACTGATGGACGCCGCCCGCGAGCACGAGGCGTATGTCGGCGGCGAGACGCTCGCCGTGGAGCTCAGCATTGGTGAGGGCTCCCTCGCCGCGATGGACTACCGAGAGCAGACCGAGATCGAAGGCCTCAGCCTCGAAATCCGTCTCCGCAGATCAGACCATACAAGCCTCTGAGACGGTCGAGGACCAAGCGATACAAGGGACGCAGGACCCGTAGTGTGCTCCGCACATGAGGGTCCGAGGACGCAGTAGCGCGCCGTTCATCGGCCGTCTCAGCTAAGCCGCCGTTAGCGCTCCGTCGAGCTCTGACTCGATCTTCTTCTTGGGGTACGCCCCGACGACGGTCTTCACGGCGTTGCCGCCCTTGAACAGGATCATCGTGGGAATCGACAGCACCTGAAAAGCGGCTGCCGTCTGCTGGTTCTCGTCGACGTTCAGCTTCACGATGCGCAGGTCCTCGCGCTCGGAGGCGATCTCCTCCAGGACGGGGCCGACCACGCGGCAAGGCCCGCACCAGGGAGCCCAGAAATCGACGAGCACGGGCTTCTCCGACTCGACGACCTCGGCCTGGAAGTTGGCGTCGGTGACTTCACTCAAGGTGCCTGCCATGGGAATCTCCTAATAACGGGGTCGCTATACAAAATGAAGTATACAACGAAAGGTCTCTAATCGACCGTGATCGTGAACCCTCCCCAACTACCCACGATCGGCGGGTGCAAGCCCGTCAGCGCCGCGAACAGGTGCGGCGAGACATACACCTCGATCAGCGCCGCGAGCACGAGCACCGGCAGCGCTATCGCAACCGTCACGACGGTGGCCGCGAGCAGCTGATCCCACTCTCCTCTGCGGCTGGCAATGATCCAAGCAGCGAGCGGCAGGAACAGTGCCATCAGCTCCGGGATCGCGTGCGGCAACACGCCAAGGAGCAGCAGCGCCGGCGACACCTTCATGAAATGGGCGACGCCGGCGAGCGTGTGCCCAAGCACATAGGCCTGGGCCGACAGCGAGAAGGTGGTGGCGCACACTACGAAAGCAATCGCGATGCGCCCCCCGTGCTCGTGCACCCACAGCGAGACTCCACTCTTGCCCTCGGCCTGCAACGGCAGCGAACTGCCGGCGATGAAACCGGCAACGCAGGCGGCGGCGTGCAGCGCGAGCACTAGCAGGTTGTGGGAGACAACAGTGACGACATCGCTGAGATTGCCCACTGCAAAGGGGGGCTGTAGTTCTACCGGCTGAACGTAGTTGGTGAACAGCTCGGAGATGACCAGCACCGCCGACAGCAGACAGACGGCGGCAAGCAGCGATCCAGCAATCCAGCTGCCAAGCACAGGCAACGGCCGGCGCTGCCAGGTGCGCAGCGTCGTGCGAGTACGACGAACGCCATGGTAGAGCGCGTATGAGGAGGCGTCCACGCCCTCCCTATCGACCGCTCGAGGCACTCACGTGAGCCATCGAAGGCACCAAACACATAAACAAAACATAGGCCTGCAGACAGGTCCGCAGGCCCACGCGCGGTCAGCTCCGGCTAGCCGCTCCCGGCTCCACAGACGTCACGCGCGCCTCACCCTGGACGGCGCTGCTCTGCGGCGGCTGCGGTCCGAAGCGCAGCTTCGGCACAAGCCACATCGCCTCGGCGGCGATCCGCCAGGACATCTTGCTCTGGCCCAGCTCGCGGTCCTTGAAGACGATCGGCACCTCCACCACGTTGAAGCCGGCGCGCGAGGCACGATAAGTGAGCTCAACCTGGAAGGCGTAACCCTGCGAGCGCACGCTGTCGAAGTGGATTGCTTCGAGCACCTCGCGCTTGAAGCACTTGAAACCACCCGTCAGGTCCTTGACGTGCAGGCCGAGCACCCAGCGCGCGTAGGTGGAGCCGCCCTCGCTGATGAAGCGTCGCAACAGGCTCCAGTCGACCACTCCGCCCCCGGGCACATAACGTGAGCCCAAGGCCAGATCGGCGCCCGAGCGAACCGCCGCCAGCAGTCGCGCGAGATCGGCGGGGTCGTGGGAGAAGTCGGAGTCCATCTCCATCACGTAGGCGGCACCGTGGTCGAGCGCGTAGGCAAAGCCCGCCAAATAGGCGGGACCGATGCCGTTCTTCTCGCTGCGATGCAGCACCTCGACCTGCTCGCGCTCAGCCGAGAGCCGGTCGGCTATCTCGCCCGTGCCGTCGGGCGAGCCGTCGTCGACGATCAGCACCTTGTAGGCGTCGTTGTTTGCCCTCGAGAGCACCTCGCCGGCTGCCGTAACGATCGCCTCGATGTTCTCGGCCTCGTTGTAAGTCGGCAGGATCAGCCAGGGGACGTCGCGCTCGGCATGTGGATCGGCGGTGCTCACCGATGCGTACCCTAAAGCGTGGCAGGTGGCGATGCGCCTCCCGGCGAAACACACTGCCTGGCGCGGATGCGCCTCATGCTTATGATTCCGAGGCCATTCATTGCGGTTGCGGCCGTCTCGCTCATCATCACCCTGCTCTGGGCAGGCACAGCCTGGGCGCGTCCCCCTCAACAGAGCGTGAGCGCCACCGAGCTGAGCGACTACATAGCAACCGTCGCGCGCGCCTGGGAGCCTTATACAACCGCCGACGGGCGCGTCGCCGACCCGCTCAATCCAGCCGATACCGGCGATAACTACGGCGTAATCCTGCTTGCCGACGTGATGCTCAAGCAGGCCAAGTCGGGGGGCGACAGCGGCCTGGAAAGCGCCGCTGCGCGCATCCTCAGCTCAGCCTTGACGCTGCCGATCCCCAACGACCCGTTCAACCTGTTGGCAATCGCCGCCGTGATCCACGACGGCGAGCAAGGCCTGTTCCCGGCCGGTGTGTGGGAAGCGCTGCAGGCGCCCTTGATGTGGCGAGCTGGGCAGATCGGACCGCCCATTGAAAGCAGCTGCCTCACCGAGCCGGGCTGCTACGGCAACTGGCGTCTGGTGTGGGCGGCCGGCGCAGCACTGCTGCTGAGCGACCACATCGAAGGCGAGCCGGGATCGCTATCGGTCACGCCTGCCGCCGTGCGGACCCAGATCCGGACCAATCTCGACCTGGCTGTCACGCATGCCGGCGCACCGCTTCAAAGCCTCGCCGCCGGCGAACTACGCGCCCACACAAAGCCCGGGGCGCCAGTCGCGCTCACGAGCTCACCGGCAGGGGGAGTCGCGCGCGAGCTCTCAGATCCGGGCTCCGAGCCAGTCTCCTATGAGTTGTTCTCGACGTTCATGCTCGAGAGCATCGGCGAAAGCGACCCGCAGGCAATCACGCCGTCGGTGTCGAAGCTGCGTCGTCAGGCCGACCGCTATGCGCTCGAGATGATGGCTCCCGATGGGCAGCTCTCGCTCTCGGGTCGCTCGCTCGACCAGTCATGGGTGCAAGCCGCCGCGGCAGCGCTCGGTGCCAGGCGCGCCGCGATCGAACCGGCCAATGCCGCCGCGTGGCGTTCATATGCCCAGCGCGCAGTTTCCTACCTGCAGGGCGCCTACCCACTCCAACCCAGTGGCCTGTTGCCGATCGTCCCCGGACTCGGCTTCGATTGGAGCCCGTCGATCATGGACGGCTACGCCGCCTTGAACCAGTACGAGGGCCTGACGCTGTGGCTGCTCTCCGACGCACTCGCCAAGTGGCCGGCGAACGGAGCCTCGCAAGCACCATTGCCTGCCGATAACCGCGAACTGCTCGTCGACGACCTCGCCTCCAGCGGCCTGGTGTGGGGCCGGTCGGGGAGCGTCTGGTGGGAGCTCGCCGGACGCGCCACGAGCGGCGACCCACGCGGGGCGCAAGGTCTCGTCGCCGTAAAGCTCAGCGATACCTCGGGCTGGCGTGACCTGCTGGCGCTACGTCCGATCCACGGCAAGTCATCGAGCACATGGGCACTCGCCTACGCCGACGGCACGGTCGCGACCCCCACCTTCACAGACGTACATGGGACAGGTCGCAAAGTGCTGCTGCTTGGCCGCTACAGGGCCGCTGGCGGTCGCGTGCTCGGACACGTCAGTTGGGCGCTGAACACCACCGCGACAGGGGTCGAGCTGGGCATGAGCATGCCCGCCAAGACAACGCTGCACACAACTATCTGGCTCACCTCGGAGCACCAGCGCCTTGCCGCCCCCGGCGCCACGATCACACACGGAACCTGCACCGTGACCGCCTCGGGTGGCGCGTGCCCGGTGACGATCTATTGGCGCAAGCGGCGCACGGCAACGCTTGAAGTAAGCGTGCAGGCGTAACCGCCGACCACTATGGCAACGAACTCATCACTACGTCAAGAATCGTCATCAAGCGTTCCAACGCCTTACTTCCGAAGAGCTTCCCCACAACTGGTGCAACCGTTCGCTCGAGCATTGCCGAGCTGGTTCGGCCTCAGAAGACCTTTGGAATCGATTTCTGGATGGAGCGGTGCAGTTCGCGCGCGACTACATACAGCGCCGGGCGCGCCGCGCCGTTGGCCTTGATCAGGCCAGCGTCCCACGTTGCCTTCCTGGCTGCCTTGGCCGTGGGGTTGCCCGGCGAGCGCCAGTGGTAGTAGTAGATGCGGGTGATCCTCGGGCTGAGCTTGGCGAGCCTGAAGATGTTTTCCGCGGCCCTGGCAGCAAACGCTTCGCCGTGGTCGATCAGCTTGCCTTTGAAGCGCCACCACACAACTCCGCCGATCTCGCTAAACCACACCTGGCCGCGCGTCGCCGCGAGGAAGCTTTCGATCAGCGCGGGGCTGTCGGTGCTGACGCTGCTGTAAGGATTGAAGGGCCAGATCTTCGGATAGGGATGGGCACGTTCGAGGAATGAGCCGATCCAAGCCTCGACGTTGCCATCGGAGTCGAGGATGTCAGGCGCCGTGATCTCACAACCGCGACAGTTGGCGGCAAGCGCGTTGTAGTACTCGGCCGCGAGCCAAGGGTGGTGAGCCGTGGGCTGCGTGTCATGCGTGGCCTCGTCCCAGGGGACAAACTCGGTCACCCAGGGAAACAGCTTGCGGAAGCGCTTGAAGGCGTTCAAGAACTGCCCTGGGCTCGGCGCCGGACCGTTGTTGTCGGCGTGCTGGAAAGTGATCAACGGAGTGATGTGGTACGCGTGCTTGACGGCGTCAAGCCAGGCGGTGACCTGGGCTAGGTCACGCTTGTTGAGCACCGCGTTCCAAGGCACGACATCGCGCGCAAGGTGCACGCCGAGCTCAGCCACGCGCGGGTCGGAGAACGTGCTCGGTTCGTAGTCGGAGAGCCCAAAACGGTAGGACACGCTGGCCTTGGCGCCCCTTGGAGCAGGGCTCTTAGCGGCGGTCGCGACCGCCGCGAGCAGACCCCCAAGAGCCAAGCACGCCAGCAATGCCGCGAGGCGACGTGTGGCACGAGTTGCAAGCATTCGCCTGGTTATCATAGGCAGCGATGAGCTGGTGGCGCGCCACTCTGTCGGCGAGCCTGCTCGTCGTGGGACTTCAAATCTTCGCCGTAGAGACTGGTTCCGCGGCGACTCACAGACCCTCCCTCCCCCGTAATGCGCACGCCGTGCTCGTCCAGCGCTCGCCTTTTGGGCTCTCGCTCGAGTACCCGTTGATGGAGGAGGCGCTCGGCCCGGGGCCGTGTCCCAGCCCCGCGCTGGTGGCGATGTTGCGCGAGCTCGGCTCTCCTTCGCTGCGCATCGGTGGCGACTCACAGGATCTTGCCGGACCCACGGTCGCCTACCGCTATTTCATAGGCCCCTCCTTCTGGACCACACTTGGCTGCTTGGCGCGCCAAAGCGGCGTGCAGGTCACCGTCGGGCTCAACTTCGCGACAAGCTCACTCGCGGACGAGCTGACAACTATCGCCGAGGCGGAGCAGGCGATCCCGGCGGCGCAGCTCAGCTTCTCGCTTGGCAACGAGCCCGACCTGTATGGGATCAGCCACATCTTTCCCGACGAACCCGGTGTCACGATCCCAGCCTTTCGTCCATCGCCGTGGACAGCTGCGGAGTATGCAAGCGAATGGCAGAGCCGGAGGGGCATGCTTGGCCCGATCCGGATCGAGGGACCCGACCTTGCCGGGATCGGCTGGCGCACCACGATCGGCCAGATGCTGCGCGACGACCCAGCTGATGTGCTCGACGTGCACGCATATCCGACCTCCGCCTGTGGGGCGCCGGAGACCACTGCAGCTCGCCTGCTCACAGAGCACGCGAGTGTTGGGCTGGTCGAAAAGTACGACTGGCTCCTGAATCTCGCGCAGACCCTGCACAAGCCGGCGATCGTCTCCGAGAGCAACAGTGCCTCCTGCGGCGGCAAGCTAGGCGTGTCGAACACGCCAGTGGCGGGCGTGTGGGCCGCGCGCTATGTGGTGGCCGCGCTGCTCGCCGGCTTCCAGCAGGTGCGCTTCCACTCCGCCGGCGGTAGCTACGACCCGCTTGTGTTCAACGCAAACGGGACCGTCTCGTTGCAGCCGCTCGGGCAGGCCCTGCTGTTCCTGCACCGCTGGATTCCACTCGGTAGCCGCATCGGCCCGGCCGCGCGCGTTCCGGGCGTACTAGCCGCGGCCGTGTCCGAGGGAGGGGACGAGAACGCAGGCGCGGGCAAGAACGCAGGCACGGGCAAGAATGCAGGCGCGCACACGAATGTGATCGTTAGCTCATTCTCTTCCAAGCCACTGGCCTATGAAGTCGAAGTCCCTGGCGAGGCAGGGCGCGTGAGTACGGACACGCTCACGACAAGGCACGCAAGCGAAGCGGGGGGGTCGGTGGCAGTTCATGCGCATAGAGCACGCCTGATGCTTGCACCGAACACAGTCGTCGCGATCCGGTTGAAGTAGTGTCGCACGGCGCGTTCCCAGGGGGTCTTTCGACTAGGGGCCTCAGCTGATGCTCGACTCCGGGCGCTCCTGCTCCAGGCGCTCACGCCGTGGCCGGTGAGCTGCCCAACTCGGCGATCGCCGAGGCGCTGGAAGAGCTCGGCGACCTGTACGAGCTCGACGGCGCGATCGTGCATCGCGTGCTTGCTTACCGCAACGCGGCGCGCGCGGTCCGCGAGGCGCCGGTCTCGGTTGCCGAGCTGACGCGCAGCGGCCGCGTGACCGGGCTGACGGGCATCGGCGCGACGCTCGAGCAGAAGATCCTCGCGCTGCTCGACACGGGCACGATCCCGGCAGCAGAGAAGCTGCGCGCGAAGGTGCCCGCCGGGTTGATCACGATCACGCGCCTGCCCGGCCTCGGACCCAAGCGGGCGCGACTGCTTCATGCACAGCTCGGCATCGACTCGCTCGATTCGCTGCGCAATGCCGCACTTGCCGGCAAGCTGCAGACGGTGAAGGGCCTCGGCGCGAAGTTCGAGGCGAGCGTGATCGAAGCGCTGGAGCGGATGTCCACCGATGCCGCCACCGCCCACGCGAAACGCCTGTTGCTGCCCGACGCGCTGGAGTTGGGGCAAACGCTGGCCGAGGGGTTGATAGAGCTTGAAGGCAGTGCACGATCTACAGCGTTATGCAACCGCGCGGTTGCATATGACTCCGTTTCTAGACAGTCCGATGGCGATGTCGTGAGCGGCTGCACAGGCGCAGGCGCACAGGTGCTGATAGCCGGCTCAGCCAGGCGTATGGCCGACAGCGTCAAGGACATCGACCTGATCGCTGTGACGAGCAAACCGGTCACGCTCGCCAAGAGCCTGGCCTCGCTGGCGGAGATCGAGAGCGTCAGCTCCGCCAGCAAGAGCGGAGCCAAGGGGCGCACCCACTCAGGCATAGGCGTCGATCTGCGTATCGCAAAGACTGGCCAACTCGGCAACCTCTTGCAGCACTTCACCGGCTCAGGCAAACACAACGCGGGCCTGCGCGAAATGGCGGTGCGCAAAGGCTTGCACGTGTCTGAGTACGGCATCAAGGACGACGCGACCGGAGCCTCGAGCACATATGCGAGCGAGCAAGCGGTGTATGCGCGGCTTGGCCTGGCCTATATCGAGCCGGAGTTGCGCGAAGATCGCGGCGAGCTGTCCGCGGCCGCGCTCGCGCCGCCCACCACGGAGAAAAACCCTGCCGGCAGGCGGTCCAGCCACCGGCAGGACACCGCCGCCATGACCCACAATGGGCTTCCCGAGCTGATCGAGCTCAGGGACATCAAGGGCGACCTGCACTGTCACACCGTCGCCTCCGACGGGCGCAACACGATCGAGGAGATGGCGTTTGCCGCCCGCGACCGCGGCTACGAATACCTGGCGATCACCGACCATTCGGCCTCACATGGGTTTGGCAACGACGTGTCCCCCGAAGGGCTGCGCCTGCAGATCGAGCACGTGCGCGAAGCCGACGCGAGCATCGAGGGAATCAGGATCCTGGCAGGCAGCGAGGTGAACATCCTGCCCGACGGCTCGCTCGACTACGCAGACGAGCTACTGCAAGAGCTGGACTGGGTCCTCGCCAGCGTGCACACCGCCTTTGGCATGAGCGAGGAGAAGATGACCGAGCGCATGATCGCAGCTATGGAGCACCCGCTCGTCGACGCGATCGGGCATCCGACGGGGCGTCTGATCGAGCGGCGCGAGGGCTATGCGCTCGACATGCAAGCGCTGATCGCAGGGGCTGTGCGTACCGGCACGATGCTCGAGATCAACGCCAACCCCAACCGCCGCGACCTAAACGACGTCCATGCGCGTGCAGCCGCACGCGCGGGGGCCACGATCGTGATCGACTCCGACGCCCACGGCAGCGAGCGCTTCGCTGTCATGCGCTGGGGGGTGGCGACCGCACGGCGCGCGTGGCTGAGTGCCGCCGACGTGGTCAACACGCGCCCTTGGGAGCAAGTCGCACAACTACGCAAGCGCTCACGCCGGTGAGCTAAGCGCCCCCAGCCACGATTGGCCGGCCTCCAGCAGAGAGGTAACTCAACTCTGCAGCAGATGAGGCAGCAGTTGCTCGACGACGAGCCTATCGACGGCCGCACGCCTGAAGGGCATAAGCGCGTCCAGAGCGCGCTGCGCGTAATCGGGCAACGGATCGTCGAGCGCGGTGCGTAGGGCCGCGCCTATGGCCACCGCGCCAGGGTCTGTCGCGACCAGGCGATCGTCGAGAGCCCGCGCGAGCGCCAGCGCTACGTACGAACCCGGAGAAGCTGTGGTCACGAGCATGCAACCGTCCGCAAGCGCCTCGAGCTGGGCGATGCCGTAGTCCTCGCGTCGCGCCGCGCACACATATACCCGCGCGCGGCGCAGCAGCGCACGGTAGTCCCCCTGATCCAGCATCCCGACGACGCGTACGCCTGGTGCGGGAAGCGCATAGCCAAGCCTATGCAGTTCGTGCTCCTCCACGCCCGCCACCAGCAGCTCCTCGCCAGGCTTGCCGACTGCTCGCCAAGCATCGAGCACGATGTCGAGACCCTTCTTGCTGGGGTTTGCCGAGTATGTGATCGCAGCGATGTCACGCACTGTGTGTGCTGCACTCGATTTGCGTGATTCATCTGAAGTAAGCGATTCACTTTTCTCGTCCGCTTTGCTCAAGTGCTGTGATTCACACGATTGTCCTGCTTCGTAAAGAGAGGGTGATTCATGCGGTTGGCCTGTCTTGTGGAAAATGGGTGATTCACGCATTCCAGACGGCTCGACCGGCACCGGCAGCACTAGTGTGCTCTGGCGCGGGCGGGCGTCGCGCACGGCCACTGGGATCTCCAACAGAGCGCCCTCGCTCTGGGCCAGCAAGAGCGGCGCTTCACGCAGACGACGGCGCTCCAGCGGACGCTGCCACAGGCCGTGGCGCCCCGGGCGATTGGCCGCGGCCGGCGCGTCGAAGCGGATCGCGCCCGGACGCGGCCACAGCAGAGCCGCGGTGGTCGTCGAGTAGATCAACGCACGTGCGGGCGTATGCGCAAGCTCGGCCACAACTGCCCGCCTTGCGGCGCGCGCCCAGCGCAGGTCAGTGAGCATCAGCGTGCGCACCGATGCCGGCGGCTCGGCGCGCACGATCGTTGCGCTCGCACCGGCGCGGCGCAGCGACGCGAGCAGCTCGTCGTCGACCGCACGCAGGCCACCGGTCGCGCCTAGCGAAACGATCAGGACGTCGACTGATGCAGAGGCGCCAACACGGGGGGGCACCTTCGACTCAGAAGCGGGACTCACCTTCGTGACCTGTCGCCTCTTAGGTGGTGGCGCCGCCCACGCGCTCCGGGCGCAGGGCCTTGAAACCTGGAGTGCGTGCCAGCGCGATTGCTCGTAGCGGCGATGTGCGCAGCACGTGGAAGCGCACTCCGTCGCGCTCCTCGATCGCCGCCACAGCTGCGTCCTGGCGGCGCCACCACAGCGCTACTGCGATCGCGAAGCCTGCGCCAATACCTGGGATCTGTGGCGCGATGAAAGCCAAGCCGCCGGCCACTACCGTGAACAGCAACAGCGGCCACAAGCGGTTCAGCAGCGTGGCGCCTGGGCGGTACTCGGGGAGCGCGGTGCTTGTCTTGGCCTCGCGCAGCAGACGTGCGATCGGCGGGTGAACCTCGGCGCGACGTCCCAGCCACAGGCCGACCGCGGCGGCAATCACCCACCAGCCGACCGAGATCGGCACGATCGTGGGGTCCGAAGATGGTGCAGCGGAGAACACGGTGACGATCACCAGAGCTGTGGCGGCAGCTGCGCTGAGCAGGACGGTGCCCCTGAGGAAGTCGACGAAGTGCACGCCTCGTATCGCGTCAGCGCGCGCGCCAGAGTGGACTAGACACGAGGGTGACGCTCACAGGAGCGCCTGGAGCAGGCCACGCACACCGCTCTGCCCGTCGATGATCAGATCAGCCTGCTCGGCCAGCTCTGGCGGCGTCTCCTCCGACCCAACCGCGACGCGGACCGCCAGCTCGAGCGTGCCGGCATCGACAAGCGCACGCAGGGCGCGGAAGGCGTCGATGTCGGTGCTGTCGTCGCCTACGTAGAGGGCGGTCTTGATCGACGGGCCGTCCTCGCGATCTGTGACGCTCTGCAGAAGCGCGCTGACACCCAGGCCCTTGTCCAGCGCTATAGGAGGGCGCACCTCCAGCACCATCCGGCCCCAGTGCACGGCAAAGCCCTCGTCCTCTGCACGCTCGGCAATCTCGTGCACCAGCGTCTCCGCAACCTGCTGATCGGGGACGCCGCGCCAGTGAAAGGCGGCGATCGCCTCCTTGTCCTCGCTGCGCACACGCGCGCGGTGGAGCTCTGGGGTGAGCGCACGCCGCGTGAACTCGCGCACGCGCTCCGACCAAGCGGTCAGGTCGGGGTCGAGCTCGGCGCGCGTGGCTCCTGGGCGCAGCAACTCGCCGCCGTGATTGCCGATGTAGGCGATGCTGCCGATCGCAACGATCTGACGCGCCGTCGCAGCACGGCGTCCGCTGACACAGCCCACCAACCGATAGCGCTTGGATATCTCGATCAGCAGCGTGCGTGTCGCCTCGGGCACGTGTGCGTCGGCGGCATGGCGCACGATCGGGGCGAGCGTGCCGTCGATATCGAGCAGCACAGCTGCATGATCGGGGTCGGAGCGGAGCGGCTCAAGCGCCTCCACAAGCAGGGCGGCCGGGGACACGACCTTTAGTATGGCGCTCTGTGGCGGCGGACCGGTCACATCTTGCACATGGCCGCTGAACGCGAGCCCGACTCAGGCGAGCACATGGCGCTCGAGACCAGCGGTCGCATGGCCTTCGAGCCCGTCCGCCACAGAGCATTCAAGCTGGCTGTGATCGGCAGCGCCGCCGGTCTCTTCAGCGGGCTGTTCGGGGTCGGCGGCGGGACGGTGATCGTGCCGCTGTTGGTGCTGTGGCTCGGCTATGGGCCACGCGAGGCGACTGGCACTTCGCTTGCGGCGATCGTGTTCATCGCCGGCTTTGCCGCCGCCATACAGGGGGCTTATGGCAACGTGCACGTGCTCGACGCGGTGCTGATGGGGGTTCCGGCCGTCGGCGGGGTGCTGATCGGCACCTGGCTGCAACAGCGTCTAGCGACCCGTTCGATCTCGCTGCTGTTCGCCGCCGTGCTCGTGGCAAGCGCCGTGGAGCTGCTGACGCAATGAGCGCCGCCCAGCACACAACGATCGCCGCCCAGCAACCTCACGCCAGACACACCGATCGTCGTCGGAAAGCGCACACCCCCCGCGCGCGCGGGGGGCATCGCCCTTTTCGATACCAACTGCCAAGCGCTGCGAAAGCCTCAGCGCAATGATCGCCGCGATCGCGATCGGGCTGTGCGCGGGCATCGTCGGTGGGCTGCTCGGGGTGGGCGGCGGCGTGCTGTTCGTGCCCGGGCTGGTGATCGTGCTGGGCCTCGGACAGCACCAGGCTGAGGCCACCTCGCTGCTTGCGATCGTGCCTGTGGCGATCGTCGGCACGATCAAGCAGGACGGCTACGGCAACGTGCGTCGCAAAGACGCGCTGCTGATGGGACTGTTGTCGATCGCGGGGGTCGCGGCCGGTGTGGTTTTGGCAAATGCCTTGTCGGGCAGCATGCTGCGCGTCGGCTTCGCGCTGTTGATGCTGCTCGTGGCGGGACAGCTTGTGCGCAGGGCGATCGGTGAGCATGGGCACGCCGATCCCCCGCAAAACCAAGCCTCACACGGAAATCACCCAACTTCCACCAATAGCGCCTAGACTGATGTGAATGGGACTCGACAATCCCCTTCACATCATTTTCATCGTGGTGATTCTGTTGCTGCTGTTCGGCGCCAAGCGCCTGCCCGAGATCGGGCGCTCGCTCGGTACCGGCATGCGCGAGTTCAAGCAGTCGGTGACCGGCGAGGCGACGCACGACACGCAGCAGCCTGGCCAGCAGCCGACGTTGCCGCCCGCGGCGGCGCAACAGGCGCCGCCACCGGCTCCGCAGCAGGCCGCACCGGCGCCTGTGCCCCCATCGGCTCAGTCAAGCGCCCAAGACGCCTTCGCCCAGCGCGACCCCGCGTCGACCGAGCAGCACTAGAGGCGACCGCACGCGATCTGCCGCCAGTGCCGTGAGCCGGCCGCGGCATGCCCAGATCGAACCGCGACGGGCAGCGTTGCTCTGTCCGAGTCCGGGACTTCGCGCCCCATGCCCAATCGAAAGCGCCTCACCCTTACCCGTGGTGCAGGATCGGCCCCGTGCTGACTGCTTCGAACTCCGAGCCCGGCACCCGCTTCAACTGATCTAGGTCTTCGTTGCTCCAACCTGGATTTGGGGCGCCTGTTATGTACCAAGCGCTGCCGTTGTCGGCGACGATCAGGCCGTAGCGCTTGAGCGCGCGTAGGACCACCAAAGCTTGGCCGTGGTAGCCCGCAAGGTCGAAGCTTGCCTTCAAGCGCAGGCGCAGGCCCATCGGCGGCAGCGCCGGATCGGAGCTGCTGGAGGCGTAGTGGGTGGCGGGATGGATGTAACCGCGCTGGGTGGCCGGCACGGTTACTCGCAGCGCATGGTCGATCTGCCCAGAGCGCACCTCCGGGTAGCGCACCAGCAGCGGGAAGATCGGCAGGCCGGCCGCGTCGGCGGAGGTCCAACCTTCGGGGCGCAAACTGTTGCTGCGCAGGTTGAACACGGCGCCTGACCCCGCGTCCCAACCCGATGCTGTGCGTTGGGCCGCGTACAGCTCGTACAACTTGCAAACTCCCTCCTGCAGCACGAGCACATGGCGGTCGCCTTCTTCTCCCGCGCCCTCTACCGGGGCGTCTGGCGGGATCGGGTATGGACCCGGATTCGATTCTTCGCCGTATTCGATGAAGTGAATCGGCACCTTTGGCTGGTGCGGGCCGACAACTACATAGGGAATGCCGTAGCTCGGCGGCGTGCCGAAGTCGGCGTGCAGGTGGATGTTCGCGCCGATGCTTTCGATGTACTTGGCCGAGTTCGGGTTGACCGGAGCATGGACGATTTCCTGGTTGAGCGGGTTGTTGGCCGGGAAGATCTGGCAGGCGCCTTCGTGAGGCGGTCCGGTAGATGGTGCGCGGGCGGCACGTAGCGCCATCGTGAGCGCCGGCGCGCTCATGCCCACCACGAGGGTCGCGGCAAGAATCCACCTTCCGACTCGCGATCTCACGGACTCGATGCTATAGGTCCCTACTCGGAAGCTCGTTCAAACAGGCTTGCGTGTATCGCCTGGCATTTTTGAAGTCGGGATAGATACTTTGGTACCAAATCTTTACCTAGACCCTCAAAAAAGGGGGTGCAAATCTGGTTAAGCCAAATCGCGCTTACAACCCAGAACCGCCAAACCTATGGCCGAATCGCGACGCCGATCGCACTGAATCGCCTCGTCGCGTTCAATCTGGACGGATCAACCCGACGAGGGTGGCGATGCGCCACCGTCCTGCGCAACAACCGCCGGGCGCGCCTCCACCTGCAGGCTGGCTCCGCAGTGCCAGCAGTAGGCGGCACCGCGACTGTGGACGGCGCCGCAGGAGCGACACTGACCGTGCACACCCGCCTCGGCTGCGCCGAGCAGGCGTTCCAGCTCGCCGAGCTCGGCGTCTGCCTGTTGCAGCTCGGCCGCGCGGCGCGAGAGCACGTCCAGGCGATAGTGATCGCGAATCGCCATCTCATAGGTGAGCCCGCCCAGGTCCCAGGTGAGTCCAGCTACACGCTCGGCCAACGCCAAGCGGCGCTCACGCAGCTCTGCCAGCGAGCCGCTTTGAACGAGAGACTGCTCGGCCATCAGCCGCCCGTTTCGATCGGTTTGTCGCCGGAGGTCAGCTTTTCGATTTCCTGCTGGTGGGCCTTGCCCTTGGAGCTGCTCAGTTTCTGAAGCGTCGCGGCGCTCGGTTTGCTAGCCGGCTTCGGCTTTGCCTTGGCCGTTTCGGCTTCTTTTACTTCCTTGACTTCCTGCGCTTCGCTAGCCGGCGCGCTTTTGCTGGCGGCCGTTTTTGTCTGGCTCGTTTGCGTGGACGTAGGAGATGTCGTCGTTGGAGCGGATGTCGCGGCGGCCGCGGGCAGGGCGCCCTCGATCTTGACGATCGAAGGACCCGACGCTTTGGAGGGCGCCAGCCAATGACCGACGAGCAAGCCGATCAGACCACAGATGAGCAGTACTGCGATCAGACCGAATAGGCCCGAATAGCGCCGCAGCCAGCCGATCGCTCCGTCGTCTGCAGGCAACGGCGGCAGGTAGCCGGCGGTAGGTGGGGCGTACGCAACGGGGTGGCGCAGCTCGCTCTCGGCCTGCAGCACATCAAGGAACGGCAGTCGCACAGGCGAGCAGGGCTGCCCGCAAGACAGGCAATAGCGCTGGTCAGCGGCGATTTGGGCGCCGCAGTTCGGGCACTTGGCGCCGTCGCTCTCTGGTGGAGTCTGGATCGGGAAGACGTTCATGCTGGCCCCAATGGAGCGCCTGCTGAAAGGTCGCCGTTTGCGCGCATCGTTCGCGTTCTCACTCTCACCCGAAGGCGCCGCGCACGTAGTCGCGCGTGCGCTCGGCGCGGGGCTGCTCGAACACTTGAGCCGCCGTGCCGTACTCGATCAGGTCGCCCAGATACATGAAGGCGACCTTGTCGGCTACGCGCTGGGCTTGGGCCAGATTGTGCGTGACGATCACCACCGCCAGGTCTCGACGAAGCTCGTGGATCAGCTCCTCGATCACGCTTGTGGAGATCGGGTCGAGCGCGGAGCAGGGCTCGTCCATCAGCAAGACCTCTGGACGCATCGCGATCGCGCGCGCGATGCACAACCTTTGCTGCTGGCCTCCGGAGAGGCGTAGGGCGGGTCGATCGAGGTCACCGGCGACCTCGTCGTAGAGACCCGCTCGCCGTAGCGCGTCGATCACCAGCGGCTCCAGCTCGCGCCGGCGCGGCTTCTTGCGCGACTGTTCGCGCAAGGCAAAGGCCACGTTGTCGAAGATCGACATCGGGAAGGGGTTAGGCTGCTGGAAGACCATCGCTACGCGCGAGCGCAGCTTTGTGTCCTGCAGGGCGTGGACGTCCTGGCCGTCGAGCATGATCGACCCCGAGCGCGAGGCGCTTGGGGTCAGCTCGGTTAGGCGGTTGAGCGTGCGCAACAGGCTTGTCTTGCCGCAACCGGACGGGCCGATCAGGGCCAACACCTCGCCCTGATGGATCGACATGGAGACGGAGTTGACGGCGCGCTTGCCGCCGTAGTAGATGCTCACATCGTCCAGGCGCAAGCGCTCCGGACCCTGGGCCGCCAACGCCTGGCGGATCGACTCGCGCTCCTGTGGTGGAGCTACCGCCGTCGGCTCGCGGTCGAGCACGATCGTGCGCACCGGCGGGACCACGTCGTTCTGGCCGGCCTGCACTGGACTCGGCGGGACGATCGACTGTGTCTTGCCGTTCGTGCGCGCGGGTTTAGCCAGCTCCTCGCTCCAGCCTTCTCCGAGCTGGCTCCAGGGGTCGAGAAGTGTCTTGTCAGCGCTCATCTTCTACATTCTCCATCGAACCAGTCAGGTTAGTAACCAATTGCTGCTTTGTCAAAGGCTTGTTGCATCGCTGGCAGCCGCGTCCGCGACGACCGCTCGAGACCGACAGTCGGCGATCCACGAAGACGGGGCTCATGTCCGTCCGCCGCCTGCCTGGAAGCCGCTGGAGTGTGCCTGCCTGCGGCTGATGCGGCCGACGACGATATTGAGTAGGAGAACGAACATGAGCAGTACGAACGCGGCCGCATACGCCTTGTCCGCGGCCTTGCCTTCGCCGGCGGGCGAGTTGTCGAACACGTAGGAGGTCAGCGTCGAGCCCGTGCCGCGTAGGAACCCCAGGATCGGGGTCGAGTTGAGCGGTTCGTTGCGCAAGGTCTCGCCGAGCACGATGACCACGATCGCCGTGTCGCCGACGATACGGCTGATTCCCAGCGTCGTGCCGGTGGCGATGTTGGAGCGCACACTCGGGATCAGGACGCGGCGGATTGTGGCGATGCGCGTCTTACCGAGCGCAAACGCAGCCTCGCGCATGTGTGCCGGCACCGCCTGCAGGCCGTCGCGGGTGGCGGTGTAGATCGGCGGCAGCGCGATCAGCGACATCGTGAGACCCGCCGCGATAAACGAGGTGCCGGTGACCACGCCTGTCGGCGAGCGGCTCGATAGCGGCGCGAGCACCCCAAGTTGGAAGACGGCGATACCGACGATCGCGATCACGATGTCGGGTGTGCCGGCGACGATCTCGATCGCGGACTCGACCAGCCGGGCAAACCAGGAAGGCCGACCGTACTCGATGATCCATGCGGCGCTGCAGACTGCCAATGGCAGCGCTACTACCAGCCCTATCGCGGTCAGCACCGCTGTGCCGATCAGTGGGTCCAGAATGCCGCCCGAGACGCTCCCGTCTTCGGCTATCAGCGGCCTTGAGACGAGCAGATCCGGGCGTAGGTATTGAAAGCCACGCACACCCATATAAAGGACAATCGCCCCCGTTATGAGGCACAGGCCAAGCCCGGCCGCCCACGCGGCACCCAGAACGATCCGGTCGAGCAAGCGCCACTCTCGCATCGAGGAGCCCCGACCGCGCGTGGGACGAGGCGCCTCTGACTGCGCGGTAGGAAGTGCGGTGGGCAACGTGCTCATCACTTGAGCTGGTAGCGCCGCAGCGGCAGCTTGATGAGATAGGAGCAGATCGACAGCGCGATCGCCGAGAGCAACAGCAGCAGGCCGAAGGCGTACAGCGTCGAGTTCACCGCCGGCGAGCCGCCGAAGCCTTCCTTGTTGTCGACGATCACGCTGGCAAGCGTGCGCAACGGCTCATACAGGAAGATCAACGGTCCGTGGTCCAGATTCGGGGTAAACGAGCGCGAGCCCGAAACCATGAAGATCATTATCGCCTCGCCGAGAGCCCGGGCGCACGCGAGTGCCGCGGCCGCGACGATTGCCGGACGGATCGCCTTGAGGCTGACCGCCAGCGTGGCACGCAGTCGATGCACGCCTAGTGCCATCGCCCCCTCACGCCATGAGGCGGGCACCCCGGAAAGCGCCTCGCTGATCAGCGCGACCATGATCGGCGTGATCATCACGGCGAGGACCACCGACGCGACAAGCAGGCTGGCACCGGTCAACTCGACGGTGTCCTGCACAGAGGTCTTCTGCGCACCGGTGATCAGGTGATTGCCGACGAACGGCACGAGCACGAGGATCCCGATCAAGCCGTAGATCACCGATGGCACCGAGGCCAGCAGGCGCACGACGGGAACCATCACCCGCCGCAAGGCCGCCGGGGCGAACTCGACGATGAAGATCGAGGACAAAAGCGCAAGTGGCAGCGCGATCAACAGCGCGATCGAGGTCGTCAGCAGCGTGCCGTAGATGACCGGCCAGGCGCGCAGATGGTAGGCGGAAGCGGCCGGATGCGGGCCTGTTTCGAACATTCGCTGCAGCTGACTGTCGAGATCGCCGCCCGAGCCAAGCCAGGCAAAACCGCCGTTGTGCTCGATCGTCGGCCAGGCGTGAACCGCGACGAACACGACCATCCCGACCACGATCAAGCACACCAGCAACGACGCCGCGCCGAGCGAGAGCTCGGCGCGGCGGTCTGACCAGGGTTGGCGCAAGCGCGCCAATGGACTTGTTACTTGAGGGAGATCCACTGTGTGGAGATGATCTTCTGCGCAGCCGCGGCATTCTCGATCCAGCCGATGAACGCAGAGGCGGCACCTGTTGCTTTGCCCTTCGTCACCTCGTAGAAGCGCGCGACACCGGCGTAGCTTCCAGCAGTGGCGTTGGCGAGCGTGCAGCCGACGCCGTTGAAGGCGACGTCATTCACGCCCTGACTAGCGAAGTAGCCTGACAGGAACCCAATCGAATTCGGGTCTTTTTCGATCGCCTGGCGCTGCAGTCCCTCGGAGGACTCTTCGCTGGCAAGCGTTGAGACTTTCTTGCCGCCGATCAGCAGCGTCGTGAAGTTGCTGAGCGTGCCGGCCGTGGAGTTGCGGCTGATCAGGTCGATCGGCCCTGTGGCGGTCGACCCCGGGACCTTGCTCCATTCGCGGGTCTTACCCGTGAAGATCGCTTCGTCCTGGGCCTGGGTGAGGTTGGCAAGTTTGTTTGCGCTGTTGGTGACCACGCACAGGTAGTACTTGGCCACCGGGTAGAAGTCCAGACCAGCGGGATCGGTCGGCAGTGGATCGCGCGAGACGTCGGCGATCGAGTCGCGGCCGGCGGCGACGTTGTTGATGCCGACCTGCGTGCCGCCCTGAGAAATCTTGATTTTGACCTTCTTGTTGAGCTTCTCGTACTTCTGGACGAGCAGCGAGACGAGCGGGAACGAGGCGGTCGCTCCGCTGATCGAAAGCGTGCTCGTCGCGAGAGCGATCGATGGGACCGCTATCGAAAGCGTGAGAGTCGCCGCGACTAGGGCGGCGACACGGCGAGATCGGTGCATTGAAGTAGGGGCTCCGTTCGAATGGTTGACAGCGTGTTGTGCGGCAGCCTAGCATAATCTTCATAAATAAGATCAGGATTAGCTATTTTATGAAGAAGGCCACTGACCCCCCGAACACGGGCGGCCGGCAAAAAGAGCGCCGAGAACAAACACAAGCCAAGCGATGACCACCGAGAACCACCAAGACCAACCTGCCCCTGCGCAAGGCAACACTTCCCGCGAGCAGTGCGCGGAGTGCGGCGCCACGCTAGTCGAGGACCAGCGCTACTGCCTGCAGTGCGGGGCGAGGCGTGGCAAGCCGCGCCTAGACTTCGCCGCTTTCTGGGGATCGTTGTCTCCGACCGTTGGCTCTGGCGGACACCCCAATGCGCTGAGCACCGCCTCGACACGACGACCCGGAACGCAAAGCATAGGCGTCGCGGCGGGACAGCCAAACGCGCAGAGCGTCAATGGCGCAGGGCAGCAACGCAGTTGGTGGGCGGACGCTTCCTTCCTCGGCGCCGGGGCGCCCTCGCGAGGCATGGCCACCGCACTTGCGGCCGGAGTGCTCGCCGTCGGCATCCTTGCCGGCGTCGCGCTTGGGCCTGGTCCGGCCAGCTCGCCAGCCGACAGCGCCACGCTCGCACAACGTGCGCTGGCTGCACTGGTGGCGAGTGCTGACAGCAACTCACAGACCGCTACTTCGACGAGCGGCGCGGCAACGCCGCCGCCGATCGCAAGCGAACCCACTCCGACGCCGGCAACGACGAGCGCCACCAGGGGCAAAACCAAACCGGCGCCGTCTTCAAGCGAAGGAAACAGCTCCCCTGAAAGCTCGAGCGAATCCTCGACGAGCCCATCGGAAGGCTCCTCCAAAGCCTCGAAAGGCGAAAGCGAAAAAACGGCCCCAGGCACGCCGATCAAACTGCCCCCGATCAAGCACGTATGGGTGATCGCGCTCTCAGGTACGAACTTCAGCGCCGCCCTGGCAGACCCCACCGCCGACCCCTACCTGGCCAAGCAGCTCGTGCCCAAGGGCACGCTGCTCAGCAACTACACGCTCAGCTCCTCAAGCGCGCTTGGCAACGGGATCGCACTGCTCGCAGGGCAGAACGTGAACCTCGACACCGAACAGAACTGTCCCACCTACGGCGAACTTGAGCCGCCGACCGTCAACGCCACGACCGGCCTGGCCGAGGGCGTTGGCTGTGTGTACCCGGCAGCCATCAAGACGCTTGCGGACGAGCTGACCGCCGGGTCACTGACTTGGAAAACCTATGTGCAGGACATGGAAGAGGACGCACCTGCGAGCGGCACTGCGCCCACCGCCGGTACTCAGAGCGGCACGAGCGCAACGCAGGGCGCCGGCGCTCCCAACGGCACGAGCCAGGCAGCCAGCGCTCCGAGCGCGGCACAGACCAGCGGCTCAGCGGGCAGCACGAGCACAACGCCCGGCACACAATCGCAGCCCACGACCGCAGTCACATGCCGCCGGCCAGAACTGGGCACGCCCGACCCCAACCACACACCCGCCCCCGGCGATCCCTACCTCACTTATCGCAACCCCTTCGTGTACTTCGACTCGCTGCTGAGCGAAGGCGCGTGCGCGAGCAACGACGTGGATCTGTCGCAGCTGCAGGCGAGCCTCGCGACGCCCGCCGACACGCCGAGCCTCAGCTGGATCGTGCCCTCTGCCTGCAACGACGGCTCGGCCGCTCCCTGTGCGCCGGGCTCGCCGGCCGGGCTCGCGCCAGCCGACGCTTTCCTGAAGGAAGTCGTACCTCAGATTCTCGCGACCAGCGCCTACAGCAAGGAAGGCCTGATCGTGATCGTGCCCGACAGCCCGCCGGCCTCGGCCCCCGCAAGCGGGGCCGCGAGCAAGCCGGTCGGCGCGCTTTTGCTCTCGCCATTCGTGCACAGCGGTGCGCGAGTGACCGATAGCTTCAACGACTTCTCGCTCTCCAAGAGCATCTCGCTGCTCTTCGGAGTCCTTCCCTTGGGCCATGCCAACGACCAAGCCACCGTGTCATTCGGGGCGACGGTCTACGGCGCAAGTGGAAAAGCGGCAGGTGCCGCCTCCACGGCCAAGAAGGCGGCCCAGGCCGCATCAACACAACCGCGGCGCCGTCCGCTCCCGGATCTCTCAGATCCGGGAACGCCTGCGTCGCATCCCGGCGGCTGAACCTCCGCCTTCATGTCAAACAACGAACGGAGACCCCCGTTGCATACACATCGACCCGTCCACCAGCGAGCTTCCCTTTGGCTCAGCGCGATCGTGGGCACGATCGTCCTCTCGATGGCGATCGTCGCCTCGGCTCACGCCGAAGCCGTCGGAATCGAAGGAAGCCCGAACAACCTCACCTGCTCCGGGCACATATCGGCCGGCACGCCCGAACTCGGCAGCGAAGAAGTGCAGGTTCGCTACACGTTCTACTGCAACGGTCCGATCACGGGCTACCAGTTGCAGTCAAACGTGCCGCTCACCGGCTTTGAGGCAGCGCCGGTCGTTACGAGCAACGCGACCAACCAACCGCTCTCGGACACGTTCTCCTGCGGCGGCGAATTGCCGGGCTGGGCGGACAACTGCGAGGGCTCGACCAAAGCTGGCTGGGAGACGATCACCGGGCAGTTCTCGATCGGCAAGGCGCTGTGTGCGGCACCGCATCTCGACCCACTCCTGACGGTCACCGACATCTACCTCGAAAAGACCGTCCCGACGCAGGCGATCTCAGGTCCGTTCGACCTGGGCCGTCCGCTTCACTGCCCTGCCGCCACCTATGTAGGGGGCACACGTCTGGAACCAGCGACACCGCTCCCGACAAAGGACAAGAAGACCGGCAAGCACGACAAGACCAAAGGCAAAAAAGCCAAAGCTGGAGGCAAAGCCAAGAAGAAATAACCCAAACGCCTGTGCCCGGACTCCGCGAAGTGCGGTGTCTGGGCAACCAACGCCGACAGGGAACTCCACGAGAAACGAATAGTCGTGTACGACGTGCCTTGCGGGCATCGCAGTACCAAGCCGCGTGAGAGCTCCCTAAGAAATATCTAACCGACCGACCACATCGGCAGCGTACGCTTGCCCGGATGACCACCATTCATCCGGGCAAGTCTCGCTGGCCCAATCCGCGCATACCCCGACGCCGTCGGGCACTGCTATTCGCAGTGCCGGCTGTCTTGGCGCTCGCGTTCACCAGCTGTGGCACGAGCGCCGAGAGCGCCTCGGTGGTTAGCGCGACCCCGGTTGCTTTGGCCTCGCCGCAATGCGCAGACGCAGTTGCAAGAGCGCTCGGGACGATCTCCGAACACGTCTACCGCGAGCTCTCAGGCGGGCGGATCGCATTGCCGGCCGCCGAAAGGGTGGCCAGCTCGCCGGCGCTGCTGGCCGCGATCCAGACCAAAGATCCGGCGGCGGCACGCAAGGCGTTGGGGCCGCTGCTGCGCGGCCAACTCGTGCGTGTACGCGTGAGCCTCGCCGGACACACGTTTGTTGAATACGGCAGCGCCAATGGGATCGCCCCGGTGAGCACACCGCTGAAGGACCTCGAAGGACGCACGATCGGCACTGTCACAGCCGCGGAGGAGGGCGTCTTCGGCTACGCCGGCACGCTGTATGCGATCACCGAAGCGCAGGTCTTCGCGCGCTCGGGCGGGCGCTCGCTTGGAGGCTCCAGCAGTCCCAGCCCAAGCAGCATCCCTGACAAAGGCGAGATCACCTACAAGACCAAGCGCTACGCCGTCTACTCATTCCCCGGTGTCGGCTTCCCACAGAAAAAGCTGCGCGTCTACATACTCGCTCCAGTACCGCCGGCATCCGCCTGCGCGCCCACGCCGGCGGAAACGGCGATCGACGCGATCGGCGAGACGGCCAAGCGGATCTACCGCGAGGAGCAGTCCGGAGCGGCCACACGCGCTGTCGTGCACGACTTCGAAAGCTCCCGCCCCTTCCAGGAAGCGGTCGCGACCGACAACCCTGCAGCCACACGAGCAGTGATCGTGAAGTTCTTCGAAGGCACGCTGCACGTCGTGCGTGTGCGCGCGACGCTCGGCGAAAAACTTGTGGCCGATGTCGGTGGCCCGCATGTGCTGGCGCCGATCCGCGGCGACGTGCGCAACGCTCGCGGGCATGTCGTGGGCCACTTCCTGCTATCGGTGCAAGACGATCTGGGCTATGTGATCCTCGCGCAACGTTTCGCAGGCGTGCAGGCGTTCCTCTACGAAGGCAAGCAGCTGCTGCTCGGCAGCTCAAGCCCGGCGCCGCTGTCGATCCCAAAGCACGGCGAAGTGCTGTTCGACGGCGTCCTATACCACGCGTACTCGTTCACTGCCGAAGCATTCCCGAAGGGTGCGCTCGAAGTCTCATTGTTGATTCCGCCCGTGCGCGGAACCTACGGGATACCCGCGAAACCGACCGGCACCATGCGGGGTCCAACACCAGCGCGGAACCTCACAAAACCGGCGCGCGAGCACTGAGGGAACGAACCTACCCTCCAAAACGAGCCTCCCGCGAAGCCCAGCCCACAGGTCAGATCATGCTCGTGGTCATCCGCTCGATCTCGGCGATCGAGGTCTGACCGGCGCGCACCTTGGCGATGCCGTCATCGCGCATGCGCCGCATCCCCTGGCTCATCGCCGTAGCCGCGATGTCGTCAACGGAGGCGCGGCTCAGCACCAGCGAGCGGACCTCCTCGGTGACCGACATCACCTCGTAGATGCCCATGCGCCCGCGATAGCCAGTAGTGGCGCAGCGCGTGCAGCCGACCGGCTCGAACGCCTCGGACTCGTACAGCCCGTATTCGGCAAGCAAAGACTCAGGTGCCTTGCTCGCGCGCTTGCAGTGTGGGCAGAGCGTGCGCACCAGTCGCTGTGCGACGACGCAGTCTATCGCCGAGGAGATCAGGAACGGCTCGATGCCCATGTCGATCAGGCGGCCAAGCGCACTGGGTGCGTCGCGGGTGTGCAATGTCGAGAGCACGAGGTGACCGGTAAGCGCCGCCTCGACCGCGATGTGTGCAGTTTCGCGGTCGCGGATCTCGCCGACCATGATCACATCGGGGTCGGCGCGTAGCATCGCCCGCAAGCCGCCCGCGAATGTCATCCCAGCCTTGGGAGCGACCTGCATCTGCTTGACCCCGGCGATGCGCGACTCAACGGGATCCTCGATCGTGAGGATCGAGCGGCTGCCGTCGTTGACCGCGCCGAGCGCCGCATACAGCGTCGTCGACTTGCCGCTGCCGGTCGGGCCGGTAACGAGCACGGCCCCGTTGGGGCGCGCGATCGCGTAGGCGAAGCGGTCCTGCTCGGTGCGCTGCATGCCAAGCGACTCCAGTCCGCGCACGGCCACGCCCTTGTCGAGGATGCGCAGATAGGCGCCCTCGCCGTAGACCAGCGGGAGGGTGGTCACGCGCACATCGACGCGCCGCCCGGAGACTGTCAGAGCAAAGCGCCCGTCCTGGGGAACGCGCCGCTCAGAGATGTCCATCTCGGACATGATCTTTATGCGCGAGATGATGCTCGTAGCCATCGAGCGCTTGAGCGTCGAGGTCAGCGAGAGCACGCCGTCGATGCGAAACAAGACGTGCATGTCGCCCTCGCCGGGATCGATGTGTATGTCTGAGGCCCCCTGCTCGATCGCATCGGCGATGATCGAGTGCACGAGCTTGACGACAGGGGCGTCCTTGTCGGCCTCGTCCATGACGAAGTCGGACTCGCTATCGCTGTCGTCCTCCTCGACGATCTCTTCGACGGACTGCTCCACACGCGAGAGGCGCATGATCAAGATGTTCAGGTCCTCGATCGAGGCTGACGCGGAGCGCACGCGCCGCCCCGTGAGCATTGCGATGTCGTCGATCGTCAGCACGTTCGTGGGATCCGCCATCGCCAATAGCAGCGTGCCGTCCTCCAGGAAGCCGACCGGTACCGCCTGGTAGCGGCGGATGGCCTCCATGTCGATCAGGTTCACCGCGCCCATGTCCAGCTCATACACGGACAGATCGATGTATTCCAGGCCAAAGCGCTCGGCCACGACGCGCGCGAGCTGGTCGTGGCGCAGGATGCCCTGCTCGACCAGGATCTGGCCGGTGGGCTTGCCTTGAGCGCGCGCGATCTCCACGGCCTCCTCGACTTTCTCGCGCGTGGCGAAGCCGAGATCCACGACCACGTCGCCGATCAGACGACCGGGACGACCATCGGCAAGCGCTTGCATCAGCGCGTCGCGCTGGATCGTGGGAGCAGACTCGGCCGGACCCACGGCAGGACGCAACAGCGAGAGCTCGCTCACGGATGCACCGGTTGACGTAGGTCGATCCCCCACGCTTTGATGATCGGCATCCCTGGACGCATACTTGACCGATTCTGCGGGGTTTCTCAGCGAATGGTCAGCGACCGAGTCCCTGCTCGAAGGCGCCCTTGACACCTGCATCGAGTGCGTTCAGCCGCTGTAGGGCAAGCGCCTCGGCAGAGGCCGGACGCTGGCCAGCGGCGCTCTCGGCGCCGTGATGGCAAAGCACGCAGTGCTCGAGCGCCATACGTCGCTCGCTGGGCAACGTCGCGGGAACATGGGCGGCGATCAATCTCAGCCCCAGCTCGACATGCCCCAACATGCGCCCCTCCTCGGTGCGGGTGATCTCCGCACCGTAGGCGTACTCGCGCGTCTTGCCGATGTCGTGCACGAGCGCGGCACAGAGCAGCAGGTCGCGATCCAAGCGCGGGTGCACAGCGCACAGCTCGACCGCCAGTGTGGCAACGGCCACCGTGTGCTCCAAGAGCCCGCCGAGGAAAGCATGGTGCACGGAGGATGAGCGAGTCGGGCGGGCGGGGCCTCCATCAGGCAGCGAACAGGGCGCACGGCGCAGCTCAGTACGCAGCTCGCGATCCTCCAGCAGGCGCTGCAGCAAGCCTTTGAGGCCGGGATCGAACACCTCCCTTGCAAGGTGCTCGAAGAAACCCTCCAGCTCCTCGATGTCGCGATAGGAGACGGGCAGGAAGCGCGCGGCATCCTCGTCTGTCAGCTCGACTCGAGCGATCTGCTCGATCGTGAGCTGCAGCTGATCGCGAAACAGCTCCGCACGCCCGCGCACATGCACCAGCTCGCCACGCTCGAAGCGCCCAGCAAACAGGTCGGCGTCGCGAAACACCCTGCCAGAGAGGCTGCCGGACTGGTCGCGCAGCTCGACCGCAAGATAGGGGTCGCCAGAGCGGGTGATCAGCCGCTCCTTGCGCACGCATGCGAAGACAGCATCCACTGCGTCCCCGGCACGCAGCGTGGCGATTGTCTGCGCATCGGACGCTCCCCCGCCGCTCGCAAGCCCATGGGTGGAGGCCGATCCGATCGGATCGAGGGGTGTGGCGGCGAGCATGCGCCCATCGGCGGCCACGATAGTTCCAGTGTGCGTTGTGGACATGTGGTGCCCATGATGTACGGTGGGTCGGATGCAGCCACTGATCTGGGATCGTCGTCCCGACGGCTTGCGAGCCCCGGCAATGGTGTGCTCGTTTCAGGGTTGGAACGACGCCGGCGACGCAGCCTCGAGTGCGACTGGCTTTCTCGCGCAGGCGCTTGGCGCGCGGCGCTTCGCCCGGATCGACAGCGAGGAGTTCTATGACTTCCAGGCCAACCGCCCACACGTCAAGATCGACGAGACGCAGGCACGCGTGATCTCCTGGCCGTCTGTGGAGATCTTCGAGGCGCGAGCGCCGCGCGCCCACCGCGACCTGGTGATCGTGCAGGGCACCGAGCCCTCGATGCGCTGGCGCTCGTTCAGCTCGCTGATAGTGGACCTCGCTGAAGCGCTCGACGTGCAGCTAGTGGTGACGCTTGGAGGCCTGCTCGCCGACGTCCCCCACTCGCAGCCTGTGACGATGACCGGCTTTGCCTCCGACCCAGCCTTGATGGCAAGGCTCGCGTTGAGCGCAAGCAGCTATGAGGGTCCAACCGGGATCGTGGGCGTGTTGCACGCCGGCTTCGGGCAGGCGGGATTGCCGTCAGCGAGCATCTGGGCAAGTGTGCCTCACTACGTCGCCGCGGCCGCCAGCCCCAAGGCGGCGCTTGCTTTGCTGCGCAAGCTGGAGCTGATGGTGGGCGTCTCGGTGGATGTCACAGAGCTCGAGGAAGCTGCCGGCGAGTACGAACGCCAGGTGGGCCTTGCAGTGCAATCGGATCCCGACATACAAGCGTTCGTCGAGCGCTTGGAGCAGCGCGCCGTCGAGGACCGGCAGGCAGCGATCAGCCCGCAGGATCTGCCCTCCGGAGACCTGCTTGCGCGGGAATTCCAGCGATTTCTGCGCCAGCGTGGCATCGAGAGCTGACTGAAACCGCGCCCGTGCCGGGATCGTGCTGGATTGGGTGCGGGCCAGATGACGCTTGAGCAGGGCGCCCACTAGAGGGCGCCCGCCGCAGGAACTAGCGCGAGGCGATCCCGTAGGTCACGGCAGCCGAGCCCATCAGCAGTTTGTGCGAGCCGTATTCAGCCTCGGCCGTAGCCGATTGGAATCCAGGCGAGAGCTGCAGCTTTTTGGAGAGCGCGTACATGACGAACTCGATCGTGTCGCTCTTGCCCTTCGCTGGGCAGATCGGCGAGTAGGCGGCCTTGCCGGCGGTGTTCGTGCCGATGACCCCGCCCGGCGGGACTTTGCCTGCGGCCACGCCCGTGGAACTGGGATCGATCCCGCCGACGACCCAGCGGA
>DASYNL010000008.1:0-32986 GCA_036008605.1 Solirubrobacteraceae bacterium | reverse complement strand
ACGTGTTACTCACCCGTTCGCGGCTCTGCCCCAGGGCAAGCCCTGGTTCGTCGCTCCACTTGCATGTGTTAAGCACGCCGCCAGCGTTCGTCCTGAGCCAGGATCAAACTCTCCGTGAAGAACTTCACGAAAAGCTGTCATAGGTAACAGGGACCCATACACCGTGGTCCCATCTATGACGGGGTACTTCTCTACTTGACTCTTTGCCGTCACCGGGCAGCCGAAGCTTCCCGTGACGGGTCGAACCTGGACGCACACCATGATCGATTCTCGATCAAAGGTGCGCATGCTGTTGAGTTTTCAAAGACCGTCGTAGCCTCTTCGAGAGGACTTCTCGTTAGAGGAGACCGTTCGACCTACGCCCAAAGGCGCTTACAGGCCGACCGTACAGTATAGCGCTCTCCCCTGGACCGTGTCGCGAGCGTAACCCACCGCCTCGGTCGCAGAGCCGAGCTGCTGTGCCCGGGCACTATAGGGCATCGCGACGACGGACGTCTGCGACGCACCCCTTCTCGACACCGCTGGCACTCGTTCTGCAGCCCTTTGCCCGCGGCTTTCGACGCTGCGCCCAGAGCGGCGACCTGTCGCCTCAGCCCTTGCGCAGCCTGCGAAAACGACGCTTGCCCACGCGCAAGACAACACCGTCCAGACGCTCGGCGACAATGTCGTGCTCGCCGGCCGCGAGCGGCTGCTCGTCAAGCGAGACCGCGCCCTGGTCGATCAAGCGCCGAGCCTCCGAGCGCGACATGCCGAACGCGTCGGCGATCAGCGCAGGCAGGTGCACGAGCAGCCCCTCCCCTACGCGCCGATCGTCGTTGTCGCCCTCCCCGCTCGGATCCCCGGCGCCGTGCTCGGCCTCAAACACGAACTCCTCGATCTCCTCGGGCGCGCTGCGCTGCACGAACACGCGGTCGAACGCCCGCTCGGCCTGGGTCGCCTGCTCTGGCGAGTGCAGCCAGCCGACCAGTTCTCGCGCGAGCCCCCGCTTGGCCTCGCGCGGCGCCAGCTCGATATCTAGCGGGCGACCAAGCAGCAACCGGTAGTACTCGTCCATCGCCTCGTCGGGGATGCTCAGAACCTTGCCGTACATGTCCTCGGCTTCGTCGGTCACGCCGATGTGGTTGCCGAGCGACTTGGACATCTTGCGTGTCCCGTCGGTGCCTACGAGGATCGGCATCGTCATGATCGCCTGCTCGGCCTGCCCGTAAGCACGCTGCACGTCACGTCCGAGCAGCAGGTTGAACTTCTGGTCGGTTCCGCCCAGCTCCACGTCGGCGCGCACAGCCACCGAGTCGTAGCCCTGAAGCAGCGGATAGAGCAGCTCGAGCATCGAGATCGGCTCCGAGGCCGACCAGCGTTTGGCGAAGTCCTCGCGCTCGAGGATCTGGGCAACCGTGGTGGTGCGCACAAGCGCAAGCAGGTCGACCATCGGCATATCCAGCCACTCGCCGTTGCGTCGCACCTCCAGGCGCTCGGGTGAGCTGTCGAGGATCTTCAGAGCTTGCTGCTGGAAAGTCGCAGCGTTGGCTTCGATTTCAGCCCCGCTGAGCATTGGCCGCAAACTCGAGCGACCAGAGGGATCGCCCACGCGCGCGGTGTAGTCGCCGATGATCAGCACCACCAGGTGCCCGGCGTCTTGGAACTCGCGCAGCTTACGAAGCACAACCGCGTGGCCGAGATGGATGTCCGGAGCGGTCGGGTCGATGCCCAGCTTGACGCGCAGCGGACGATCCTTGGCGCTGGCTTCGGCGAGCTTCTGAGCGAGAGCGCTCTCGGGAAGACTGTCGACCGAATTGACGCTTAGCCGCGCGGCGTCGGCTGAATCAGAGGGCACGTGCGCTCGCGACTATGTGGTCATTCGGCATGGAGCCCAATGCTAGACTCTCGCGTCCCGTTGGAGCTAGCCGCATTGCCTGCCGGCGGCCGGCCGCGCTTGAAGAGGCTTCGCTTTTTGCTGATTCTCTTTGCCGTCCTGCTGCTCGGCCTCATCTCTTTCGTGTTCGGCATGTTCGTGGCCGTCGCGTCCGACCTGCCTTCGCTCACGCGGTTCTCGCAGTTCAAGAACGCCCAGAGCTCGGTGCTACTGGACGACCTCGGGCATCCAATCGGGGTGCTCAGCGAACAGAACCGCGTAATCGTCACACCCTCGGAGATACCGCCGGTCGTCCAGGACGCAGTGATCTCGATCGAGGACAAGCGCTTCAGGACGAATAGCGGCGTCGATATCCGGGGCATCGCACGTGCTTTCGTCCAGGACATCGAGCACAAAGGCAATCTGCAGGGAGCCTCGACGATCGAGCAACAGTTCATCAAGAACGCGCTGCAAGCCCAATCGCACAGAACCATCCTCGAGAAGCTCCGCGAGGCGGCGCTGGCCTACCAGCTCTCGCACAAGTGGTCGAAGGAAAAGATCATCGCCGCCTACCTCAACACGATCTATTTTGGCAACGGCGCATACGGGATCGAGTCGGCCGCACAAACGTACTTCGGCTCGCAACCCAAGCACCTCGGCTGCGGCACACCCGGCCACAAGTTGTGTGTGCAGGAACTCGAGCCGGCTGAAGCGGCTCTGCTCGCCGGGATAATCCAATCCCCGACCGAGTACAACCCGGCCGACAGCCCCCTGGAAGCCAAAACACGGCGCGACGTCGTACTCCAACAGATGTTCGAGCAGGGCTACATCAGCAGAGCGGTGTACGACGAAAGCCTCAAACAACCACTGCCCACGGCCAAGGAAATACAGACACCGCAGCAACCGCTCGTCGACGGCGTCGACGTGGGCTACTTCACCAGCTGGGTGCAGCAGCAGGTGATCGAACGCTATGGCGCCCCGCGTGTCTACAACGGCGGCCTGCACATCAAGACGACGCTTGACCTTGGCATGCAGCGTGCCGCCGAACAGGCAGTCAATGGCTACCTCCCAGGCCCCGAAGGCCCCACGGCAGCGCTGGTCGCGATCGAAAACTCCACAGGTGAGGTGCGCGCGATGGTGGGTGGGCGCAATTACGACGAGACGCCCTTCAACCTGGCCACTGAGGGTGAGCGCCAGCCCGGCTCTTCCTTTAAGGCATTCGACCTGGCGGCTGCGCTGGAGGACGGCATCTCCCCCGAATCGGTGTGGCCCTCGCGCGAAAAGACGTTCTTCGTCCACGGCCCCAACGGGACCGAAAAGTTCGTCGTCCACAACGACGAAGGCGCCTACACCGGCGAGAACTCGCTGACTAACGCCACCGCCTACTCGGACAACTCCATCTACGCCGAAGTGGGCCTGAAGGTAGGCACGCCCCGCATCGCCGACCTAGCTCATCGGATGGGGATCACAACCCCGCTGTCGATCAACCCGGCGATGACGATCGGTGGATTGAAGGTGGGCGTCACACCGCTCGACATGGCCCACGCCTATGAGACGATCGCCCATGGCGGTGATCGCGTCAGCGGCTCGCTCGTGTCCAACTGGCAACCAGTTGGCATCCAGGAAGTGAGCGCCGGTAGCAAAGTGCTCTCAGACGGCCACTACAGTGATCGCAACACTGTGATCCTCAGACGTGTGCTGCCGACGGAAGTGGCTAACACCGAGACATCGGTGCTAGAGACGGTGCTCGAGTACGGCACAGCCAAGGCAGCGGCGCTCGGTCAGTTCGCCGCCGGCAAGACCGGCACGACCTCCAACTACGGCGATGCTTGGTTTGTGGGCTGGGACAGCAAGTACACCGTGGCGGTCTGGGTCGGCTACCCCAACAGCCTCGTGCCCATGACCACGGACTTCGATGGAGGCCCTGTATTGGGCGGCACCTTTCCAGCGCTGATCTGGCATGACTTCATGACCTCCGCGATACAGATTGAAAAGGAACGCGCTAGCGAAGCCGCGGCGGCCAAGAGCGCCAAGACCGGCTCGTCGAGCTCTCCCAACTCCACCACGGGAACGGGCTCACAAGCAGAAACCTCGGGGAGCACTATCGAAACGACCGCCACACCCCCGCCCGCAGCCACCAAGCCCGGGAGTGGCGCCGGCGAAACGACCAAAGGCGCACCCGCGGTCACGCCCGCAAAAGGTGGCGGCACTGGCAGCGAACCCAAAGGCGAAGCGCCCAAATCCGAAGCTGCCCCGGCAACCCCCACGCCGACCCCAGCAAGCCCGCCCGCCGCACCGAGCCCCGAAGTGCCAGCCAGCGAAGCCCCTGCTAAAGCGGGTGGAACCGGCGCCACCGGTGGGGTCAGCCCGGGCGGTTAGCGGCCGCGCCGACGCCATCCACCCGATCAAACCAAGCAGGTAGCAGCCGATCGCTGCTTTCGGCCACGACTCCTCCCGGCGCCACCACACCCAGTTAGGGCAGGCGTGGGGTATGCCGCTGCGAGACAGCTATCTCCTGCGGCCACGGCCGCGAGACGTGCGGGTTGCCGACCACACAGAAACGCCAGCGCAGGTCGATTGCCTTCGTGATGCCGATGCGCGTGCCCGAGAAGATCGGCGTGCGCATGGCGTCAGCCTGAGCGGGCCTGATCACGACGGGTCCGTCGAGAAGGCTGCTTCCGTTCTCTGACAGCTCAATCCCGAGCGCCTGGGTGAGCTTGCCCGGCCCTGAGCAGAGATCTCGCTCGCGCACGCGCCCACGACGCACACGCATCTGCTCGATGCCATCGAGGGGCTCGAGCGCGCGGATCAGCACCGCGGCGCCCACGCCTACCGGCTCGCAGACCGCGTTGAGCATCGCGTGGATGCCGTAGGAGCGGTAGACGTAGGCAAGCCCAGGCTCGCCAAACAGGGTGCGTGTTCGTGGCGTGACCCCGATGAAGGCGTGGCAGGCCGGCTCGCTCTCGTGGTAGGCCTCTGTCTCGACGATCCTGCCCGAGACGCCACGGCGCTCGACTATGCAACCGATCAGCTCGCGTGCCACCTCGAGCACCGGGCGCGCGTAGAAGTCCGCGGGAAGCACATCGGCGGGACCCACTCGCCGCGCACGCGTAGGCGAACGACTTTCCGCGATACAGCCGCCACCATTGTCACCTTCTTTGGGCCGTCCGCAGCCGGCACTCGTTCGGAGGGCCATCTCAGCCGTCCGGAGCCTGCTCCAGCACCTTGCGCGCCAACTCCAGCTGCTCTCGCACACGGGGCAGGGCCGTGCCACCCATCGACACCTTCGATTCCAGCCACGAGTCGCGCGCGAGCACCTTGTAATACTCGTCTGCCCCCTCCCCGGCTCCCAGCAACTCGCTCTGCGCGACCAGCTCGGCGGAGGTGAGCTCCGACAGCTGGCGGCCGCTGTCCACCGCGGTGCGCACCAGCGCCGCCACCACCCCGTGGGCTTGGCGAAACGGGAGCCCACGCCGCACCAATAGGTCGGCGACGTCGGTGGCGGCGATCAACTCGTCGCCGGCCGCCTGCGCGAGCCGCTCGCGGTTGAAACTGACCCCTGCGATCATCCCGTGAGCGGCAGCGAGCGCCAGCTCGAGCGTGTCGACCGCATCGAACAGGTGCTCCTTGTCCTCCTGCAGATCCTTGTTGTAGGTCAGCGGCAACGCGTGCAGCACACCGTGCAAGCCGCTGAGGTGGGAGACCACTCGGGGCGCCTTCGCGCGCAGCAGCTCGGCCGCGTCGGGGTTCTTCTTCTGCGGCATGATCGACGAGCCGGCGCTCCACGCATCGGGCAACTCGCAAAAGCCGAACTCCGCGCTCGACCACAGCACCAGCTCTGCTCCGAGGCGCGAGAGATGTGTAGCGCAGGTGGCTGCCGCGCCCAGATAGTCAAGCGCGAAGTCGCGGTTGGCGACCGCGTCGATCGAGTTCGGCGAAGGCTCTTCAAAGCCCAGCTCGCGCGCCACCATCTGGCGGTCGGTGTCGAAGTTCACGCCGGCCAGCGCCCCCGCACCGAGCGGCAGTCTCGCGCATTGACGCTCGGCAAACGCGAACCGCTGACGATCCCGGTCGAGCATCCAGAAGTAGGCCAGCAGGTGATGGCTGAGATACACCGGTTGCGCACGCTGCAAGTGGGTGTAACCGGGCAGTGGCCAGTCGATGTGCTCCTCGGCGCGCCCTAGCAGAGCGCTCATGAGCCGCGTGACCGCGTCCTTTGCCGCACACGCACACGCGCGCGTGAAAAGAACGAGATCGGTCGCCACCTGGTCGTTGCGCGAGCGGGCCGTGTGCAGCTTCCCACCAACAGGCCCCACGATCTCTGTGAGGCGCCGCTCGATCGCCATGTGCACGTCTTCGTCGGGCACCGTATCGGCCCTGGCGGCCACGCCACTGCCATCGGTTTCTTTTCCGTCGGCATTGACCGTGCCACGGGCCGTAAGCACCTCGAAGCTGTCGTCCTCCAGCTCGCGCCGCACTTGGTCGAGCCCGTCCAGCAGGACGTCACGATCCTCACCGCTGATGATTCCCCTCGCGGCCAGCATCGTGGCGTGGGCACGTGATTGGGCGATGTCCTGTGGCCACAACCGTCGATCGAAGCCGATCGACGTGTTCATCCGTACGAAGTCAGGGTGCTGTGGCTCGTGGAAGCGCGACATCGAGGCGCCCAGTCTAGGGGCTCGCGCCACAGCACAGACATGCGCCCTCGCCGGCTCATCTGACGCGCTCGCTCGCACGCGCCGCGCCCGAGCAGCCACTAGCCAGACACCAGTCGGGCCTCGCGTCCCTCACGGCAGGGCGGCATCGAAAGCGACTCATCCCGAGTATGCGAAGAGCACCGTAAGTCAGAAACATTTGCCCGTAAGTAAAAGACCCCTCCTCTACCTGAATCACAACCATCGCGGATCGACCAGACCCTCCGATCAGCCCTGTAAACCAGGCAAATGAGGACCCAGAGGGCGCCCACGCGAACAAGCGCACACGGCCCCGATCGTACTCTTGACAAGCACGCGCGATCACGCTAAATCCTTCCACCCAATATTCGCAAAACCCAACAGACGCGCCCGTTCGCAGCCAGCGGCAGCAAAGCCGCTCTCGCTCTTCACGCTTCGATGACCGACACCAGCTCTGCAATCAGCGCTTCTGGGCCACCGCGCGAGTGATGCGACGCGTTGCCGTCGCTCTGTCTGTCGGGCTGGCGCTGTTGGTCGTTGCGATCCTCGCGATCCTCACTCGCTCGCCGCTTACGGTGATCGGAACCAATTCCGTCCCTGCAGCGGTCACCAACGAACTTCAAAATGGCAACCTCAGCAGATGCCAATCAGTCGGAACGTTTCCAAAAGGAACCTCCGCGATCCGCATCGCGATCGAACCAACGAGTGCTGGCCCCACAGTGACCGCCAAGGTGCTGTCGGGCACCCGCGTTCTCACAGAAGGGCAGCTGGTCAGCGGGTGGGGAGCTGCCTCGAGTGCCACCGTGCCTGTGAAACCCCTCGCCCAGACACTCGAAGACGCTGTTATCTGTACGGCGATCGGACCGGCGGTGTTGCCTTTCAGGATCCGCGGGACACCGGCGCGTCGGTCTGCCGCCGGCGCCAACAAGTTGCAGGACATGTTCCTATCTATGGAATACATGCGGCCCGGACCCCAGTCCTGGTGGTCTCTTGCGCCGTCGATCGCCTACCACATGGGACTGGGTCGTGCGGCCAGCGGGGCATGGATCGTGTACTTCACGATCGCACTCATGCTTGCGGTGGTCATCCTCTCCGCGCGACTTACATTGAAGGAACTGTCATGAGCAGGCGCGACCGGGCCGCGATGCCCGTCTCGGAATCGGCAGGGCAATCGAGCGACACACGCCGCGTCGGCACACGCGAGTTCAACAGACGTGCACAGGCGGTCAGAGGAAGAGTCAAACGCAAGCGAATGAGCAAGATGCCCGAGTCGGGGCTTTTCCAGCGGATCGTCGGCGCGCTCAAGCAAACCGCCGGCCCACTCAAGCAGATCCCACGGGCCGCCTGGATCTGCGCCCTCGTC
This sequence comes from Solirubrobacteraceae bacterium, assembly GCA_036008605.1. Classification (GTDB taxonomy): domain Bacteria; phylum Actinomycetota; class Thermoleophilia; order Solirubrobacterales; family Solirubrobacteraceae; genus Palsa-744. Next base: position 25,098 of record DASYNL010000008.1, on the reverse strand, counting down.
GCTTTCCTGAGCGCCACCTGCTGGTCGATCCTGACACCGCCCTTTGAGATCCCCGACGAACCGGATCACTTCGCCTACACCCAGCAGCTCGCCGAGAATACCCGGCTGCCCACATCTAGCGAAACGAGCTACTCCCAAGAAGAGACGCTCGCGCTGCGTGACCTGCACCAGTACCAAGTTCACCTCACTCCGGAAGCCCAGACCATCTCCACGGCCGCCGAGCAGGAACTTCTACAGGAAGACCTCGCCCAGCATCCCTCCCGCGTCGGGGGTGGAGGCGTGGGAGGTGCATACGCGGACCCGCCGCTGTACTACCTGATCGAGGCGATTCCCTACGGGCTGGCCTCAGGAGGCACGCTGCTCGATCAACTCGAGTTGATGCGATTGTTGGGTGCCTTGATGGGCGGCCTCACCGCGTTGTTCGTCTTCCTTTTCATCCGCGAGACGCTGCCCGGGACCCGATGGGCGTGGACCGTCGGCGGCCTCGGAGTCGCGCTGGCGCCGCTGCTGGGGTACATGTCCGGCGCCGTGAATCCGGACGCCATGCTGACGACCGTGTCAGCAGCCATCTTCTATTGCTTCGCTCGCGCATTCCGCCATGGGCTCACACGGAGGCTCGCGCTCACGATCGGCACGTTGACGGCCGTCGGCACGCTCACAAAGATCAACTTTGTAGGACTGTTCCCCGGAATCATCTTCGGGATGGTCTTGCTGACCGTCCCCGCTTCGCGGATCTACGGACGCGCCACCGCCTATCGCTCTCTCGGGTTCGCGCTCATTATCGCCGCGGCTCCAGCCTGGGTTTATCTTCTCGCCAATCTGCTCTCCAACCACCCCGCGCTGGGAATCGTATCCACCACCTTGAAACTCGGGAGCGCACACGGGTCCATATTCAGCGAGATCAGCTACATATGGGAGTTTTATCTGCCACGCCTACCGGGGATGATCAACCACTTCCCCGGTCTATCGACCACGCGACGACTCTGGTTCGACAGGTCGGTGGGGTTCTATGGATGGGTCGACACGACGTTCCCTGTCTGGGTCGACAATCTCGCACTTGTGCCGGCCGGAATCCTCGCCTTGCTCTTCATCCGGGCACTCGTCCTCGGACGAGCGGCGTTGCGCAGGCGTTTGCCCGAGCTCCTTGTCTACGGCGCAATAGGCATCGGGCTCATGGTCTTGGTCGGACTCAGCTCCTATATCGATGGGCTCCACGAAGGCTTGTTCGCGGAGCCTCGCTACTTCCTTCCCTTGCTTCCCCTCGTCGGGGTGGCACTCGCGCTTACGGCACGCGGCGCCGGTCGACGTTGGGGTCCGACCGCAGGCGCCCTGATCGTCGTCCTTTTCCTGGCCCACAACATCTTCAGTCAACTGCTCGTCGTCGCGCGCTATTACGTCTAGCGCGGTCGAGCTGCCGTCTAGCCGTGGTCAAGCTGTCCTCTAGCCGCAGTCAAGCTATCCTCTAGCCGCGGTCAAGCTATCGCGGACACGCCGGCTCCTCAGCATCCGGATCGCTTGAGTAGCCACAGCACAAGGCGTCGGTAGCGTTCCATGCACGGGTTTATCCAACCCGGCAAGTGCGTGTCGATCAACCGCGTCTCGATGCCTGCCGAAAACAAGCCCAGAACCCGATAGTCGGAAACATTCCGAGAGGACTGAACTGCCTTTCGCCAACGAACGAGCTGTGGCGCTTGCGCAAACAGCGAGATCCACGCTCGAGCCTTCTCTCTAGTCCAGCCCTCGGAAAACGCGCGCACCAGGACCATCATCTCGGTTGCCAAAAGCACCGGCGCGAGCAACGCCAGCGTCCTCAATTCGAAATTGCTCGCTAGCGCCCAGGCACGATTTCGCTCAAGATAGAACCACTTGTGGAGTCCTTTATCGAACTCGTAGCTGTGCGTCACGATCGCTTCCGGGCAATAGCGGACTCGCCTGCCCGCCAAGCGCATGCGCCAGGCCAGGTCGGTGTCGTCCACGTACATGAAGAAGTAAGGACACAGTCCACCGGCATCCAGGAAAGCGTCACGCTTCACAAGCAGGGCCGCTCCCGACACAGCCGCGGTGTCACGGGCAGGCCCGTGCTCGCGCGGGTCGCCGTAGCGGCCCGACCACGAGACGCCCGCAATGTTGATCGGATTCTCACCGGCGTTGATTCGGCCGTCGGGGAGAAGCACCTGGGCTCCCACGACGGCCACGTCGTGGGAGTCCACAGCCTCCAGCAATCGCTCCAGGCAGTCTTTCGAGGCGACCGCGTCGGGATTGAGAAACAACAACCACTCTCCTCGTGCTTTCCCAGCCGCGAGATTTACAGCTCCGGTGTAACCGAGATTCGCGCCTGGATGCACGACCCGCACGCTCGCCGAGGGCGACCCGGCGGCCAGAGAGCCCACGGTTGCCCCACCAGGATCGTTGTCGATCACCAGTACCTCTATCGGCCTCAGCGACTGGTCGAGCAGGCTGCGGATCGCGGTCTTACAGGCGTCGGGATCGGCAAAGGACACTACGACAGCTGTCACCTCGACACTCATGATCATCGAGAAGTATGCGGAATGCGCCCTCTCGAAGGCGGGCTCGACGGTGCACCCCCAGCCGGCGCAACCACCCACGGGCTTTCCGCGTGAGCACGAAATCCTTATACCTGGCCGTCGTGCCCGCATACAACGAGTCGGCCACCATCGCCTCCGTCGTCGAAGCTCTTCACCGCCACGCGCCGGAGTTCGACACGCTGGTGATCGACGACGGCTCGACCGATGGGACCGCCACCCTCGCCTCGAGGGCCGGGGCCACGGTCCTCAAACTGCCGTTCAACGTCGGGATCGGCGGAGCCGTGCAAACCGGCTTCGTGTACGCGCGCGAGCACGATTATGAGTTCCTTGCTCAAGTTGATGGAGACGGACAACACGATTCAATGGAACTAGCCCGCCTCATCGTGACGATGGAGCAGGAGGCCGTCGACATGGTCTGCGGTTCCCGCTTTCTGACGGATGACTACCGATATCCAGCTCCGATCAGCCGTCGGACTGGGATCCATATCTTCGCCTTCCTGCTCTCCCGAATCGTCGGAATGCACGTGAGCGACCCGACCTCGGGGTTTCGTCTATACAACCGCCGCGCGATCGAGCTCTTCTCGCGCCACTATCCGCACGACTATCCCGAGGTGGAGGCGGTGCTGATTCTGCATCATCACCGTTTGCGCATGAGCGAGATCCCGGTGAAGATGTACACGCGCGGCGGGGGTATTTCCTCGATCAGCACCGGCAAGTCCGTCTACTACATGATCAAGGTGCTGCTTGCGCTGTTCGTAGGGCTCGGACGTCGTCGCGGCGCGATCGATCTCGGTGATCGCACGATGTGAGCAGTCACAGTAGTCTAGTTCAGTATGCAGGCACGAATCCAACTAGTGGCGATCGTTGGAGCGTCCGTACTGCTGTTGACCGTGCTAGAGATGGTGCGACGTCGCAGGCTGATGGAGCGCTACGCCTTGCTGTGGCTGCTGTCGGCCGTAGTGCTGCTCGCACTTGCCATATGGAGGGACGCACTTGCAAAGATCAGCCACGCCATTGGGGTCATATACCCGCCCAACGCCCTCTTCTTCATTGCGATCGGATTCATCCTGCTGCTGTTGCTGCACTTCTCCTCCGCGGTCTCGCGTCTCAGCGATCAAAGCGAGACGCTCGCCCAGCGTCAGGCGCTGCTCGACGAGCGACTGCACCGCCATGAGCGACTCAATGGCGATAGCCCAGGACTCAACGACGATTCCGGAGCGGAGATCGTGGATGATGACCCAGAGGAGAATCCCGAAGCGGAGATCGCGGATAATCCAGAGGAGGATTACGGAGCAGAGATCGCGGCTGGCCCAGACAAGATGGTGCGAACGCCCGTCGACTGACCGCTCCTGGTGTCGCTTTGCCTATTTTCGGTCGGGCCGCCACAGGATCGACTGTAGGGCCAGCTCAGCGCGTGCGGGCAGCGGCCGCCAGCCCCACCACCAGCGGTAGATCAGACGGCCCACCCCGCTGAGCTCGGACTGCGCTTGCAGCCGGCGTCGCCCGGCGCGCCCGTACAGCGCCGCGTGCTTGTGGCGCAATTGCCGAAAAGTCGCGCGATAGCCCCGACGGGCGCCTAGAGACCGAGCCGGTCCGTGGCGGCGATAGAAGAGCGTCACTTTCTCCACGCGCCGCCCGCGAAAACCGCACGCGAGCGCGTGGAGCCAAAACTCCCAATCCTCATAGCCTGCAAACGCGGGGTCATAACCACCCACAACCTCGAACAGCTCCCGGCGGATGAGCGCGGTAGAGCCGATGCTGTGGCGAAACAGCAGTCGATACGGGTCATACGGCGGCATCTTTACGACCCCCTCCCACGTCCCGAAGAAGCGCATGATCCCATAGCTGAAGTCGAGCTCGGGCTCCCTTTCGAGCGGATCCCGCAGCCGCCGCAACGCGTCGGCGGCGAGTCGATCGTCGGCGTCCAGCACCAGCGCATATGACGTCTGAACCCGGCGCAAAGCGGCGTTGCGGGCTTCGGCGACACCCGAGTTCGCCTGCCGCACGACCTCGACCCGCGGCGGCAGTCGGTCCAACTCCGCGAGTGTGCGCGCATCGGTTGACCCATCGTCGATCACGATCACACGCGGTTCTCCATCCTCCTGAGCGAGCGCACTGTCGACGCTTTCGGCAAGGAACGCGCCGTAGTTGAAGCAGGTGATGACGACCGTGATGTCGTCGTTCATCGATCGACGCCCCCACCGGCGACCACTCCGGTCCCTCCCTCGGCGACCGCGCATGCACCTTCCCCGGCGACCGCACCACCGGCGACCACTCTACTCCCTTTCCCGGCGATCACCCTCGATGTCACAGTCAGCTCATCGGAATCTGCCGGTATCTCCGAACAGTAAGGCCCCCGATCGACCGTCAGTCGCACCCTTGGCATGAAACCATATGAGGATGAGACGGCTGCTGCTCGTGACTCACCGTTCGATCGAGCAGCCGGGCGGGCCGGCCGCCCGTTGGCGGGCGTTTACACGCTATCTGCCAGAGTACGGCTGGGAAGTTGAAGTGCTCAGCGCGACCGAGCGCGCGGGCGCCTCGGAGTTCGACGCGCGCTCCTCGCGCGCGGTGGCAAGACGTGCCGCTGTGACCGCACGTCTCGCTCGATTGTGTGAACCGATGTTCGACCTCGCGGGCGTGCGGCCGGACTCGCTCCCCCTTTCGATGCTGTGGATTCCCCGCGGCGCACTGCTGCTGCGCCGACGGATCGAGCGTCGCGCTCCAGATGTCGTACTGGCGACTGGCCCACCCATGGCGGGGCTGATCGCTGCCGGCGTCGGCGTCGGGGGGCGTGTCCCGCTGGTCATGGAGTTGCGCGACCTCTGGGCCGGTAACCCCGCGTTCGACGCCGGCGGTCGTCTGCTCCCGGCGATCGAGGGCCGGTTGCTTGAAAAAGCGAGCGCGATTGTCGCCTGCACGCCCGAGGCTGTTTCTGACTTGCGCCTGCGCCACCCCGAGCTCGGCGATCGCATAGTTGAGATCTCCAACGGATTCGATCCCGAGATCAGGTCGATCGCAATGCGCCAGATTGCCGATAACACCAATCACACGAACCCCAACGAAAACACGAACGCCAACGCGGACACGAACGCCAACGAAAACACGAACACCGACGCGGATGCAGATGCGGATACATACCGGGACGCAGAGACAGACCGCGCGGCCCTCACACTCCTTCACTCGGGCACACTCACCGCCGTGCGTCCGATCGCGCCGCTGGTGCAGGCGCTCGAGGACCCGGGCCTCGTGGGGAGCTTCCGTCTCGTCCTGCACGGCTATCTCTCGCCCGCATCGCGAGCGGAAGTCGAGCGAGCTACGCGTGAGAGCAACGTGCCGATCGAGGTGCTCCCGCCCTGCTCGTGGACAGAGGCGGTGGTCCGAATCGCGAAAGCCGACGCGGGGCTGATCACCCAAGCCAGCGGGGCCGGCGACGAGACCGCGATCGCAAGCAAGATCTACGAGTACCTCGCGCTCGAGAAGCCGGTGCTCTGCCTGACAGATGGCGGCGCCAGCGAGGCGCTTCTACATCGGCTGGGGGCCGACCAACTGTGCGCGCGTCTCGACGCGCCCGAGACGATCCTCGCGGCGCTGATGCGGCTGCGCGACCGAAGAGCCGTTGAGCCTCCATCGCCTGAGCGGCTCGAGCCTTACAGCCGGCAAGTCCTGGCGGGTCGGATGGCGGCGCTGCTCGAGGACGTGGCGCGCGCCGCACCCGCGAACGTATCCACGATTCGCTCTGCCGCCTGACCGTCCCAGAGCGGGGGTATCCGATGCGGCCGTGCGCGCACCTGCGCCAAAAGCTCAGGCACTTCGCCGATGCGCTCGGGTAAGAGCCCGAGTAGCAGGTTCGTGCCCATGCTCTCGGTGATCGGCCGCTCGGTGTTCTCGCGAAGCGTCAGGCAGGGCACCCCCAGAAATGTGGTCTCCTCCTGGATGCCGCCGGAATCTGTCAGAACGCCGGCCGCGGCAGCAACGAGCGCGAGGAACTCCAGGTAGCCCATCGGCTCCAGCAACTCGAGTCCGGGGGCGCTTGCCAAGCTCGGATCCTCCGCGATGAGCCGGGCGCGAGTACGCGGATGCACCGGAAAAATGACCGGCATCTGGCCGGCAAGGGCACGGAGCGCCTCAGCGGCCAGCTGCAGCAGCGGCCCGTCCACGAGCGCGGGACGGTGCAGTGTCACCACCACATACCCACCGGCCGTCAGACCGCGCCGAGCCGCTGCGTCGGGCGCGTCGATTCGCTCGCGCATGGCCACGAGCGTGTCGATCATCGTGTTTCCGACATAGTGGATCAGCCGCTCGTCGCGGCCTTCGGCAAGCAGGTGCTCTCGCGCCTCGGGCGAGTGTGTGAAGAGCATCTCCGAGATCGCGTCGGTGAGAACCCGGTTGATCTCCTCGGGCATCGTGCGGTCTAAGGAGCGCAGGCCGGCCTCGACGTGAGCGACCGCGATGCCGAGCTTGACCGCGACCAGCGCCGCGGCCAGGGTCGAGTTGACGTCGCCCACAACCAACACGACATCGGGGCGCTCGGCCAGCAGAACCGGCTCGAGACGCTCCATCACACGAGCGGTCTGCCGCGCGTGCGTTCCAGACCCTACATCGAGGCGATGGTCCGGCTCCCCCACCCCGAGCTCGTCAAAGAAGATCTCTGACATCTCCAAGTCATAGTGCTGACCGGTGTGAACCAGCACGTGCTCGAACGCATCTTGGCGCGACTCCAGCGCGCGGACGATCGGCGCGACCTTCATGAAGTTAGGCCGCGTACCCACCACCGAGAGGATCTTCTGACGCTCGCTCATCTGCTCGCGGATAATAGGAGAGTTCCACATTTTCCCAAAACAGCTATAAGCCCCTGTTGCCCGATGACCACTCTCATGCTGAACGCATGCAAAAGAGAAGACTGCACAGAGAAACCGTCGAGGAGAAGACCGGTTTCTCCCGGACCTACGCGCCCTATAGCGCCCAGAGCGCTTCTCAAGGCCCGCGAGCACCGCCAGAGCGTCGCTCGCGGGCCTCGATGCGATCGACTCCGGAGCGATGTGTGAGGTACTGCTCTCCTCAGCTGCGCCGCAGGGCGACGCGAACCAGCGAAACGGTGCCAGCCAGCGTAGGACGCAAAGCCGACCAGCTGCCAACGTCGTGGGCAAACAAACGTAGGTGCAGGACAAGCACGATCGCATAGGCCACCGTCGATGCGATCGCGGCCACGTAGGTGCCGTGGTGTGGCAACAGCGTGACGTTGAGCACTATGTTGACGGCGAGACCCGGAATCCAAACCATCAGCAGGTCTCGCGGCATTCCGTGGGCGGCGAAGTGATAGGCGATGACGGTCAACAGCCCGAGGCAGTACACGCCGGGCAACAACCACAGGAACAACGAGATCGCGGGTTCGTAGGCCGCGCCGAACAACAGCATGATCGCGGGCGCGGCCAGCAGCGCCGCAAGCGCGCAGACGATCAGGTAGCCGACGGCGACGAGGTGCAGAACGTCGATGCTCACCTCGTGGTCGGCGGACCCGCGTGCGAGCCGAGGGAACAGGTTCATCGCCACCGACACCGGCAGCAGGTAGAGAGCATCGGCGAACGCCACGGCGATCGAGTACTGACCCGCCGCCCCGGCGCCCTGTATACCGTTCACGAGCAGCAGGTCGATGCGGATCAGCATGTAGGCGATCAGCGTCACCAGGTAAGCGCGCGCGCCATAGCCGAGCATCCGTCGGGCCAGAGCGACGTCGGGGCGCCTCAGCAGGCGGCCGTGGGCGCCCATCACCGCCAGATACACAACAAGCCCCGCTACCTGCGCAGCAACCATCAGCGACAGAGCGAGCACCACTCCCGCGCCCACGACGGACAACACGGTGAACAGCAACGTCATCATCAGCAGCGTCGTCCCTACCTCGATCCCGTTGTAGAGCAGGGTGCGACCCTCAGCCAGCAGGATGCTCTGCAGAAACAGCGAGCCGAGCATGGCCGGTACCGCGAGCATGCCGACGGTCAAAGCAGGCCAACTGATGCTTGCGAGAGCTGCCGGAGCGACGACCTTGATGGCGATCCCCACGGCCGCCATCAACGGACCCACTATGCAGGCGAGCCACAGCGAGTTGCTCACGATGCTCGCACGCATGCCGGGCTCGCGCGAGACGAAGTAAGGGTTGGCCGAGCCGATCCCAAGCGTCCCGAGCTGGGCCAGCAGCGTCATCAGCGCGTAGGTCGAGGCAAGCGAGCCTCGACCGGACGGTCCGAGCGAGCGAGCCACGATTACCGTGGTGCCCGCGCCGAAGACGAGTATGCAGAGCTTTGCGCCCAGCATCAGCAGGACGTCCTGGCGCAACTCACGCTCGGGCACCGGCAGGACTGCCGCGGATGCCCCGGATGCGGTCTCGGTTGGATCCAGAGCACTCATTCTCACTGTTGCCCGAGTTGGAAGCGTTGCGGCATTCGGACTAAGATAATCCTCTCACCATCAAGCTACTCGCCAATCGGCCCGGCCAGGTGTACAGATGAGCCCACGGTGAGAGCCACGACCACGTAAAGCCGCATCACGACAGGATGGTCAATGAGGCAAGCGAGAGACCGATGAGCTCGGGAGCAGCGGACGCCAAGGGGTTGGTGCGCGGCTTCTGGAACCGCGCACCGTGCGGATCCTCGGATGCAACCGCACCGGCGGGCACTCGCGAGTATTACGACCAGATCGAGGCGCGGCGCTACGAGCGCGAGCCGTTCATTCACGAATACGCCGACTTTGCCTCCACAAAAGGTCTCGAGGTGCTCGAGATCGGCGTCGGCCTTGGCACCGACCACGTCCAGTTCGCGCGTGCCGGTGCTGAGTTGCATGGGATCGATTTGACAGATAGAAGCGTTGAAATGGTCGAGCGCCGCCTCGCTCACGAGGGATTGCACTCCGAGCTACGCGTTGCCGACGCCGAGCTGTTGCCCTTTGAGGATGCGAGCTTCGATGTCGTGTACTCGTGGGGTGTGCTCCACCACACCCCGGACACGCCGCGAGCGTTTGCCGAGGCGATTCGCGTGTTGCGCCCACAGGGGCGCCTGTGCGCGATGGTCTACGCGCGCCACGCGTGGGTGGCCTACGGATTGTGGGCGCGCAACGGGCCGTTGAGGGGCAGGCCGCTGCGCTCGATCGCAGACGTATTGCACTCTCACCAGGAGAGCCCCGGCACCAAGGGCTATACCAAGCGCGAGCTGCGCACGATGATCGACGGGCTCGAAGACGTGCGCATCGAGAAGACGGCGACTCCCTATGACGCGCGGTTCGTGGGTGGCCTGGCCGGCTTGACCGGACGTCAACTTGGTTTCTTCATGGTGATCCGCGGCGTCAAGCAGCGCTAGTCGCCGAGCGCTAGGACATTTCCATGTGCGGCATCTGCGGAGTCCTTGCCTTCAACGACAGCTTCGCGTGCAACGAGCGGGTTCTCGTGGCGATGCGCGACACGATGACCCATCGTGGACCGGACGATGAGGGTGTCTGGAGCTCACCGGCCGGACGCGTGGGCCTCGGTCATCGGCGTCTTTCGATCGTGGATGTCTCTCACTCCGGTCACCAGCCGATGAGCAACGAGGATGGCAGCGTGTGGGTCGTCTTCAACGGTGAGATCTACAACCACACCAAGCTGCGTCCAGAGCTCGAAGCGCGGGGTCACCGTTTTCGCTCCCACTGTGACACCGAGACGATCGTCCATCTCTACGAGGAGGAGGGCGAGCACTGCGTCGATCGGCTGGATGGCATGTTCGCGATGGCTATCTGGGACGAGCGCCGCCGGGAGCTCTTCCTGGCGCGCGATCGCCTGGGAAAGAAGCCGCTGTACTGGACGAGGACTCCCGCGGGCCTGGCGTTCGCTTCAGAGATCAAGGCGCTGCTTCGCCATCCGGCTGTCGGCGCCGAACTCGACGTGCAGGCGTTCCACGACTATCTGACGTTTGTGTGCACTCCCGCGCCAGCGACGATGTTCGCCGGCATCGGCAAGCTGTGTCCAGCCGAACGGATGACTGTGAGCGCAGACGGCGACGTCCGCCGCGACCTCTATTGGACACCGATGGCTCCGCACCTCGCAGAGGAGCTCGCAGAGCTCGACGAGCGTAGCCTCAGCGAGCGCCTGCTCGCGCTCCTGCGCGACTCGGTGGCCAAGCGCATGATGAGCGACGTTCCCTTCGGTGTGTTCCTCTCCGGCGGGGTGGACAGCTCGACCAACGTAGCGCTGATGGCGGAGTTGACCGACGAGCCGGTGCGGACCTTCTCCGTGGCCTATCGCGAGCACGAGCGCCACAACGAGTTGCAGTACGCGCGCGCCGTTGCGCGGCGGTTCGCGACCGACCACCACGAGATCTACGTTGAGCCCGAGGATCTGGTGTCTTTCATCCCCCAGATGGTCCACCACCAGGACGAGCCGATCGCCGACTGGGTGTGCGTGCCGCTGTACTACATCTCGAAGTTCGCGCGCGAGTCCGGGACGATCGTGGTGCAGGTCGGGGAGGGCTCGGATGAGCTGTTCCACGGCTATCGGGGCTACATCGACGCCGTGGCCCGCCGGCGTCGCTATTGGGAGCCTTTCCAGCGCGTCCCCGCGCCCGCCCGCCGGCTGCTCGCGGACGCCGGAATGAGGCTCGCGTGGCACAGTGGGCGCGGGCTCTTCCATGCCGATTACCTTGCCGATGCGGCGGCCGGACGCCTGCCCTTCTGGGGCGGAGCGATCTGCTACAGCGGGGAGCTCAAGCGCCGGGTCCTGGCGCGCCACGAAGAGCAGCCGGAAGCCTATCGCCAGGTAGAGCGTTTCTGGCGGGAAGCCGAACGCGATCGCCCGGACGCGGACCTGCTCCAGAAGATGACGTATCTCGAGTTGAAGCTGAGGCTGGCCGAGCTGTTGTTGATGCGCGTAGACAAGATGACGATGGCCGCGTCAGTCGAGGCGCGCACGCCATTTTTGGATCGCGAGCTGGTCGAGTTCGCGATTTCGCTGCCTCCGCAGATGAAGGTCCGCGGCAGCGTCGGGAAGTGGTTGCTCAAGCGGTCCGTCGAGGGGTTGTTGCCGAACCAGATCGTGCACCGCCCCAAGCAGGGTTTCGGCCTGCCCGTCTCCGAGTGGTTCCGGGGCGAGCTGGGGCGCCGCGCACAACGAGAGATCCGGGACTCTTCACTTGCAGAGCGTGGGCTGCTCGACTACGCGCGCATCGACGAGCTGTGGCAGGCCCACCGCAGCGGACGCATGGATTGGAGCTTTCAGCTGTGGAATCTGTACAACGTGAGCGTGTGGCACGACCATTGGATCGCCGGTCGCTCCTGAGCGGGGCACGGCCCTCGTCCGGCGCACTGCGGCTCGCACCCTGCGCACTGCGGCCCACACCCGACACGCCGCGGCTCGCACCCTGCACACCGCAGCCCACACCCGACACACCACAGCCCACACCCGGCGCCCTCTCAGAACCGCCGGCCCGCGGGTGAGACGACAGCTGCGCACAGGGCTGGCCGCGTGGCGGAGGCTGGGGCCGCGCGGGAGCGCCGCCGCAGTCGTGCTTGCCCTGGCCGCTCCTGTCCGCGGGAGACTTCGCGGCGCGTGGCTGCGTGCGCGTCCGCTACAGGTCACACCCCAGGTCCTCGCGCACGCGCTCGGCCACGAGGAGCCGGCGAGCGTGCTGCGCGGACGCGCGCTGGCGGCGCTGCCCACCGTCGCCGCGTGGGAGCGAGAGCTCGATCAGCTCGACGGCGAGGCCCGGGTGGACCTGCTCGAGCGAGCGGAGCAGATCCTCGCCCATCGCTTCGATCTGCTCGGCTCCGGGCCGACAGATCTCGGTCTGCAGATCGACTGGCAGCGCGACTTCAAGTCGGGCCGCCGCTGGCCCGACGCCCACATCTCGCGCGTGCCGGTCGTGCTCGGCGGGGGCTCTGACATCAAGCTGCCGTGGGAGCTCGCGCGCTGCCAGCACCTGCCGCTGCTTAGCGCGGCCCACCGGCTCACCGGCGACCCGCGCTTCCTGGACGAGCTGGGCGCCCAGCTGAGCTCGTTCATCGACTCGAACCCGGTCGAGTTCGGCGCGTCGTGGTCGTGCACGATGGACGTCGCGATTCGTGCTGCCAACTGGACGGCTGCGCTGTGCATGGCGATGCCGGCGGCACGCGATGCGACGTGGCTACGGCCCGCGCTCGCGAGCCTGCTGCTGCATTGCCGCTTCATCCGCACGCACCTGGAGCGGGGACCGGTGCGAGGCAACCACTACCTCGCCGACGTGGCCGGGCTGCTGCTCGCGTGCGCGCCGTTCTCAGGCAGCGACGAGGGCCGCGCGTGGGCGCGCTGGGCCACGCGCGAGCTGGAGCGCGAGCTGGCCCACCAGGTGCGCGAGGACGGGTGCGACCACGAGGCTTCGATCGCCTACCACCGGCTGGTGTGCGAGCTGTTCGTGTGCGCCACGCACGCGGCGGACGCGCTCTGCCCGGGGGCGCTCTCGGACGTCTACCGAGCGCGACTCGCGCGGATGCTCGCTTTCGTCTCCGACTACACTCGCCCGGACGGGCTGGCTCCGCAGATCGGCGACGCCGACGACGGGCGCTTGCTGCCGCTCGGCGACTACGGCGCCGAGCCGCGCGACCATCGCCACCTGTACGCGCAGGCATGCCTCCCCTGGCGCGAGGGCAGCGGCCACGCCGCGTACCCGCACGGCGGCTGGTACGTGATGCGTCACAAGGGGCTGTGGGGAATCGTGCGCTGCGGCGACGTCGGGCTGGGTGGGACCGGCGCACACGCGCACAACGACCAGCTGTCCTTCGAGCTGGCCGTCGGCGGGCAGCCGCTCGTGGTCGACCCCGGCTCCTACGTGTACACCGCCGACCCGCAGGCGCGCAACGAGTTTCGGTCCACCAGGGCACACAGCACGCTCGCGATTGGCGCGGCCGAGCAGAATCGTCTGCGTACGGACTACCTGTTCGCGCTTGCCGAAGAATCGTGCGCCCGTTGTGTGCGCTTCCAGACCGACGCTGCGAGCGCGACCTTCGAAGGCGAGCACCGCGGCTTTCACGAGTTGCGTCGAGCGGTCCTTCATCGCCGCGAGTTGCGCTTCGATGGAGAGCTGCGTGTCGTGCATATCCTCGACACGGTGCTCGGAGCTCAGGGAGAGGAGCTGCTCTGGACCTTCCCGCTCGCGCCGGTCGAGGACGCTGGCCAGGTGCGGGCAGAAGCGTCGTGGGCAATCGCGACCTACGCCTGCGCGGAGCTCGAGATCCGAGCCCAGGGAGTGGCGTTTGAGATCGACAGCGGCTGGGTCTCGCCGTCCTACGGAGTACGCGTCGCCGCGCCGGTGGTGACTGCGCGCCGAACCGCGCAGTCCGACAATGACGTGACGCGCTTCACCTTGATTATCCGCACGACAAAGGATCGTGTGTAAGCCGGGCCGAATGTGAGCCGCTCTTCGCCGCCCCGCCACCGTCGCATGGGTCCCTTCAGGCTCACGCTCGGAATGGCAGGCCTGCCATAGACAAAGCTAGGTCCCGACCGGCACGCTAGACCCAACAGGGAGGCTGGGACCCCAACCGGCACGCTAGGCCTCAACGGGAGACTAGGACCCCCAACCGGTCCGCTAGACCCCAACAGGGAGGCTAAGCCCCGACTGGCGCCGCCAGACCGTCGAGCTCGAGCACCTCGAGCATCACGCGCAGATCGTTGTCGCCGACGTCGCCGCCACGGCGCTCGGCCTCGAGCAGCCACTCGAACATGACGACAAAAGCTAGTGGTGTGTCGAGGTCGTTGGCGAGCGCGTCGCGGAATGCTTCCATGTAGTGGCGCATGTCCGGTGGGCTGGGCTTGTCGGGCACGAGTTTCTCGAGCGCCTCCCGGATGCGCGACGCGTTCCTGGATCCGGTCGCCAGGCCCGTGAGCGCGTCTCCGAGCGGCAGCGAGTAGTGGGTGCCGAGCAGGTAGAGCGCAACTGCGGGGTGGCCGAAGTGCTTCAGCGCGTCACTCAGCAGGATGCGCTCACTGGCGGCAACGGGCTCTGCTTCAGAGCCGTCGCGGCTTGCGCCAAAGCAGACGTTCACCCAGCGGTCCATATCCGAGCGCGGAACTTGGAGCAGGCTCATTCCGGTGTTTTGCCCGTTGTCGAGATCGGGCTCACCGTCGGCCTCGGCGTCTCGCTCGCCGTCGTGCTCGTCGAGCGCGTCGCAGGCGTCCGGCGGCTCCAGTCCTTCTGAGAGCTCGTAGAGCATGTCGCTGCCGTCGGGCGAGTCGAACAGGAACTTGGTGGCAAAGCCTTCGCGCCGCAGGAACCGCTCGAGGAAGCTGAACAGCACCAGCGGCCTGGTCGAGGCGACGTCGACTCCGCCGTCGAAGCCAATCGGCGAGGCGCGCACCTCGACCCTGATGGCGTCTCCCGCGCTGACTGGCACGAGCTCTCCGCTCAGCGAGTCATACAGGCGTATCTCACGCACGGCTAAAGACTACACCTCACTCGCCGTCTCGCCACAAAAAATTCTGCAACTGTCAACAGTCGGGATCGGTCGGAAATATTCGGTTGTCTTAGCGTGGCCGACCTCCTGAGCGCCAACGGCCGCGTCGCGGCTTCCAGCGCGCGGTCATGCGCCCGCCGATATCCGCGCACGGGGCTTCCTCGCAGCGGAGGTCCCAGTTGCAACGACGCGGGATCGCATAGCCCGCGGTGTGGTGGCGCGCGTCGTAGGTGGGGGTCCACTGCCACCCGTGATGGCCATGTTTGCGCATGACCCTTAGACCCTGGTTCCCGTCATACAACCCGTAGCGACCATCTTGCACCCAAATCCTTCCCGAGGAGGTTGTCAGAACACCGGTGCCGGGACGCGTCGAGGTTCAGGTCAGAGAACGCCCCGGCAACCGGTTAGCCTGGAGGGGCCGCGTGCTTCCTATCACGCTGGGAAGCCAAGCGCAAGCAGATTCGCACAAGTGTTTCTCACTTTTTGGCGGAGTCTCCGTCACAGTGAAAACGGCGCGCCAGGAAACGATTTATGTTTCTCACTTTTTGCGCTGCGCGGAGCTCCACTTTCGGTATGCTCGACTCGACCTCCTCGCTAGCTGATGACAACCAACCTTTTTGACTATTTCGAGGAAGTATCGGGAGATGATGGCGCTCATGCGCCATGGGCCGCCCGCGCGCCGAGACGGGCGAACGCGAGCTTCGACATCAAGCTCGTGCCGCGCGCGCCAAACTGGCAGAGCGACCGCGAGTCGCTCAGCGCACTCGAGCGCCTGGGTGAGCAGGCCTGGGTGGGCACACTCACCCACCGCGACGACGGCGTCGAGCTGCGCCTGAGCGACAGCTGGATCGAGACGACCGGAGCGGCGCTCGAGGCCGGCGGCGGCGACGAAGCCGAACTAGTGGATCTGGCGCGCGGGCAGCGCTACGCCGTGCAGTTCTGGGACGCGAACGCGACCAAGGCCTTGCACGTCGGGCACCTGCGCAACCTGGCGATCGGCAATGCGCTGGCCGCCTCGCTCGAACAGGCCGGTGGCGAGGTCGAGCGGCGCAGCATCATCTCCGACGCCGGGCGCAGCATGGGCGAGGCGATGGCCGGCATCGTCCGCAGCGGGCACCACACACAGTCCTGGCCCGAGGGCGACCAGAAGAGCGATCACTTCGTCGGCCTCTGCTACGCCGACTATGTCGCCTCGGGCGGCTTTGCCGAGGAAGGGCCGGAGGAGCGCGAGGACTCGCTCACGCGCGAGTTGCGCATGCAGAACGACGCGGCGGATGAGCTGCTCAAACGCGTGCTGGGCGGTGAGGGCGAAGCGCTCGAGCTGTGGTTCAAGACACGTGCCTGGGTCATCTCCGGGCAGCGCAAGACGCTCGCGCGCCTTGGCGTCGCCTTCGACCGCGTGTTCTTCGAGTCGGACTTCCTCGACGACGGTTTCGAACTGACCGAGCGGGGGCTGCGCGAAGGCAAGCTGACCCGCCGCGAGGACGGCGTCGTCGTCTTCGCGACCGGCGTCGAGGACCTCGAGGAAATGCCGCTGCTGCGCGCCGACGGGCAGACCACGCAACACATGCGCGCCGTCTCCTATTGGATGGGGGCGCCCGGCCTTGAGGGTGTGACAACTCTTCAGATCTGCGGCACCGAGTGGGTCTCGCACGCGACCTGCATCCGCCTCCTGATGGAAGAGCTCAGTCGCCCGGAGAAGGCAGCAAAGAGCAACCGGGTTGGGGGTCCAGACGCTGAGAGCGAGCCGGCAAGCGCCGGGACGCTGACTTTGGACGCCGCAGGCGCCGCGGCAAATGCCGACAACGGCGCCGGCAATGGGTCGCGCAACGGGGCCGCGCAGCGGGGCATCCACCCCACGCACGACATCTTCCACGGCATGGTCGCCCAACAGAAGCGCGCCGTCAGCTCAAGCGACGAAGGCGGCCTCTTGATCGACGACTTGATCGAGTGGATCGAGACGCAGATCGCCGCCGACCCGCAGGTGCACGAAGTGCAGCGCGCGCATCCGGCGCCAGAACGCATCCCGGCGCAGATCGCGCTCGGCTACTTCCTGCCCTATCCGGTGACTCCACGCGTCGATTTTGACACGGGCAAGCTGCTGCTGGCGCGCGAGTCCCTCGGCTGGGATCTGGCGCGCGCGCGGGCGCACCGCGGCAGTCGCGCCGTCTCCCAAGGCCACCGGCCGGCCGAAGACCCCGACTACCGCAGCGCGGTCGTGCAGTCGGAGATCTACCGCCGCCACCTGCGCCTGGCGGTGGAGCGCTACGACGTCACGCCGCTGGCGCTGTACCTGCGCCACCTGGCGCGCTGGTACACCGAAGCGGAGCGCTCGAGCCACGTCGAGCGGGTGATCCACACGCTGCTGGACCGCAGCGCCCGCGGACTGGGCTTGGAGGCGGGCAGATGAGAGCGCGGAGCGGGAGCGCCGAGATGTACGCAAAAAACGCAAAAAGCGGTGTGGCCCCCCGCGCGCGCGCGGGGCATCGCGCAAAAGCAGGACACACAGGGTCTCCCAAGCGGGGGAGCTTGACATGAGCACGCTCCTGGTCGACAACTACGACTCCTACACCTACAACGTCTTTCACCTGCTGGCCGCGGCCTGTGGCGAGGAGCCGATCGTGGTGCACAACGACATGGTCTCCTGGAAGGCTCTGGAACGTTGGGACTTCGACGCGATCGTGCTCTCTCCCGGTCCTGGCCATCCCGCGCGCTGGCACGACTTCGGCGTGTGTGCGGACATCCTGCGCTCGAGCGAAGTGCCGGTGTTGGGCGTGTGCCTCGGCCACCAGGGCCTCGGGCACGTGCTCAAAGCGACGGTCACCTACGCCCCGACGGTCATGCACGGTCGCCTCTCCCCCGTCAAGCACTCAGGCGAGGGCCTGTTCGCTGGCATCCCCCAGGACTTCGAGGTCGTCCGCTACCACTCGCTGGCCGTGTCTGGCTCGCTCGGCGAGGAGGGCCGCGAGATCGCCTGGACGGCAGACGGTGTCGTGATGGGCATCGAACACGCGAGCAGACCGATGTGGGGCGTGCAGTTCCACCCGGAGTCGATCTGCACCGAATACGGCCACCAGCTGTTCGAGAACTTCTACGCGCTGGCCCAGGAGCGCAAGCCCGAGCGCGCGCGCCGCCTGAACCGCCCGAGCGTGCCGCCAAGGCGTTGCCGTAGACGCAGCGCCGCCGAGTCGGACATGCGTGTGCTCTCACGCACGCTCGCGGGTGAGCCTGACGCGGAGCGTCTGTTCGAAAGGCTGTTCGGAGATGAGGATTTTGCGTTCTGGTTGGATAGCGCGAGCACGTCCACGAAACTGGGCGAGAGCTCGTTCCTGGGCTCCTCGATGGGGGCGTGCCGCTTGGTGCTCGAGTACGACGTCGAGCAAGGTGTCCTGACCCGCCGCGACGCAGGTGGTGTGGTTGAGGAAAAGGGTTCGTTCTTCGAGGTGCTCGATCGCGAGTTGGAAGACCGCGGGATCGAGCAGCCCAAAGATCCCGACCACGGCTTGGTCGGCGGCTTCGTCGGCTACCTCGGCTACGAGCTGAAGGGCGATTGCGGCGCCACCAACGCGCACCGCTCCGACGTCCCCGACGCCGTGCAGATGCTGGCCAACCGCATGATCGCGATCGACCATGTACGCGGGCGCACACACGTGCTGGCTGTGGCCAAGGGCGAGGAACCGGAGGCCGAGGCGTGGCTGGAGGAGGCTGAGCGAGAGGTGCGCGATGCGCTCGCCGTCGGTTCGGCCGGTCTGGAAGCAAACGGCACGCCCTCCCCCACGGAACGGGAGGTGCGCGACGCGCTCGCGGCAGGACAGGCCAAGCGGGAGCCGGACGGCACGCCCAACCCTGCCGCGCCGGAGACCAGCGAGGCGCGTGTCGCGGGCCAGGCCGCACTGACACCGACCAGCACGCCAATCCCTCCCCCAAAAGACGCTGTCGTCTTTCGCCCAGGGCGCGGCCGGGAACAGTACCTCGCGGACATCGCCCGCTGCCAGAGCGCGCTGGGGGCCGGCGAGTCATATGAGGTGTGCCTGACCGACCAGATCCACACCGACGCCGAACCCGATCCGTGGACTCTGTATCGCGGCCTGCGCCGCTCGAACCCCGCGCCGTTTGCCGCGTACCTGAAGCTGGGCGAGCTGGCGGTCGTGAGCAGCTCGCCCGAGCGCTTCCTGTCGGTCGATCGCGAGCGCAGGGTGATGGCGCGCCCGATCAAGGGCACGGCGCCGCGCTCAGCCGACCCCGAGCAGGACGAGGCCACGCGCAAAGAGCTGGCCGAGGACGAAAAGACGTTTGCCGAGCACCTGATGATCGTCGACCTGCTGCGCAACGACCTGGGCCGTGTGTGCGAGGTCGACACGGTGCGCGTGCCCGAGCTGATGGTGATCGAGCAGTACACGACCGTGCACCAGATGATCTCGAACGTCGTCGGCACACTGGAGGCGGGGCGCACATCGATCGACGCGGTGCGCGCCTGCTTCCCCGGCGGCTCGATGACCGGCGCGCCGAAGCTGCGCACGATGGAGATCATCGACGACATCGAGCGCGAGGCGCGCGGCGTGTACTCGGGCGCGATCGGCTATTTCGGCCTCGACGGCGTGGTCGACCTGAGCATCGTGATCCGTACGGTCGTGCTGCGCTCGGGCGCGACGACGATCGGCGCCGGCGGCGCGATCGTGATGCAGTCCGATCCGCAGGAGGAGTTCGAGGAGATCCTGCTGAAGGCGCGCGCCCCGATGGCGGCGATCGCGAAGGCGCTCACCGGCAGCGACGCCCCGGAGGCGTGGACGGTCGAACTGGAGCCACAGGATGCGTTCGCGGGGACAGCGTCATGAGCGCGGCGCAGCCGATCGAGACAGAGACAACAGCGGTGGCGCCATCGTGAGCCCGCTCTCGCCGATCGAACCCGATGCCGAGGAGGAGGAGTGGGGAGTGACCTGGGAGATACGTGAAGCCACGCACGAGGATGTGCCGGCCGTTGTAACGGGAGTGCGCGAACTGCTCGTCGAGCTCGGCGGCAAACCGTTGGCGACGCCCGTCTTGGCCGAGACCGCGCACGCGCTCGTCGACGACGGCAGCGCCGGCGTCGTGCTCGTCGCCGAACAGGAGGGCGAGGTCGTCGGCATCATCGGCGTCAGCTGGCAGATCGCGATGCGCATCCCGGGCCGCTACGGCGTGATCCAGGAGTTGTGGGTCAAGCCGGAGTGCCGTTACATGACGATCGGCGCCGACCTTGTCGGAGCGCTCGTCGAGCTGGCGCGCAAACAGGGCGTGGAGCGTCTGGAGGTGGGCCTGCCGAGCGAGCGCTACGCGGCCGTGAGCGCCACCGAGGCGTTCTACACCAACAACGGCTTCACCCAGATCGGCATACGTATGCGGAGGAAGGCATGAGCGAGATGCTGGTAGTCGAACAACTGGTCGACGCCGCCAACGGCAACGGCCATGGCGCGCCCTTCATCCTCGACCGACACGGGCGCAAGATGCAGGGCCACGACGATCAGCGGCGCACGGCGCAGCTGCTCGAGGGCTTGACGCGCCACGAAGACGTGCGCACCACCCCCGCCGACATCCCGACAGACCACGTCGAGCGGGTGCTCTCTGCGCTGCACGAGCCGAGCTACCTGGAAGCGCTCAGGCAGGTCGACTGGCAGGAGCCGCGGATGATGCCCGAGTGGGCGCCTCCTGGCCTGCCGGCCGACAGCCCGGTGTGGGCGGGCGTGTTCGACACGGCTTTCGAGGGCGTGCGCACGGCGATGACGGCGGCCACGGCGATCGTCGACGGCGAGCAGTTCTCCTACGCCCTGTGCCGCCCCCCGGGCCATCACGCAGGCCCCGCCTTCCTCGGCGGCTATTGCTACCTGAACACAGCCGCGGCGGCCGCCTACACGATGTGGGAAAGCGGCCTGAAAGGCGTCTGCATCCTCGACCTCGACTTCCACTTCCCCACGGGCACGGCGGCGATCGTGGCCCCGTTTCAGAACATCACGCTCGGCTCGCTGCACGCCTCGACGCTCGCCGAGGTCCCCTGGCGCCACGTCGAGCCGTCCGCTGGCGAGTACTTCATCGAGTTCAACCACCAGCCGCACCCGGACACCTACCTGGAGGCGCTCGAGGAGCTGATCATCGAAGTCGGCGAAGGCGCGCAGGCGTTCGTGCTCTCGCTTGGCTATGACATCGTGCAGAGCGACCCGCACGGCTCGTGGGACTTCTCGCAGTTGATCTTCATGGAGATCGGCGAAACGCTCGCCTACACCGGCCTGCCGGTGTGCGTCGTGCAAGAGGGCGGCTATTCGCTCGACGCGCTGGCCAACTGCAGCGAGGCTTTCGCCGCGGGCATCCTGATGGAAGAAGACGAGGACGAATGAGCACCCCTGAGGGCACGGGTACCCCTGGGGGCACAAGCACCCCGAAGGGCACAGGCACGCCGGGGCCAGGCGCAGCCGGCCTTGCCCCCTTTCGCACACGGCTCGACTTCCTCGACGGCGAGATCCTGCGATTGCTGGGCGACCGCTTCGAGGTCTGCCGCCAGGTCGCCTACCACAAGCGCGAGCACGACATCCCGATGATGCAGCCCGAGCGGGTTGCCGAAGTGCGCGCACGCTACCTGGAGCGCGGCGCCGAGGCAGCCTTGCCGCCCGACTTCGCCGCCGCGCTGTTCGAGCTCTTGATCGGCGCGACCTGCAAGCTGGAGGACGAGTTGATCGCCCAACCCTCCGCCGCGGGAGACGGGAATGCCGCCCGATGACCCTGTTCCCGTCTCCCGCACCAGTCCTAACCCGATGCACCAGCCGGGGCTCGAACCCGGATCAGCGGATTTTAAGTCCGCTCCTTTCACCGCTTAAGGTACTGGTGCCAGTCCGCTCACCCCACCGAGCGATCCTCCCAACTTGTCAGGACGATCCTATGTGTTCGTGCGCGTGGACCCGGTGAAATGTTCCGCGCGACAATACCATATCTTCTGATTCGTCGCACATTTGGTGAAATGCTCCCGCCGGGGCCGAGGATGCCCAGCACGATGCAGGCCGTCGCCTGGGCAAGAAGGCCGTTGCCGTTCCTCGAGCGCTGTCAGAAACATTTTGGGGACATCTTCACAATTCAGGTGAAGCACGCCGGCACATGGGTGATATTGGCCGATCCTGAAGATGTGAAGAAAGTGTTC
This sequence comes from Solirubrobacteraceae bacterium, assembly GCA_036008605.1. Lineage (GTDB taxonomy): Bacteria > Actinomycetota > Thermoleophilia > Solirubrobacterales > Solirubrobacteraceae > Palsa-744. The sequence goes on along the minus strand of DASYNL010000008.1, from coordinate 2,946 downwards.
ACAGCCGACCACGCCGTCTTGGGCGTGGGCCTTGCCAACTCGATCCTCGGACCGTTGCTCGGCCCGCGCTCGGTGATGTTGCTGGAGGAGCCGGAGCACGTCAGGCGCCGCAGGCTGATGCTGCCCCCTTTCCACGGCGAGCGGATGCAGGGCTACAGCGAGATGATGGCCGAGGTCACGCGCCGCGAGCTTCAGAAGTGGCCGGTCGGCGAGCCGTTTGAGCTGTGGCCGCGCATGCAGGAGATAACGCTCGAGGCGATCATGCGCGTCGTCTTCGGTCCCTCAGGGAGCGACAGCCTCGCGCGCCTGCACGACTCGCTGCGGCGGCTGACCGACTGGATGAACGACCCCAAACGGCTCAACTTGCTGGCCGCCGCCGGCCCCAGCCGCTTTGCCGGCAACCGCGACTACCGCGCGATGATGGGGCCGGTCGAGGACTTGGTGCTGGCGCAGGTACGACTCAGGCAGCAGGACCCCGACGCCAGCGACGGCAGCGACATCGCCGCGATGCTGGGCGAAGCGCGCTATGAGGACGGCGCGCCGATGTCAGAGCAGGACTTGCGCGACGAACTGGTGACGCTGCTCACCGACGGCCCCACCTCCAGCCTGCTCTCGTGGGCCTTCGAGCGGATCCTGCGCCACCCCGAGCAGTACGCGCGCCTGCGCGCCGAGGTCGATGGCCACAGCGAGCGGCCTGGCCCGCCGGAGCAGGTCCAGACGAAGCAAGTCCAGACGGAGCAGGCCCCGATGGGACAAGCTCAGCTGCAGTCAAACAGGCAAGCCAGCGAGAACGGCGCCTACCTCGACGCCGTCGTCAAGGAGACGCTGCGCCTGTGCCCCGCCGCGCCGATCGTGGTGCGCAGGCTGCTCGAGCCGATGCAGCTCGGTGGCTACACGATTCCCGCCGGGAGCACCGTGGCGCCGTGCGTGCACCTGGTGCACCGCCGGCCCGACGTCTACCCGGAGCCGCTGCGCTTCAAGCCCGAGCGCTTCCTGGAGCGCGACGGGCGGGACGTCGGTGGGCGCGAGATCAACACGTACACGTGGATCCCCTTCGGCGGGGGCGTGCGGCGCTGCTTGGCCGCCCCCTATGCGCAGTTGCTGATGAAGCAAGTGATCGGCACGGTCGTCGCCGAAGTCGACCTGCGCACGGTCGAGCCCCGCTCGGAGCGCGCACGCAAGAGCGCGATCGCGTTCGTGCCGCATCGACACGCGACGGTCATCGCCACATAAACCAACCAGCACCAAACCATGCTCTCGGAGGGATATAGATGTCACACATACGACTCGCAGCGCTCGCGCTAACGGCAGTCTCGCTTGCACTCGGCGGCTGCGGCGGCTCCTCGAAAACGACGGCGAGCACCGTCGCCGCCACGGCCACGACCACGGCAGACAGCACCCAGGCGACGAGCACGACCGCGGCCGGCGCGTCGGTGCCGGCCGCCACGATCGTGAGGGTCGCCAGCGGCACGCCGCTGACGCGCGCGCAGCTGATCGCCAAGGGCGACGCGATCTGCGCCCACGTCAACGCGGAAGTGGACAAGGTCGACACACAGCCCAACGTCCCCGCCAGCGTCGAGCTACGCGAGGTTCTCGAAGGCTATCCCAAGGTGGCCCGCTATGAGACGACCGAGACGAACGAACTGAGCAAGCTCGTGCCACCGGCCGCCCTCGCACACGACTGGGGCCTGATCGTCAACGACTTCCACCGCTACGTGCAATACGCCGACGCGCTCGCCAGCGACGCCGAAGCCAAGAACATCAAAGCGATCGGTCCATTGATCCAACCCGCCGAAGCGGTTCACGAAAAGCTCAACGCGATCGCCGCGCACGACGGCTTCAAATCCTGCTCGGGGGTCAAGTAGGCTGCTCTAGAGCGCATCGCCAAGGCACTGGCCGCGCCGCCACTACGGCAGCGGCGCGGCCAACAGGCTGTCGATCTTCCAGCTGCCGCCTTCCAGCCGTGCCTTGAGGAATCCGGCCGGCAGCGTCTTGAAGCCGACCAGCGCCTCCGCGCGATCACCGTCGACGCGCACGCCGGTTACGAGCACCGGCGCGCTCAGCGAGGCATGGAAGTGCGCGAACACGCGCGTGAGTAGCGCAGAACATGTGCTCAGGCCGTGCAGCCAGCGCGGCCCAGGCGGCTGCGCGTACTGTTCGGGGAGCGTTTCGGCCTCGAAGTAGTAGGTCAGCTGGCATGCGCGCGTCCCGTTGCCAGCAGCCGCTGCCGCGTAATAGGCCTTGACGAGCGCCCCGATCGCGCGCGTCTCGGCGGCGCTCGCCGCGTGACCGTAGTCGCGGACTTCTCCATCGTCGCGGTCGTAGTAGTTGTCTCTGCCGCTGTCATTGTCCTGATCGCCAAGCAACGAGCCGGCGCCCGAGACCTTCGACGACGCCTCGGACGTAGCTGCGCCGCCGCGAGTGCTGCCGCATGCTCCCAAGCTCGAGGCGAGCAAGACCACCGGCAGCACAAGTGCGGCTCTGCTCATTCGACGTACAGCGCCTGTTCGCTGTCGAGCAGGTCGTCGACCTTCCACGCCCCGCGTTCGCGGTGCAGCTCGAGATAGCCCAGCTGCCGGCTGGCGCCGAAGCGAAGCGTCACGGCGAGCTCGCGGCCCCTGACCCGTACCGCAACCACCTTCAGCGCTGCGCGCTTGGTCTCGAGCTGGGAGTGGCGCTGCGCAAACAGCCGCGCTGCCGCCGCGGCGCACGTCTCCCCTGTAGCACCGCCACTCCCGGGCGCCGGGCCATAGTCTTCGGCGATCGATTCGGCGATCGGGGAATACATCAGCCGGCACGCGAGCGCCCCGTCCTCCGCGGCGGCCGCGGCGTAGTAGCGTCGGACCAGCGTAGTTGTCGCCTGAGTGTCTCTGACACTGGCGCGAGGGCCGAAGACGTGATTGTTGTCGTTGTCGGCTTCGCCGGGGTAGCTGTCTGAGTCTAACT
>DASYNL010000007.1:0-33375 GCA_036008605.1 Solirubrobacteraceae bacterium | reverse complement strand
GCGTGCGGCGTCTGGCATCCACCATCTGGGCACACCAAACTGACAACCTATTCATCCGCGGACCCTGACATGACCACCGTTCACATTCCGGTGCTCGCCGAGGAGCTGCTCGAGTTGCTCGACCCGCAGCCCGCTCAGACGATCATCGACTGCACCTTCGGCGGCGGCGGGCACGCGCGCGCTCTTGCCGAGCGCCTTGGCTCGCAAGGAACGCTCGTGGCGATCGACCGCGACCCGTTCGCGCAGGAGCGCTTCCTCGAGCTCGCCCAGGAGATTCCCTGCTCGGCGCGCTTTATCCGCGGCGACTATGCGGAGGGGCTCGAGATGTTGGCTGAAGAAGGAGTGGTCGCCGACGCCGTCTACTTCGACCTTGGCATGTCCTCAATGCAGATCGACACACGTGAGCGTGGCTTTTCCTACTCCTATGACGCACCGCTTGACATGCGTATGGATCCGCGTCAGGAACTCACCGCGCGCGAGATCGTCGCTACATGGGACGAGCGCCGGCTGGCGGGGATCTTGCGCGAGTTCGGCGAGGAGCGTCACGCCACTCAGATTGCTCGTGCGATCGTACGCGCTCGCGCCCAGTCACCGATCGAAACGACGCTCGCGCTAGTGGAGGTCATCACTGCCGCGATTCCCACACCAGCTCGCTTTGCTGCTGGACACCCAGCCAAGCGCACTTTTCAGGCCCTACGAATCGCCGTCAACGATGAGCTGGGACAGCTCGAGCGGGCGTTGCCGCTTGCCTGGGGCCTGTTGCGCGAGGGCGGCGCGCTTGCCGCGATCTCCTTTCATTCGCTCGAGGACAGGCGTGTGAAGCGCTTCCTCGCCGAGCGCGCTCGTGGCTGCATCTGCCCGCCAGACCTGCCCGTGTGCGGATGCGGGCGTATACCCGAGGCTGCATTGCTCACAAGTGGGTCGATCGTGCCGTCGGCCGCTGAGACGGCGCGCAACCCGCGCGCCTCCTCGGCGCGTCTGCGTGCGGCCGCAAAGCTTGCAGATCACGCAACCGATCAAGGAGGTCAAGCATGACCCCGCCTGCCACGGCCCGCTCGCTTCCCAAGCGTGCCGTGCCCGACCGATCGAAGATCGGCCAGCGCCGCGCCGCGCCGCGCCGTCCCAGACGTGTGTCCGGTCCCAGCGCTACCGCTCGCTCGGGTTCAATCGCGACCGCGGCCGCGATCCCGGCGCCGGGCGTCGCGCTACCGCGGGAGCGTCCGGCGCGACCGAGCTCGCCCTCGCGTAAGCGCTCGACTCCCAGGACTAGGCGCGCCTCGGCCGGAGCTACTCCGGGCATTGCGCTGCGCGGTGTCCACGCCCTGGACGGCATATCGAGTAGCGCTTTCCTGGACAGGCTGATCAGGGGACGCCTGTGGATCGGTCTGCTGGCCTTCGCCTTGATCGGGATCGTTGCCATGCAGCTGCTGGTGCTCAAGCTCAACACAGGCATCGGTCGTACGCTCGGGCATGTGGCGACACTGCAGCGTGAAAATGCACAGCTGAATATCGAAGACTCGACGTACTCCTCTGAAAACCGGGTCGCTCCCCTGGCGACAGCCGCTGGGATGACACTTGCGCCAGCGGGCACGGTCCACTTTGTCGCGGCGAGCGCGGCGGATATCTCGCGTGCGGCGGCTGCGCTCTCGACCGCTGCGCAGACATCCGCGAGCACGGCTGCTACTGCAAGCACTACCGCTGGCGAATCAGCGACCGGTAGCGCCAGCACCGAAACCGTCTCCCAGGCGAGCAGTGGTACAGAAGCATCCAACTCGGATGAAGGCTCGAGCTCATCCACTGCCAGCTCTACAGGTGAGAGTGCTGCGGGATCGAGCGAAAGCCAGTCGACCAGCTTGCCATCCAGCGCTTCTCCTTCAAACACAAACTCGTCCGCGCCGGGCGAAAATGCTCCATCGCCCGCGGGCGCTCAAGCCGCCGAAGCGCCGGCATCGTCGTCGAGCTCGACTGGTGCGCCGGCGAGCACTTCCGCTGGCGGCATCCAGGCGGGCACGCGGTAATAGCCGATGCTGGCCGTCCAACGTCGCGTCGGGCTGCTGTTCGGGCTGTTCGTCTTGCTGCTGCTGGTCGCCGGGGCACGGGCGCTCTACCTAGGTGGTCCCCATAGCGGTGTGCTGCGCAGAGCCGCACAGACGCAGCAACTCACAGATGAAGTAGTACCAGCCCAGCGCGGCACGATCACCGACCGCAACGGTGTGGCGCTTGCTATCTCAGAACCTGCGCAGGAGCTCTCGGCGGACCCATATCTGATCAAACAACCGCTCGCGGCCGCCGCGCAACTGGCGCCCCTGCTTGGGCTCTCCCAGACACGGGTGCTCACTCTGCTCAGCGAGCACACCGGCTTTGTGTACTTGGCGCACACGCTCGGCTACAACGCTGCGCAGCGAGTCCTCGCCTTGAAATTGCCCGGCGTCCAAGGCGTTCCGGTCATGCGCCGCGTCTATCCGCGCTCGACTCTTGCAGCGCAGGTGCTCGGGATTGTCGGTACCGAACACGAAGGGGCCGGGCTCATGGGTCTCGAGTACTCGGAGAACGGGGCGCTTGCGGGGCGCGCCGGGCAGCGCAGTGTCGTGAGCGATGCAATCGGGCAACCGATATCGATCGCGGAAACTCGTCATGAGCAAGCTGGCTCATCGATCGAGCTCACGCTTGACGCCAACATCCAGCAGCGTGCCGAAGACGTGCTCAGCGCGGTTGGTCGCGTATTTCATCCTAAGGACTCCACCGCAATCGTGATGGACCCGCGCACCGGCGCGATCCTGGCGATGGCCAACTGGCCACTCGTCAACAGCAACGACCCGCCCGCCGAGCCCGAAGAAGCTTTTGAGAACCGCGCGGTCAGCTTCAATTACGAACCCGGCTCGACCTTCAAGGTCGTGACCGTCTCAGGCGCACTGCAGGAAGGGCGGATCACACCAAATTCAGGCTTTGAAATACCCGATCAGATCGAACTCGGCGGTCGCACGATCCACGACGACACCGAACACGAAACGGAGTCCCTGACCGCCGCGCAGATCCTCGCCCAGTCGAGCAACGTCGGTGCAATCAAGATCGCCAGCCTGTTGGGGCCTGAAAAGTTCAACTCATGGGTGCACAACTTCGGCTTTGGTGCGCCGACGGGCGCGAACATCCCCGGCGAAGAAATCGGGGCCACGCTGCCGCTGGACAAATACTCGGGTTCCTCGATGGGCAACTTGCCGATCGGCCAAGGCGAGCTGGTAACGCCGATTCAGATGGCCACGCTCTATTCGGCGATCGCCAACGGCGGCATCCTGCGCCCGCCGCACATCGTCGGGGCCATCGCTGGCCACACGGTTGCAGAGCCGACCGGGCGGCGGGTCATCTCAGCAAGCGTCGCGGCTGAGGTCCGCGAAATGCTCAAGGGTGTGCTTGCGCCAGGGGGCACGGCCAGCGAGGTATCGATACCCGGCTACCATCTCGCCGGCAAGACCGGAACGGCCAGCAAGATCGACCCTGAAACGGGCGAATACTCCAAAAGCGCGTATGTCGCGTCGTTTGTCGGCTTCGCTCCGGCCTCCGACCCAAAGCTGCTGTGTGCTGTGATCGTTGACGAACCGCAGGCCGACTCGATTTACGGTGGTGTCGTCGCCGCCCCGGCCTTCGGTCAGATCATGGAATTCGCACTGCCATACCTTGGGATCCCTCCGGGATAACGTTCGGGGTTGAGTCGACTGACGTATGTCGGTTGGGTATGTGCGAAACGGTCGGCTAGGGCGAGCCAACATGCAACCGATCGGTTGCATGTCACCACAGGTCTGGGTACTTGATACAGACATGTCCTCTGAGACATGCTCTCTGAGACATGCCCTCTGGCGCGAGCCCTAGACTCTCGCTCCTTGATCCCAAACGGGGCAAAGCCATGAGGTTGGACGAGTTGACCGCCACCGAGGTGCCCGGACTACGGGTTCTCTCGCCGATCCCCGCTTCGCTTGAGATAGCCGGGCTGGCTTATGACAGCCGCCGCGTGCAGGCCGGCACGCTGTTCTTCTGTGTTCCGGGCTACGAGCACGACGGCCACGATTTCGCTGCGCAGGCGGTGGCGGCGGGGGCGACGGCGCTGGTCGTCGAGCGCCCGCTCGGATTGGGTGTACCTGAGCTGCTGGTGCGCTCGACACGGGCGGCGATGGGTCCGCTCGCAGCGCGTTTCTATGGCGAGCCGACCGCGCGCTTGCGTGTCGTTGGCATCACCGGTACCAACGGCAAGACGACGAGCGCCCACCTTGTGTGTGCGCTGCTTGAAGCCACCGGCGAGCGTTGCGGGTTGCTTGGCACCGTGGAATCGCGTATTGCTGGGGAGCGGCGAGCTGCCAGCCGCACGACCCCTGAGGCAATCGACCTGCAGGGCGACTTCCGCGCGATGCTCGACGGCGGTCAGAGCAGCTGCGCGATGGAGGTCTCCTCGCATGCGCTGGCGCTGGGACGCACCGACTGTGTGCACTTCACCGCGGCGATCTTCACGAACCTGACGCAGGATCACCTCGACTTTCACGAGACGATGGAGGACTACTTTCAAGCCAAGCGGCAGCTGTTCGTAGCGTCCGGGCAACAGGCCAAGCCCGGCGCCCCGATCGTGAACCTGGATGACCCCTACGGACGGCGCCTGGCTGCCGAGCTGGACGAAGTGGTGACGTTTGCGATCGACACCGAGGCCGACTACCGTGCGCGTGAGGTCCAGATCGAGCTGGGTAGGACGTATCTACAGCTGGACACGCCATCGGGCACGCGCTCGCTCTCACTTGGCCTGCCCGGTCGCTTCAATGTCTCAAACGCCCTTGGCGCGCTTGCCGCTGTCCACGTGCTCGGCGGTGATCTGGACTCGCTGCTTGCGGCGCTCGAGCGTGGCGTGCGTGTGCCCGGGCGCCTCGAGCCGGTCGAAGCTGGGCAAGATTTCGCGGTGCTCGTCGACTACGCGCACACGCCCGACTCGCTGCAGAACGTACTGAACACGGCTCATGAAGTCGGTCATGGCAGGGTGATCTGCGTATTCGGCGCCGGCGGCGATCGCGATCGGGGCAAGCGCCCGCTGATGGGTGCGATAGGGGCTTCTCTGGCCGATGTCCTGCTCGTCACCTCTGACAACCCGCGCTCGGAGGACCCGCAAGCGATCATCGCCGAGATCATGCAAGGCGTGGTCCGTGCAGAGCGTCCTTCTGGATCTCCACCTGTCGCCTGCGAGGTTGACCGCCGCGCTGCGATCGAGCAGGCCGTGTCGCTAGCGCGGAATGGCGATGTGCTCGTGATCGCCGGCAAGGGACATGAGCAGGGACAGGAGCTGGCCGAAGGCGTGAAGGTGCCTTTCGATGACGTTACGGTTGCTCGCGAAGCTTTGGGCGCACTGGCCGGCTGATGGGTCGCATCCTTATCGGGGGCACTGCTTCCCTGCTCATCTGCATCTTCCTGAGCCCGAAGTTCATCGAGTTCTTGCGTCGCCGCGAGTTCGGCCAGCAGATTCGCGAGGACGGACCCCAGGGCCACCACGAGAAGGCCGGCACGCCGACGATGGGCGGGATCATCATCTTCTTCGCGGTCGCGATCCCCTATCTGATCCTCAGCAATTTCGAATGGCGCTCTGTTGGTGTCTTTGGGACCGCGATCGCCTGTGCATTGCTGGGTTTCGCCGACGACTACACAAAGCTCGTCAAGCGTCGATCGCTCGGTCTACGCGGCCGCACCAAGCTTGCGATCACGATCGCTATATCCCTTGGGCTTTGGTACGTGGCAAGACATGAGGCAGACCTTGCGCCGACGTTGCGTTTGCGTTTCGTCGACTACACCGTGGATCTCGGTGTCTTCTATCCGGTGCTCATCTATTTCGTGGTCGCAGGCACCACCAACGCGGTCAACCTGGCCGACGGACTCGACGGCCTTGCGGCTGGTTGTGGGGCGATCGTTCTGCTCACCTACATCGGCATCACGTTCATCGCCGAAGACTCCGATCTGGCAATGCTCGCCGGTGTGCTCGTCGGCGCTTGCATCGGTTTCCTCTGGTTCAACGCGTTCCCGGCCACGATCTTCATGGGGGACACTGGCTCTCTCGGTATCGGTGGGGCGATCGCTGGGCTTGCTGTGATGACAAAGACCGAGACGCTGCTGATCCTGATCGGCGGCATCTTCGTGATCGAGGCGCTGTCGGTTGTAATCCAGGTGATCTCCTTCCAGATGACGCGAAAGCGGGTGTTCTTGATGGCGCCCATACACCATCATTTCGAGCTGAAGGGCTGGTCTGAGACAAAGATCATCCTGCGCTTTTGGATCGTCGCTGCGATCTGCTGTGCGATCGGCTTCACGCTCTACCGTCAGAGCCTGCACGGTTGATGAGCGCTCGCGCAGGGCGCACGGAGTGAGATCGGCATTGCCATGAAGCCTCGACCAGATCTCCCGCCAGGCCCGTACTTGATCGTGGGTCTGGCCCGTTCGGGCATCGCCGCGGCACTTGCGTTGCGCGCGAGGGGAGAGCAGGTGCTCGGGGTCGACGCCGGCGCTCCAGATGGGCTGGAGCTGCTCGCCGAGGCCGGTGTCGAACTGCACTTGCGCGAGCAGGGAGTCGCGTTGCTCGAGCGTGTACACACGGTCGTCAAGAGTCCCGGGGTGCCAGGGCACGCGGCGGTGATCGCTCAGGCGCGCTCGCGCGGGATGTCCGTCATCGGCGAGCTCGAGCTCGCATGGCGGCTTCTTCCCAACGAGTTCATCGCGATCACGGGCACGAACGGCAAGACCACGACCGTAGAGCTCGTCGGGCACATTCACCGCGAGGCGGGCCTTGCGGTGGCGGTGGCGGGCAACGTAGGAGCGGCCCTCAGTGGGCTCGACGGTCGTATCGACGAGCGCGTCACGATTGCGTGTGAGGCGTCCTCCTTCCAGTTGGAAGACACGCTTGCGTTCGCTCCCGAGGCGGCGGTGTTGCTCAACCTCACACCTGACCATCTCGACCGTCATGGGACGCTCGATGCCTACCTTGCCGCCAAGCTCGAGATCTTCGCGCGACAGGAGAACGAGGACCTGGCGGTGGTGCCGGCCGAATTCCAGCCCGAGGGCATGCCTGGTAAGGCACGTAGAGTGAGCTTCGGCAACGACCCGGATGCACAGCTCTCGGCGCGCGAGGGGATGCTCTATTGGCAAGGGCGAGCGCTGCTCGCATCAAGCGAGCTTTCGCTGCGGGGCTGCCACAACCTGGAGAATGCGATGGCCGCCGCCGCGGTGTGTCTGGCGCGTGGTCTGGATGTCGAGGCGGTGAGGACCGGACTGCGCAGCTTCGCCGGGGTGCCCCATCGCTTGGAGCATGTGGCAAACAGAGAAGGCGTTCTCTTTGTCAACGACTCCAAGGCGACCAACGTGGCGAGCACGCTTGTCGCGCTCGAGACGATGGCAGCCGAGCATCTGCCCGTGCACCTAATCCTCGGCGGTCAAGCCAAGGCACAGGACTTCAGCGCGCTGCGTGGCCCGGTCAGCGCCGGCTGTCGCGCCGTCTACCTGATTGGCGAGGACGCAAACCTGATCGAGCAGGCGATGGGTGGGCACCAGCCGAGCGTGCAGATGTGCGGCGACCTTGACCGTGCGCTCTCGCTCGCCGCTGCCGCTGCCGTCCAAGGTGAGGTGGTTCTACTCTCGCCCGGCTGCGCGAGCTTCGACCAATTCGCAGACTTCGAAGCTCGTGGAGAGTGCTTCCGCGAGCTCGTCCGGCAGCTGTAGCGAATCGCGGCGCACCACGTTTCTCGCAAGCGCCGGGAAGGTCGTAGAGGCTTCCACGGGCTGGTGTCGAAGAGGGCTCTGATGTCTGTAGCCGGACGGCGCTCAAACTCTGCCCCGACCCCGAAGTCGCGGCCTAAGCGCGCACGGCGAGCAGCGTCCGCCCAGGCCAAGCGCGGGCAGTCGCTTGAGTACAACATCCTGTTGACGGCCACCCTTTGCCTGCTGGCCTTCGGGGCGGTCATGGTCTACAGCGCCTCTTCGGCCAGCAGTCTGTTGGCGAGCGGCGGCAGCGGCACAGGCGAGCTTGTGAGGTTCGTTCTCTACGGTGCCATCGGGCTGTTTTTGATGAGGGTGCTCGCGCGCGATGGCATCGCGCGCGTCCAGGGCATCGTTGCGCCGCTGCTTGCCGTCTCCTTCGTGCTCGTGCTCGCCGTGCACATCCCTCACGTCGGCGTGAGCGTCAATGGCGCCCGCCGCTGGATTGGCAGCGGGCCGCTTCAGTTCCAGCCCTCCGAGCTGCTCAAGCTCGCGCTCGTGCTCTACTCGGCGACGCTACTTGCGAGCCGTCCGCAGCGCGTGCACGATCTACGCGAGCTGTGCAAACCACTGCTGGGAGTCGTTGGCGCCGCCTGTCTGCTGGTCGTCACCCAGCCCGACCTCGGCACTGCAATGGTGATCGCTTTCACGACCTGTGCATTGCTCGTGGCGGCCGGCATCCCAGCGCGCAACCTAGCGATCATCGGTGGCTCAGTGGTTGGGATCGTCGCCCTGATCGCGATCGCACGGCCTTATGAGCGAGCCCGCCTAACCTCGTTCATCGACCCCTGGGCACACGCCTCAGGCAGCGGCTTTCAGGCAGTTCAGGGGCAGATCGCGATTGGCTCCGGCGGCCTGTTCGGCGTCGGTCCTGGACAGTCGGTGCAGAAGATCTTCTACCTACCGGAGGCCCAGACCGACTTCATCCTTGCTGTGATCGGCGAGGAGCTCGGCGTCGTCGGCGTGTTTGCGCTGCTGTTCCTCTACGGCATGATCGCCTACGCGGGCCTGCGTGTCGCCAAGGCCGCTCGCAGCCTGCACAGCGCGCTGATAGCCGTCGGTATGACTTCGCTGATCGTCTCCCAGGCCTTGCTCAACGCGTTTGCCGTGCTCGGCCTGGCGCCGCTGACCGGTGTGCCGTTGCCCCTGGTTTCCTATGGCTCAAGCAGTCTGATCGTGACGCTCATCGCGATGGGGTTGCTGCTGAACGTGGCAGCCGGCGGTAGCGCGCATGTGCGTGCAGTGAGCTCGTCGCGAGGCAAGCGCCCGCGCGCTGTCTCTGCTGAGGTGGACGACTCGAGGAGCGCCGCGCGGGTCTCTCGACGAGCGGTGGCCGACGCCCCGCCGCGCGAACCGGCACGATGGGGCCGTGAGCACAGCGCAGAAGAGGATCGTGATCGCCGCCGGCGGGACGGCCGGGCACGTGGTTCCAGCGCTCGCGGTGGCGGACGCGCTGCGGGCTGAGGGCGCCGCGGTCACATTCATCGGCGGGACACGGGCGGAGGCACAGCTGGTGCCGGCGGCCGGCTACCCATTCAGGGCGATCTCGGTGGAAGGCCTCAGTCGCTCAAGTCCTGTGCGCGCCGCCAGCGCGCTGCTGCGCGCCGCCCGTGCGACATTGCGTGCGCGTCAGCTTTTGGCGGAGCTCCAGCCGGACGCAGTAATGGGCGGCGGCGGCTATGTCGCCGGACCGGTCGGCGTGGCGGCGCTCATACGGCGCATTCCGCTCGTGCTGAGCGAGGCCGACAGTCATCTCGGGCTCACCAATCGCATGCTCGCTCGCTTTGCCAGGCGCGTGTGCCTGGCGTTCCCAATCGCTGGCCGCGAAGGAGCGCGTTACCGGCTCACCGGGCGCCCGATCCCCGCGCTGCAGGTCGAGCGTGCAGGCGCACGCGATCGGCTTGGGATCGCGGCCGATGAGACCTGTGTGCTCGTCTTTGGCGGCTCGCTCGGAGCGCGCACGCTCAACCGGGCGGCGCTCGGCGCGTTCGCCTCAGCCACATTTCACGTCCTGCACGTATGTGGGCGGCGCGACTACCCCGAGCTGTCAGGTCAGCCGCTGCCGGCCGGCTATGACTTGCGCGAGTATCTCGACATCGACGAGTTCACGGCTGCGCTGGCCGCCAGCGACCTGGTCGTGGCGCGTGCCGGCGGCTCGCTATTCGAGATCGCGGCACACGGCCTACCGGCGATCCTCGTGCCCTATCCGCATGCCTCAGCCGATCATCAGAGCGCCAATGCCCGCTGGATGTCCGAGGCAGGCGCGGCAATCGTTGTGTCAGATGCCGAGCTCAGTCCTTCCAGGTTGGCACGCGAGGTGGCACAACTGCTGGCCAACCCCGCCCGCCTGAGCGCGATGGCAAGCGCCTCGCGACGGCTAGCGCGCCCCGACGCAGCTCGCGATATCGCAGCGGAGCTGCTGGAGGCAGCCGGACGATGAGGTCGGTCCTCCGCGATGGTTACGTCGTCAGCGATGATCACGTCGTCAGCGATGACCACGCCGTCAGCAATGGGCGTCGCTGTGCTCAGCGCGTGTGCTCCTCGAGGATGGTGCGATGAACGATTCCAAACGGCCATGGACACAGCGTCGCCTGCACTTTGTGGGAGTCGGCGGCGCCGGGATGAGCGGCTATGCGCGTGCGGCCCATGCCCTCGGTGCAAACGTGAGCGGATCCGACAGCGCATCCAGCGTGCACTCCGAGCGTTTGCGTGAGGAGGGTGTACTCGAGGCGAGGATCGGGCACGACGAGGCCAACGTGCCAGACGGCAGGGACGTCGAGATCGTCTACTCGAGCGCCGTCCCGGCTGACAACCCCGAGCGCCTCGCCGCGCGCCAACGGGGGCTCGCCGACCGCCCCAGGGCAGAGCTGTTGGCCGAGCTGAGCGCGCTGCGCCGCACGATCGCCGTCGCCGGTGCTCACGGTAAGACGACCACCGCGTCGATGATCGTGCACTTGTTGCGTGAGGGCGGGGTCGACCCCGGCTGGCTTGTGGGTAGCTCAGTCGGGCCGGGTCTTGCCAACTCGCACTGGAGCGAAGGCGATTGGCTAGTTGTGGAGGCCGACGAGTCCGATCGCTCGATGCTCAGCCTCGACGTCGAGATCGCACTGCTCACGAACGTCGAGCTCGACCACCACGCCACATTCGGCTCGCTGGCGGAGTTGCGCGAGGCATTTCGCGAGTTCCTCGCTCATGCGCGCACTGCCGTCGTCATTTGGGATCGGCCAGAGCTGCTCGAACTGCTTGAGCCGGTCGCGAGCTCATCACACGTCGCGATCGTGCCCTACGACGTGGCGGCGCCGGAACTGGAACCAGGCGGCTCGCGTTTTAGCTGGCGAGGGGCGGATGTGCGCATAACGGTTCCCGGAGCCCACAACGCCCGCAACGCTGCGGGCGCGCTCGAGGTCGCGCGCCTGGTGGGGCTCACAGACAGTGCTCGCACGACGATCGCCGGCTTCACGGGTGCCGCGCGGCGCTTCCAACGTCTGGGAGTGACTGCGAGCGGAGCAGTCGTGATCGACGACTACGCTCACCACCCGACCGAGGTGGCAGCCACCTTGAACGCAGCCCGCACGCTTGGCCCGATGCGACTCGTCGCGGTCTTCCAGCCACATCTGTATTCGCGTACGGCGCTGCTTGCGGACGAGTTCGCAACAGCGCTTGCGATTGCCGACGTTGTCGTGGTGCTCGACGTCTATCCAGCACGCGAGCGCGCCGAGGATCATCCCGGCATCAGTGGAGAGACGCTGGTGCGCTCGACCATTGCGCATGCAGAAGGACGTGAAGTGCTGTGGCGGGCTGGTTTCGATGAGGCACAGAAGGCGCTCGGCGAGCTACTTGAAGATGGCGATCTGTGCGTGATGATGGGAGCCGGCGACGTGGATGCGCTGGGACGACGATTGGTGGGTGACGATGGCCTCTAGGGATTCACCGAAGACCGCGCCGTCGATCGTGGAACGCGACTTTCCACTCGCCCGCCTGGCGACGATCCGGACCGGCGGAGATGCCGACTATTTCGCTCGCGCTGGGAGCAACGCTCAACTGCGCGAGCTGCTCACTTGGGCGAGTGCGATCGAGGTTCCGATTGCCGTGGTGGGATCGGGCTCAAATCTGCTGATCGCTGACGAGGGCGTTCGCGGCTTGGTCATCAAGCTCGATCGCAAGTTGGCGTTGATCCAACATGAAGGGAAGCGGATCGTGTGCGGAGGCGGAGCTCGCCTGCCGTCCGTCGCGGCCCGCGCGGCCCAGGCAGGGCTGTCGGGCATCGAGTTCGGCGTCAGCATTCCCGGTAGCGTCGGAGGCGCGTTGCGGATGAACGCAAACGCCTATGGCGGCCAGCTGGCAGACACGCTGGAGTGGGCTGAGATCGTCACCGCGGAGGGAATCGATCGTCGTGCGGCGGAGCAGCTGGGCTTCGGCTACCGCCAATCCAACCTGGCCGCCGGCGAGGTCGTCGCACATGCCTCGTTCCTGCTCACCCCAGCCGACGTGGATACGGTCAAGGCGACGCTTGCCCAGATGCGTGCACGTCGTCATGAGGCCCAGCCGCAGGGAATCAAGACGTTCGGCTCCACTTTCAAGAACCCGTCGCAGGAGGATCCGAAGGTCGAGGGCCGCAGTGCTGGGCTGTTGCTGTCTGAGGCCGGATGCAACGGCCTGACTGTCGGCGGGGCGCGCTTCGCGCCCAAGCACGCGAACTTCATCGAGAACACGGGCACAGCCACGACAGCCGATGTGGTGGCGTTGATGGCAGAGGGTCGCAATCGCGTGGTCGAGCACTTTGGTGTGGAGCTGGAGCCCGAGGTTCAAATGCTTGGAGCGGTGCACTTTCCGTGGGGGGACCTCTCATCGTGACTCCTGATCGCAGTTGACCGCGGTGCACCGCGGTCAAGGGCGGTACATGTGCCGCCCCGCGGACCGATCGGAGATCGACGGGATCTCCGATCGACCAGCATGCGCGCCCCGTCCAGAAGGATGTTTACTCAACCGGTGCGGGGCGCTCGAAGCGACTCATAGCGCTCGGCAGCCTGCACGAGGATCTCGAGCATCGCCGGTGCAGCGGGACTCAAACGCGCGTCGGTCGGCGCGGCTGCGATCACTTGGCGCAGCGGTGGTTTAGGCGCGAGCGTGCGGATTGCGATGTCCTCGCGCACGACCGACAGCGCCAGCTCGGGAATTAGCGCAACGCCGACTCCCGCGGCGACCAGTCCCTGAACCGTCTGGTAGTCGTCGCTCTCAAACGCGACGTTCGGCTCAAAGCCGGCGGCGTGACAACAACGCACGACATGGCGCGCGCAGGGACTGGAGCGTGAGGTCTGCACCCACGCCTCGCCGTGCAGATTCTCCAGGCGCAGATCGCTCTTCTGGGCGAGCATGTGCTTGCGGGGTAGCGCCAAGTACATCGGATCCTCCAGTAGCTCGATGCGCGTCAGGCCCTCGACGCTCGCCGGCTCGTCGAACTCGAACAACAGAGCCAGGTCGAACTCGCCGGCCTGCAGACGAGGAGTGATTTCCTCGGGCTCTCCCTCGGCGAGCGTCAACTCCAGCTCTGGGTAGCGCGAGCGAAACGTTGCGATCGCAAGCGGCATCAGCGTCGCGCCAGCAGTCGGAAAGGAGGCCATGCGCAGTCTCCCGGCCCGCAAGCCCGCAATCGCAGACAGCTCATCTTCGGCGGCCTCCAGGCGCGCAAGGATGCCTTCGGCGTGCTCTAGGAGCGCCTGTCCAGCGGCGGTCACGTGGACGCCGCGCGCGTGACGCTCAAGCAGCGTCATGCCGGTTTCGGCCTCGAGCGTCGCCACCTGTTGGGAGACGGCAGACTGGGTGTAGGAGAGCGCCTCGGCCGCACCCGAGAACGAGCCACGTCTGGCGACCTCCACGAGGACTCGCAATCGAGCAACGTTGAGCATTAGCTGTCCTTATAGCTCAGATTACGAGGTTCACTGGAACTGATGGCAGGAAATGGTCACTATGTAATTGAAGTTCAGTCTGGATCGTGCCACAGGACGATCGCCACAAGACGGCAACAGGCGCCAGGCAATGCAAAGAAGCCGGGCGAAACGGCACAAGAGAAAAGAGTTAGAAATGTCCGCCAACATCATCATCTCCTATGACGGAACCAACAACGAGGACGACGCGGTTGCGCTCGGCCGACTATTCGCAAGCGCCGGCGCTACGGTGTCGCTCGCGTACGTACGCCACGCGCCTGAGGAGGAGACCAGCCGCGAGATTCTCGCCCAGCACGAGGCAGAAGAGCTGCTGCGCAAGGGCGCGGGGCTGCTCGGCGACGGCGATGTCTCTCGTCACGTCATCACCGACCCCTCCACCCCCGGGGGCCTTAGCAAGCTGGCCGCACAGACAGGGGCCGACGTGATCGTGTTCTGCTCGGACTCGCACACCGCCAAGGGCAGCGTTACGGTTGGCAACTCCGCACAGCGTCTGCTGAACGGCGGCACAGTCGCCGTCGCGATCGCCCCGGCCGGATACGCACAGAATGGCGACTCGCAGCTGGCCCGCGGTATCGCTGTGACCGGCGACGGTGGCGCCCAGGCGACCGCCGAGGCGCTTGCCAGGGCGTTTGGAGCAGAGCTCGTCGCCGCGGAGCGGGACGCCGGTCTGATCGTGGTCGGCTCACGCCCGGAGGCCGAGGAGGGTCGCGTCTCGCTCAGCGCCGCCAGCGAGAACCTGATCGAGAATGCCGGCTGCCCGGTGCTCGTCGTCCCGCGCGGCAAGGCGCTGGCGTTCGACGGTCACGTGATCGCGGCCGTGTAGCAATTCGCACCTAGCAGTTCGGCATGAAGCTGGCCGCGCGGTCTGGTGCACCGCGCGGCCGTTCGTGCTCTTTGGCTTGTGCTTGCTCGAAAAATGTCCCGCCTGCGCTCGCGGAGATGTGTGTTCTTTTGAGTGTTCGGCTCAGTGTTTAGTCGTGCGTCTGGCCCGCACATAGTTGAGGAGTGCTTCTGAGAAGTCCAGCGAGCCGCCGATCAGGTGCCCGAGAGGACCTGTCCAAAGCCAAGCCTCCAGACGGCGTGTGCCACGAGCGCGAACCAGCATTGGCTCGCACGGTATCGTGGCAGCCATGCCAACGGCCCTGAAGACAACCGTCACCGAGCTGCCGGAGTCGCGCGTACGCGTGCAGGTAGAAGTCCCCTCGAGTGAGATAGAGGATCGCCTTGCGCGCAAGGCCCGCCAATTGGGACGAGAAATGAAGCTCCCCGGTTTTCGCCGCGGCAAGGTCCCAGCACCGCTGGTTATCCAGCGCGTGGGACGCGAGGTCGTATTGGAGGAAGCGGTCCGCGACACCTTGGGCAGTTGGTATTCGGATGCGATCGAGACGGCCGGCATCGTGCCGGTAGGAGATCCGCAGTTGGATCTCGCCGATCTCCCCGGACAGGGCGCGGCACTGGAGTTCTCGATCGAGATAGGCGTGCTGCCGACCGCGCAACTCGGCAACTACAAGGGTCTCGAGGTCGGTCGCCGCGAGGTTATCGTCGAGGACGAGGCAATCCAGCAGGAGGTCGACGGGCTACGCGATCGCTTGGCGCGACTGGAGACCGTCGAGCGTCCAGCAGCGCCAGGCGATTTCGTCGTAGTCGACTATCTCGGTTCGATCGCGGGCGAGCCGTTCGAGGGCGGGGAGGGGCGCGATCAGCTCATAGAGCTTGGCTCGGGCAACTTGATTCCCGGCTTCGAGGAGGGCTTGGAGGGATCAGCGGCGGGGGAGGCGCGGACGATCGAGGTCTCTTTTCCAACCGATTATCAAAGCGAGCAACTGGCGGGCGCTGACGCCTCCTTCGAGGTGACGGTCAAGGAGGTCAAGCACAAGCTGCTCCCAGAGGTGGACGAGGATTTCGCCGTGGACATGGGCTTTGACTCGGTTGAGGAGCTCACCGAGGACATTCGCACGCGCCTAGCAGACGCCGACGCCAAGCGTATCGAGGCTGAGTTTCGCGAGGCTGCGCTCGACGCGGCGGCGTCAGAAGCCCATGTCGAGACGCCCGAGGCGCTCATTCAGGCAAAGGCCCGCGAGATGTGGGATCGAATGCTGCACTCGCTATCTCATCGGGGTATCACCCGCGAGGTGTATCTGAAGATCACCGGACGCGAGGAGGATGACCTGATCGCAGAGTTGCTGCCCGACGCCGGCCAGTCGCTTCGCCGCGAAGCGGTGATCGCCGCGATTGTCGCGACCGAGAAGATCGTTCCGAGCGAGGAGGACCTGCTCGAGGTCCTAACTCCTACGGCAGAACGTGAGGGAGTCGAGCCGCAGAAGCTGCTTGAGGAGCTGCGCGACTCTGGGCGTCTGGAGGATATCCGTGAGGATCTTGCTGCCCGTCAAGCCGTAGAGCTGATCGCCTCTGAAGCCACACCGATCCCTATCGAGCAGGCCCAGGCGCGCGAGAAGCTGTGGACGCCAGAGTCCGAGGAGAAGCAGGGCGAGAGCGGTGGCGAGGCAGCTGCGGCGAGACTTTGGACGCCGGAGCGCTAGCCTAGTCTGCACCCTGCTCGGGATATGTCCAGAAGGAATCCGGCCTGTAAAGCGAAACTGAAGCGAGGACCATGAGCCCACTTGTACCGATGGTGGTTGAGCAGACCTCGCGAGGCGAGCGTGCGTTCGACATCTACAGCCGTCTGCTCAACGAGCGGATCATCTTTCTGGGTACTCCGGTGGATGACCAGATTGCCAACCTGATAGTCGCCCAGCTCTTGCACTTGGAGTCAGAGGATCCCACCAAGGATGTTTCGATCTATATCAACTCCCCCGGGGGCTCGGTCTACGCTGGGCTTGCGATCTACGACACGATGCAGTTCATCAAGCCCGACGTCCAGACGATTTGCGTAGGGATCGCAATGTCGATGGGGGCGCTATTGCTGGCGGGAGGGACCGCCGGCAAGCGCATGGCTCTTCCCAACGCGAAGATTCTGATCCATCAGGTTTCCTCAAGCTTCCAGGGGCAGGCGACCGATATCGAGATCCACGCCAAGGAGATCATCGATGTGCGCAAACGTCTCGATGAGATCATCGCCAAGCACACAGGAAAGAAGCTCGAGCAGGTAAGCAAGGACACGGAGCGCGACTACTTCATGAGCTCCGAGGAGGCCAAGGAGTACGGCATAATCGACCGCGTCATCTCAGAGCACTAGGACAGCCGCTGAGCGGCGCTGGCCGATCGGCGATCCCGTTGATCGACGATCGGTTGCGTCCTCGGTCACTCCGTACTTAGTACGCCACGCTCCCTGCGTTCTTGCCTCGCTTGCTCAGGGGCTGTCCCAGAGGTTATTCGACGCAACGTTTCACCCAAGATACGAGAGCACTAATTATGGCCAGACCAACCGATTCCAACGAGCAGCTCCTCTGCAGCTTCTGCGGCAAGTCTCAGCGGCAAGTCAAGAAGCTGATCGCAGGCCCTGGCGTCTATATATGTGACGAGTGCATCGACCTCTGTAATGAGATCATCGACGAGGAGCTGGCGGCGCCGCCGGCGTTCGACCTCGAGAACCTGCCCAAGCCGCGTGCCATCTACGACGTGCTCGACGAGTACGTCGTCGGTCAGGAGGCTTCCAAGCGCACTCTGTCGGTCGCCGTTTACAACCACTACAAGCGCGTACAGATGATGCAGTCTGAGGATTCGGACATCGAGTTGCAGAAGTCCAACATCCTGCTGCTCGGTCCTACCGGCTGCGGCAAGACGCTATTGGCCCAGACCCTTGCGCGCATCCTGAACGTGCCGTTCGCAATCGCCGATGCCACTGCCCTGACCGAGGCGGGCTATGTCGGCGAGGACGTCGAGAACATCTTGCTCAAGCTGATCCAGGCTGCCGACTATGACGTCAAGAAGGCCGAGACCGGGATCATCTACATCGACGAGGTCGACAAGATCGCGCGCAAGGCCGACAATCCGTCGATCACCCGCGACGTCTCGGGCGAGGGCGTGCAGCAGGCGCTTCTGAAGATCCTCGAGGGCACACAGGCCTCGGTACCGCCGCAGGGGGGACGTAAGCACCCGCACCAGGAGTTCCTGACGATCGACACCACCAACATCCTCTTCATCTGCGGAGGTGCGTTTGCGCACCTCGACAAGGTCATCGAGCGACGCATTGGCCACAACGGCATCGGCTTTGCCTCGGCGATCGAAACCAAGCTGGAGCGCGACACCGGCGAGATATTCGAGCACTGTCTGCCCGAGGATTTGATCGAGTACGGCTTGATTCCGGAGTTCATCGGACGCCTGCCGGTGATGTCAGCCGTGCATCAGCTCACCTGTGAGGACCTAGTCTCGATTCTCACCGAGCCGCGCAACGCGCTGGTCAAGCAGTTCCAGCGCTTCTTCTCCTTCGACGGCATCGAGCTCGTATTTGCAGAGGACTCGTTGCTGGCGGTCGCGGAGAAGGGCTTGGAGCGAGAAACCGGCGCGCGTGGCTTGCGCTCGATCATCGAGGAGATTCTGCTCGAGGTCCAGTTTGAGCTGCCCTCGCGACGTGACGTCAAGAAGTGCGTTGTCACCCGCGACACGGTCGAGAAAGGCACCACGCCAACGCTGGTGACCGAAGCCGCGCCAGAGGAGCCCGCCGAGCACTCATTGCGCGAGGAGTCGGCTTAGTAGAGCTAGTCGAAAGGCTTGTCGTCTGCGTCAAGCCGACGCGCGGGGGCGGCGCTTAGCTCGAGACGGTGTCCGGTGGCCCATAGGACGTTGTCGAGTGTGTCCACGGTCGGGTTGGCTCCCTGCCGCTCCAGCTTGGCAATAGCGGCCTGGCTGACATCGAGTCGCTCGGCGAGTGCGGCTTGAGTGAGGCCTGCCGCGTAGCGTGCTTCTCGGAGGAGTGTTGCGGCTTGAGACATTGTCGAAAACGAGATTATAACCAATGGGTTATAAATGGGATCTGCGACATGCGGAGTACCGAGCTTTGTCCGCCAACAGCACCGTCCGCTAGCATCCTCCGCCATGCCCATGTACATCCGTGATCTCCATGCATGACGACTTCCGCATCTGCGTAGAGCTCCAGCTTGGCGAGGTCGCCAGGTTGATCAAAGCGCTTGAGGAGGTAGAGCACAGCGCTGAGCAGGACACGTCGAGCACGCGCGTCGCCGTTAGCCACGAGGGCGGCCACGTATTTCTATATGCCGATTCCAGCGAGAACGCGGCATGGGCACGCGACACGGTCGAGAAGCTCCTGATCGAACTGCACATCGTTGGGAAGCTGAGCTCCTGGCGCTGGCATTCGGAGGAGGACCGCTGGGAGGACGCGTCGGTGGCACTGCCCAGCACTCCAGCTGAGCACGCGGTTGAGCACCAGCGCTTGGAGGAACTCGAGACCAAGGAGTCTGAGCACGCGGGCCACGCTGGGTGGGAAGTACGCGTTACGTTGCCGACTCATCACGATGCTCACACGTTCGCCGAGCGCCTGGCCGCCGAGGGAATACCTGTACAGCGCCACTGGCGCCATCTGGTGCTCGGCGCCGAAGACGAGGACGATGCCCGCGCTCTCGCCGAGCGTTTGCGCTCAGAGGTGCCTCAGGGGTCAAGCCTTGACGTCGAGGGCGCCGCCTGGGATGCCTGGGTAGCCGTCAACGCCCCGGCAGGCCCGTTCGCCTTCTTTGGCGGGCTGGCGCAGTAGCAACAGCTCCGCTGCGTACACTCACGCTCCATGAGTGAGCGTATCGAAGAACTTGAAGATCGGACCCGGTTTGAGCCCCCCGAGGTCGAGCCGCAGATCATCGAGCGTTGGCTTGCTTCGGGTCTGTTTCATCCTGAGCCCGACGGAGAGGCGAGCGAGAACTACTCGATCGCGATACCGCCGCCGAACGTCACCGGTTCGCTGCACATGGGGCATGCCCTCAATGGCTCGGTGCAAGACACGTTGATTCGCTACAACCGGATGCGCGGCCTACGCACGAAGTGGATCTTCGGTACCGACCATGCTGGGATCGCCACGCAGGCGCAGGTCGAGAAGGCGCTGCTCGCCGAGGGCATCAACCGTCACGAGTTGGGGCGTGAAGCGTTCGTAGAGCGCGTGTGGGAGTGGCGAGCGCACTACGGCGGCACGATCGTCGAGCAGTTCAAGCGGCTTGGCGCCTCCTGCGATTACTCCGAAGAGCGCTTTACGCTCGACGAGGGCTACGCCCGTGCGGTCATGCAGGTCTTCGTCAACCTTTACGAGAAGGGTTGGATCTACCGCGACCGCTACATCGTCAACTGGGACCCGGGCAGCCGCTCGGCGATCTCGGACCTAGAGGTCGAGGAGCGCCGCGAGACAGACACGCTCTACTCGATTCGCTACGACGTCGAGGGGGGTGGCAGCGTCACCATCGCCACGGTTCGTCCCGAGACGATGCTCGGTGACACCGCGGTGGCGGTTCATCCAGATGACGAGCGCTACCGGTCACTGGTCGGACGCGAGGCGATCCTTCCTCTTGTCGGGCGACATCTGCAGATCATCGCTGACGACTACGTGAAGATGGACTTCGGCACTGGCCAGCTGAAGGTCACCCCGGCACACGATCCCAACGATTTCGAGATAGGCACTCGCCATGAGCTCGATCAGGTGTCGGTGATCGGCGAGGATGGCCGCATGACCGCCGAGGCCGGCGAGCGCTTTGCCGGCCTGACGGTCATGGAGGCGCGTGAGGCCGTTGTCGCCGAGCTCGAGCGTGAGGGCCGGATCGTCGCGCGCGAGGAATACGAGCACGAGGTGCCCTACTCGCATCGCTCCGGTCAGCGCATCGAGCCGCTGATCTCACTGCAGTGGTTCATGAACATGGACGAGCTGGCGCGCCCGGCTGTCGCCGCCGTGCGCGAGGGACGCGTGCGGATCTTGCCCGAGAGCCAGCGGCGCGTCTACCTGGACTGGATGGAGAACATCCGTCCCTGGTGCATCTCGCGCCAGCTCTGGTGGGGCCACCGCCTGCCCGTCTACTACTGCGAGACCTGTGGCCACGTGAACGTGGCGCTCAGCGCCCCCGATGCCTGCGGGGAGTGTGGCGGTCATCTCCGCCAAGAGGAGGACGTGTTGGACACGTGGTTCTCCTCCGCGCTGTGGCCCTTCGCGACGCTTGGCTGGCCGCGGGACACCCCGGAGCTGAAAGCGTTCTACCCGACGAACGTGCTTTCGACCGCCAGGGACATCCTGTTCCTGTGGGTTGCGCGCATGATCATGATGGGAATCGAGCTGACCGGCGAGGTGCCGTTCTCCGACGTCTACATCCACTCGGTGATCCAAGCCCCCGACGGCCGGCGAATGTCCAAGTCGCTGGGCACCGGCATCGATCCATTGCAGGAGATCGACCGTCACGGCGCCGACGCTGTGCGCTTCGGCCTGCTTGCGATGTCCTCCGCACAGGATGTTCGTTACTCCGCCGAGAAGATCCAGCAGGGTCAAGCGCTCGCCAACAAGCTGTTCAACGCGGTGCGCTTCGCGCTGCTACGTATCGATGCCAGCCTCGGATCGGAGCGCGCACAGGCCATTGAGCCGTCGCCGTCACCGAGCACGGTCGAGGATCGCTGGATCCTCTCGCGCCTCACGCGGGCTCTGGCAGATACCGCCGCACGCATCGAGCAGTACGACTTCTCCCACGCCGCGCTCGGCCTCTATGACTTCGTCTACGGCGAGCTATGTGATTGGTACCTGGAGATCGTCAAGCAGCGGCTGCCCGATCTCGCAGAGGCGGGCAGCGAGGATGACGGCAGGCAGGAGCTGGCGGCGACGTTGCTCTACGTGCTACGCGAGACGGTAGCCATGGCCCATCCTCTGATTCCGTTTGTCACAGAGGAGCTTTGGCGATACCTCGACGACACAGGCAAGCTGCTCGTCGGATCTGCCTACCCAAGCGCTCGAGAGAATTTGGTCGATCCGCGGGCGGAGGCCGAGCTGGCGCGTACGATCGAGGCGGTGACGCTGGTACGCGGTTGGCGGGATTCGGTCGGCGCTCGGGCCGGTCAGTTCGTGGCCGCGCGTCTTTGCGCGGACGGCTATGAGCTGACGGCACCACTGCTGGGCCGCTTGGCGCGTTTGCGGCTTCTCTCTGAGGATGAGCAGTCCCAGGCGCTCGATGCGGTGGATACGAGCCCTGCCAACAATGGGGACGCTCTCCTCACGCACGGGGGAGAAGCATCGGCTGCGCCTGCCGTGGTCGCCTCCATCCCGATCCCCGGCGGCACGGTCGAGGTGCTCTCGGGGGAGGGGCTGGATCTCGGTGCTGCCGAGCGCCGACGCGAGGCCACCAAGCAAAAGCTGCTCGCGGAGATCGAGCGCGTGCAGGCCAAGCTCGAGCGCCCGGGCTTCGTGGAGAAGGCGCCGGCGGCGGTGGTCGAGGGCGAGCGCGAGCGTCTTAGGCGCCTGCGCACCGAGATGGAAGTCCTATGAGCTACGCCGAGCTGGAGGTCCTATGAGGCCCCCCAAGCATGCCAAGCTGGAGGTCCTATGAGCCAGGATTGGAGCCCTGAGCACGCCGAGCGCCACCTGCGCTCACTCGAGCTGTTCGGGATGCGCTTCGGACTGGACCGGATGCACCGCATGATGACGGTGCTCGGATCGCCCGAGCGCAGCTTTGACTCGATCCACGTGGTGGGCACGAACGGAAAGAGCTCGACCACACGCATGATCGCCGCGATCCTCGAGCGTCACGGACTGCGTAGCGGCGGCTACCTCTCGCCGCATCTCCTGTCCTACTCCGAGCGCGTTCAGATTGGCGAGCGCGATATCGAGACGCACGCCTTCGCCGCGGCAATCGCGCGTGCTGCTTGGGCGGCTGAGCGGGTCAACCGTACCCTCGCCGAGGACGACCACGTGACCCAGTTCGAGCTGCTGACGGCCGCTGCCTTCTGGGAGCTAGCGCGTCGTGGCGCGCAGGTGGTCGTCGTCGAGGCCGGACTTGGCGGGCGCTACGACGCGACGAACGTGATCGACTCGAAGATCGCGGCTCTTACCAATGTGGGCCTTGAGCACACACGCTGGCTTGGTCCCACGTTGGTCGACATCGCCACTGAGAAGCTCGCGGTTCTTGGCGAGCAGTCAGTATTGGCAGTCGGCTCCAAACTGCAGCCGGAGGTGCGCACACTCGCACGCCGCGTCGCTGCGGAACGTGGCGCTGAGATCTTGATCGCAGATGCAGCCTCCGAGGATCTACAGATGGGCGCGCGCGGTTCCTTCCAGCGTGAGAACTTTGCACTTGCGCGGCTTGCGGCTGAGTCCTATTTGCAGCGTGCCGGGATTGCTTTGAACGAGCAGGCCGTGCACGACGCTGCGATCTCTACGTCGGTTGCGGGTCGCATGCAGGTCCTCGCGGAGGATCCGCTCACGGTGGTGGACGGCGCGCACAATCCAGCTGCGGTCACCGCACTTGTGGAGTCTTTGCCAGAGCTGCTTGACGGTCGCTCGCTGGCACTGGTGCTCGGCGTGCTCGAGGACAAGGACGCCGCCAGCATGCTCCGTACGCTATTGCCGCAGTGCGAACGGGCCTGGTTTACCGCGCCCCCAAGTCAGAGGGCGCTCTCCCCGGCGACGTTGCAATCGTTGGCCGGTCAGCTCGGCTTTGAGCGGTGCACCTGCGAGTCTCGGCCGGCTAAGGCATTGACTTTGGCACGCGACTGGGCGCGCGAGCACCGCGCCGCGGTTCTGGCAACTGGATCTGTCTATCTGGTCGGAGACGTGCTCGCCCACGCGGAAGAGCTCGGTCTGGACGTCACGGTAGGACCTGCGCAGCGCGACAAGCAAGGAGAACGCTTGCGGGAGGAGGGGTCGCCGTGAACGACAACGGCCCATCCGTACTGACGATGATCGGCGCCGTCGCCTTGATCGTGGCGCTCGTGATTCTCGTGTTCTTTGCTGCCGGCTATGGCTTTGGACGGCTGTTCCTGTGAGGCTTCAGACCTGCAAGAACACGCCCCTCCAAAGCTTGATCGCGCATTTTTTGCCCAATAGCCTCTAAACTCGGCCGCCCGATGCGCCATCACGGATCGAAGCGCCCCGTTTCACGCGTGCTTGCAGGGAAATCCCTCAGCGGAGCCGTATAGGGTCATCGATGTCACCACCACCAATCGCCTACTTCGGAATCGAAAGCAAAAGCTTGAGCCTGGTCATCGACCTGTTGATCCTGTTTGTCGTGGTCCTGTACTTCTCGTTGCTGTACTGGACCTACGCGGACGCCCGCCGGCGCATCGCCGACCCGATGCTCGTCGGCTGCGCCACCGTTGCGTCGCTGTTCCCGTTCGTCGGGACGATCGTCTACATGATCCTGCGCCCGCCCGAGTACCTGGAGGACGTGCGTGAGCGCGAACTGGAGTTGCAGGCGGCGGAAGCGCGGCTTCACGAACTCGACTACAGCCTCTGTCCGCACTGCGACTACCGCATCGAGCGCGATTTCGTTCGCTGTCCGAGTTGTCTGCGCAAGCTCAAGGAGCGCTGTGTCGGCTGCTCGCGGCCACTCGATCGTGCCTGGACGATCTGCCCGTACTGCGAGACAGATGTGCCCACGACGGCCAAGGCAACGCGACGTGCCGCCCGCTCAGAGCGTGCGAGCGCCTCGGCTACGGCTCGTACTCGCGCCAGCGTCGAGGACGAACTGGAGGTGGCAGCGCTCGATGTGGAGACGGTATCGCCGGCCCGTGCGCGCGCGGCCAAGCGTGCTGCCGTAAGGGCGCCTGAGCCGGCAACTTTCGTCGGCGAGGTCTCGTTTGCCTCGGAGTCGAGCTCTGCCACTGAGGATCCCGAGAGCGAGCGCGAGGACGCGGAGTCTGAAGCCACCGTCAAGCCGAGCTCGCATCCGCGCTCGCGTCGTCCGCGCCCGACCTCCTGAGCACCCTCGAACATTCTTCTCAAGACCAGCCGGCCTCGAGCCGCGACTATCTCCTACGAACCAAAGGAACACATGGACCGCACGTTGATCCTCGTCAAGCCGGACGCCTTCGCCCGCTCGCTCACGGGCGAGATCATCGCTCGCTTCGAGCGCAAGGGCCTACGCATCGTCGCGCTGCGACACATGACAGTGACGCGCGAGCTGGCAGAGCGCCACTACGCCGAGCATGCCGAAAAGCCGTTCTTCGGCGAGCTGGTGGCGTTCATTACCTCCGGGCCGATCGTGGCGATGGTGCTCGAGGGCCTCGACGCTGTCAAGGCGGCTCGGCAGACGATCGGCGCCACCAATCCGCTCGATGCCGCCCCCGGTTCGATCCGTGGCGACTT
This sequence comes from Solirubrobacteraceae bacterium, assembly GCA_036008605.1. Classification (GTDB taxonomy): domain Bacteria; phylum Actinomycetota; class Thermoleophilia; order Solirubrobacterales; family Solirubrobacteraceae; genus Palsa-744. The sequence goes on along the minus strand of DASYNL010000007.1, from coordinate 8,436 downwards.
CGCCATCGAGATGGGCCAGAACATGGTCCACGGCTCGGATTCAGCCGAGTCGGCGGCCCGCGAGGCGGCATTGTTCTTTCCCGAGCTCTCGGCCTGATCAGGCCCGCGGCCGCGCTGCGGCGGCGACCTAGATCTTCACGGCGACGAGTATGTATTTGAGCAACTCATGAGCGAGGTCGGTCGGCTCGTGCTCGCCTCAGCCTCGCCGCAGCGTCGGGCGATCCTCGAGCGTCTGGGGGTGTCGTTCACGGTGCGTGCGACCGATGTTGAGGAGATCGAGCAGGGCGAGCCCGAGCAGGTGGCGGTCGAGAACGCGCTGTTGAAGGCGCGCGCGGCTAAGACAGCCGGTGCGCAAGAGGTTGTGCTCGGCGTCGACACACTGGTGGCACTCGGTACTCGTATCTACGGCAAGCCGGTAGATGAGCATGCGGCGCACGAGACGCTCGTAGCGCTAAGCGCAAAGACGCACACAGTCGTAAGCGGTATCGCACTGCTAGAAGGAGATTGTGAGCAGGTGGGGCTCGCACGGACGGAGGTTGTCATCAGGCGGTGCTCTGAGGAGATGGTCGACTGGTATGTGGCCAGCGGCGAGTGGCGCGGGCGCGCCGGTGGCTATGCAATCCAGGGTATTGGAGCAATGTTGGTTAGCGAGATTCGCGGGGACTACGAGAACGTTGTCGGCTTGCCTGTGGCAAAGCTCATGGAGATGGCCCCCGAGCTTTTCCCCGTACCCGCATGCGACCGACCCTGACGGCTTTCCCGCTGCAAATACGCTGTCAAGGTTGCAAGCCGGGCGATGTGGTCCGCTAGACTCCCCGCGGGCACGCCCCGGAGCGCCGGGATGCCAGCCGACCGGCCAGGCGAAGCCGAATCCGAGCGTGCTCCCTACCTAAAAGATGAGCATCCTCACCTACCTCACAGGGTTCGGTGGCCGCGACATGGCGGTCGACCTGGGAACCGCCAATACCCTCGTATACGTACGTGGGCGCGGGATCGTGCTGTCCGAGCCGAGCGTAGTGGCGATCGACTCGCGCACCGGCGAGGTGCACGCGGTGGGGATCGAGGCCAAGCGTATGCTCGGCCGCACCCCTGGCACGATCCAAGCGATCCGTCCACTCAAGGACGGGGTGATCGCCGACTTCGACGTGACCGAGGAGATGCTGCGTCATTTCATCCAGAAGGTCCACCAGAACCGCTGGGCGCATCCCCGCGTCGTCGTATGCGTGCCCTCGGGCGTGACGGGCGTGGAGAAGCGCGCAGTGGAGGAGGCGTGCCTGTCGGCCGGCGCGCGTACGGCTTACCTGTTCGAGGAGCCGATGGCGGCCGCGATCGGTGCTGGCCTGCCGGTCGGAGAGCCGACTGGCTCGATGGTCGTGGACATCGGCGGGGGCACCTCTGAGGTAGCGGTCATCTCTCTTGGCGGGATTGTCGTGTCGCAGTCCATCAGAGTTGGCGGGGATGAGATGGACGAGGCGATCATCAACTACGCAAAGAAGGAGTACAAGCTCCTGATCGGCCAGCAGACCGCGGAGGAGCTCAAGCTCGAGATCGGCTCCGCCTGCGCGATGGAGGAGGAGCTGCAAGCCGAGATTCGTGGGCGCGACATGGTGGCAGGCCTACCCAAGACGGTTGTGCTCACCAGCGAGGAGATCCGCCAAGCGCTCGAGGAGCCGCTCTCGCAGATCATCGAGGCGGTCAAGGAGACACTCGACCGCACCCCACCCGAGCTTGCCTCGGACATCATGGATCGCGGGATAATGCTTGCCGGGGGTGGCGCGCTGCTGCAAGGACTCGATCAGCGTTTGCGCGAGGAGACACAGATGCCCGCGCACCTGGCGGAGTCTCCGCTGACGTGTGTGGCGGTCGGGTCGGGACGCTCGCTCGAGGAGTTCGAGGCGATCCACCGCTCCAACCGCAACTCCCGCAGCCGCCGCCGTCGATGAGCGAACCCTCCAGCTGCTCACAGCTCGTCGCCCATGGCGTGTTGCTCGACGGCCTCGACCGGCCCCACCGGCACGACCGTATGTCTGCCACTGCCCGCACGGCACGCGGGTACTCTTTCCTGTGAACGCTTCGGAAGGTCCCAATTCGTGTATGAGAAGACGGTTCGGCGCAGACGTGCGGTGCTCGCACTGCTCGTCGTGCTCTCACTGGTACTGTTGACCGCCTACTTCGGCGAGTCTTCCAGCGGCGGTCTGCACTCCGTGCAGCGCGACTTTCTGACCGTCGTCTCGCCGATCCAGGATGGCGCCAACAAGGCGCTCAAGCCCGTTCGCAACCTGTTCGGCTGGTTTGGCAGCACGCTCAAAGCCAAGAGTCAGAACGCCGAATTGCGCAAGCAGCTGGACAAGCTGCGCAGCCAGTACACGGCAAACCAGGAAGATCAACGCTCCTACAGGCAATTGCTCAAGATCTACCACCTCGAACACGAGCTCACGATCGCCGATTACAACCCGGTCACCGCGACCGTCGCCTATCAGTCACCCAATATCTGGTATTCGATCGTCTTGATCGACCGCGGCACCTCGTCGGGAATCCGGGTCAACGATCCGGTGATCGACGGCGAAGGGCTTCTGGGAAAGGTCACCGAAGTGGCTTCCGACTCGGCGCAGGTCAGCCTGATCACCGACAGCGCAGTCGAAGTGACCGCGAAGGTCAGCGCCACTGGCACCGTTGGGATGGTGCAGCCGGAGGTCGGCGAACCCGGGAGGCTGTTGATGACATACCTGGAATCGACCGCCGGCGTCCAGCCGGGCGACTATGTCGTGACCTCGGGGACAGTCGCGAGCCCGGGCCAGTCGCTGTTCCCCAAGGGCATCCCGATCGGCCAAGTCACCTCTGTCAACGAACAGAACGGCTTCAAGTCGGTCAGCGTCTCGCCAGTCGCCAACCTGCACAGTCTCGAAACGGTTCAGGTGCTGACGTCCACGGCAGGCTCGCGTGCGGCAACGCTCAACAACGTCGTCTCCGGTCTCTCCTCTCAGCGCTCTGGCGGCTCTGAAGAAGAAACTCAAAGCGGGCAGCTTGCCCAGACGGGGAGGGGCGGGTGAGCTCCGCGGTCGGACCCGTCCGCGGCGCACGTGGCGCCCAGCCCAGCTCGGCGTGGCTGCCGGGATCGCTGGTGTGGCGTGTAGCACTGCTCTGCGCCGTTGTCGTACTCGTGCAGATCAGCGTGGTCTCAGAGACCCCAATATTCGGGGTCAGCGCCGATCTGACCCCGCTGCTGGTCGCGTTTGTCGGCCTCTTGTGTGGCTGCACGATCGGGGCCATCACTGGTTTCTGTGTCGGCTTGGCAATCGACCTCACGCTGATGCAGACACTCGGCCTCACCTCGCTAACGTTCACGGTGATCGGCTACTGGGCAGGACGCTTTCGGGAAGTACGAGACCCGCAGGCGGCGCTCACGCCCCTGCTCGTCGGTGCCATGGCTGCCGGCGCCTCGATGATTGGCTACTCGGTGATCGAGTTCTCGTTGGGGGTCGATGCCCCTGTGAGCTACGAGCTGGTGCGCGAGATCGTGGTTGGTGTGCTCGTCGACACGATCCTCGCGCTGCCGCTGTGGGCATTCGTGCGCCGCTGCTTGGTCGGGGGGCTGGCCCAAGACCCGCGCCGCCGCCGCCGTCGCGCCTATACGACAGGCGGTCTCAGTCCGCTCTCGCGCACGCGAGGTTCTGAGCGGTGAGCACGATCGATAGGCTGCAGCAGAGCGAGCCGCGCGGGGGGGCGGGCGGGGTTTCAGCACCCCAACTCGCGATACGGGTAGCGATGCTCGGCACGTTCGCGCTCGTGATGTTCGGGATCGTCTTCTTCCGCTTGTGGTATCTGCAGGTACTCAACGGGGAACAGTACGTCCAGCAGGCTCGCGCCAACGACCAGCGACCGATAGCGATTCCCGCGCCGCGTGGGCAGATCCTCGACAGCGAAGGCCAGCCGATCGTCACCAGCCGCGTGACCAACGCGGTGCAGATCCTGCCCAGCGCGTTGCCCAGTTCGGTGAGAGAACAGGCGCTCGAATATGGCGAACGTGTGACCAAGGCTGAGAAGCTGTACAGCGAAGCCGGCCAGCGACTAGCCGCCTACGAGAGCTATCTGAGCTCGATCCATCTGCGTGCTCATCACAAGGCAACGCGCGCCGAGCTTCGCGAACTGCATGCGCTCGCCGATGCCCACCGTTTGCGGGTGATACCGATTCCCACGATCCCAGATTCCGCAACCGAATTGCGCAAGCTGCTGCGACATTTGGCGCCCGTGATCGGGCTCAGTTCGCGATTGATCTACGAACGCGTGATCTCGGGGATCGTGCAGGTGCCCTACGCGCCGGTGACGGTCAAGACCGATGCAGGGCTCGCGGCGCTCACCGTTTTGGGGGAGCGCCATAACGACTTCCCCGGTGTGCGCCAGGAAGAGGTGGCGATCCGCCACTACCCGTACAAGGATCTCGCCGCCCAGATACTCGGCCATGTAGGCCAAGTCAGCCCCGAAGAGCTGAAGACGAAGGCATTTGCAGGCGTCCCACAAGGCACCGTCGTGGGACAATCCGGCCTGGAGTACTACTACGACCGCTACATGCGCGGCAAGCCGGGCGTGCGCCGTGTACAGGTGAACGCCGAAAACCAGGCCCAGCGCGCCAAGCTCCCCGAAACACCGCCGACGGCGGGCTACGACCTGCGGCTGACGGTCAACCTGGCGCTGCAGCGAGAGGGAGAACGCGCGCTGCGCGAAGGCGTGGGGCTCGCGCAGGCAAAAGGCAACCCCGGCTCAGGCGCCGCGTTCGTGGCGATCGACCCGCTGAACGGGGACATCTACGGCATGGGGTCATATCCGAGCTATGACCCCAACATCTTCGCCAAACCGCTCACCAACGCCGAGTATGAAGCGCTGGCGGGCGCGGGTGCGAACGAAGGCATCGACCCGCCCGCGCCACTGCTCGACCGCGCCGTCGAAGGCCAATACCCGACCGGCTCCACGTTCAAGCCGATCACGGCCATGGGGGCGCTCGAAGCAGGTGTAATCAATCCCAGCGAGGCGCTCGGAGCAGGCTCGTGCATCACCGCGGGCGCCGAGCAATTCTGCAACTCCGGCAAAACCGACTACGGCGCGGTCCCGCTGGTGCAGGCCCTGACAGTGTCCTCCGACACCTATTTCTTCACCGTCGGCGAGTACGCCAACGAACACGGTGGCCTCGTGATCCAGAAAATGGCGCGCGAGCTGGGGATCGGCAAAGAAACCCACATCGACCTACCCAACGAGATCGAAGGCACGATCCCCGATCCCGCCTGGCGGCGCAAACAGAACGAACTGCAGGAAAAGTGCGAACACACCCACCCACATGGCGCCGAAGAATGCCACATCGTCTCGGAAATCAAAGAATGGACGGTCGGCGACAACATGCACTTGGCGGTGGGACAGGGCGAACTGCTGACGTCCCCACTGCAGATGGCCGTCGCCTACTCGACGCTTGCCAGCGCCTACATGAACGGCGGCAACGGCACAGTCGTGCGCCCGCACCTGGGCATGGAGATCGACAACTCAAACGGCGAGCTGGTGCAGGCACTCTCATTCCCGCCTCTTGGCCACGTGCACCTGAACTACTCCGATCTCAACGACGTGATGGAAGGCATCCACGACGCGACCTTCGCGCCGGACGGCACCTCGGCGGATGTGTGGTCGGGCTGGAATCAGTCAGAACACCCGGTATATGGCAAGACAGGCACCGCAGAACGTGCGGGCCAAGTCGAACAGGCATGGTACATGTGCTTCCTTCCCGACCGCAAGCGTCCGCTGGTGATCGCAGCGACCGTCGAACAGGGCGGCTTCGGCGACGAAGCGGCTGCCCCGATCGCGCGTCTGATCGCCTCGGAGTGGTTCCACAAGCCATTGACGCTGAAGACCGGCACCAACCCCGACCATTGACGAGCCCATGTCCGCGTCCTCGTTGAGTCCAATCGCAGCCGAGCGCCAAGCCCCGGCCCGCGGCCTCGCGGGTAGCGCGCGCCTACCGCTCGATCCGCTGCTGACGCTGGCGGTGATCGGGCTCGGAGTCTGCTCGATCCTCACACTGCGAGTCGCCACCCGCGACCTGATCCCAAGCGACCCTCACTACTACATAAAGCGTCAAGCGATCTACCTCGTAGTCGGCTTTGTCGCGATGGTGGCCCTCTCACGATTTGACTACGCGCGCCTGCGCCGATTGATGTACCCAATCTACGGCGCGCTGATCTTGAGCATCCTCGCGGTGCTTGCGCTCGGTCGCGAAATCAAGGGCTCGGTGCACTCCACGCGTGCGATCAATTTTCCGTTGTTCTCCTTTCAGGCCTCCGAGCTTGGCAAGTTGCTGCTGATAGTCGCGCTGTCGGCGTTTGTGGTGGGTCGCTCGCGGAGACTGCGCGAGCTCGATACGACCGCACGCGTCTTGATCCTGGCGCTCGTGCCCTCGATGCTCGTGATCCTCCAGCCAGACCTCGGCTCAGGACTCGTCTATATGGCGATCGCGTTCATGCTGCTGTTCGTAGCGGGCACCTCCTGGAAGCAGCTAGTGGGCCTCGTGGCGCTCGTGATCGTCTCGGGTGCGATCGTGCTGGTGGCCGCGCCCGCGGTCGGCGTGCACGTACTCAAGCCCTACCAGGAAGAACGCCTGACCGTCTTTTTGAATCCGTCGGGCAGCACCGGCGAAGGGGCCTACCAACAACTGCAATCGAAGGTCGCGATCGGCTCAGGCCAGAAGACCGGCCGCGGTGGCGGCGAATCGACTCAGATCGAAGGCAAATACGTGCCCGAGGGCGAAACCGACTTCGTCTTCGCCGCCGTCGGCGAGCGGTACGGTTTCGTCGGTGCGGCGCTAGTGCTCTCGCTATATGCGCTGCTGATCTGGCGCACGCTGCGGATCCTCACGATGTCCAAGGACCTGTTCGGCTCGTTGGTCGCCGCCGGGGTCCTGGCTATGCTGATGTTTCAGGTCTTCGTCAACGTTGGCATGGCAGTTGGGATAATGCCGATTACCGGCGTGACGTTGCCTCTAATGAGCTATGGCGGATCGTCGGTCATCACAACCCTGTTGGCAGTGGGTCTACTGCAATCGATCTACGTCCAAGGACGCGCCTCACAGGCGCTGAAGGGTCGCGTTGTCCGCCACTAGAGAAGATGTCAGCCGAGACTTCCCACCAACCAGCAAAGGCCGCGCCGCAGACCGCAAGGGTCCGGCGCCCGCTTGCGTGGGAGTCGGCTATAGCACGGGCCGCGAGGGTCCAAGCCCCGCCCGCCCCACCCATTACAGATCTCGAAAGACTGGATCAAATTGAGAAAGCAAGTGCTTGTCAGCGTCGATCGCGCAGAGACGCGCGTGGCGCTTTTGGAGGCAGCCGGAACGCCCGGCGCCTCACGTTCTGCCGGGCGCGGCGCCAAGCGCTCGAACGCTCGGCCCGGTGCCGGCTATCGGATAGCTGAGCTCTACATCGAGCGTCGCGGCGGGCGCTCGATCGTCGGCAACATCTACAAGGGCAAGGTGGACAATGTGCTGCCCGGCTTGGAGGCCGCGTTTGTCGACATCGGCCTCGAGAAGAACGGCTTCTTGCACGTCGATGAGATAGTGCTCCCGGGAGTTGAGGCGCCCAAGCGCGGCCGCGGCAGTGGCGGACGCAAGATCTCAGAGCTGCTCCAGCCGGGACAGGAGATCGTCGTTCAGGTCGTCAAGGACCCGCTGAAGACCAAGGGCGCGCGCCTGTCGATGGAGCTGACGATCGCGGGACGCTACATGGTCTACGCGCCTACCGGTGAGGGCATCGGCGTCTCACGACGCCTCGAGGACAAAGAGCGCGAGCGACTGCGCCGGCAGACCGCCAAGCTCGAGATCGGCAAGGGGGGAGCGATCATCCGCACCGCCGCGCACGGCGCGCAGCGGGCGGATTTCGAGCGCGAGCTGCTGTATCTGCACAAGTTGCACGAGGTGCTGTGCAAGCGCGTCGAGGAGACCCAGGCGCCGGCGATGGTCTTCCAGGAGGCCGACCTGTCGGTCAGGGTCGTGCGCGACATCTTCTCCGAGCACTTCGAGCGGGCGATCGTCGACGACGAGCAGCAGCATCGCCGCCTAGTATCCTTCTTCGCGCGTACCGCTCCTGAGCTGGTCGAGCGCGTCGAGCTGTGGGAGGGGCCTGAGCCGCTGCTCGACGCCTACAAGGTGACCGAGGCGATCGACGGGGTGATGTCCCGGCGTGTCGATCTGCCGAGCGGCGGCTACCTGATGATCGACTACGCCGAGGCGCTGACCGTCATCGACGTTAACTCCGGGAGCTTCATCGGGCGCGGCAAGGGGGCGGGCCTGGAGGACACGATCACCAAGACCAACCTCGAGGCCGCGGAGGAGGTCGTCAACCAGCTGCGCCTGCGCGACATCGGCGGGATCATCGTGATCGACTTCATCGACATGGCGCGCGCGCGCAA
>DASYNL010000006.1:0-5282 GCA_036008605.1 Solirubrobacteraceae bacterium | reverse complement strand
TGAATGTTCGTGTTGAGCCCCTCACCGACATAGGGGACCAGTGTGCGGGGAACGTTCTCGATCAGAGTAAATGTTACGTACTGCTCGGGTGGGATTTCGCCACCCTTAAGGGCCTCACCGATGACGGCGACGGTGTGGAGCCCGTTAGCGATCCCGTGGTCCTCTGACTTCGTCCCAGATCCAGTCTCGAAAACGGCCTTGTAGGTTGTGTCATCGACTCGCTTGAAAGACTTGACAACGCCACGGACTCCAGCGTGAGCGAGATGGAAGGCGCCAACAGTGCTCGGGTCAGCCCCGATCAGGCTGTCCTTTAGCTGCTTTGCTGCCTTCTTACGAATATTTGGCGTTCGCGGATTCGGCCCATCAAGTTCGAGGAGCAGATCGGGCGCGATGCTGCCAGCTTGAACGTCGAACGTGTGACGGACGATCTTGCGCTTTGCGTCTGCTGCGTTCTGAAGACGCCTAGCTGACTCGACGCCCGTGAAGGTAACCTCAATCTTCTGACTCATTTTTCTCTCCTCCGGGACAAGCCCGATAGGTAAGCCTGGCCTCAATGGGCTCAAGCAATCTTTTGACTGCCAGCCGTCCAAAGACGTGAAGGCAGGGCCACCCATGTGGATTGACCGCCCATCAGACTAGCAACCCTCGCGGCGCCGGCACCGTCGCGGCGGGGGACTACCCAATCGATGGCCAAGATTCCGCATAGCTGCGGACCCAAACCTGCGGTCCGGTACGCCCAGGCCGGACCCTCAGATGCCTTCGGCGCACTAGGCAGACTCAGGCTGGTGTTTGCACTTCTGTTCACACCCGGCCCTCCGCGTGCGCCTAGGACAGACCCCAGAAAGCACGAAACCCGCTCAACTGAGCGGGTTTCGTTGCATAGCGGGGGCGGGATTCGAACCCGCGACCTTCGGGTTATGAGCCCGACGAGCTACCAGACTGCTCCACCCCGCGTCGCTCCACATGTTCTAGCAAAAAGCTTGACTCCCCATAAGGCCTGGGTACTCGATCGCACCGGCTCACACGTGTGATGCCTCGCGCATACGCCGGGCATCACACGAATCGATCAAAACCCCACCAGCCCCCATCGGCCTCTACGATTCCTACCCTTGCGCACAGCCGTCGTCGACATAGGCACTAACTCTACGCGCTTGCTCGTCGCCGACGTAGACCCCGAGACAGGCACCGTCGAGGAGCTACACCGCGAGTCGCAGGTGACTCGCCTCGGCGACAAAGTCGACGGCGGCGGCATGCTCTCCGCGGAGGCGATCGGGCGCGTACAAGCCACGCTTGAGAACTACCGCGCCACGATCGACCGCTACCGATGCGAGGCGAACCTTGCCGTGCTCACCTCAGCTGTCCGTGACGCCGCCAACGGCGCCGAGTTCACCGAGCTCGTGCGCTCCCAGTTCGAGCTGGACGCGCGTGTCCTCTCCGGCGACGAAGAGGCGCAGCTGACATTCCTTGGGGCGATGAGCGACCGCGACGCGGACACCGCAACCGAGCCGACGGTCGTGATCGACATTGGCGGGGGTTCGACCGAGTTCATCGTCGGCACCGATCACACGGCAAGCTTTCACGTCTCCGTACAAGCAGGCGTGTTGCGCATGAGCGAGCGCCACATCCACAGCGACCCTCCCACCCCTGCCGAGCTGCAGGATTTGGCCGCCGACACCCGCACGATCTTCCTCGGCGGCTTGCCCGCAGAGCAGCGCAAAGCCGTCACGCGCGCTATCGCGGTTGCTGGTACCGCTACCTCGGCTGCCGCGATTGACCAAGAGCTCGATCCCTACGACCCCGAGCGCGTGCACGGCTATGAACTGCTACTTGCAACAGTCGAGTTGTTGATCGCGCGCCTTGCCGACATGACCGAAGCTCGACGCCGCGAAGTGGTCGGCTTGCACCCGGACCGAGCGCCGACGATCGTGGCGGGGATGATCTTGTTGGAGGAGGCGATGAAGGCATTCGACCTCGATCACGTCGAGGTATCCGAGCACGACATCCTGCGCGGGGGCACCCTGCGCCTTGCCGGCCTCGGTTGAGCGCACAGACAGCGCGACACCTGACGGACTCGGCTGACTCGCGAGGAGCCGTTCTGGACAGTCGTTGGACGAACATCTATCCAATTAATCCGTTTGTCCTCGCAAGCCGAAGAAGACTTACCGGCAGTGGAGGTGTGGGGCTCTGCCGCGTCCCTTCACGACCGGCCCATAGGCCCGAGCACCGCCGAGCGATCGGCTATCCGCTTGCGGGCCACCCTACCCGGCCTTCGAGATGCGCACCCCTGCCATTGTCTCGAGGCCAAGCCCCCGAGGAAGCCGCCCACCCGGGCGGCTTCCTTGTGCAAGCTCGCCGCATCGCCGCCTGGGCACAGGCACGACCACACGAGCCTGATAGCCATGGGCATCTCCACTCGCGCCCGGCGCCGGGGCTCGCCTGCTCGCAGCTAGGCCAGGTTCGACTTGCGCGGGTAGGCGATGCTCGGATCGGTGAGCACGTTCACGAGCGCCGGCCTGCCCGACGCGAAGGCACGCTCGAGCGCTGGGACGACATCTTGCGCGCGCTCCACGAGCTCGCCATAGCCCCCGAGCGCCTCCACAATCTGGTCGTAGCGCGTGGCCGGGCGCAGGTCCGCCGCCACCGAATAGCCATACAAGAACTCCATCGGGTGCTTCTCCAAAGCCCAGATGCCGTTGTTGCCCATCAAACCCACGACGTTGATCCCGTGACGAGCAAGGGTGTCGAACTCCATGCCAGAGAAGCCGAAGGCGCCGTCGCCTAGCAGCAGCACAACCTGGCGCTCCGGATGAGCCAGCTTTGCAGCCAGCGCGTAGCCCGGACCCGTGCCCAGGCACCCGAAAGGACCCGGGTCAAGCCAGCAACCTGGTGCGTAACTGTCGATGACGCGTCCCGCATAGGACACGAAGTCGCCCCCGTCACCGATCACGATCGCGTCGCGATCGAGCACCTTTGCCAGCTCCGCATAGAGCCGCATCGGGTGCAGCGGAGAGCGATCGTCGGAGAGCTCGGCGAGCTCGGCGACGCGTCGCTCGCTCTCGGCAGCGCGCAACTCGTCAAGCCAAGCTGCGCTTGCAAGCGCCTTGCCGCCGGCAGCCGTACGCAGATCGTCGAGCGTCGATGCCAGCTCACCGTACAGCTCCACAGTCGGTTCGCGCGGATGCGCACGTTGCGGCTCGGACACGTCGATCGCGATGATCGCTGTGTCATCGCCGAAGGAGCCGCCGAAGCCGAGGCGGAAGTCCATCGGCACGCCGATCACGAGCGCCACGTCAGCACCTTTGAGAGCCTGCGAGCGGGTGCGCGAGAAGAACAGCTCGTGGTCTGCCGGCACGCACCCGCGCGCCAAGCCATTCAGGAAGACCGGAATGCGCAGGGTCTCGGCCAACTCGAGCAGATGGCGCTCGCCGTGTCCCCAGTAAAGATCGGTGCCGGCCATTACGACGGGCCGCTCAGCCTCGGCGAGTAAACGCGCGGCGCGCTCGATCGCCTGAGCATCAGCTCTATGCGGGCCATGGCCCGCACGCGGGGGGAGACCATCGACTTCTGGAGCACTCATGAACACGTAGTCGAGCGGGAAGTCCAAGAACGTCGGCCCACCATGCGGGGCAAGCGCGCTCGCGAACGCTTCATCCACCAAGCCCGGGATCTCCGCGGTGCTCTGGGCGGTCGTCGCCAGCTTGCACAGGGGACGCACGAACGGAACGTGGTCGATCTCCTGCAAAGACCCCTGCCCCCAGCGCATCGCCGGAGCGCGGCCGCCGAGCACGAGCATCGGCGAGTGGTTGGCCTGGGCGCTTGCCATCGCGCTCATCCCGTTTGTCACGCCCGGCCCGGCAGTCAGCGCGCAGACGCCCACCTCGCGCGTGACCTTCGCCCAACCCTCGGCCGCGAACGCAGCAGTCTGCTCGTGGCGGACATCTACGATCTCGATGCCCTCCTCGCGGCAGCCATCGTAGATCGAGAACAGGTGCCCGCCGGAGAGCGTGAACAGCTTGCTCACACCATTTGCCTTCAGGCGTCTAGCGATCAAGCGCCCGCCGTGCAGCTCCTGGGCCTGGTCGGTCTCTTGCGTGCTTGGGCTGGACATCGGCCCGCGACTTTACTTGAGGGGGATGCCCGGGGTGGGACTCGAACCCACACGCCCTTGCGGACTATCGATTTTAAGTCGACGGCGTCTTCCAATTCCGCCACCCGGGCCTGACCTTGGCACTCTAGTCCAGTGCATATCGCTGATGTCCAGCGTGGAGCACAAATAGACGCTCTGATCTGGTCCGGAGTCTCTTGTATTGGAGGTTTTGCGTTCCCTGACCGGAACCTCGCCCTGAGCACGTCCCGCACGGGACGTGCCACCGTCGCCTTGCGGCGCGCATCGTCGCGTTTAGCTGGGCTTGTGCCTGGGCAGCGATACTTCATAAAGACCGCAACTACTTGCGCGCTAGCGTGTATTTAGTTGCAGAACAGCGAAAGGACCGCCGTGGAGGTCTCAGCACTAAAAGCCCCAGCAGCGCCCGGCTTGAGAAGCCCATCGGCTCTGTTGCGGCTGCAGTCCGACGAGCGCCTGATCGCGCTGATCCGGCGCGGGCAGCACGCGGCCTTCGAGACCCTTTTCTCGCGCTACCAGTCGCGCCTGCTTGCCTTCTGCCGACACATGCTCGGTTCCAAGGAGGATGCCGAAGACGTGCTGCAAGAGGTGTTCGCGGCCGCTTTCAACGCGATCCTCGCCGACGAGCGCGAGATCAACGTGCGTCCCTGGCTGTATCGGATCGCGCGCAACCGCTCGCTCAACCACCTGCGCAAGGCGAGCGCGATCGGCGTGGACTCGATGGATGTGCATTTCGCCGAGAACGGTGTGTCGACGGCCGACAAGGTGATGCGTCGCGAGAGCTTCCGTCAGCTGATCGGCGACGTGCAGGAACTCCCGGAGACCCAGCGCACCGCGCTTTTGCTGCGCGAGATCGACGCACTCTCTTACGAGCAGATCTCGGACGCGATGGAAACGACTGTGCCGGCGGTCAAGTCGCTGCTGGTACGCGCCCGCATCTCGCTCGCCGAGGCCGCCGAGGCGCGCAAGCTGACCTGTGAAGAGGCTCGCATGGAGCTCGGCGAAGTCGCCGAGGGCCTGGTCAAGTCGAGCCCAGCGGTACGTCGCCACGTGCGCGACTGCGAGCGCTGCCGTGCATTTCGCAAGCAGCTGAAGGACAACAACGTGGCGCTCGCAGCAATCCTGCCGGTCGGTCCGCTGCTGATGCTCAAGAAGCTTG
>DASYNL010000005.1:0-89061 GCA_036008605.1 Solirubrobacteraceae bacterium | reverse complement strand
CCGGTGTCTTCTTGGCGGCGCTCGCGCTCTCGGGTTTGGTGTTCGCTGTGACCGAGGAGCCTGCGCGTGGATGGAGCACCCTGGTGATCGGCTCGCTCGCGGCAGGGATTCTGGGAGCGATCGCGTTTGTTGCGCGCGAGGCGAGAGTCCGGGCGCCGATGCTCCCACTGAGCCTGTTTCGCGAGCGCAACTTCACGATCGGAAACGTGGCGACCCTGACTGCCTACCTTGGGCTGGGGGGTGTGATCTTTCTGCTGCCTGTGTTTCTGCAGGAGGTCAGCGGCTACAGCCCCGTTCAAGCGGGGCTTGCGCTTCTGCCGGTCACCTTGCTGATGATCGTGCTCTCCCGTCGCTTCGGCGCGCTCGCCGACCGCATCGGGTCGCGGGTGCTGATAAGCCTTGGGGCGCTCGTCGCCGCAGGCGGCCTTCTGCTCTTGGCGCGTGTCGATCGGCGCGCGGATTACCTCAGCGAGGTGCTGCCGGCGCTGCTCGTCTTCGGGTTGGGACTCGCGATGCTTGTCGCGCCGTTGACCGCCACGGTCCTTGGGGCAGTGGAGGAGGATCACGCAGGTGTCGCCGCCGCGGTGAATACGACGCTCTCACGCGTCGCGCAGCTCTTCGCGGTCGCTGTGCTGGGCGCTGTCGTCTCTATTGCGTTTGCCGGTCGCGTCGACGCGACGCTGGGCCGATCCGCGATCGATCCCGCTGGCCGCGCGGCCATCAGCCGCGCCAAGCGACAGCCTCTCGGCGCGCCGAGCCTGCAGGGAGTACACCCTGGAGAGCGGCTTCTTCTCAGAACGGCCTTCGACGGTGCGTCGGTGCATGCGTTCCGCGTCGCGGACACGATCGCAGCCATCCTCGTCGTGAGCGGGGGTCTCATTGCGTTCGTCGGGATCCGCAATCCCCGCCGCACGGTGGCCGCCGAGCTATGCCCTGCCGGGGCGCTCTGCGGAGCCAGCCAAGAACTCGTCCACGCTCGCCAAGATCGACGCTCGGACCGGAGTTTCGTGGACCACGCGGTCGAAATCCCATCACCGGAGGTGGCCTCGTGAGCGAGACATCCTCCTCGTTCACCGTTACTTGCATCGCTCCGTCGCCGCTCGCTTCGCCACCCCGCGGTCATCTCCGCGATCATTAGCCCGCGCACGACGGAGCACCTAGTCCTACCTCACCGCCGACGACACGGAGCTGTCTTGCGACCTGCTCGACAGCATCGACGAGATCGTCCCCTCCGGAACACCATCAACGTCGCGGACAAACATGTGGAAGCACCAATCCCGACGCGCTGCGATCGCTCTTCACGGGTGGGGGTTGCCCGCCTGGGTAGCGCGTGCGTGGGCGCCACCAGCCGCCCTTGAACTACCAACTGGCGCAATCGATCATCGTTGGCCGAGGTGGCGGCTGGGATGATGTCGGCGAGTGGCCGGCCGCGGAGGGTCACGGTATGCCGAGGACAGCACTGGCAAATACACTTACCGAAACCTCCGTCTGGTGCGGCGGCGGTCCTCGCTGGAAGTGCGTTCGAGCAACAAAGCAGGACGGGGCCTGGGTCCTGCGGGCAACGCTTGTGCGCCCAATAGCAGAGCCAGCAGTGTGGCGCCGCCGACGGCTACATAGAACCACTCTTCACCGCTCACGCCAGACGGCCGTGTCGAGAATGCCGACTGGCTCGCCTGTTTGCGCGCCTTCTCCTTGCGCTCGGCCGCCGAGGGGCTCTGGGCATAGCCGCTGGCGCCCGGTGGTATCGGCTCGACCGGAGGAGTGGCCGCCGGCAGGATCGCCAGCGGTGCGACCACGCTTTCGATCGGCGCGGGCAGGGGCGGTTCTACCGCTATCGGCTTGGTCACCGGCGGCGCGAGCGGCTTGATCGCTGGCGGCGCGGGCGGCGCTGGTGGCGGCGCCGGCGCAGGCGGAATCGTGGTAAGCGCCGCCGGGAACGTGCCTGCGGGCGCCGGCGAAGGTGGAGGCGGTGCCGTCGCCCCACCTACTCTGCCCTGCGACTGGGCGGTGTGGACTCTGATCACTTCGCCGACACCTGGCCGGTAGACCGTGCCGCAGGGGGACCCGAAGCCGCCCGGCTTGACCGTGACCGGCAGCGAGTAGCTCAAGAGGCCGGTGGTGATCGAGACGACGGTCGTGCCCGCGTTGTACGCGCAGAACAGATTCGAAGTGGAGGAGGCAATCGGGTGCCCGTCGGCGCCCAGCTTGGGCAGCGGCGAGCCCGGGCCACTGGGTTCCACAAAGGCGCCAATCGTCGGGTCTGAGCTCGTAAATGCGTAGCTGGGCTGCACGCACGGTCTCGTGCCGCAGCTCGGCGCTGGGATTTCAACGTAGTTGTCGTAGCCGGGAAACGGTTCGCCCGGTTCACTCGGTTCTTCTGAGCGCCCGGCGATCGTGGCCAGCGTGCCCGGGGGGCGGCGGGCGATCGCTTCGAATTGCAGCGTCAGACTCCTGGCGACGCTCAGCCCATCCAGTGGCTTGAGCGCGAGCGACTCGATCACGGGCACAGCGGCGACCTGAACTTCTCGCGCGTGCGTATCGGCCGACACGAAGTACCACTTCACTCCGTTGTTCTGGGGCTTCTGGTAGCCGAGCGACGCGCCCTCGTACTCGGGTATCTGGGCCGCCCCAGGGTTAGGGTTTTCGGGAACGAGACGGCGTTCGTCAAGTCGCCGTTCGCTGGTCGTGAACACTGCCAGCACGCCCGAGCTCGCGAGCAGCGCGGCGACGGATTCGCCTTCCTTGAGGCTTTGCAGCGGCGTGGCGGCGATCACCACCACCGGGAGCCCTCGCCCATGGGCGGCGGCGAGTTGTTCTTCGAGCCAACCCCGCTGCCCTGTTGTCGGCGCACCCGCTTCGAGTTGGCCTTCGGCGTCGTCGAGCACAATCACGCGCAGCGTCGCGCCATTCTGGTTAGCGTCGAAGGCGTAGTAGCGATGGACGTCTCCGTTCGGCGTCAGCGATCCCGAGGAGACCGGCGCGATTCCGCTGGCCGGCGCCCCTGTGCCGAACGGCTCCGGGGCTTCCGCGAATGCTTCCGAGAAGGGCGTTTCATATGGTTGGTCGGAGCGGCCGATGGCCGCGAATGTCGGCAGGCCGCCGAGCGGCGCGAGCAGTTCGGGCAGGCGGGCGAAGTCAGCCGCCGGTTCCGCACCTTTTTCGTGTTCCAGCGGCCCAACGGCGTTGCCGCCAAGCATGGCGAACGCCGGACCCCCCGGCTGCGCGGCGTAGGTCGCGATCTGCTTGGCCGCCGCGCTCAGGTTCACATCGGGCTGGGCGTCGGGCACCGCCGAGCACTGCACCTTGCACTCGGGGCTTGTGAAGAAGGCGAAGGAGACCACACCTGGCTTGGCCGGAAGGCTTGGGGCCGCGGAGGTCAGGCCGGAGGGCCGTGCGTTGCCTGTCGTGTCATAGCGCCAGATCGACGCGGTCCTCCAGCCGGCGGGGCGGGCTGAGAGGACTTCGGTGGTCCCTTGGTGGGCGGCGTCTTCGGTGCCGTCGTAGCCGCCGACAGCCCAGGCGTGCTCGCCGGTTGGGTCGGTGGCGAGGGCCAGCACAGGGTCGCTCTTGACCGCCCCGTCACCAGCGATCGCGTTCCCCGCGTATTGCGAGCGGCTCAGATCCTGCCAGCCGCTTTCGCTCTGGCGCAGAAGCTCGCCGTCGCCGGGGGGAAAGCCGGCGACTTCACCGCTCAGCAGGTTGACCGGCGGCGCGACCGAAACATAGGCTCGCAGCTTGCCGGAGGCTTCGCGGAACGGCGCGAGCGCGACGGCGATGCCCGACAGCGGCTGTTCGGCGTATTCGAAGCCTCGGCCGGGCGCTTCGCGAACGAGCATGATCGAGCGTCCGGCCGCGATTACGCCCCCGTCCGGCAGGCCGGCGACTAGGCGCAACTGGCCTGGTGCGGGCTTTGGGTTGTTCGGTAGCAGCGATTCTTCAAGCGCTTCCCAACTGCCGCCGGGCCGGCGCTTGATCAGGTTGCCGCCCGCGACCGCGAAGGCTTCCGAGCCAGCTACCGCGACCGAGCTGATGTTCTCCCCAGACGCGGCGGGGGGAGGATCTTCGATGCTCCAGCTCTGCCCGTCGTAGTGAAGGATCGTCCCGTTGGCTCCCACGGCCCAGCCTTCGCCGTTGGCGGCGAACGCCACGGCGTTGAGCTGTGACAGTGTGAGCGAGATCGACTGCGGATCTTCAGACCAGGACGTGCCGTCCCAGCGCAGAATGACGCCGAACTGTCCGACGGCGAAGGCGCTGGAGGGTCCGTTGAAGGCGACGCCGAGCAGGTTGAGGTGGTGGGCGCGTGGGGCGGCGGGCTCGACCTGCCAGCCGGTTGAAGCGTCGTAGCGCAACGTCGCGCCGTCTAGGCCGACGGCCAGCGCACCCGATTCGCCGGCCCCCGCACCGCTGCCTGGCGCCAGCGCGACGCTTGTCAAGGGCGAGCGGTCGGGCAGCGGCCACGGTGTGAGCAGACTCGAATTCTGTTCTGAGGACCACTGCCCGAGTGCCTTCGTGCCGCCAAGCCAGCCGGCGTTTGGCCCGGTGAACGCATCCCCATTTTCCGGCCCGTGGCCGGGTGCCAGTACGCTCGTCCAGCGACCACGGACGTAGACGTCGACGACTCCTTCGTGCAGCGAAAGCGCGACCGGTCCGCTTTCGGTTGTGAAGAACGCATCGGGCACCGCCGCCGAGCCGAGCGGTTCTTCGCAGGAGTTGCCCACCGGCAGGGTGCACCACGAGTTGGTGACCTTGCCGGTACTTCCGTCATAGCGCGCCACCACGTGGCCGCTTTCGTGGTTGTTCAGATAGACCTTCGCTTCGATCCAGACGGCGCCGCCGCCCGGCTCGACCTTCAGCGCTGTCGGTTCGACGTAGTTGCTGTGACCGCCCAAGGCGCCGCTGAGGTCGAGCGCATCGAGGCCGAGCCCGCTGGGGGGAAAGTGCCATTCGCGGTTGTAGAGATGGCCCAGGATGAGCCCATGCCCCTGAGGATTGGGGAGCGAGAACGCGCCCCAGGCTTCGTCTGGACCCTGGACGTCGCCGACTCGGAGGGTCATCGGTTCGCTGCTGGGGATGCCGGAGGGCCGCTGCAAAGGTGTTTCGCGCGTCCATGTGCCTTCCTTCAGAAGTGCATATTCAGGGGTGTTCGCGCTCAGCATGCCGTACACATGCCCTTCAGGATCCTGGCCGAGGCGCAGTTGCGCTTTGCCTGATTCCAGTAGGGGCAGCGTGGTTTCCGTGGCGCTCTTGTCGTATTCGAACCGACCGCCAGGACTTCTGTGGAAGAAGCCGATCGTCTTGGCGCCTTCGCGCGGGGTCTCGACCAGACCCAGCCACGCCTCGCCGGAGGGCGCCATCGCGCCGGTTACTTTGATCCCGCCGCCGGCATTGATATCGAGCTCGTTGGCGGGCACCAACTGGAACGGCTTTGCGCCGCCGGCTTCGCGCGGCACGTCGGCGATCTGCCAGCCGCTCTGTTGTGCATAGCGCAGCAGCACGAGCTGGTGCCCTTCGGCCGTGTATTCGAGCCGGCCTGCACCCGTCGCCGCGGGTGGCGCGCGGGTGATGCCGTAGGCCCAGGTTTCCGCTTCGTGCTGCGGGCTGGCGCCGGCGGAGACGGTGCCAAGGATCGTGATGTCTTCGGCGGGCGCCACCACGCCGGTGATCGATGCCGAGACCGCGGCCGCCGACACTGTGTTGGCGACTTCGACTTCCGTTTCCTGCGAGGTCGCCTGATTGCCGGCGGCGTCGATGGCGCGCGCACGGAGCATGTAGCGGCCATTTTCCAAGATTTCGGTGTGCAGCCGGTGGGTGTAAGTGGCACTCGAGGAGGAGGCAACCGTCACTTCGCCTCCGGGGAGCCGCGTCCAGGCTGCGCTGCCGGCCCGGGTCCGTTCAAAGATCACAGATGCAACGCCCGAGCCCGGTTCTCCATTTGGGAGGCTGGGATCATTGGCCGTCGCCTTGAGGGTGACATCGCCGCTCAAAGGCGAGCCGGGTGGTTCCAATTCGACCTTTCCCACTTCCGGCGGGGTGTTGTCCACCAGTCGGCCGCGCACGGGGAGCGAGACGAAGCTGAGGCCTTCCCCGCCGGCCGGCACGACGCGGAAGTCGTCACGACCGTTCGGCGCTTCGCTCGTCGCGGTATCGAGGCAGGCCGTGGTCGCCGTGCCGACGCAACTCGTGGGTTCACTTCCGCTGGGCACAGTGGGCACCGGCCTCCAGGCGCCGGTGCCCGAGGGGGCCCATTCGAAGCGGATTGGCTGGATTTCGGCGCCGTGAGGGACTTCGGCTTGGAGCTTGATCACGCCGCGGAGCGGCGATTCGGGGACGGCGAGCTTCACGACAGGCGATTCCCCTACGACGATCAGCCGTTCGATCGTCGGCGATTCATATTGGGTGTGCGTTGTCTTTTCAGTGACGACGACACGTAGTTCATACGGACCGTCCTGTGCTGTTTCTTCTTCCGGGTGCAGGAATGCGTACGGTTGGGTTGGGCTCTTCGTACTTTCGACTTCCTGCCAGGTTGTGCTCTCGTCCGGTCGAATCTCGAACACGATCGATTCGATCGATCCGGAGGCCAGTGTCGTGTTGAGCTTGAGGGTGACGAGTGATTCACTTATGAAGTCGGGTCCGGCCGGTCCGGTTTCCAGGATGACCGTCGGTTTGGATTGCAGGGATGTCGGGACAAGCAGCGCCGCACCCGGCGCGGTCGGGCTAGTGAAGGGGAAAGCGAGACTTGGCGGGTCCTCGCCGGAGCTCGGCGGCGTGCCCTGGCCCGCGGGAGCATCGGTCTGGCTCGCGGGCGCAGAGCCGCTGAGCTCCGACGGCAGCCAGACAGGCAGCGAGGCGGCCGGCGCGGGCGAGCTCGGAGTGTCGGCCAGCGCGGCGCTGGTCGGTCGCCGCGGCACGTGCGGTTGTGGTAGCCGCGATATACGAGCGATCAGCCTTGGCCACTGCGCGCTGCCCAGCACCGGGCCGGGCCGGTCGGCGCTCGAGGAGAGCGTGGCGGCCGCCAGCTTGGCAAGCAAGCCTGGAGGGTGGTTGCCGCGGATCGGAACACCCTCCAACGTGGAGATCGTCCTGCGCAGCGCTGGATCGGACAGCAGGCGCGCCTCCAGCTGGCGCTTGCTCATCAACCATATCTCCTCGATGAGCCCGTCGCGGGCGTTCGGGCCGAAGAGCGGCTGAGTGCCCCGCTGGGGGACCCCCTGTGCTTGGCCAAGCAGACGCCAGGCCTCGAGCAGCGGGCGCGGATCGATCGCTCCGGCGCCCGCAGGTTGGACCTCGAAGAGGAAGCGTGCTCGCTGCCCACGCGAGCGGTCCGCCACGTTGCCGAGCACGGTCCCGGGCGCGACCCATGTGCCCCTGCGCAGCGGCGCCAATCGCATTCCAATGGGCCGGGCCGCGTGCCCGCTCGGCGCCGTTGCTGAGCCGTTGGGTCGTGGTTGCACCGCAACCTTGTAGCGCTTGAGGACCCGGCCAAGCCTGGCGTAGGTGTAGACGTCACCGTAGCCGTCGCGAAGCTCTATAAAGCGACCCAGCTTCGCACTGCGCCCGATGCGGATGACCTCGGTGCTCTGAACGGCGAGAACGGGCGCGCCTGGAGCGGTAGCGATGTTCGCTCCCACGATGGTGGACCTCAAAGCGCCAGGGGCGGTGGCCACCTTGGCCCACGCGGGTGTCGCCGCGAGTTTGCCTGCGCCCTCAACGGGAATGCGTCCATCGACGATCGCCGCCAGGCCGCCGATCATCGACCGCGGGGTCTTCCCGAGCAGTCGGGCGCGCAGCAGCACCGATTCGACGTAGTTCGAGGAGTGGTTGTAAGCGTAGATCGCTGCGCGCAAATCGTGAGCGGCGCCGGCTGCCTGAAGGTAGCGGGCGGCCGCGAAGATCGCGTCGGCTGGATTGTAGGGATCGCGCACGCCGGCGCCGTTGGCGTCCACGCCGTAGGCGGACCACTCTTCCGGAAGGAATTGCATCCACCCCTCCGCGCCGGCGCTAGAGACGCCGAGGTCGTAGCCGTAGTTACTCTCAACTTCGTTGATGGCGGCCAGTACCTGCCAAGGAACCTCGTAGCGCTCGGCGGCGGCGAGGTAGATAGGCAGCAGGAAGGGCGGTGTGCGGTAGGTGTCGATGAAGAAGTTCAGCACTGGGCTCGTGCCTGGGAGCATCAGAGCGGACGGGGGTATGAGCGGTTCGAACACGCTTGGGTTGGGTGCGGGGGGCGGGGTCCCAGCGGGGCGGAACGGCGAGGGCGTCCCTGATATTGCGCCGCTGGTTTCTCTAACTACAGCTGGTTGCCTCTTGGCATGCGTCCGCGGCGAGCGGCGTTTCGGGGTGGCCTCGGTCGGCTGCTGGCTGTGTGAAACCACGACAGGGGGCGGGACTGTTGGGGGCGTCGTGGATGTCGGTGTGGTTTCTGGTGCTTCGGGTGTCGTTGAGGCTGGCGAGGCGGGTGAAGCTGAGGTGGAGGCTTGGGTCGATGGAGGTAGGGAGGGCGTGGTCAAGGAAGCCGCGCTGCTGCCGGACGTCAAGTCTCCTTCTTGTCCTGAGGCGGAAGCAACCCATCCGGATTGCGTTTCGGCGATCGTCGATGCACCGCTGTCGGGCGGGGCGGCGGCGATGGTGCCTGCGAAGACGAGCGCAAGAAGGATGAACCTCCTCACGCGAGTACCGTCGTCATCTGAGATCTCACAAGTGTCTGGTTCATGGCCTTCGGCGTAACCAACCGTTCGCGCATCACGCCACGCAGAAGCGGGCATCTTGAAGTCCTCGCGCAGGTGTGTGGTGAAGAAGCCGTTACTTGCAGGCGTTGCTCACGCGACGAAACGCACCTTTGTCGGCCAGCGCTTGCGATTGAGCTTGAGGATCAGCAGCCCTCGGTCGCCCGCGAAGCGCCGCGGACGAGCCTCGCTGACAACGCGCCCGTGCCGAAGGGCCTGTGCACCGATCGTGACCGGGCGGCGTATCCTAAAACTCAGGTAGAGACTGAGGCTGCGCTTGCCGTGCAGCTTGGATTTGACGCTGTATATAGCTGGCGGCAGCTTGATCCTGTGCGTCTTGGTGACGGTCTCTGGGGCAGGCGATGGTGGTGGCGGTGGTGGGGGTTCGAGCACGAGGATCGGCGGATCGAGGTTGAGTTCCAGCGGCCGTTCTTCGAGGTCGTTGCCTTCCGGGGCGTCTGGCTTGGATCCATCGGTCAGTCGGTAGAGATGGGGTGGCTGCAGCACAGAGTTCCCGGTTTCGTTGAAAAGGCTGCCCGTGCTGGTTGCGACCCACGCGTCGTTGGGGGCGTTGGCGGCGATCGCGCTCACGTAGCCTTCGCGGTCGGCGGGCACGAGCGGCGGCTTGGGCAGGGAGCCTTTGTAGGTTGGGTCTTCGACGCGAAAGCGCGTGACGGTGGTGGCTCCGTCGCAGGCCGCCTGGGCGATGACGGGTTCGCCTTCGACCGGTCTCGCATTTGGGTCTTCTACGGTACCTTCCTTATGGGGGAGCAAGCTGCCGCCCGCAAGCGCTTCGCCCGAGTCTGGGATGACCGCGATCGAAGACCACAGGAAGGAATCGGTCGGTTGGGCAGCGTTGAAGGCGAGGGGCGTAAAGGTGAAACGGCGTTCCGGCGGACCCGCGCAGGTTGTGCTCGCCCCGGATGTCGACACCGGCACGAGCGGTGAGGGCGGCGGCGGGAGTGACGGCGAAGCGGGCCGGAATTCATACCTGGAAGCAATACGCAACCCGGCGGGGTTGCCGGCCACCCAACCCTGGCCTGTGGCGTCGAAGTCGACCGCAACGAGGTCGGTCCGGTAGGGATCGTGTTCTTGCGGGCTCGTGGGCGGCGTGAACGGGACCGACGCGAAGGGTCCACCGCTCGAGGCCTGCATCTCGGGCGGGGGCGCCCCTTCGCGTTCTGGGAGGACTTCGCTCATCAATGTGGCGCCGTGGAATTCGGCCGTGGCGCCGACCGCCACGCCAAACGGATCGCCCTGCGGATCCTGGCGGGCGACCGCGGCAGTGTATTCGCCCTGTAGCCACTTGAGCGACGGATCCGGCGAGGCGTCGCTGAGTTGCGTCCCATCCCAGTGCACGACCGTACCGTAGGTCCCGAAGAACCAGCAGTCGTTCCAGGCCAGGCAAGCGGCCGAGGTGATCCCACCCGGCCTGCGCCGTTCTTCTTTGCCCGCGACCACGGTCACGTGCTGCTTCGTCGCTGCCGGAAGTTCCAGTGACTCCCATTCGAGAGTGGCGCCGTCGAAACGGCACAGGCGGCTCCAACTCAGGTCGGTGGGTCCTCCGATCAGCC
Organism: Solirubrobacteraceae bacterium; assembly: GCA_036008605.1. Taxonomy (GTDB): domain Bacteria; phylum Actinomycetota; class Thermoleophilia; order Solirubrobacterales; family Solirubrobacteraceae; genus Palsa-744. The sequence continues at coordinate 78,764 of DASYNL010000005.1, read as the reverse complement.
AGTAGTCGAGCTTGCCCGCCCACACGACCGTGTGGCCCGGGCAGACGTTATAGCCTGGGAAGCCCGGACTCGGGAACCACGTGACGCCGTTGAATAGCCAGACTCCGTAGGGATTGTTTGCCGGTGCTTCGCTGGCGGTGGTAGCCGCGAGCCCTCGATTCCAGGCCCTAAATGCGATCGACGTCACTGTGAGCGCGCACTGGCTCCCAGGTGGGGCTACTCCGGTGAAGACGAGCGAGCACGGCTGGGCTGGGGTCTCGACCGGAGTGCCTTCGCTGCCGAAGGGATACGGGTTGACGTCCACCCAGCACGGGCTGCCAGGCGACGGACTGGCGGGAGGTGACGTGGGGGGGCCTTCGACTCCTGCAGTCGTGGTTGTAGTCGTGGTCGCGCTCCGCGTGCAGGCAACCGTCGAGTCACCTTCGGCGGCGTTGGCCGTAGGGACCCCGGCTAGGGCGAGGATGAGGATGCTTGACGGCAGGGCGAGCAGTCCGAAGTGGCGGAGCATGGCGGACGATGCTAGCCGGACGGCCGATCTCGGACATCGAACGTTCACAGGAAGTTCACGATCGACGAGGCCAAAAATATTACCTGCGCCCAGTGTGGGCACTTATTGCAAGTTGATCTTGGCTTACGTTCACGCTGTAGTGACACGCGCTTCACCGTGGCGTAACGACGTTCACCGATAAGACACAAGGATCTTCACCGGGGAGCAACACCGGCCTCCGCTCCAACTGAATAATTGGGTCGTGCCTGGGAAGCTTCGCAGCCAGGGCGGGGGTCTCTTGCTCGTCACTGGTGTCGTGTCACTGAGAGGCGGATGACCCGTGTACCAGTTCGGAGCAACTAGGCCAGTGATCATCGTTATCCTCGACTCCAGCAAGGGGAAGAAATATATGGACATTGCAGTTCGGAAACGATTCATCTTGGCCCCGTTTGCCGCACTGCTGATCGGGCTCAGCATGGTCTGCTGCATGGTGCTTGCGGATACAAGCTCTGCGGCGGTGCCGGCAGGCCTTGGTTGCCAGTCCTCCGAAGGCAAGATCAGTGGACGCGGCTCGACCTACCAGAATATCTTGTTGAAAGAATACGCCAAAGTCTACGGCGAAGACTTCTGCGGCAGCGTTGCAGAAGAGTTCTCGGGAGACCCGGCCGGGAACAATATGATTGCCTACAACTATCCGAAGGCCGTTACAGCGAGCGCCACCGGGTCGGGCAACGGAGTAAAGGCCGCAAGTTGTCGCACCGATGCGTTTGCGGGCACAGACATCCCGTACAGCCGGGCGCAGCTTGAACAGCTCGACGGAGCACCGGGCGCGACGGGTGGTTGCTCGCTTACTTTCGAACCGCCATTCGAACCCAAGTCGGCGCCCTTCCCCGCGGCCAACGACATCCAGGCCAACGTCATGTCGTTCCCGGTCGGCGGTTCCTCCGTGACGGTTGCGGTGCATCTCACGGGTGGAGCTGGAGGTAGCTGCCCAACGGGTACAGTGCCGACGAGCCTGAAGTTCACCCCGAAGGAGGTTTCGCGTCTCTATGGTGGTGACGTCGCACATTGGAATGACGCCGAACTGGTAGCGACCAACTCGACGCTGAAAGAATGCACGGGTCCGGTCACGCGAGTCGTGCGTCAGGATTCATCCGGGACTACGAACATCCTAAAGCAGTATTTGATTCGCGTGGACAACGAACGAACCGGTGCGACCTGTGGCGTGATATCAGGCGTCACTCAGAACTGGGAAGCGTACTTCACGACCAACACCGAATGGCCCGGCAAGCAAAAAGTCGGTGAAGAAGGCACTTGCAGCGCGATCACCACGGGCGCCGCAAGCGGTGGACCCGAATTGATCGCAAAGCTCAAGGAAACGGCGGGCGGCGTCGGCTATATCGACCTCGCCGAAGCAGTGGGCCAGCCGGGAATTGTGCTCGCGAGCGTTGATAACGCCACGGGGACTAAATTCGAAGCGCCGAGCATCGGCGGCGGACCGGCCAACTGCCTCTACAGCGCGCTGCCGGCCCCTCCGGGCAGCAGCAACAGCGACGCGGTCGGGCTGAACGCCGAAGATAACTGGAGCAACAACAACGAAGGATACGCGAGCGCGCCCGCCAACCACGAGAACGCCACGGATCTGGGTAGCAAGTACCCGATCTGCGGACTCACGTTTGACCTGGTGTACACGGGCCTGAACAGCAACAATGGAGAAGGAAAGAGCGCCATCAGCCGGCTCACAGCCGACCAGCGGCGGACGATGTACTCGTTCTTCACGTTCATCCTCTCCTCAGCCGGGCAGGAAGTACCAGGAAAAATCCACTACGCACCACTGCCGTCGAGCTGGCTGCCAAAGCTCGAGCAGGGATTCCAGGAAAACTTCTAGACAAGGACGTTTAGGGGCATGAGCAGTTAGTCCATGGCAATGGATCTGCAGAACGGGGGAGCCGGCCAAACCGGCTCCCCCGTTTGTGTGGAGGAGTTCGTGTATCTAAAGTGTGAATATTCTTCCCAGGCGGCTTTCTCTCGACGGCGTTCTGGTAGAAAGGAGCCTGTGAAGATGAAAATGGGGATGAGAATCAACCTGTTTCGCGGTTGCCGCAGCGCGCTAAAGCTGATGGTCGCAGTGGCGTGTCTCGGCATGCTGGCGACAAGCGCCGCGAGCGCCGAAACATTTAAGGTGAGCACCTCCAAACAGCTCGAAGAAGCGGTCACCAAAGCCAACGCGAACGGCGTTCCGAACACAATCGAACTTACGGCTGGCGCCTATCTGCCCAGCAAATCGTTGGTCTTCACCAACACGGGCGGTGTGCAGACAGTGGCGGGGCCGGCGGGCACGGTCGGCGTGGCTACGCCTGGCGTGCAGGTCAATGGAGGCAGCGTCACGCCGGTTGGAGGGGTGTCTGAACACGAACTGTTCCTCGTCAATGAAGGCGTGACGGTCACGCTCAAGCACGTCGTTGTCACCAGTGGCGGCGAATCGGGGGGGAGCCCTGGGATCGAAGATCGGGGGACTCTGGACATCGAAAACGCGACGATCTCAGGCAACCTGGGTACCGAGATCTTTGTTGAGAGCGGCGCGACCGCCAATCTCACCAACTCCACGCTCTCCGACGGCCACGAATTCGGTCTTGTCGACGAAGGCACGGCAAGCTTCCTGAACGTGACGGTCGTCCATAACGCCTCTGGCGGCGTTGGGGGCACCGGCTCGGGTACGGTGAATCTGACGAACACGATCGTCGGCCTCAACGGCGCGCCGCAGTGCGGGAGCAACACCATCACAAACGATCACAGTCTTGCCTCTGATGCAAGCTGTGGCGGCGAAGCACAGTTCCAGAACAAGACACCGCTGCTGCAGTCCTCGCTGCTCAACGATGGCGGTTCCACGACGCTCTACTCAGAGAAGGCTGGCAGCCCGACGATCGATGCCGGCGATCCGGCTAAGTGTCCGGCGACCGACCAGCGTGGTTATCCGCGTCCTGATGTCGGTGGCACTGGGTGCGACATCGGTGCTGACGAGTACAGCCCCACGCCGCCTCACATCACGGTGCCTGCGGAAATAGTGACTCCTGCCACGAGTGCGTCGGGAGCGGTGGTTACCTATAGCGTCGAAGCGACGGACTCCGACGCGCTGGTCAAGTCACTGAGCTGCCTGCCCGCATCGGGTGCAACCTTCCCGGTTGGCACGACCAAAGTCGAATGCACCGCCGTCGACGGTCACGAAAACAAAGCGACTGCTTCGTTCAACGTGACGGTCACCGCCGCGTCTCCGGTTGTTAGCAGTGTCGTTCCCGATGAAGGCCCTGAAGCTGGTGGGACGACGGTCACGATTAGGGGTGAACATTTGGAAGGAGCGACCGAAGCTAAGTTCGGGGCGACGGCTGCGACAGAACTGAAAGTTGTGAGTGGCACCGAAATCACGGTGAAGGATCCCGCGCACACTGCGGGCACGATCGATGTGACGGTCAAGACTTCTGCCGGGACCAGCACGACCAGCAACAACGATCACTTCACCTACCAAGCCTCGCAAGCTACCTCGCCTGAAGCCAAGCTACGCGATCTTCTTCAAGAAGTCAGGTCGTCAAACATTCAGCACCAGATTCGTAATGAGCTCTCCTGTCTGTTGAGCGATGCGTTGCACAGTCTTGGCGGACTGAGCGGCTATGAGCATTCGAAATGTGGTACAGGATTTCTTTCGTCGCGAGTGGCAGCAGTGAAGGCCGATCGACGGAAAAGCAAGCAGTCTGGTGCCTGTGAGTACCTCGAACAATTCGTCGACGTGATCGGAAATGACCAGGGCAGGGCCAGGCCGAAGATTCCCGCGAAGCTCGCTACGGCTTGGAGTCGGGCAGCTTATGAGATCGAGACTTCGCTGGGCTGTATGCGTCATGGACGGCAGTCTTCTCGTCACCCTAGCCTGCCTGTCCACGGGCAGCGCCGTGGACACCGTTCCGGCGGCCGGTGAGTAGCAACTGGACAGGCTCGCGGCTCGGCCGACCACGGGATTTGCGTAAATGTTGAGTCTGCGAGTGCGGGGTCGCTCTGGGGTCTTGCGCTTGGCCCTGGCGGCGCTGGCCGTCGGTGCCGTGGTGCTTGGGGTGGTCTTGATAGTGAGTGGTCACGGGTCGCGCGGCTCGGCGCGTTCGGTCACTGCGGTCTCCGGCAACCAGCCGCTTGTCCAAAGTGCCCCTTCGCCGAAAGGGGATGCAGCTGTGACGAGCTCGCTGCGGCACGGAGTGATGGTTGTGGCGATCGACCAGCCGTCATCCGGCTTGTTCACCGAACAGAACGCCTCCATCGCTCAGGGGGCCACGGTCGCGGTCGACGAGCTCAACGCCGCGGGCGGACTTCCCCGGCACATCCGGATCAAGCTTGTGCCCCAGGACCTGGAAGGCCTTTCCCCCGCTGCCGTGGAGGGGCGGCTGCACTCCGAGGCTGCCGCTGCCCTGATTCTGCCGTGCGACACGGAATCGCAATTGAGCCTCGCCGCAGGAGCGGCCCGGTACGGGACGCTCCTGCTCGCTCCTTGCAATCCTGACCCCTCGGCAGGGCGACGCTACTCGACGTACTGGCCCGTCGGAATGGAGCCGAGCGACGAAGCCACGGGCCTGGCTAGCTTTATGCACACGGTCGGCTATGGAAGTGTCTTCATAATAAACGCTCCCGGCAATCACTATGCCGAACTGATGACGAGCTACTTTCGTGCTGCCGCGCAGCGCAAGGGCATACGGATTGTGGGTAGTGCTTCGGTTGCGATGACGATGGGAGACGTCTCGAGCCTGGCGCATACCATCGAGGCTGTCAATCCGCGCCCCTCAACCATCTTCACCGCGCTTCCCCCTCCGTTGGTCAACCAGCTGGCGGCCGGCCTCGAGGCGCAGGGCGTAACCCAGAACGTGGCAGGCACCTCGGCCTTGGACACTCGACTCACACTGACGCGCAACGTCGGTGCGCTTGAAGATGCTGTCTTCCCTTCCTACGGCTTCCCACGTGAAAGTGCACAGGCACACCGCTTCGCAAGTGACTACAGGCAACGGTTTGGCGGTGAACCGGTGGGTAGCTTCCCCGGTCTCGGATTCGAAACGATCCGGCTGCTCGAGACCGCCGCGCGCGACGCACGCTCCGCCGAGCCGAGCGCCATCCAGCGGGCACTTTCCCGAGGCCTTTCTCTGGAAGGCGTCGCGCTCGCGGAACGCACCTACCAGCCGGGCGGCGATCACAACCCGACGGGCACGGTGGCAATAGAAAAGATCGTCTCGCGTCACCTCGAACAGGTATTTGCCGCCACGCCCTGAGATGTAGCGAGGGGGAGATGAGCCGCAACGCGCGAATCGCGCTGTGTCGCGGCCCGATTAGTAGACGGAGAGCACGTGCGTTGTGGCACGCACGTCGTGGTCGTTCACATAACGGTACGTGCCCTTGAGGAGATGGACTCCCCATAGGGCCACGCCCGGGATCTTCGCCTTGGTGGCTGAGTCTACGCTAGGACCGATGAGGTGGAAATCCGCACCTGCGGCATTAACCGTGACGAATATCGTGTACCAGCCGCTGCGCAAGCGGGTGATGGTGCGACCGCCTGAATCAGTCAACGTCACTTCCCTACCCGTGGTGCTGACTGTCGCGAGAAGTTTGTTGGTCTGGGCAGGTGCCTCTGCCGTCTTTGCGGCGGCCGTCTGCTTTGCGGCGGCCGTCTGCTTTGCGGGTGTCGTCTGCTTTGCGGCACTTGACACTCCCCCGCAGCCACCGGTGGCTAGGGCAGCCGCAGCTCCCGCTATCGCGAGGACAGCTCGGCTGGCCGTGGAGGAGGCAGGACGGTTCACGACCAGTCGGGAGCTTCGGCGCCGCCCGGCGAACCGTCGATGTCGCCGACGCCGACGGCTTCTCGCAGGGCCACCGGTGGCACGTGGCCATTGACGCCCTTCACCAGCGGCGCTCGCCATGGGAGCACAGCCTCGAGGAACGTATCGAGCGCCGGCCCGCTCAACGTCTCGGCGTCGAGGAGCGTGTTGGCGAGCTCCTCCAGGATCGCCCTGTTCATCTCGATGATCTGCTTGGCGGTGTCCTCGGCGTCGTGGGTAAGTCGCCGCGTCTCGCTGTCCACCAATTCGTGCGTCGCCGCGGCGATGTTCGCCGTCTTCGCCAGGTCGCGCGCGATGAAGATCTCGCCGGGTTTCTCGCCCACAGTCACGGGTCCGATCGCCTCGCTCATGCCCCAGACCGAAACCATCGCATGGGCGGTCTTCGTTGCTTCGTCGAGATCGTTCTCGCCTCCGGTGGAAAGCATGCCGAAGACGTAGTCCTCGGCTGCCACCCCGGCCATGGTCGTGATCAGATTCTTCGTCAGGTCGAGGTGAGTCAGCATGAGCTTGTCTTCGCTCGAGTACACGGTCGCGCCGCCTCGCCCGCGAGCGCGCGCCACGACCGAGAGCTTCTGCAGCGCCGCCGAGTTGCCGATCGCGCGGGCAACGATCGCATGTCCGGACTCGTGCACGGCGATCCGCCAGACCTCGTCCCGCGAGAGCACGTGGCTCTTGCGTGCGGGTCCGGACATAACCCGGTCGATCGCCTCCTCCAGCTCTTCCTGCTCAATAAGTTGCTTGCCGGCACGCACGGTGAGCAGCGCGGCCTCGTTGATGATGTTCGCGAGATCGGCGCCCGTGAAGCCGGGCGTCTGGTGGGCGATGCGCATCAGGTCGGCATGGGGCGAGATCGGACTTCTGCTGGCGTGCAGTTCCAGGATCTCGGTGCGCCCGTGTACGTCCGGGACGTCGACCACCACCTGCCGGTCAAAGCGGCCTGGTCGCAGCAGCGCGTTGTCGAGGATGTCCGGCCGGTTGGTCGCGGCCATGATCACGATGCCTGACTCTGCCCCGAACCCATCCATCTCGACAAGGATCTGATTGAGCGTCTGCTCGCGCTCGTCGTTGCCCTGTCCCATGCCTGCGCCTCGCTGCCGACCGATGGCGTCGAGCTCGTCGATGAAGATGATGGCCGGCGCTACTTCGCGTGCCTGATGGAAGAGGTCACGCACGCGGGCGGCGCCGACGCCGACCAGCGACTCGACGAACTCCGAGCCGGAGAGGGAGAAGAAGTTAGCTTGTGCCTCACCGGCGACCGCACGTGCGAGCAGCGTCTTTCCCGTACCCGGGGGTCCGGTGAGTATTACCCCCTTGGGTGCCTTGGCGCCGAGGCGGGCATAGCGTCCCGGGTTCTCGAGGTAGTCGCAGACCTCGCCCAGCTCGATCAGCGCCTCGGGGGCGCCGGCTACATCAGCGAACGTTGTCCGGCCCTCGCCGGCCTTCTGCTCGCTCCCGCTCCACTTCGAAAACGACGCAAAGGCCGCTCCCTGCTCTCGCACAAGTGTCATGAAGAAGGCGAATAGCGTGACGAGGATGAGGATCGGTAGCAGGAACTGGACAGTCGCGTGTAGGGTCGCCTTGCCCGACTGTGGGTTGACGGTGGTGGGTACGTGCTTGCGCTGAAGGAGAGCTATCAGCGTGCCCGTGTAGGAGTCCGAATGCGGGTAGCTTGCCCACAGCGCCTGGCCATTGTCTGTGCGCAGTTCCAGCTGCGCGTCTTGGTCGAGGAGCGTTGCCTGCGTCGCCTGTCCGTCGGAGATTAGTTCGGTGGCGTTGGTGAGCGTGGTTTGCTGTCCGGTCGAGTGCGGCCCGATGATCGACAAGCCGACGAAGAAGAGGACCACCAGCAAGACCGCTGTCGCTGCCAGGCCGGCCAGCAGCGGACTCTCTGTGAGCACCGCCAACCCGGCAGCAGCCCCGCGGCGCAGCCCAGCAAAGCGCGACCTCCTGAAGGCGGAGGCCGTGGCTGCTGCGCTAGTTGTAGAAGCGGTCTTTTTACGTGAATTCGTCATTGGATCGCTGGAAGCTAGGGTTGCGGCGGTGCGCTTGGCAGCGCCCTTCACGCCGAGGTGCGGGCATTCTTAGGTATCGAGCTATGCCAGAAGTGAACTACCTGTGAACGGGTCTGCGTCGACCTGTGACAGGGATCGGCTAGAAGGTCCGACACGGCTGTAGCTCGCCACGATCCGCCTTGAACCAATTGTCACCGGCACGATATAAAAATGTGAACAGAATGTCATCAGAGTCAAAACGTGACCAAGCGGTAAATGGTCGTGACCATGCGGTAAACGGCCTTGCCTTGGTTCGCAATAACTTGGTAATTTCGGCTCCTGCTCAACGTTGAGTAGCGGCCGTGTCTCAGCGAGAGGCCTGGGCGTCCTCGACGGTCAATGTCGAAGATGCATCAAAGACGCCAAAACTCGCATTTTACAAAACCGTACTGGAGGACTCAATGAGTCATAACTGGCTAGCGCGTTTGCGAATGTATGTGGCCGCGCTCACTTTGGCGGCGATAGCATCGCTGATGCTGGCTGCAGGAGCGAGCGCCGCAACCTTTGTCGTTCACAACACCGCGGAACTCGAAGCAGCGGTCACCTCGGCCAACGGGAACGGCGTGGCGAACACGATCGAACTCACGGCCGGCACATACCTGCCGGGCAAAACGTTGATCTTCACCAACACGGGCGGCACGCAGACGCTGGCGGGGCCGGCAGGCAAAATCGGTGAAGCCACGCCTGGTGTCCAGATCAACGGAGGCGCCGTCACGGAAGTTGCAGGGGTTTCAGAAAAAGAATTGATTATCGTCAAGACGGGCGTGACGGTCACGCTCAAGCACGTCGTTGTCACCAGTGGTGGTGGCGGAGGGAACCCCGGGATCGAAGATGGGGGCACTCTGAACGTCGAAAACGCGACGATCTCCGGCAACCTCGGTAGCCAGATCAATGTTGACAGTGGCGCGAGCGCCAATCTGACCAACTCGACGCTCTCCGACGGCCACGAATTCGGTCTTGTCGACGAAGGCACGGCGAGCCTGCAGAACGTGACCGTCGTGCACAACGCCTCTGGCGGTATCGGGTCTGGCTCAGGCACGGTGAGCCTGACGAACACGATCGTCGCTCTCAATGGCGGCTCCGCGCAGTGCGGAAGCATCACCATCACGAACGATCACAGTCTTGCCTCCGATGCCAGTTGTGGCGGCGAAGCACAGTTCCAGAGCAAGACACCGTTGCTGCAGTCCTCGTTGAGCAACGATGGTGGCTCTACGACGCTCTATTCGGAGAAGGCTGGCAGCCCGACGATCGGTGCCGGTGACACGGCTAAATGTCCGGCGACCGATCAGCGCGGTTATCCGCGTCCTGCTGTTGGCGGCACGGGTTGCGACATTGGTGCTGACCAGTACAGCCCGACGCCGCCCACCATCACGGTGCCCGCGGAAATAGTGACTCCAGCTACGAGTCCGTCGGGAGCGGTGGTTACTTATAGCGTCGAAGCGACGGACTCCGACGCGCTGGTCAAGTCCTTGAGCTGCCTGCCCGCATCGGGCGCGACGTTCAAAGTGGGCACGACCAAAGTCGAATGCACCGCGGTGGATGGTCATGAAAATACCGCAAAAGCGTCCTTCAACGTGAAGGTGACCACTGCAAAGCACACCCTTACCGTGACGGCCACCGGTGAAGGCACCGTGACCTCGACGCCCGCCGGTATCGAATGCGGTCAGGGCCATACAGCATGCAGCGCCGAATTCGAAGAAATAGCCGTCACATTGACGTCGGCGCCGGCAACTGGTTATTCCGTATCGTGGGGCGGGGCCTGCTCAGGCACCGGGTCATGCTCGTTCAATCCGATGAGCGCGAACGAGTCAGTCACGGCCACCTTCAGCTCGGGGCCGGTGAACACCGTCCTGCCGGTAATAAGCGGGACGTCGTACAATGGCCAGACACTGAAAACGACCAACGGCACGTGGACCGGGTCGCCGACCTCCTACACCTACCAGTGGGAGGATTGCAACTCCTCGGGTGCATCGTGCGCGAGCATCGCCGGTGCGACTGCAGATGAATACACGCTGACAAGCGCCGACATCGAACACACGATCCGCGTCGTTGTCGTCGCTTCGAACAGCAGCGGCGCGTCGCTCCCGACCGAATCGGCGGCCACCGCCGTCGTGACGGCGTCCGTCGGTGTAGTCGTGGAAGGCAAGGTGCCGTTCACGCAGACGCTGGCAACGACGTGCTCGCCGGTGGTGCTGGGTTCGTTCGTTCCGGGCAAAACGCAGGAATACCACAACACCTGTGGTCTGAAGGCGACGAGTACGGCAGCTGAAAGCAAGCTGGTCGCCGAAGACGCGAGTGCTACCGACACCGGGCATCTCGTGCAGGTATACACTCACGGGGCGTTCAAAGAAACCTACGAGCTGCCCGAACCGCTCGAAAGCAAGACAACATCCACACAGGGAGGAACTGGTGGTGTCCTCACGTCGCTGGTAGCACCGGCAACGCTGCTGACATACGCCAAACCGTTCAGCGAAGATGAAATGACGGTGACGTTCAACCAGAAGATCGGGTCCCACGATCATCTGCACACCGGCACCTACGCAAAGACGATCACGCTGACCCTGTCAACCACCACCCCGTAGCTGAAACAGTGCGATGACGCAAATCAGGCGCACGTCGAGGCGCCTGAGGAGCACCACCGCCGTCGCGGCCGTCATGGTCGCGGCGGCGGTGCTCGTTTCCTCTAGTGCTCAGGCGACCGTGACATTCAGATCTTCATCAATCACGCTTGGCGCGCGCGACAGCGTGCCCAGTGGAGCTGTCGGGGGGGTGCAGAGCCCCGCGGAAGCGGGCTCGACGCTGAACCTGACGATCGACGCCAGCGACACGGGCTCCGGCCTGGCAAGCGTGCAGGCCTCGATCGGCGGCAACACTGCGTACGTGAGCTTGTGCTCGGATCGTTCGTGTCCGGAAGCCGTTTCGAATATCCCGCTTTCGATCGAAGTCGGCAGCGCCGGCTCGCATATGCTGCTCGTCACCGTAACCGATGCCGTGGGCAACACCGGCACGCTCCTAGAAGCGCCGATCGAAGTCCTGGACCCCGTCCCACCTGGTAGCAACACGGTCACGGTCGGGATCTCAGCCATGCACGGTGGCCAGCCCGTGGAACCGCCGGAAGAACCCCCCCACAAACATCCGCTCAAAGAACCGACGGCGCCGCCTGTCTGCCCGTCGCCGATGCTGGAAATGCGCCTTGCCTCCAAGCCGCTCGGCTATACCCGCAAAGGCGTACCCGTGCTGCGGCGAGGTCGGCGCTACCGCTTCACAGGACGGCTCACCTGCCTGCACGGCCACCGCCGTGTCTCGGCGCCCGACGGCACATCTGTCCGCACGCTCTACAAGATCGGGCGGCGTACCTTTACGGCTGGGCGCGGCACGATGCTCGTGCATGGGGGAAGTCTCAACGCGATGTTCGCCTTCAAGAGCGCGCGTACGATCATCTTCCGCTACAGCCAGGCCGGCGGCGAAGACGTCGAGGTGCGGATAAGCACGGCGATCGCGCGTCGAGACCTTCACAACCACCGCGGCAAGAGCAGGGGTGGAGCGCGATGATCGCCGCCACGCGCCGGGGGACGCTGGCGTTGCTCGTCGCTACGCTCGCCGCGCTCGGCGGCGCGCCCGCCGTGCTGGCCGAAACCGGCACGCCTGTGGGTGGCACGGTGGAAAGTACGCTCGCCCTTTCGCTGGGCGAACCAAGCCTCTTTGCGAGTGTGCACGCCGGCCACAAGCACAGCGTGTATGACGCGACTATCCCCGTGGAAGTGACCGCCACCGATGCACCGGTCAGCCTGAGCCTCGCCGACGGCGAAGCGATCTCCGGCACCCGCCGCGGGCACCTGGTGCGAGGGCACTCGATCGTCGCGATCGCGTTGCAGGCCGCGGTTGGTCGCGGCCGCTTCCGCTCGCTCGATGCAAGCGTGGACCCAGTGCTCGAGCAGTGGAGCGAACCGGTTTCGCTGGAAGGAGCCACGATCCGGCTGCGCCAAGCGGTGCGCGGCACCCACCAACCGCCCATCGGCGGCTACCACAAGCTCCTGCTAGTGACCGTCACTGCCGCCGGACCGTGACACGCGCGGCGCGGTGATGGTCCATCGGCAAATACACCCCCAACCCATGAGAGAGGAAGCGGCGATCATGAGACTTCACAACATCAGGCGGTTGACGTTCGTCATGACACTCGTCATGACGGTCGCGATGCTCACCGTCGCCGGCGCAAGCCTCGCGGCGGGCGGCGGCGTGTCGGTCTCGCCCGGCATCTTTGAACACGTAGCCAGCCGCGGCAGCGTCGGCTCGATCAAGATCTCGAACACCACCAGCACGTCGATGGTGGTGAGGGTTGCGCTGCGGCCGTGGCTGCAGGGGCTCAGCGGCGAAGTGTCGCCCAACCGCGGCGCCACGCTGTCCGAGGTGAGTCTCAGCGCGAGCTCCTTCACGTTGGGCGCCGGCTCCTCGCGCACGGTCGGCGTGACGCTGACGGGCACCCCTCCCGGCCGCTCCCAGTACGGCGCGGTCGAAGTCGTGGGCACGCCACCAGGCCATGCCGCGAAAGGGATCAAGCTGGCCTACCGCCTGGTGAGCAGCCTGCGGCTCGACGCGCCGACGAACGCGCAGTCCTTTCGCGCGCAGCCGGGTGGCCTTGTCGAGCAGGGCAGCGCACGGCACGGCACGCTGCTGCTGGCTGTGCGCAACACCGGCAACACGATTGTCCCGATCGGTGGCACGGTGCTGATCAGCGGGCAAGGGCGCTCGCTCCGCTCCACCGCGGGCACGAAGGCAATCGTGCCGGGACAGACCGTGAACGTGCCGCTTGCCGAACTGTCGGGCTCGCTGCCTGCCGGCCGCTACACCGTCACGGTCGGCCTCTCCCAGGGCGGCCACGGTCTCGGGACGGTCACGCGTACGATCGCGCTGCGCTGAGTCCATACATGGGGTTACGGGTGAGCGCGCCCACACAGGTGATGCGATCAAGATGGTGGACGCCAACCTCAGGCCGGGTCGTCTGGCCTACCTCGATCAGGCAGTGGGTCGATCGCGATGTCGGCGATCGCGAGTTCGGGCCGGATACGTCGAGTAACTGGTGAGCGCCGCTCGCGGGCGGCCGGCCTTGTGGTTCAGGTTGCGCTAGCTCCGACCGGCTCCATGGGGGAGAGAGTCGCAACGTCGAAATCGCGGCTCACCGCGGCGACCTCGTCGGGGACAGCAGCGAGGTTGACGTTCGTCGAGAACCCCATCGCAGCGTCGATGGGACGGAAGAAGTCGTCGAAGTGGCTGGCTACGATCGTGCGCGGCTGCAGACGGGGCAAGATTCGTGCCCAGTAGTCGCGCGTGAAGCTGCGCCCGGCGATGCCTGCGAGAAATACGTCGACGCTGCTGTGACGGAGTGCGTCGTCGATCAGGTTCGCGCTGCCTTGGTGGTAGAAGGTTGTTCCCGCTACCTCGATGTGGATGCCCCATACCTGACCGCACTTGTACGCCGACGGCGCCAGGGCGTCGAGATGCTCGCACGTCAGCTCGCCGTCAAAAGGGACCGCGAAGCCGAGCAGGAGCTTGGAGTGCAGGCTCGGTACAAAAGTGACAGTGAACGGTCCCAGCTCGTAGCGACGGTTGGGCTCGACTTCGACGGCGCGCTCACCGAGTCCGTGGAGTCGCATCAGGTTGACCAGCGAGCTCGAACCGTAGGCGGAGCAACCGTGACGGCGTGCGATCTCGGGCACGTCTATCGCGTGGTCGAAGTGGGTGTGGCCGACGAGTACGCCGGCGAGGCGACCCGGTGGTCGTAGATGGCGCTCGTGGAGCGCCATCTTTGCCAGTGCGGGTGTGCGGCGCAGGACGCTGGATAGCGGAACGCGCGAGATGTAAGGATCGATGTAGATCGTCTGCCTCTCATAGCTCAGGCGGTAGCCCGCGACACCGAGCCATTCGAGTTCGAGCCCCCGCGCCAGCTCGAGCGGCTTGCTTGCAAGCTCGCGCATGGCCTCGGCGTCATGTCGCTCTCGCTCCCCGCGATTGGTTGAAAAGCGGGCGAAACTTCTTAGGTGGTGGAAGAGATCAGGCACGGAGGCGATCGTACAGCGGCAGCGGTGTGCTCTCCGCCGCTACCGTGCGTGGCTGGAGACCCGAGCATAGGTCTGACGGCGCGACGTCGAAAGCGAGAGGATGGGCACATGAAGGCAGCGGTTATTTACGAGAATGGCGGACCAGAGGTGCTTCGCTACGAGGACGTGGCCGACCCGGACTGCCCGGACGGCTGCGTGGTCGTTGACGCCGAGGCGATCAGCATCGAGGGGGGCGATCTGCTCGCCCGCGCAGGAGGGGATCTGCCCGCGTCCCCACACATCGTCGGCTATCTGAGCGCCGGCACCATCAGCGAGGTAGCCGCGGGCGTGCAGGGACGCACGGTCGGCGACCGGGTGGTCGCGTTGAACGCAGCAGGGTCGCACGCCGCCAGACGAGCGGTTCCCGCAGCGATGACCTGGCCGATCCCAGCGGAGCTGGATGCTGCCCGCGCAGCGTGCGTGCCGGTTGCGTTCGGCACTGCGCAGGAGTGCCTGTTCACCGCTGGCAACCTCGCCAAGGGTCAGACCGCCCTGATCCACGCCGGAGCCGGCGGTGTCGGCATGGCCGCGATCCAGCTCGCCAAGCGCGCAGACGCGATCGTAATCTCGACTGCCTCAAGCGACGAGAAGCTGAAGCGGCTAAAGGCGCTCGGGCTAGACCACCCGATCAACTACGCGACCGAGAGCTTCGTCGAGCGCGTCAACCAGCTGACAGATTCGCGCGGTGCAGACGTCGTCCTCGACTCGATCGGCGGTCAGAACCTCGTCGAGAGCATCGGCGTGCTTGCCTACCGGGGCAGGCTCATCAGCGTTGGAGTTGCCGCCCGTGCGGGCTCGCAGGTCGAGGCGCGTTCGCTGTGGACGCGCAACAACTCGCTGCACGGCGTGTTTCTCGGCGGCGCGATCCTGTCGGAGTATGCCCGCGTCCATCCGATGATCGGCGAGATGTTGGAGCGTGTGGCAAGCGGCGAGCTCCGGGTAGAGATCGATCGCTCGTTCCCGCTCTCCGATGCCGCCGCGGCGCACGAATACGCCGAGAGCCGCAAGGCGTTCGGCCGCGTCATCATGACGCCCTAGTCGTAGGCCAACGAACGGCTCATGCCGATCGCAGATGACCCCTGACGGGGGCCGACCCGTACATGTACGGGTCGGAACGCAGAGCCGCATGCGGCTCTGCGCGGGGCGCACATGTGCGCCCCGAACGACGGCGCGCATGCGCGCCGTCGCCGGTTGGCACATGTGCCAACCGGAAAGACACGAAATAGCGACTCCGATCTGCCACGATCGAGGTTGTCCTCGTCTGTAAAGGAGAAACCATGCCCGACTATGCACCAGGAACCCCATCTTGGATCGAACTTGCATCACCAGACACCAACGCCTCAGCACAGTTCTATGGCGAGCTGATGGGTTGGAGCGCGACCGAGCCGGGGTCTGAGGAGACCGGCGGGTATCGCATGTTCCAGCAGGACGGCAAGAACATTGGTGGCTTGATGGGCCACATGCAGGAGGGCCAGCCCACCGCGTGGGCGACCTACATGAGCGTCGTCGACGCCGAGGAGACCGCCGCCAAGGTCAAGGCGGCCGGCGGCAGCGTGATGCTCGAGCCGATGGATGTGATGGACATCGGGCGGATGGCGTTCTTCGCCGATCCCACCGGCGCCGTCTTCGGCGTGTGGCAGCCCAAGAGCTTCACCGGCGCCGACCTCGTCAACGAGCCGAACTCGTTGTGCTGGAACGAGGTGCTCACACGTGACGCCGACGCAGACAAGGCGTTCTACTCGGCGGTCTTCGGTTGGGAGGGCCGTCCGCCCGCATTCGAGGGCGCGCCGCAGACCTACACGGTCTGGGAGATAGACGGGAAACAGATCGGGGGCATGATGCAAATGAGCGACGAGTACTTCCCGGCCGAGATCCCACCGCATTGGGGTGTGGTCTTCGCGGTGGCCGACTGTGACGCCATCGTCGCCAAGGCCCGCGAGCTCGGGGCGACCGTCACCAACGAGCCAATGGACATGCCGATCGGACGCTTCGCCGGCCTGATCGATCCCCAGGGAGCCTCCTTCACGGTGATGCAAGCGGCGCCCGCCGCTTGATCGGACTCAGGTCCAGGTTCGGCTGAGGACTGCCCGGGTGCCTCCAGTGGAGGCACCCGGGTACGGCTTATTCGTAAGGTGTACGCCCTCGCTCCTGCATCAAACGTCAGCACATGGAGTGCCGGTTCAGCAGACGGGCGCCCTGGCTCGCACGCACCTCGCGTACACCCTCGGGTACGTGGACGTCCGCTGCGAGCAGGCCGAGGACATGCCCTCCAAAACCGCCCCCTACGATCCTCGCGCCAGCGGCTCCAGCACGGAGGAGTCGCTCAACGGTCGCCTCTACGGCTGGCGTAGATACGTCGTACTGGTCACGCAAGCTCGCGTGGGAAGCGTTCAGTAGATGCCCCACCGCAAGCAGATCGCCCGTTCGCAATGCGTCCACTGTGTCCTTCACCCGTAGGTTCTCGCTGAGCACATGGCGTGCGCGTAGTCGCAGTCGCTCGGGTAGTCCTTCGAGCGCATCCCAGCTCGCTTGCCTCAGCGAATCGACACCCAACAGCTCGCACGCCTCAGAGCATTCGGCTCTGCGCTGGTTGTAGGCAGAGCCGGCGTTCGTATGACGCTCGCCGGAGTCGAGCGTCACCAGCCGCCAGCCGTCCTCCAGCCGCAGCGGAACCGGCTCGACCTCGAATGTCTGGAAGTCGATGCGCATCGCCATTCCAGATACGCCATACAAGGAGGCGAGCTGATCGAGCATCCCGGTGTGTGCGCCCACCCATTCGCTCTCCACGCGCGAGCACAGCCGGGCGAGCCCGACACGGTCGGTTCCAGCCTCGCCGATCAAGGCGAGCAATGCGAGACACATAGCGACCTCGAGCGCGGCTGAAGACGACAGGCCGGCGCCTTGCTGGAGATCGCCGCCGATCTCCAGCTGCGTTCCCACCAGCGGGTGTCCCGCTCGCCCCAGCTCGGCGACGACGCCGCGTACGTACGCGCGCCAGCCCGGTGCGCGTGAGGGCTCGGCGAGCGCGAACTCGTCCTGCTCGCCACAGTCGAGCGCCCGCGCGAGGATGCGCTCCTCGCCGGTCGCCTGCGCACGCACTGTAACCCCCTCGGCAATCGCGAACGGCAGCGCGAGTCCTTGGTTGTAGTCGGTGTGCTCTCCGATCAGGTTCACGCGCCCGGGAGCGAAAGCGACGACGCTCTTACGCGACACTGGCGATCGCCTCGCGCAGCTGTGCAGCGCAGTCCTCGGGGAGCGTGTCGCCGACGAATGTGCCTCCACCAAGCTCGGAGCCGGCGGGGTACTTCAGCTTGGTGGCGGTGCGCAGTGGCGGGTAGAACTCGACGTGTAGGTGCCCATCGGAATGCCCGTCGGTGGGCGCTTGGTGGACGACCATCACATACGGGAAGGGCTTGGCAAACAGCGCGTCATAGCCGCGGGTGAGGCGCTGCAAGCACTCGGCGAGCAGGCGCAGCTCGCTGGGCTCACAGCCGAGCAGGCTCGAGCGATGCCGTCGGATGACGACATGCGTCTCATATGGCCAGCGTGCCGCATAGGGAATGTAGGCGGCGACGTGCTCGTTCTCGTGCACAATCCGCCGTTCGTCCTCCAGCTCGCGGCGCAGCAGCTCACAGACCGCACATCCTTCCAAGCGCGCGTCCGCTGCCAGCTCGAACTTCGGCACCGGTGGTAGGAACGGGTAGCCGTAGATTTGCCCATGTGGATGATGCAAGGTCGCGCCGACCTCGATCCCCCGGTTCTCGAAGATGAGCACGTACTGCACGTCTTCTCTGGCGCCAAGCTCTTGGTAGCGGTGGCGCCAAACCCACATCAGCGCCTCGGCACGCTCGGGCGCCAGCGTGCCGAAGGAGCCGTGGTGGCTGTCGGTGTACACGATCACCTCTGCCGCCCCTTCCGGTGCTCGAAAGGTGGGGTACAGGTTGTCGAACACGGCGATCTCGAAGGCCTCAAGAGGGACCTCCGTCCACACGCCGCTCTCGGATGGGGAGCCTGGTGGCATGGGACACAGGGGGCAGTGATCCTCCGAGGGAAGGAAGGTGCGGTCCTGTCGCTGGATCGCGTATACGACCTCCTCTCCGCGCAGCTCGTTGAAGCGCTGCTCGCTCACCGCTCCTGTCCCTTTCGTCGGGCGTAGAGGATGAGCACGCGACCGTCCTGCTTGAGATGTCGCTCGACGCTCAGCGGCCCATATGCTTCGGATCGCTTCTGCTCAAGCTCATGTGGGGCCTGCTCTTCTCGGCGAACGGTCTGCGACTCCGACGCTTCGAGGGCTTCGCGGTGCGTGGCATCTGATCCCGGCCCTCTCCGGCCGGCTGTATCCGAGCGGTCGAAAGGGGGCTGTGGGCTGGCGGATGCCGGAGCCATGTCTTGACGATAGCCCTCTCGATCTGAAGTCCTTGCATACGAATGGATTCAGAGGGTAAATGTATTGATGGGCGCTGCGTCGCCCGACGCGGCCTCCTTACAGGAGGAGATACAGATGTCAAAGACAGATCAGGTCGATGCGCTCGCGGAGCTGCTGGAGCGTCCGGAGATCGGCCAGCGAGGCTTGGATCGTCGCGCATTCCTGCGCCGCACGGCGCTCACCGGCATAGCGGCCGGCTCGGCCAGCAGCATATTGGCCGCCTGTGGCAAAAGCAGTGGCTCGAGTGCCGCCTCTGGCAGCGGCAGCGAGGCCGTGTTCGGCACGCATCCAACCTACAAATTCGTGGCCGTCAACCATGTCACGACTAACCCATTCTTCGTGCCGACCCAGTATGGACTGGCCGATGCGTGCAAGCTCTTGGGATGCTCATATGAGTGGACTGGCTCGGAAAGCAGCAACGTCAACCAGATGGTCAACGCGGTCAACACGGCGATTACAAGCAAAGCCAATGGAATCGCGGTCTCGTTGATCGACCTGCACGCCTTCAACGCTCCGGTCGAATCGGCGTTGAAAGCAGGTATCCCTGTCGTCGCATACAACGCCGACGCGCCCGGCAACGCGCGTCTGTCCTATATCGGACAGGATCTCAAACTGGCCGGCGAAAAGATGGGTGAACGGATCGTCGAAGCGGTCGGCTCGGGCGACGTCGCGCTGTTCATCGCAACGCCCGGATCGGCCAATTTGCAACCACGCATCGAAGGGGCTGAAAAGGCGATCAAGGACTCGGGCAAGCCGATCACGGTGCACACGGTCGCCACCGGCGCGGCCGTCCCGGGCGAGCTATCCACAATCGACGCCTATTGGATTGGCCACCAGAGCACAAAGGGCATGTACGCCGTGGATGGAGGCAGCACCGAAAGCCTCGCGCGGGTAATGCAGAAGTACGGATTGGCGGCCAAGGGGATCAAGGCCGGCGGCTTCGACTTGACCGAAGGCACCCAGAAGCTGCTGCAGGAAGGCAACATCGAATTCACGATCGACCAGCAGCCCTACCTGCAGGGCTTCCTCCCAGTCCTGCAGTTGTTCATGTGGCAAGTGTCGGGCTCGCTCACAGGCCCTGCCGAAACAGACACGGGACTGAAGTTCCTCAACAAGGAAACGGTTGCGCCATACGTCGAATCCAAGACTCGCTTCGAGGGAACGTCAACCGAAGTCAAGGTGGTTCCGATCAAGGCCGGCACGCCCGCCTAGTGGATCGCGACCGACGGCCATGCGCGCCCAGTGGAAGAGCTAATCGGTGTCCAGCGTGACGGGGGGACCGCCTGCCTCTGAGAGCCAGGAAGGCGAGGAGAGCTCAGGACCGCGGGCGCGCTCGCTCGACACGCACGGTCCGCTCGCGCGTGTGCTGTCGCTGCGCGAGGGCAGCATCATCGTCGTGGCGATCGTCACGGCCGTGTATTTCTCGCTTGAGACCAGCAACTTCCTGACGGGCGCCAACTTCAAGACGCTGCTGCCGTACTTCGCGCCGCTTGGGATCCTCGCGGCGGGCGAGGTGTTCGTGATGATCCTCGGGGAGATCGACCTGTCGATCGGCGCAATGTACCTGTTCTCTCCGATCCTGTTCTACAAGCTGTCTACCGCCGGGATCGCGCTGGTGCCAAGCGTTGTGATTGCGCTCTTGTGCTGTATGGCGGTAGGTGCCGTCAACGGATTTTTCACCGCGGTCGTCGGAATCAGCTCATTCGTGGCGACCCTCGGAATGCTGTTCACTTTCGAGGGACTCAGCCTGATCGTCTCCCACGGCGCTCCGGTTAACACGCCCGGAGCGCAAGTTCACCAAACGACCGTGAAGGTGGAACACGTGGTCAACGGCCACCACATCTTCCTCACCGAAACGGTCAACCACGTCGGCACGTTCGCCAAAATCTTTGGGGCCGGCACATACTCGGAGTTCATCTGGGCGCTTGTGATCGTATTCCTGCTGCAAACCACGCTCACGTTCACCCGCTGGGGGTTGCATACCGTGGCAATCGGCTCCAACAAGCTCGGCGCGGCCGAGGCGGGTGTCGCGGTCAAGTTGGTGACTATCCGCAACTTCGTGCTCTGCAGCCTCACCGCTGGGCTCGTCGGGATCCTCGAGGCCGTGCGCGCGGGCTCCGTCCAGCCCGACCCCTCTGGGGCAAACGAAATCCTGTTCTTCGCGATCGCCTCGGCGGTGATCGGCGGGACGCTGCTGGCCGGCGGGTCCGGCACCGTGATCGGCGCGCTGATCGGTGCGTTGTTCCTCGGAATCCTCCAAGACGGTCTGATCCTGCAAGGGGTGAACGCCAACTACAAGCTGTTCTACCTCGGACTGGCGATCATCGTGGCGATGACTGTCAACGTCTACGTTCAACGCGCTCGCAGAGGGCATGGCAGTGGCTGACGCGCAACCGATCGAGACTGTCGTCCCGCCAACCTCGGCGCCCGACGATGTGCTCAGGGTCGAGCATATCTCCAAGCGCTTTGGCCCTGTGACTGCGCTGCGCGACGTCAATCTGCACCTGCGCAAGGGCGAGGTGCTCGGCCTGCTAGGCGACAACGGCTCGGGCAAGTCCACCCTGATCAAGACCATCAGCGGCTTTCAAAAACAGGATTCAGGCGAGATGTTCCTGCACGGGGAGCCCTACCGGCCCCGCGGCGTCGACGACGCGCGCAGCCAAGGGATCGACACCGTCTTCCAAGACCTAGCGCTGATCGACGAACTGTCTGTCTACCACAACATGTTTCTCTGCCGCGAGCACGTGCACCATCCGATCCCACTGCTCGCCAACCGGCGGATGAAGCGAGAGACCCGCGTGGCGCTCGATGAGATTGGGATCAATATCCCACGGATCGACGTCGCGGTCGCGCGCCTGTCCGGCGGGCAACGACAAGCGATCGCGGTCGCACGCACGGTCAACTCCGACGCCGACATCCTGTTGCTCGACGAGCCGCTCGCGGCCATGGGCGCCAAGGAGGGCTCGATGATCCTCGACCTCGTGGCGCGGCTGAAGGCAGAGGGCCGAGTGTCGATCGTCATGATCCTCCACAACTACGTCCACGTGCTGCAGGCGTGCGACCGCGTGAGCATGATCCAAGACGGTGTGATCACTCTGGATAAGCCAACGAACGAGACCTCAGTTGAGGAGCTCACCGAGATAGTCGTGAACGAGTACCGGCGCGCACGAGAGCAGGAGCGCAGCGAAAGGCAAGCTCCGGGATAGCTCGGCCGGATGCGCACGATCCTGATCACCGGTTCCGAAGGGATCATCGGCTCGGTGCTTCGGCGTAGGCTGGGTGAGAAATACCGGATCAGGGGTGTGGATCTGCCTGATGACATATCCCACTATGAGGTCCTGTGGGCGCAAATGCCTGGAGTTGACACGGTCATTCACCTTGCCCACAGATTTTCACCGACTGACCCCATCGAGCGGCGTATGCGCATCTATCCGGAGAACGTGCAGATAGACGTAAATGTCTTCACGGCGGTGGTCAAAGCCGGGGTGAAACGTCTCATCATGGCGAGCTCGGTTCACGCCGACCACCATCGCGATCCCGCTGCGGCAGAGCCGTTTGCCACACCGGGCAGCTACCATCCCGCGACTCCCTACGGTGTGTACAAGCTCGTCGAGGAGGAGGTGGGCAAGGCCCTCTCAAAGCAGTTCGGCTTCGAGTTCGTCGGTGTGCGGTTTGGCGGTGTAACGCGAGATGACTCTGTCAAGACGGGAGTGGGGCAGACGGCGACCTGGCTGAGTCACGACGATCTCCTGAGTGCGATCGACGCGTGCCTGCGGGTCGAGTCGGTGCCAGGGCGCTCCACCGTCTTCTACGCGGTGTCCAATAACGCTGACAGGATTCACGACACGACCAATCCGTTCGGATGGAGACCGAAGGACAACTCGGCAGACCGTACGTAGAAGAGCGCCGGGAGGACGTTGCGGATAGGAGCAGATGTGTGAGCGCGGAATGCCGATCCTTTTGGGCGGCTACAGTTCCGTGTTCGTCGATCTCGACAGGGCGTCGGTACGAAGCGCCTTTCTGCGCGCAGTGTGGCTAACGCGCGGTGAGTTGGACGATCGGGATCGTCCGGTTTGTCGTAGCGGCTTCGCGGCGATACGCGGCGTAGGGTGCAAAGACACGGTCGGCTAGCTTCCAGATCCTTTGTCGTTCTGCCTCCTCGCTGACCACGGTGGCGCGCATCGGGATGCCGCCGAAGTTGACATCGGGGTGCGCGCAGAGGTTGTGAAACCAAGCGGGATGCTGGGCGGCGCCGGCCTTCGAGGCGACGATCGTGACCAAGTCTTTGTCGTGGAAGTAGATGACCGCGGTGCGTCGGAGCGCACCGCTCTTTGCTCCCCTGGTTTCAAGCAGAGCTGTAGGCAGGACAAGCCCCATACCCAGGTGTCCCCGAGTCGCACGCAACAGATAAGGATCGACCTTCCAAACGACCTTGGTCGAGAACAGCCTGCCCCAGCGGGTGGCGGAAAACGAGGCGAAGGCGCGGCTGAACAGGCTGCGGTGACGATTGGGATCGACGTACTTAAGCTGAGAGGGCATCGAAGCGATTCTCCAGCGGCAGAGCTCATTTTGAAAGACGCTTTACGTTTCTATCGTGACGAGCGTACCGATCGGCGTGTACGGCCATACTTCGGCTGCGGCCTGCAGTGGCAGCTCGACACAGCCGAGGCTCTGCGGCGTGCCGAAGGAGGCGCGATCGAAGTTGTGGATCGCATCGCCGCCGTTGAAGTAGCTGATCCACTTGATTCCAGGATCTTCGTAATGAGAGCCGTCGGGATTTGTCCCACTCATCGTGCCTTCGGGTATGTGCTCGAACACGGGAAACGTCCCGAGTTCTGTTTCGGCTCCGGCGATGCCGGTGTTGGCCGCCGAGGTGAGCACCGTGTGCCCGTCGTGCCACAGCGTGAGCACCTCTGGGATTTCACGGTGTACGTACACATAGGTGTAGCCGCTGGTCTGGCGCTTGTCGGCGATCGCATCGCTGAGCAGCGCATGCCACACCGACGGCCCGGCAAGACCGTCGACGGTGATTTCGTGCGTGTTCTCGAACTTCATGATCGCGCCACGCGTGATCGCGTTCGCCTGGCCTGGAGTCCACATTGCCTGCAGCTGGTGCGGTGTGTCGGAATAGCGCCAGCTGAAGCTGCCGCTCGGAGGTTCGACTGCCGCCTGCGCCTCGGCGCCGGGCGTGTGCGCCACCGGCGCGCTGGAGGGCTGCCAGTCGACGGGCAGGTAGCCCTGTTCCGCGAGCAGCTGCTGCAGGCGCAGCGTCGAGCCTGCAGGCACAGTCCATTCGACTTGGCTGGTGGTGCGCAGCGAGTCTCCCGTGCCTGCCGTCACCGCAACCTCACGCGGCAGTTGGATGCGCAGCTGCGAACCTAGAGGCGCCCCGAACCCCGATGGCGTGAACACCAAAGTGTGGCTGTCGGTTTCGCGCCAGTGCCCTGGTGTGCCCGGCGAGAGCGTCGGGTGATCCGACCCGAGCGCTTCGCTCACCGTCTTGGAAAACGTCAGGCGTATCGGAGTGTAAGGAGGGATCGGTTCACCCGAGGCTGGGATCGTCGCCATCACGGTTGTGTGCGACTGCGGGAACCAACTCACCTGCATCGGCTTGCCAACCGTCTCCCAGGGCCGCGCGGCCGCGGCGATTTCGGTGCTGCCGGTCGCCGGTTGGGAGCCGAGCGAGACGGACCTACGTGGGTTGTGCAGCGTCGCGCGGTGGGTCAGACGGCCCGTGCTCCCATAGGCGATGGCGCTCACCGACTGGTCGAAGCTGACGTGGACCGCCGCGCCCGCAGGAACGGTCATCCATTGCTCGCTCACACGTGCGACGGGAGCTTGCAGCGTCAGTTTCTCGGTGCGTTCGTGGCCCAATGCCCAGCCGAGCCACCCCGGCCTGCGCACTTGAACCTCGACGGAGACCTGCTCGCCGGGTGTCAGTTGCTTCAGCGGAGTCAAGCGCCCACCTTGCACCGCCAACGGCACCTTCTGGCCATCGGAGCCGAACGCTTCGACGTGCTCGATCGTTCCGCCCAACGGCTGCACGGACACGCGCGCGAGCGCGGTCGGGTCGCTCGCCAAGCTCACGCCGGAGAGCGCCAGCGCCGCCACGACCAACGCGGCGAGCACTACAACCAAGCCCAGCCCCATGCCAAGCAGCATGCGCCTGCGGTCATGCCCTGCCGACAGCGCATCCCGATGGGCGGATCTCGTCACCATCTGTAGATGGTAGGACGCTACGGTGTCGGCTATGCCAGATGCACAGATGCCTGCGGAGCGGCTGGCGGCCTCCCGCTCCGCCGATGCCCTCACGCACTCGGGCGTGAAGCTCGAGACTCTCATCCGAACGCGCCGGACCCACAAGGCTTACGGCCCCGAGCCGGTCGACCGGGAGACGTTGCTGGAGCTGTTCGAGCTCGCTCGTTGGGCGCCCAACCATCACCTGACCAACCCGTGGCGCTTTCGCGTGCTCGGCCCGCAAGCGCGTGCTTTGCTCGCCCGCGAGGCAGAGCTGGAGCAGCCTGGTTCGGCACGAAAGCTCGAGCGTGCCCCCACGCTGATCGTCGTCGGGGTCGAGCCGCAAGGCGACCAGTCCCAACAGCACGACGATCTGCTGGCGACAGCAGTTGCCGCGTACATCGTCCTGCTCGCGGCACATGCGCGAGGGCTCGCCGGCTACTGGCGCACACTGCCGATTTTGGAGAAGGCGTCGGTCCGCGCCGGACTAGGGATTCCCGCCGCCGAGCAACCCATTGGCCTGCTCCACCTCGGCCACCCGGTGCAAGCCCAGCGCGCTCCCGAGCGCGCGCCGGTAGAGGACATAGCGCTCTTCCTCGACTGACCTGCTCGTCCATATCTTTGGAAAGACAGCGCCGCATGCGGTGCTGTCCCGGACCGTACATGTACGGTCCGGCCGGACCGATCGGAGATCGCCGAGATCTCCAATCGGCCAGCATGCACGACCTAGAACTGCGAGCTACTGTCATGCAGGATATGTCAGAGCAAGCCGAGCGTTCTGCCCAAGCCACTGACACCGAGCCCAAGTCGCGCCGACCCGCGATCGTCGTCGTCGACGACGAGCCGGCGGTCTTGGCGGCGGTCAGCCGTGACCTGCGCCGCGGCTTTGGCGAGCGCTTCCGTGTGTTGCGTGCCGGCTCGGGGCCTGAGGCGTTGGAGCTCCTGCGCGAGCTGCGCACGCGCGGCGATCAGGTGGCGATGCTGATCGCAGACCAGCGCATGCCGGGGATGCCGGGCACGGAGTATCTGGTGCACGCGCGACAGCTGGTGCCCGACGCCAAGCGAGTGCTGCTGACCGCATATGCCGATACCGAGGCGGCGATCGCGGCGATCAATGAGGTGGCACTCGACTATTACCTGCTCAAGCCGTGGGACCCTCCTGAGGAGCAGCTGTTCCCGGTCGTCGAGGATCTGCTGACCACATGGGAGGCGGGAGCGGCGCTCGAGGCCGGCGGCGTGCGCGTGGTGGGTCACCGTTTCTCGCGCGAGTCGCACGACCTGCGCGACTTCCTCGTGCGAAATCGAGTGCCGGCGCGCTGGCTGGATGTGGAGCGTGACGGCGAGGCGCGCGAGCTGTTGCGCGTTGCCGGCGTCGATGCCGAGCGCCTACCGGTGGCCTTGCTGGAAGACGGCAGCGTGCTCGAGCGCCCGACGATCCTCGAGCTGGCCGAGCGCCTCGGTGTCAGTGGCACTCCTGCGCAGGAGCACTACGACCTAGTCGTGGTCGGTGGTGGCCCGGCGGGACTGGCGGCCGCGGTCTACGGCGCCTCCGAGGGCCTGAAGACTGTGATGGTCGAGCGTGAGGCGCCGGGTGGACAGGCGGGCCAGTCGAGTCGCATCGAGAACTACCTCGGTTTTCCGGCCGGCTTGAGTGGCTCGGACCTCGCACGGCGAGCAACCGACCAGGCACGCCGCCTCGGTGCAGAGCTGCTGACGGTGCAGGAGGCGGTCAGCCTGCGCGCGGAGGGCTCGGCGCGCCTGGTGGAGTTGAGCGGCGGCGGCGCGCTGAGCGCAAGCTGCGTGATCGTCGCCTCGGGGGTCTCCTACCGCCAGCTGGATACGCCAGGCTTCCCAGAGCTGACCGGCGCCGGTATCTACTATGGCGCGGCGATGACCGAGGCTCGTGGCTGCTCCGACCAGCACGTGGTCGTCATCGGTGGCGCTAACTCGGCCGGTCAGGCCGCCGTCTACTTCAGCGGCTATGCCGCCAAGGTGACGATGCTCGTGCGCGGCCCGTCGCTTGAGAAGTCGATGTCGCACTACCTGATCGAGCAGATCGCAGCCCAGCCAAACATCGAGGTCCGCACGGGCGCCTCGGCGCTTGCCGCCGAGAGCGAGAACGGGCGCTTGAAATACCTGCGGATCAGCGCTCTAGACGGCGAGGAGACGCTTCAGGCAGACGCATGCTTCGTGTTCATTGGCGCCTCGCCCCGCACAGATTGGCTAGATGGCGTGCTCGCGCGCGACGAGCGCGGCTTCATCCTCGCCGGCCGCGACGCGCAGGCGCACGGCTGGCCCCTGAAGCGCGAGCCTTATGTTCTGGAGAGCACGGTGCCGGGCGTGTTCGTCGCCGGCGATGTCCGCGCGCGCTCGATCAAGCGTGTGGCAAGTGCGGTGGGGGAGGGCTCGATGGCCGTGTCGTTGATCCACGAGTACCTGGTCGAGGCATGAGGCTCGTCTCAGCGCCAGGGTGCATCGGCACCGGCGAGCGCGGCTCCCGCTGGGCGCGGTGGGCCGTCTTCGCGGAGAGGTACTCGGCACGGCGGTTACGGCGGGGTGCGTGGTGAGCGAGCCGCCGGTCACTTTGGAGGAGCTGCGCGGCGTCGATCTGTTCGACAGTCTCAGCGACACAGATTTGGCTGAGTGGGTAGCGCTTGCACGCACTCGCCACGTCGACCCGGGCGAGATCATCGCCGAGCAGGGAGAGGAGCCGCCGGGTCTGCAGCTGTTGCTCGAAGGTCGCGCACAGGCGCTGATCCTTGCCCAGGGCAGAAGCGAGCCGGTCGGCCATCACACGGCGCCGACCTGGATGGGCGCGATCGCCGTGCTGACTGGCGGCACGCTCGGCGTGCGCATGCAGGCCGAGACCGACTGTCGTATGGCGATGGTCGCTCCGGAGGACTTCAAGCGCCTGGCGTTCGCTCAGCCGGAGATTCACCAACGCGTGATGCGCCAAGTCGCGCCGGTCATGAGCCGCGTGACCGAACGCGAGCAGAACAGCGAGCGGCTCACCTCGCTGGGCACGATGGCCGCCGGGCTCGCGCACGAGCTCAACAATCCCGCGGCCGCGGCTCGCCGCGCCGCCGCGCAGATGACCGAGGCGCTCGAGGCGATCGACTCGGCGCTGGCCTCGTTCGTCGAGGCGGGAGTGGAGCGAGAGGACGCAGCGCAACTGGTGGGACTGCAACAGCAGGCTATCTCCCAAGCAGCTTCGGCAACGGCGCTCGACGCGTTGGACGCCGCCGACGCAGAGGACGAACTACTGGAGCAGATGCAGGCTATGGGGGTGGCGGAGCCCTGGCGACTGGCCGAGTCGCTGGCGTCGGCCGGGGTGGACCGGGCATGGCTCGAGCGCGTCGCTGAGCTTGCTGGTCCAGCGACCGACGCCGCGCTGCGCTGGGTTGCCGCCTCGCTCACCGCCGGCCGCCTGTCGGCCGAGCTGTGCGAGTCGACCGAGCGCATGTCCTCGTTGGTGGGCGCAGTGAAGTCCTACGCATACATGGACCGCGGGGCGCTTGTGGAGGTCGATTTGCACGAGGGCTTGGAGACGACGCTCACAGTGCTCAGCTACAAGCTCAAGCACACCACGATCGCGCTCGTGCGCGACTACGACCGTGCGCTGCCGAAGCTCACGGTGCGCGGCTCCGAGCTAAACCAAGTGTGGACGAACCTGCTCGACAACGCTATCGATGCCCTGGGGGAGCGGGGGACGATCACGATCTCGACGCGCGCCGACGGCGACTGTGCGGTCATCGAAATCGCAGATGACGGTCCCGGTATACCGGAGGAGCTTGCCGGGCGCATCTTCGACCCATTCTTCACGACCAAGGACGTGGGCCAAGGCACAGGCTTGGGGTTGGCGACCGCGCGACGGATCGTGGTCGAGCGCCACGACGGCTCGCTCACGCTCGATAGCCAACCTGGCCGCACGGTCTTTCGCGTGCGCCTGCCCTTCAGCCAAAAAGCCTGATCGGAGGATTCGATGTCAACCTGCACCCGAGAGAGCTGATCGGAGGATTCAATGCCCGCTTGTACACACCTGGATCAGATCCAGATAACCCAACTGCCAGAGTCGGTCGAGGGCTGTGAGGACTGCCTGCGAATGGGTGGCGTCTGGCTGCACCTACGCATCTGCTTGGAGTGCGGTCACGTCGGCTGCTGCGACAGCTCGCCCAACCGTCACGCCACAGCCCACAGTCACTCAAGCGGCCACCCGCTGATGCACTCGCTGGAGCCGGGCGAGACGTGGTCGTGGTGCTTTGTGGACGAGGTGGCGCTGAGCATCCCGGAGGTGCAGGGTAAGACACGAATACCGCCGTCGCCGCTGGGTGGCTGAGGTGCACAAAAGTGACAAGTCTCAGTCTCTGGGTGGCCTCTGGCCTGCCTAATTGTCATCTCGACGGACCACCGGAGCGGGAGTAGCCTTGCTGTCAAAACCTCAACAGAGAGGATAGGACATGGCTGGCGATGCGTTGTTCCTCGGCTGGGGTCCCGTAGTTCGGGGCCGCGAGCTAAAGGCGTTGGAGGTCTTCCAGGAGACACTTACCTATTACGGCACGTTGCAACAGGAGGGCCGGATCGACAGTTTCGAACCCGTGCTGATCGCTCCGCATGGAGGCGACCTCGCGGGCTTCATCCTGTTGCGCGGCTCGCGTGGCTCACTGGATGAGGTCCGCTCGAGCGAGGAGTTCCGGAGACTGGTCGCCCGTGCTGCTGCGATCGTCGACGACATCGGTGTCATCGACGCTTACACCGGTGAGGCGCTTGGTCAGCAGATGGCCCTATTCCAATCTGTCTCCGAGGAATTGGGGGATTGATCTCGGCGCAAATACTCCCCCGGCGATTGGCTTGCACTCGTCCATGAAAGCGAGGACCGGCGGTTTCCGGACTGTTACGGACAGGGAGGCTCCAGTGCTAGTCGGAGCTACACTCCTCCTCGGCGTCCACTAGGGCATCGGAGATTGGGGCGAGCACAAAGGTCTCGACGGCGATGTCGGGGTCGATGTGGTTGTCGCTCAGGAAGGCATACACGCTGCGTCCGGAGAGTCGTTCGATGGCGGCGATCAATTGCGTGCTCATCGTTCGTTGGAAGGCTTTGCGGCTAGTCAGCACCAGGTCCGCCTCGCCGTCGCGAACGAGACTGCGCTCGCCCATCGTCAAGGTGTCCTGCAGGACCACGGTAATCAGGTCCTCGTCGATGTAGGTGCGGGCCTTGGTGGGGCCGCGGCCGGTGTACTCGCGCATCAGCTGCACCACCGCGCTCGAGATCGCGGCGGATATCGACCCCTTCGGGGTGGTCGGCATGTCGGACAAGGAAGAGTCCTGTTCTCGCCTCCTTCCTGGGACCGGGCCGGGCGAAGGAAAGGAAGGAGACGGAATGGAATCCGTCCGCCAGGCCCGTGTTTCCCCTCCGTGCCGCGTCAGAAGACGACCCGTTACGAACTCACGTACGACCGAGTCTAGTTGATCGAGGACAGTCGGATGCTTCTCACAGGGTCTGTCGATTCCGCCGCTTGTCGTTCGTCTTTAGGAGGACTGTCGACCTACCCTATGGAGGAAGCGATGAAATACATGCTGTTGATACATCAGGGCACCACGCCGCTGCCGGGAACGCCTGAGTGGGAGGGCCTCTCCGCCGAGGAGCAGGGGGCTGTGTACAGCGCTTACCAGGCGATCAACGAGACTCCGGGCGTAACCTCTGGAGTGCGAATGGGTGATCCAGAGACGGCGACGACCGTGCAGGTCAAGGACGGCAAGACGCTGAGCACCGACGGCCCGTTCGTGGAGACGAAGGAGGCGCTCGGCGGCTACTTCTTCTTCGAGGCGGGGGATCTCGACGCCGCGATCGAGCTGGCCGCACGCGTGCCGGCCGCGAGCATGGGCGGCGCGGTTGAGGTACGCCCGCTGGAGGAGGAGGGTTGGTAGTGCGCGTCTTTGGACGAGGTGCGAGCGCTGACTGAGGGAGCTCCCCGATCCAACGGAGCGTTCGCTGACGGGCCGCCAGTAGAGCAGGCCTTTCGCGAGCAGTGGGGCCGAGTGCTGGCTGCGCTGATCGGCTTCCTCGGCGACTTCGACCTCGCCGAGGAAGTCGCCCAAGAGGCGTTTGCGACGGCGGCAGAGCGTTGGGCGCACGACGGCATGCCGGCCCATCCGGGCGCTTGGCTCATCACGACAGCCCGCAACCGCGCGATCGACCGGATTCGCCGCGAGCGGACGCTGCTTGCCAAGTACAAGCAACTCGACCTTCAAGAGACGGTGGAGCAGGAGATGCAAGACACGACGTTCTCCGATGAGCGCTTGGAGCTGATCTTCACCTGCTGTCACCCAGCACTTGCGAGGAACGCGCAGGTCGCGCTCACGTTGCGCACGCTCGGTGGCTTGAGCACCGAGCAGATCGCGCGCGCGTTCCTCGTGCCCGAGGCGACGATGGCGCAACGGCTGGTACGCGCCAAGCACAAGATCAAGGCCGCCGGCATCCCCTTCAGGATCCCTCCGGCGCACCTACTCCCAGACCGGCTCGACGCGGTCTTGGCGGTCGTCTATCTGATCTTCAACGCGGGCTACGACGGTCCCGGCGAGTTGGCGGCCGAGGCGATCCGCCTCGGTGCCGCGCTCGTCGAGTTGATGCCCGACGAGTCCGAGGCCAGCGGTCTGCTGGCGCTGATGCTGCTGCACGACTCGCGCCGGGCGGCACGCTTCAGCGAGGGCGAACTGGTGCTGCTCGCCGACCAAGACAGGGGCCTGTGGGACGTCGAGCAGATCGAGACGGGCCGAGTAGCCTTGCAACGCGCGCTGGCGTTGCGCGGTCGTAAGAGCGTGGGCGTCTACACCTTGCAGGCGGCGATCGCCTCGCTGCACGTCGAGGGCAATCGCGATTGGCCTGGGATCGTCTGGCTCTACGACGAACTTGCGCGGCTGGCTCCCTCCCCGGTGATCGAGCTCAACCGGGCGGTCGCACTGGCCGAAGCGCAGGGACCCGCGGTGGGCTTGGCAAGCATCGACAGGCTGGAGGGCTTGGACGGCTACCACTACTTCCACGCCGCCCGCGCCGAGCTGTTGCGTCGTCTCGACCGGCCGACCGAAGCTCACGAGGCATTCGAGCGAGCGCTGATGCTAGTCCGCTCCGAGCCCGAGCGCGTGTTCCTCGAGCGCCGGTTGGCCTCGCTGTAGCGCGGCGGTCCTTGCGCAAAAGGCTTCGCACCGCCCGGCCCCTGGCCCGTGCTCGGCCGCGGGCGCAGGGCGCGTCATTCCAAAGGGGAATGCCCCGCACGCGCGCACGGGGCATCGCCAATTTTTGCACAGACGGTTGCAGGACGGCCGAGGCAAGGGGCGAGCGCCCGAACCGATGGCCAGCGGACCATAGCGAAGCTCAAGCAGCCCCTGGCCCAGTCGATGGGGGGATGTGCTCGACGTGGGCTCACAAGTTCGGTCCTTCCTGCCGCGCACGCGCAGGTTTGCGCTCGTGCTCGGCTGCACTGTCGCGTTGGTCGGCGTGGGCGCTGTCGGCGTCGGCATCGGCTCCTCGGCGGCGGCTGCGACGAGCAAAAAGCTGACGGCCGCCAATTGGGACAGTGCCCAGCAGCAGCTCGTCGTCGGCGACGCGCTCATGAGCGAAGTGCCTGGCGCGGGCTTTGCCGGCGCCGCCCCGCTGAGCGCCCAGGCCGAGAGCACCGCATTGGCGGCGATCGCTACACGCGAGGAAGTCGCTCCGATCGTTTTCCAGACCAACGTCTCGATCACGCTCGTGCGCTTCGATGCGCTGCTCGTCGACCAGCTGGGCCTTGGCGATGTCGCCGAACACGTACAGCAGGTTGCCGTCGCGGCCGGTCTCACGCCGCCCAGCTATTTCGGCAGCGAGGTCGTCGCTCGTTACCTGGGCCTGCGCTACAACCATCCAGCTGGCGAAGACTCCTTGGAGCTGTATCCCTGGAACGCGATCACGCGCGCCGAAGCCGCGCACTCCTTCGCGGTCGTGCTTGGACTTGAAAGCTGGACCCTATCCTCGGCGCGCGAAGTGCTCGACGGCTTCTCGTTGCCGCAGTACACATACGCTCAGCGCGAGGTGCTGCGCATCGCGGTGTCCAAGATCGGCATGCCCTATGTGTGGGGCGGTACGACCGACAACACGGCAGACGGCCTGGAACACGGCGGCTATGACTGCTCTGGCTTTGCCTGGCGTGTCTACAAGGTCTCGGGCCTGCCGTGGGGCAAGAGCATCCTCGGGCGCACCGCAGCCGAACAGGCCGGTGAAATCCCCAAGAGCAGCCGCATCCACCTGGAAGACGTGCAACCGGCGGACCTGCTGTTCTTCGGCTCGGCGAGCTTCGACGCGACCGCGACCGAGTCGAACGTGATCCACGAGGGGATCGCGCTCAGCAACCAGTGGGCGATTCACTCCTCTGAACAGGGGGTCTACGTGCTGCCATTGACGTCCGGTTGGTTGGCTGAAAGCTTCACCTGGGCGCGCCGGGTCCTTTAAGGGTAGTGCGCCGAGGGAGTCAATCTCCGAGCCAGAGTTGAATCCCAAAATAAAGTTAGGAAGACATCGCCGCATGCGGCGATGTCCCGGACGGTGCATGCACCGTCCGGCCGGGGGCGCATGCGCCCCCGGAACTGCAAAAACGAACACCCCGCAATAATCGTGCGGGTATGGCTGAAGAGCAAGCCACTTCCTACAGCGGTCGCACGGCCTGGGCGCGCAATCTGGCAACGCCGGTGCGCGACTTCCTGAGCACTGAGACGGGCGGTGCGATCGTGCTGCTAGTCGCCACGATCGCGGCGCTGCTGTGGGCCAACTCGCCCTGGTCGTCCTCGTATGAATCGCTGTGGAGCACGAAGCTCTCGATCTCGATCGGCAGCGGTGGCATCTCCGCCGATCTGCGCCACTGGGTCAATGAGGGTCTGATGACCTTCTTCTTCCTCGTAGTCGGCCTCGAGGCAAAGCGCGAGCTGGACGTGGGCGAGCTGCGTGAGCGCACGCGCCTTGCGATACCGGTGCTGGCCGCGCTCGGTGGCATGGCCGTCCCGATCGCGATCTACCTCGCCTTCAACGCGGGCGGCCCGGGCGCTCACGGCTGGGGTGCCGCAATGTCGACCGACACCGCCTTCGCGCTCGGCGCGCTCGCGCTTTTGACCCCGGTCAGCGCGACGCGCCTGCGTGTCTTCCTGCTGACCCTGGCAGTCGTCGACGATCTGTTTGCGCTGCTGGTGATCACCATCGCCTACACCGGCCACCTCTCAAAGCCCGCCTTGGCGATAGCGATCGGCCTGTTCGCGCTGCTGATCGCCCTTCGCTATGCCCCGGCATGGCGGCGTCAGCTAACGGTCATCGTCGGCCTGGCGCTGTGGGTTGCGATGTTCAAGTCGGGCATCGACCCGGTCATCTCCGGCCTGGCCGTCGGCCTCGTCACAAGTGCCTATCCGCCCTCGCGCGAAGACCTGGAGCGTGCCACGGCCTTGACGCGCTCCTTCCGCGAGCAGCCAACGCCCGAGCTGGCCCGCTCGGCGCAGGCCGGCGTGCTCTCGGCGATCTCCCCCAACGAGCGCCTGCAGTACGCCCTGCACCCGTGGACGAGCTACGTCGTCGTGCCGCTTTTCGCGCTAGCCAATGCTGGTATCCACGTGACCTCGGGCTTGCTGGGCGATGCGATCTCCTCGTCGATCACCCTTGGCATCGCGGTCGGCTATGTGGTCGGCAAGCCCTTGGGCATTCTCGGCGCCTCCTACCTGGCCTCGCGCCCGCGCCTGCACGGCGTGCGCCCGACGCTCAGCTTCCCCTCTTTGGCGGGCGGCGGCGCGGTGGCGGGCATCGGCTTCACCGTCTCACTTTTGATCTCGAGCCTTGCCTTCTCCGGTGAGCGCCTGCAGGAGGCAAAGCTCGGCGTGCTCGCATCGGCGATCCTAGCCCCGCTCGTTGCCTGGGGTGTCTTCAAACTCATGCGGCGCCTGCCCACACAGGTACGAGCCCGCCAGATTGTCGGCACCGCTGCGGACATCCTCGATCTAGCCGAGGACGTCGACCCGGCGCGGGACCACATACGCGGCTCAGCCGACGCCCTGGTCACGCTGGTCGAGTACGGCGACTTCGAGTGCTCCTACTGCGGCCAGGCCGAGCAGATAGTGCGCGAGCTGCTCTCTTCCTTCGACGATGAGCTGCGCTACGTCTGGCGCCACCTCCCTCTAAACGACGTTCACCCAAGTGCACAGCTAGCCGCCGAGGCAACCGAGGCGGCCGCCACCCAAGGCAAGTTCTGGGAGCTATACGACACGCTGCTGGCCCACCAGGACACGATCACCCCGCTGCAGCTGCGCGGCTACGCAGAGGATCTAGGCCTGGACGTCGCGCGCTTCTGGGAGGAGCTGCGCCACCACGAGCACGCGGCGCGAGTGGCCGAAGACGTGGCGGGCGCGGACGCCAGCGGCGTCTCGGGCACGCCGACGTTCTTCATCAACGGCCGCCGCCACCACGGTGCCTATGACATAGACACGTTGACCGCGGCGGTACGCGCCACGCGCATGCGAGCAGGGCTGCTGGTTGGTGGTTCGTGAGTGCCGCCTACGGCTGGCTTTTGCCATAGGCAACCGCTGCCGCCGAGCCGGCAAGGCCAGCCGCCAACTGTGCCAGCGCCCAGCCTGCGCCCCAGCGCGTTCGCCCACGTGCTGCGTCCACCGACCAGTGCCCAGGTCCGACGTCGGTCACGGCAAATATGATCGCCAGGAGCACCAGGTTGTACTCGTAGCCACCGTCGGTCAGCCAGGGTCCCTTCGGGCCGTGGACGGTCCTGATCGCGGTGATCATAGTGGCGCTCAGCAACGTGGCTGCGAGGGGAGTAGCGGCGCCGGCGGCCAGCAGAGCGCCACCCCCGGCCTCGGCGGCTCCGGCCGCGAGAGCGTGAGTCTTGCCGGGGCGCAGGCCCAGCCCCTCAAACGCCTGGGCGGTCTTCTCAAGGCCATTGCCACCGAACTTGCCGGCGAGCTTCTGCATGCCGTGCCCGAAGAATAGGCCTCCGACTACAAAGCGCAAAAAAG
Organism: Solirubrobacteraceae bacterium; assembly: GCA_036008605.1. Taxonomy (GTDB): domain Bacteria; phylum Actinomycetota; class Thermoleophilia; order Solirubrobacterales; family Solirubrobacteraceae; genus Palsa-744. The sequence goes on along the minus strand of DASYNL010000005.1, from coordinate 42,579 downwards.
TGAGGCCAAGTTTCATGAGCGACTCCTTGAAGAGATTGTCCACGCAACTGTATCGGCGTTGTACGCGGCGCCCGGGCGATTGGCCTGGGATGCGATGCCTCCCGCGCGCGGGAGGCTCGTCGTCTGAGGAGGTACAGTCCACGACATGACGCTAGTCCTCCTAACAGGCGCCACGCGCGGCATCGGCCAAGCAGCCGCGATCGAGCTGGCACGTCAAGGGGCAGAGGTAGCGCTGGTGGGTCGGGACCCCGAGCGTGTCACCGCGGTGGCGCAGGAAGCGCGCGCGGCCGGCACCGGCGCGCCAGTGCACGAGCACGTCGCCGACCTGTCGTTGATGAGCGACGTCCGCAGGCTGGCCGAGGAAGCGCGCGCGAGCTACGAGCACATCGATGTCTTGGCAAACAACGCCGGTGCCCTGTTCGCCTCGCGCAAGCTCACCTCCGAGGGCTTCGAGCGGACCTTCGCGCTCAACCATCTCGCGCCCTTCCTGCTCACCGCTTTGCTGCGCGATCGCCTCACAGGGGGCCGCGTGGTGACGACCTCCTCGGACGCGCACAAGTCCGGCCGGCTAGACCTCGAAGACCTGCAGTCGGAGAAGTCCTACGCGGCGATGCGCGTCTATGGCACAACGAAGCTATGCAACATCCTCTTCACGCGCGAGCTGGCCAAGCGCGCCCCAGAGCTGCACGCCAACTGCTTTCACCCCGGTGTCGTGCGTACGGGCTTTGGCAAGAACGAGAACGGCATCTGGAAGGTCCTGACGACCGTGGCCGGCCCCTTCTTTCGCTCGCCGGCGCGCGGCGCACGCTCGCTGATCTGGCTGTCACTGTCGGATGAGACGGCTTCGCTCAGCGGCGAGTACATCGAAGACGAGAAGGTGGTCCAGCCAAGTGCCCAAGCGCAGGACGAGGTGCTGGCAGAGGGCTTGTGGGAGCGCAGCGCCGCACTTGTCGGTTTGCCGGCCGATGCGCCTGCTTGAAGGATGCGGGAAGAGAGGCAGGTTCCACGCCGTACGCGCACCCCGCGGCAGATGCGCGCATGGCGCCACGCCGGTCGGCTCAGTGCGAGGGCGGGAGCTTCACAAGGCCGATGAAGAAGTCGTCGATCTGGTGCACGACGCGGCTGAACTGTTCGAAGTCAACAGGCTTTGTGATGTAGGCGTTGGCGTGCAGTTTGTAGGCACGCACGATGTCCTCCTCGGCCTCTGAGGTCGTCAGCACGACGATTGGGATCACGGTGAGGTTGGGATCGCCCTTGATCTCCTCCAGCACTTCAATTCCGTTCTTGCGCGGCATGTTTAGATCCAGCAGGATCAGGTCCGGGCGCGGCGAGCCTGCATAGGCGCCTTCGCCGCGCACGTATTGCATCGCCTCGACGCCGTCGTTTACGACCGACAGGACGTTGACGACCTTGTGGTCCTCGAATGCTTCCTTGACGAGCAGCACGTCTCCTGGATCGTCCTCGACGAGCAGGACCGAGATCAGCTCGGCGATCATGAAGCTTCCTCCTTGGCGATTGGCAGGGTGAAGTGAAACTCGGCGCCGGGCGTGTGCTCTAAGTCGAGCCACATGCGCCCGCCGTGATATTCGACGATCTTGCGACACATTGCCAGCCCGATGCCGGTACCTGGGTAGGCCTCCTTTGTATGCAGGCGCTGGAAGATGACAAAGATGCGTTCGGCGTACTCCTGTTCCACACCGATCCCGTTGTCCGCGCAGCTGAACTGCCACTTCTCGTCCTGGCGAGTCACGGTGATATTCACGACCGGCTGCTGCTCGCCACGGAACTTGACGGCGTTGCCGATCAGGTTCTGAAACAGCGAGACAAGCAGCGTGCGCTCACCGCTCACATTTGGCAGCTCATCCGCGGTCACCGTTGCGCCTGACTCATCCAAAGCGCTTGACAGTGACGCCTCGGCCTCGGCGAGCACGAGATTGAGGTTCACGGGTTCCAGTGCGTTGCCGCTGCGACCTACTCGTGAGAAGGTGAGCAGATCGTTGATCAGGGTCTGCATTCGTTTGGCGCCGTCCACGGCGAACTCGATGTACTGGTCGGCGCGCTCATCGAGCTGCCCACCGTAGCGGCGCTGCAGCGCCTGGCAGAAGCTTGCGATCTTGCGCAGTGGCTCCTGCAGGTCGTGTGAGGCGACGTAGGCGAACTGCTCGAGCTCGGCGTTGGAGCGTTGCAGGTCGAGGGCTTGAGCCTCCAGCTGCTCGCGGATGCCTTCGACGACGGTCAGCTCGTTCACGATACGACGACGCATCGCGTCGATCTCGCCGCCAAGCTGCACGACCTCGCGCGGACCGTCACGGATCGCGACCGACTTGTCGAAATCTCCCGCTGCGACCTGTTCGGCTTCCCGCCCCAGCGCCGCCAGTGGACGAGTGATGATTCGACGCAACAGGTAGCCCGCTCCGGCCAGGCTGCCCAGGATGAGCGCAGCCGCCACAAGCAGCACGATCTGCATGAAGCGAGCATCGGCTTCGAGTTGTTGGTGGGCAAGCGCAAGCCTGTTGTTGAGCGCTGCCTGAAGCCGGTCAAGCGGCGCGCGGAGCGCGTCGAATAGAAGCTTCCCCCTAAGGCTGATGGCTACCGATTCGCGATGCCCCATGTGCTTACGCAACACGGGCTGGACGAATTGGAGCTGCCATGCGGTGGCTCGCGCGCGTATCGCATGAACGTCACCGGTTAGTGTCACGCCGGTGATCCTGCCTGGCTTGTCGAGCTTGCCGTAGGCACGAGCCTCGGCAGCCAGTCCCGCGTAATACGGCTGTAGAAATTCGCGCTTGTCGGTGATGATGTAGCCGCGCACTCCGGTCTCCTCGTTGATCAGGGCGGCTTCGAGATCGAGGGAATCATGGACAGATGGCTCGACTTGGTTGAGCACGATGTCGCGCTGCTCGCTCAGTCTGTGGTTGGCGATCAACGCGAGGCCGATCCCTGTGACCGCAAACAGGAGCAGCACGCCGATCGTGAGGCCGAGCCATTGGCCGACACGAAGGCGCGGAAGCACGCGTGGTGATGTGCCGGGCGGAGTGCTGCTTGCACCGGGCGAGATGGTGGATGTGGCGCCGCTTTCCCCTGGCGGCGTGACTGCGTTCACGCTTTTGCCAGGCTCCGGTCGCGGGAGCCGAGGAGCACCATCGCCACGTCGTCGGTGAGGGCGCCTCCGTTGAGTGCCTCGGCTTGTGCGATCAAATTGGCAAACATGTTGTCCGGCTGCTCGCGCCAATCGTCGTGAGCGGCGATGTAGTCGACTATCAGGGTTTGCAGCCGGGCGGTGCCCAATCGCTCCGATCCTTGCCCGATGCGCCCCTCGGTGATGCCATCGGTGTGAAGCAGCATTGCCCAGCCGGCAGGCAGGTCGAGGTGAGTGGGCTGCCAGCGCGCATCGCCGAGCCCAATCGGCGGCCCGACGGCGATGTGCGGGAAGTCCGATACGGAGCTGCCGTCGATCAGGATCGGCGGTGGATGCCCGGCGAGCACCATCTCCGCGCCGGCGCCACCAGTCTCGATCTCGAGCGTGCACAGGGTAGTGAAGAGCAGAGGAATCTCGCGTTCGTGTTCGAGCACCCGCTGCAGAGCACGCATCGTCTGCTCGCGCTCAACCCCGCAGATCGCAAGCGCCCTCCAGGCAGCTCGCAGGCAGACGCCGATCGCGGCCTCGTCGGGTCCGTGCCCGCAGACGTCGCCGACTACCAGGCGCACGTGACCGTCGGGAGTCTCGGCGACGTCGAAGAAGTCGCCACCCAGCAGTGCTCGGTCGCGTCCCGAGTGGTAACAAGTCGCGATCCATACCGAGTCGTCGCCGATCAGCGGTCGTGGCGCAAGCCCGCGTTCGAGTCGCGTGACCTCACGAGACTGGGCTTGGGCTAGACGAAGCTGTTGGCGGGCCTCGTCGGCCTGGCGGCGACTGATCGAATAGCGAATTGCTCGAGCCAACTGGTTGCCGTCCACATGACCCTTGACCAGATAGTCCTGAGCGCCGGCCTCGACCGCCCCGACGCCGGCCGCCTCGTCGTTGAGCCCGGTGAGGACAATCAGCGGAACCCCGGGCGCTTGTGCACGCAGACGCACGACCGTGTCAAGCCCCTCTGCATCGGGAAGTTTCAGATCCAACAGCAAGCAGTCGATGTCGTCCTTCAGAGTGGCTAGAGCCTGCGCGAATGTGTGTGCGCGAGTGAGCCGAGCCCCAGGAAGCGCAGCTTCGAGCAGGTCCTCCACGAGCAGCGCATCGCCGTCGTCGTCCTCGACCAGCAACACGCTGAGGTCATCGCGCGCGGCGGCCGTCGCGCGCCCCCCTGAGCCGGGCAGCGCAGCCGTCCCCTCCCCATATGTGCGAGCACGTGAGACCATCCCTGCGAGCAGATCGTAGCCGCCGGTCGGCCCGCAAGCCTTCGTTGGCCGGGAATCTCACACGCTGGACACTGGGCTGTCCGATGTAGGTTTCTCCTGCCATAGTGCAGGTGCAACATGGCCAGCCTGGTCGTAAAGCGGAGCGTTTCGAGCTATTCAGACACCACGAGATCGCTGCTCGTGGCGATCGAGCGGCGTGATCTCACAGTGTTCGCGCGCATCGACCATGCTGCGGCGGCGCGCGAGGCAGGCTTGGAGCTTGCCGAGGAGGAGGTCGTGCTATTCGGCAGTCCGCGCGCCGGCACGCCGCTGATGCTGAGCGACCGCCAGATTGGGATCGAGCTGCCCTTGCGAATCCTGGTTTGGCGTGAGGGTGCGGAGGTGCTGCTCGCCTACAGAGATCCCCGCGACTTGAGTGACGAATATGACGTAGCCGAGCATCGATCGACGCTAGAGCAGATGGCAAAGCTGTTCGAGGAGCTGACGAGCGAGGCAGCGAGCTAGTCTCATGGCTGTGGCGAGCGTTGGCACCACTGCAGGGCAGTCGCGGAATCTGATCTTGGCGGCGATGATCTTCGCGGTCGCGATGACGTTCATCGACCAGACGATCGTGTCGATCGCCGCGCCGGAAATCCAGAAGGAGCTGAGCCTGACGAGCACCGGTACGCAATGGGCGATCAATGCCTATCTGCTGTCGCTCGCCTCGCTGTTTGCCTTTGGCGGTCGGTTGGCCGACACGGTTGGTCATCGCAAGATGGTGACGCTCGGCGTGATCGTGTTCGCGGCGTCCTCGGCGATGTGTGGTCTCACTCCCAAGGGCAGCTTGGCGGAGGCTTGGATCGTGACGTTCCGTGTCATCCAGGGCGTCGGTGGCGCGATCATGTTCCCGGCCGCACTAGCGATCGTGGTGCAGACCTTCGAGTTGCGCGAACGCGGCAAGGCGCTTGCGATCTTCTTCGGTATCGCGGGCGGACTCACGGCGGTCGGGCCGATCCTCGGTGGCTATCTCACGCAGTGGACGTGGCGGGCGATCTTCTGGGTGAACATTCCCGTCGCGATCATTGCCCTAGTCTTGATCGTCCTCTCAAAACCAAGGACTCAGCATCAACCGGCGCGCATGGACTACCGGGGCCTGGCGTTGATCGTCTCCGGTGTCGCCCTGAGCGTGTTCGGCTTTCAGCAGTCCTCCACGTGGGGCTGGAGCGATCCAGCCACCGGAGCTTGCATCGCGATCGGCGCAGCGCTGCTTGTGGTCTTCTACTTCGTGGAGCTTCGCACCGTCTCGCCGCTGATCGAGATGAGCATCTTTCGCATCCGGGCGTTCCTGGTGGAGAACCTCGTGCTCGCCATCTCGATGCTGGTATTCGTCCCAGTGTTCTTCTTCGCGAGTGAGTACGCACAGATCGCGCTCGGCAAGTCTCCTTCTGAGGCAGGGTTGTACATCCTGTACTTCTTCATCGGCTTCGTGATCGCCGCGCAGATCGGTGGGCGGATGCTCGACAGGGTGGGCGGCAAGCGCCCCGTGGTGCTGGGCTGTGCGTTGAGTGCCGTCGGCTTCTGGCTGTGGGCGGGAAAGATCACCGACCTGAGCTTCAGCGCCCAGCAGTGGTACATCATCCTCGCCGGCGCTGGCATGGGCATGATGCTCGGTCCAGCCAGCACGGACGCTGTCAATCGTGCCTCGCGGCTCTCCTATGGCGAGGCGACGGGCATAACCCAGACGGTCCGCAACTATGCCGCCAGCCTCGGCCTTGCGATCCTCGGCACGATCCTGGTCTCACAGATGCGCTCACGTGTCGTCACGTCGCTGATGGCAAAGGGCGTGCCCAGCGCGCGGGCGCATACCGAGGCGTCGAGCATCGCCCAATCTCGCGCAGGGGGTGGGAACATTGCGTCGATTCCACACTTCGTGCAACTCGACTTCGCGTACGCCACACGCTCGGTGCTCTACGTGATGGCGGCGATCATGGCGGCTGCGGCAATCGTGGCCTTCGTCGGCCTGCGCGCCGGCTTGCAGGAGGAGGGATCGGCTGTGGCAGCTGATCCCTCCGAGCAGAAGGCTTCCACTGGAGCTGTGCCAGAGACGCCCGGCGCAGTTTTGCCCGAGGCGTCTGGTGGCTAGACCAGGTTGATGAGACCCTTGACGCTCAGGTAGGCACCAGCGGCCGCGCAGGCGAGCACCGCCAGCAGGCGACCGCGTTGCGCAAACCAAGCATTGATCTGCTCGAGCGAACTCGACGCACGAGCGGGATACAGCAGCAGCGCCAACATCGGCAGCTCGATCAGCCACAGCATCACCGCCACGGTCACCAGGAGGCCCAGCAGCTTGCCGCTATCGGAGAGCTTTGCGTCGGAGATCTCCTTGACTGCGGCGATGTAGATCGGCGAGGGTAGGACGTAAAGGGTGATGCCAAGCACGAAGGCAAGTCGGGTGCTCTGTAGATAGCGCTCGATCTTGGATGCCCCCTGCGGCTTCGCCGGAGCGGATTGCTTTTGGCGCAAATAGACCGCGAACCCCAGCAACAAGACACCGAGGCCTAGATCGAGCGCGGCGCTTGGCGTCAGATGGTGCGGTCCGGTCGCGCCGACGTCGTTCAACAAGAACAGCACGAGCGCGCCGACCGCATAGGTGATAGTGGCGGCGGCCAGGACGAAAGCGAGCACGCGTGCTCGCACCTGCGTGCCTCGACCCAGGGCAATGACCGCCAACACCGCTGGTGGATAGATCGAGGCAGCGAGCGCCAGGGCTAGGGCTTGTGGTGGCATCTCAGTTGGACGTCGCTGGGTGGGCGCTTTCGCGCTCAGTCGGTATTGGTTACCAACAGTGTCTGTTCGCCTACGCCTACTCTGTCACCGGCGCGCAGTTGGCGTCCACGACGAGTCTCGCGCTCCTCATTGACGAGGACCGGCTGTAGCGCCAGGAAGGCCTTTGCCTCACTGCCGCTGTCGATGACCCCGACAAGCTTCAGCAACTGGCCGAGTCTGATCGTCTCATCGCGAATCTGAATCTCGCGCTCCATCATGTGAATCTATCGGTGAGCTCGGGCGCCCACGATGCCCGCTCCGCTCTGCGTGCGCGGCGGCATGCGCTGCCCGGTTGGCTCGACAAGCTTGCTCGCGGCCTGACGGCGCATCGCGCAGATCAAAACAAGCTCTGTTGAGCAGCGTCGGCCTGGATCGGCTCGTCCAAGGACTGGGCGGGCGACTTCGGAAACTGTCTGAATCGGCTCTTGACTCCTGGCCGGTGCACGAGTCGGGCAAGGCGCTGACGTTCATCTGCCGGCGCATACGCGCCGCGCCTGTAGAGATCTTCATAGCGGCGCACGAGCTCCGGACGCTGAGTTCGCAGCCAGTCCATGAACACATCCTTGACCTCGCCACGCAAGTGCAGGGCGACCCCGCCAATGCTCTTCGCGCCGGCATCGAGCGCCCCCTGCAGCAGCGGTTCGAGCTGCTTGGGACTGTCGTTGATGCCCGGCATCAGTGGTGCGATCAATACCCCTGTGGGGATACCGGCGCGGTTAAGCTCAGCGACTGCCTCCAGGCGAGCCCGGGGATTGGGGGTATGAGGCTCGGTGGCACGCCAAGCACGCTCATCGAGCGTCGGGATCGACAAGCTCGCGCTGATCGCGGTGCGCTCGGCGATCTGCAGCATCAGCGGCAAGTCGCGCAGTAGGAGGGGCGACTTTGTGAGCACCGAGCAGGGATTGCCAGCCCTGCCGGCGGCGTCGCGCAGCGCTTCCCAGATGCCCACCATCAGCCGGTAGCGGCCCTCGACCCACTGGTAGGGGTCTGTGTTTGTGCCCAGTGCTACGTGCTCTTGCTTCCACGATGGACGCGCAAGCTCTCGGCGCAGCACCTCGGGCGCATTGACCTTGACGACGATCTCACGCTCGAAGTCGCGGCCGGCGTCGAAGCCCAGGTAGCTGTGTGTGGGGCGGGCAAAGCAATAAACACACGCATGACTGCACCCCCGATAGGGGTTGATGGTCCAGCTGAACGGCATGCGCGAGCGAGCCGGGACGCGGTTGAGCACGGAGCGGGCGCGAACCTCGTAGAAGCGCGTATCGAGTGCCTCGGGTGCGTCGAAATGGCGTACCACAGCCTCGTCACGGTAGCCCGGCAGGCGACGCTGCTCGTCGGCCTCCTCGGTCAGATTGCTCCAGCGCACGAACATATGTTCGCACAGGCCTCGGCGCCACAAGATTCGTTGGTTGAAGAGGCGCGCTTGGGGGCATATCCGTGGCTATGACTTATGGAACCTCACTTTTCCTGATCGCGGTCGGCGCGATTTTGCGGTACGCGGTGACGGCCACAGTCAGCGGCATCAACCTGCACGTCGTCGGCCTCGTGCTGATGGTCGTAGGCGTCGTTGGCCTGGTGCTCTCGCTGTTGTGGTTTGGCGCTTGGGCCAGCAGGCGAGGAGCGACGCCAGTCGAGCGCGAAGTGCGCGACCGCAACGTCTATTAGGGGCTCCGCAGCTCCTAGCCTCGCGCTCGCGCGCGACACGACTACTGGGGAGCGCCTCCCCCGGTAGATGGCCTCCCGGGCAGTCAATGCCCGGGAGGCTTCTACGCGCTCGTCCTCTCCCTTCCTCCCCTTCTCCTGTCTGTCCCCATCAGACAGGAAGCTTGCCGACGCACCCCGGCCTGAGTGCAATCCGAGTCGGATCGCACTCTCGGCGTTGGGTGGCTGATCGCTATTTCTTCGGGCAGGGAACCTTGATGCTGACCGTTGAGGTTTCTCCGCTGAGGAATTTCAGTTCGGTCTTAGCCGGGAAGCCACCCTTTGGGCACTTCTTCGGGACGGTGCCGTAGGAGATCAGTTTTTTGCCCTGCATGAAGGCGGCGCCGACCCTGATCTTGATCGACAGCACCGAGGCGTAGGGAGCTCCGGGCACCGTCGAGACGAGCGGCACGACCGCTGTCAGCTTCTGCGAGAACGGGCTGGAAGCTCCAGAGAACCGGCCGGTGGAGAGAATTTCGATCACTGTCGGTTCCCTGCCTTCGGTGTAGAACGCGATGTTGCCGCCCGGCGTGAAGAACGCTTGGACGGTCGCTTTCTCCTGCACGCGCGAGGCGCCGAAGCTGACCACTCCGAGCACTTCGCCCTTCGGACTCGCAATCGACTTCTTCGGGCAGTTCTGCACTTCGTGGCTTTCGAGGATCGCGTTCGAGCAGGTTGTAAAGCCCTGTGGGTGCAGCTTGGTGCCGGAGGGCAGGTACACGACCACCCCTGTCAGGGGTGAGGGAAAGCCACCGTATTCAATGCCGCTGATCGTCATCTGTGCTTCGACGGACGCGCCCGCGCCAAGGATGTTGCCGGTTTTGGGATAGGACCCGCCGTTGGGCGAGGCGGGATTCTTCAGGACCGGCAGGATCTTCGCCCTAACCGTCACTTTTGGGGCCGCAAGCGCGGTTGCCGGCAAGCTTACGGCTGCGATCGCCAGACAGGCCAAGCCCACAACGAAGTTGAGCCCGTGATGGTGTCCAGCGCGGCGGACGAATCGATGATCTTGCATGCGCCGTGGACGCGCTCGTGGATCGGCGGTGCGGCTATGGGCTGCGCTTCGGTTGGCGTGGTCGGATCTGGCCATGTCTCAGCTCTCCTTGGGTGGTGCTGCCTATTCCCTTAACAGGCTCTGCGGCCCCAAGTAGCGGTTGCAACGATTGCCGGACGCACCCCGCTCGGCTAACGTCGCGTTTGACGATGAGTATCGAAGCTTCAGAGGAAGAGCGATTGGAGGGCCTAGGTATCCTGCGCCTGCGCGCTGAGAATCCCGGCCCGTTCACAATGTCGGGTACCAACAGTTGGGTGGTGGGAAGCGATCCGGCTTGGGTCGTCGACCCGGGTCCGGAGTTGGCGGCCCATCTCGAGCGCCTGACTACCGCGCTTAGAGAGCGTGGCGGGCTGGGAGGCATAGTTCTCACCCACGACCACATCGATCATTCCGAGTCGGTGGCGGCATTGCGCGAGCATTTCCCGGCGCCGCTCGCGGCCGGTCGTGGCGGCGCCGACGTGGAGTTGACAGACGGAGTGCGCTTTGGGCCTTTCGAGGCGCTTTACACACCCGGTCACGCGCCCGATCATTTCGCCCTCATTGCCCGCAGGGCTTGCTTTGCCGGCGACGCGATCCTTGGTGAAGGCAGCGTGTTCGTTGCCCCCGACCCAGGTGCGCTCGCCGGCTACCTGAATGGCTTGCGGCGGTTGCGAGAACGTCCGCTTGAGGTTCTCTGTCCTGGCCATGGCCCGCCGATCTGGACGCCTGGGGAGCGCATCGACGAATACATCGAGCACCGCCTCGATCGCGAGCGTCGTCTGCTTGCGGCGATCGCCGCAGGTCGCCGCGGAGAGCAGGCGCTGCTGGACGCCGCTTGGTCGGATGTGCCCGAGCAGTTGCGCCCACTTGCGGCTATCACGCTCGCTGCACATCTCGACAAGCTCGCCGAAGAGGGCCGCCTGCCGCTACCGTTTGCGCGATGAGCGCTCCCGTCTCGAAGTCCACTGGCACCGTGAGTGCAACTCGAAGGCTTGCGCTCGCTCCATGAGCAGTCCTTCCTCGAGCGCTCCAGAAGCGGGAGCAACCGATGCGTCGGCGGTGCGGCCCGGAGGGTCGACGATTCCAGTCCCCGCCCAAGATTCGCCGTTTCCGCCGATCGCCGACTACGGCTTCCTGTCCGATTGCCATACCGGTGCACTGGTGGCCTCCGATGGTGCGATCGAGTGGATGTGCCTGCCCCACTTCGATTCGCCCTCGGTATTCGCCGCGATGCTCGATCGAGGCGCCGGCAGCTTCCGGGTCGGCCCGTACGGCATGTACGTGCCCGTCGGGCGACGCTACCTACCGGGTACCAACGTGCTCGAGACGACCTGGATGACGCCCCAGGGGTGGCTGCGCGTGGTAGATGCGCTTACGATCAGCGACTGGCACGACGTGAAGCGTGGGAGCACCCACACGCGTCCACCCACTGACTTCGACGCCGACCACCTGCTCGTACGAATCGTCGAATGCATCCAGGGTCAGGTGCAGGTGGAGATGGTGTGTGAGCCGATGCTCGACTACGGCTCCACCGCGGCACAGTGGAGTCACGTCGAAGACGAGTACGGCCACGGCCTCGACGCAACCAACGAGCGCACGGCGTTTCGCCTGTTCAGCGATACGCGCATGGGTATCGAGGGCAATCGCGCGCACTCGCGCCACACGATGGCCGAGGGCGAGAAGCGCTTCTGCGCGATCTCTTGGACCAAAGAGCTGCGCGGCCCGCGCACGGTCGAAGAAGCAGAGGCGCGGATCGACCGCACGAGCCACTTCTGGCGTACATGGCTGGCCGAAGGCAATTACCCAGACCACCCGTGGCGCGCGCACCTGCAGCGCTCGGCGCTCACACTGAAGGGCCTCACATTCATGCCCACCGGCGCGCTCGTGGCGGCTCCGACCACCTCACTACCTGAGACGCCGCGCGGCTCGCGCAACTGGGACTACCGCTACTGCTGGATGCGCGACGCCTCCTTCACGCTGTGGGCTCTGCATGCGCTGGGCCTGGACTGGGAGGCTGACGATTTCATCCAGTATGTCGCTGACATGGAGCGCAACGAGGACGGGTCCTTGCAGATCATGTATGGGATCAATGGCCAAAAGGACCTAAGCGAGTCCACGCTCGATCACCTCAAGGGCTACGAGGGCGCACGCCCGGTGCGGATCGGCAACGGCGCTTACAACCAGCGCCAGAACGACGTGTACGGCGCGGTGCTCGACTCGGTCTACCTGCACTCCAAGCGTCGCGATCACATCCCCGAGCGGCTGTGGCCGGTGCTGGTCGACCAGGCCGAATGCGCGGCGCGCGTGTGGAAGGAACCCGACCAGGGGATCTGGGAGGCGCGCGGCGAGCCACGCCACTATGTGTCCTCGAAGCTGATGTGCTGGGTCGCGTGCGATCGCGCCGCGCGACTCGCCGAACGGCGCGGCGAGGAGGAGCACGCCGAGCGCATGCAGGGGATCGCCGACGAAATCAAGGCCGACATCCTCGAGAATGGCGTCGACGAGCGGGGTGTCTTCCGCCAGCATTACGATACCGACGCGCTCGACGCCTCCAACTTGTTGATCGTCTTGATGCGCTTCCTGCCTGCCGACGACGAGCGTGTGCGGGCTACGGTCATGGCGATTCGCGACGAGCTGACCGAGAACGGCTTGGTCCTGCGCTACCGCACGGACGAGACCGACGACGGACAGAGCGGTGAGGAGGGCACGTTCTTGATCTGCTCGTTCTGGCTCGTCTCGGCCATGTGTGAGATCGGCGAGCACATGCACGCCCGGCGCCTGTGCGAGCGGCTGCTCGGCTACTCATCCGAGCTGGGCCTGTATGCGGAGGAGCTCGAGGCCTCAAGCGGCCGGCATCTCGGCAACTACCCGCAGGCGTTCACGCATCTGGCGCTAATCAACGCCGTCACGCATGTGATGGGCGCGATTCAGCGCTGAGTCATGCGGGCGTAGACGGCACAGATGTGAGCTAGGCGTATCCCGGCTCGCCCGGCAGCGCCACGCGCGCAACCTCGCCGTCGAACCACACCTTCGGCTGCACCAGGAGCACCTCGCGTCCCCGCGCGTACTCCAATAGCTCGGCCATGTTCGAAAACGCCCCAAGCTGCTCCAGGTGCTTGATCGTGGGGAAGACGAGCAGGATCTCCCCGCGTCCATACGCGTCGAGCGCCCCCTGCGGCGTGAACCAGCCTTGATCGACGCACTCCTCGCCGTCAACGACAGGCTCCTGCCCGTCGGGCAACTCCCCCAGGAAGAAACGGGTGTCGAAGCGGATGGACACCTCCTCAGGTGTGATCCAGCGCGAGAATTCCACGAGCGCGGCTGGGTCAGCAAGTGTGATGCCCGCCTCCTCGGCGAGCTCTCGTGCAGCTGCTGCGCGATGCGCGTCGATGCCGCCTGCATCTGGCGATGAAGGGTCGCAGGCATCCACCGCGCCACCCGGAAACACCCACACGCCGCCCATGAACTTGGCCTGCTCGGTGCGCTTCACGAGCAGCACTTCCAGGGTGTCCCCTCCGCCGCGCAGCAGAATCACTGTGGCTGCCTGGCGCGCCGGTGTCGCCTCGCCGAGGTTGAGCCCCTGGCCGGGCTCCTGTGCGGCGCCAAGGTTGAGCGTCTGGCCTGGCCCGCTGTGGCGGTCGAGCTCGAGCTCTTGTCCGGACTCCTCCTCGCCGCTGGGGGTCGAGCTCTTCATGCCAAGGACCCTACCGCCAGGTAGTCTTACGTGCATGAGCGCAACCCAAACCCTGCAACGCTGGATCTGCGAGTCCTGCGGCTACATCTATGACCCGGAGGAGGGCGACCCCGACGGGGGTATTCCCGCCGGCACCGCTTTCGAGGACATCCCCGACACGTGGTTCTGTCCCGTGTGCGGAGCGCGTAAGCGGGACTTCACCCTTTACGAGGATTGACACGCTGACCGACTGGGCCGAGCTTCAGGAGCTCGACAGGCGGCATGTGTGGCACCCCTACTCGGCGCTGCCAGGCGCGCCCGCGCCGCTGCCGGTCATCTCGGCTGAGGGGGTGCGTCTGCGCCTAGCCGACGGGCGCGAGCTGATCGATGGCATGTCCTCGTGGTGGTGTGCGATCCACGGCTATCGCCATCCGGCATTGGACGGGGCGCTGCGCGAGCAGTTGGAGCGCATGGCTCACGTGATGTTCGGTGGCTTGACGCACGAGCCGGCTGTGCGTCTTGCCGAGCGGCTGATCGATATCGCCCCCCAAGGCTTGCAACACGTGTTCTTCGCCGACTCCGGTTCGGTGTCGGTGGAGGTGGGGATCAAGATGGCCTTGCAGTATCAGCGTGCAGTAGGCCACCCCGAGCGCAGCCGTCTGCTCACGATTCGCGGCGGCTACCACGGCGACACGTTCGGCGCGATGGCGGTGTGCGACCCGGTCAGCGGGATGCACTCCATGTTCAGCGACGTGCTGGCCGAACACGTCTTCGCCGAGCGTCCCCCCGACGGCTTCGATGCTCCGCCAAGCGAAGCATGGGCAGAGCACGTGGCCGCTCTGTTCGCTCGTCACGCCCACGAGTTGGCGGCAGTGATCGTCGAGCCTGTGGTCCAGGGCGCCGGCGGGATGCGCTTTCACTCGCCCGCCTGTGTCTCTCTATTGCGAGGTTTGTGTGACAAGTACGAACTTCTCCTCCTCCTAGACGAGATCGCGACTGGCTTCGGGCGCACGGGCTCGATGTTCGCTTGCGAACATGCGCAAATTGCCCCCGACATCATGTGCGTCGGCAAGGCGCTCACCGGCGGCTACATGACGCTCGCGGCAACGCTCTGCACGAGCAAGGTTGCACATGCGATCTCAGCGGGGGAGGGCGGTGCGCTGATGCACGGCCCCACCTTCATGGCCAACCCGCTTGCCTGCTCAGTTGCGTTGGCTTCGCTCGGTCTGCTCGCCGACGGCGACTGGCGCGAGGATGTGGCGCGGATCGAAGGTGGGCTGTGCGCTGGACTCGAGCCGGCGCGCAAGTTGCCGGGGGTCCTCGACGTGCGTGTGCTTGGGGGGATCGGCGTGGTGCAATTGGAGCAAGCGGTGGATGTCGCCGCCGCGACATCCACCGCCGTTGAGCATGGCGTGTGGCTGCGTCCCTTTCGCGACCTCATCTACACGATGCCGGCTTACATCATGGATGGAGATGACCTGGCAAGTGTCTGTCGAGCGGTGGTTGCGGCGACTCAAGGGGATCAGCCAAAGCTGTCAATTTGACTTGACAAGCCCATAGACAGTCTGAAACGATAAGGATATACGTGCCAGTGCTTCTGGTTGCCACGTATGAGTCTTTGCGCGTGCGGGATGTCGGCCAACTCATGGGGGAGGGTTTGAATGGGCAGCAGCTTGTCGGCCTCAGATCAGAGGGCTACCGTCCGGCGACCGCGAGTCGCCTTGGTGCGCTTTCTATTGACCGGGCTTTCGCGCGATTCGCCTATTCCGAGGCTTATCCGTCGACCTGTGTGGAACGCGTTCTACAGCATGAATCGTCGCGATGGAACGGTCGCGGATCTAATGACTTTTTTGAACGTCGGATATCTCTCCGACCTTGATGAATTGAGTGACGAGGACACGAGCGATGTTGCCGACCGCGTATCTGAGCTGCTCTACGATCAGGTCGTTGGCGCCGTCGATCTCGCGGGGCTTGAGGTTGTGGAGGTCGGTTGCGGTCCAGGTGGAGGCAGCGCCTATCTGGCCCGTGCCCATCATCCCGCATCGCTGGTCGGTGTCGACATCAACAAGAAGATGATCGATTGGTGCCGTGAACGACACCTTGCTTCCAATCTACGGTTTCTGCAAGGCGATGCACAGGATCTACCGATCGCCAGCGACAGTGTTGATGTAATCGTAAACGTCGAGTCGTCTCATTGCTACCCTTCCAGGGCGCGGTTTTTCCAAGAAGTAGCGCGAGTGCTGCGCCCCGGTGGCTCATTCTTGATCGCCGACGCCATATTCGGCGACCTCGACAAAAAAGGGTCAGACCTTGTGAGCGCTCAGCTGCGCTCGGCGGGACTGAGGATCGAGGATTGCGTCGATATTTCCGAGAATGCGCTTGCGGCTAGGGACGCTGTGTCACGCTCGCGCAACTTCCAATTGCGTACGGAAAAATTGCCGTCGCTGATGATGCCGTTTGTCGAGGAAAGCCTTTGCCTAAAAGGCACCAGGATTTATGAAATGATGGTCTCACGGCAGATCCGATACATGCGGTGGAGGGCTTTGAAGCCCGCGGAATTGGCGACGCCGAGCTCCGCCGAGCGATCTTGAGAGGGCGATAGCACTTCAAGGTAAGCTCCGCCCTGGTTCCCGCTCATTGGCATTCAAATAGGTCTCCTAAAGCCAGCGTCTGAATGGCAGCTTTGCTCCTGCTTGGGCCAGACCAGCCGGGTTTGGGCCTTGTAGGTAGGGCAGCCTCGCGACCTCGATTGTGCCGAGGCGCCCGATCGTCCGGAGGTTGGAGCACTCGAGAGGAGATGGTCGATCAGGCCAGGGCGTTAGCACAACCGCGCGCACGTCAAGCTGCGCTTCGCGCGCTGCATGCAGCGTGAGCAGCGTGTGGTTGATCGTGCCCAACCCGGGTCGAGCGGCGATCAGTACTGGATATCCCAACTCGACCGCCAGGTCGCAGATGGTGAAGTTCTCAAGGAGCGGCACGAGCAGCCCACCCACGCCCTCCAGGATCAGTATGCGGCACTTGCGCTCAGCCGCTCTTGCATTGTCCACGATGCTTGCGCGATCCAGTTTCTCTCCGGCAAGTGCGGCGGCCAGATGAGGTGACACGGCAGGTCCGTAACGCACTGGGGTCACATCTTGTGCGTCCATCCCGCAGGCCAGGGCCAGCAGTTCGTCGTCGGCGGGCCACGGTCCGGACGGCGGAGTGTCCGCTCCGGTGAGCACTGGCTTGTGAGCGCGCACCTTCTCCCCGGCGGCGCACATTGCCGCAAGCAGTGCCGCGCTGAGGATCGTCTTTCCGGCGGCCGTGTCCGTTCCGGTGACGAAGATTCCTGACATACACCTGACGGCTTGCTCTTAGGTCTCGTGCGCGACGGTCGACCGGCTCGCGGCATGCTCCGTTATAGCGCCGGGTTCGACACCCGCATCGCGCGCCGCCTGGGCGAGTATCTTTGCCGCGAAACGCAGCTCGTCGGCGGTGTGAGTCGCCATCGTCGCAAGGCGTAGCCTGGATGTGCCCGCCGGAATTGTGGGTGGGCGGATCCCCTGTGCAAACACTCCTCGTTCAAGCGCCATCTCGGACATGAGCATGGTCGTCCTCTCGTCTCCAATAAGCAACGGCACGATGTGCATATGGCTTCTCTGCACAGAGAACCCCTCCTCTGCTAGGGCGTTACGCAGTGTGAGCGCCGCGCTGCGCAAGCACTCTATGCGATGCAAGTCTTCCTGAAGCAGCTCCAGTGCGGCCAGAGCTCCCGCGATGGCTGGTGGGGAAGGAGCCGTCGAGAAGATCAGGGTACGAGCTGTGTTGACCAAATAGCGAATCGTGCTTGCGTTTGCACACACATAGGCTCCATAGGAGCCGAGCGCCTTGCCGAGTGTGCCCACAATCACGTCGACCTCGCCCTCGAGGCCGGCTTCGGCCACTGCTCCGCGGCCGTTCGGCCCGAGCGCGCCCGTGGCGTGCGCCTCGTCGACCGCCACGCGTGCGTCGTATGCTCGCGCAAGCTCCACTATCTCCTGTAGTGGCGCCACATCGCCATCCATCGAAAAGACCGAGTCGGTCACGATCAGTCTGCGCCCACCGCGGCGGCGCTCATGCAGGCAGTGTCCAAGGTGCTCGTGGTCGAGGTGGCGATACACGATCACATCTGCGCGCGAGACCCTGCAGCCGTCGACGATTGAGGCGTGGTTGAGCTCGTCTGAGAAGATCGTGTCTCCCGGCCCGGCAAGCGCACCGATGACACCAAGGTTGGCCAGATATCCTGAACCGAACAGCACGCAAGCCTCGCTGCTCTCAAACGCTGCCAGACGTTCCTCCAGGCGACTGTGAATCGTCATCGTCCCCGATACAAGCCGCGATGCGCCGGCACCGGCGCCCAAGCGCATCGCCGCCTCGGCAGTCGCTTCACGCACTTGTGGGTGGTCGGCAAGGCCGAGGTAGTTGTTGGAGCAGAGCAGCACCACCGGCTTGCCATCGAGCACGATGCTCGGACCCTGCGGACCGGACACGATCCGCAGGCGGCGCTGTAGCCCGAGGTGCTCCAGCTCGGCGAGTCGCTCTTCGATGTCGTTCACGACCTTCGCCCCGATAGGCTAGCCGCCCTGTTCGGATCGCGCACCATAGCCATGTGCCGAGCGGCCTCTCCCGACTTGGTCAATCCCCCCAGCCGGCGGGCACCGCATTGCGCGCCCCGTCAGGCCGCGGCGGCACCGCCCGCTTGGCCTTGAAGCGCAGCTGCGTCGAGGGGTCCCACATACGGATCTCAAGGCTCTCTTGCGCGACGGCCTGCCGGTCGCTGTTATCCAGCAACTCCTCGACCACATCGGGCGTCTCGCCTTCCAGCCAGCCAGAACGATTGTCGGGTCGCGGGTTGGCTCCGTTGTCGCTTTGGCGAGCAACATTCAGCCCAAGCTCTTCGAACATCGCGCGGTCTTCCTCTGGGCTCGATCCAAGCGTCGTCAGGAAGTTGCCCATCATCACGCCATTCAGTCCGGCCTTGACCGCGAGCGGTTGCAGCTCGCCGAGGTTCTCGACGCGTCCGCCGCAAAGACGGAACAGAGCTTCAGGCAGGATCAGACGGAAGATCGCGACCCACTTGACCGCCTCCCATGGATCGATGTACTCGCGGTCGCCGAACTTTGTGCCCGGCCGTGGGTTGAGCAGGTTGATCGGCACGCTAGTTGGGTCGATCGCTGCCAGCTCGAAGGCCATCTCCACGCGCTGCTCGCGGCTCTCGCCGAGGTTGAGGATGCCACCGACGCAGGTCTCCAAACCAGCCTCGCGCACCGCCTGGATCGTGCGCAGGCGTCCCTCGTAGCGAACAGTGCTCGAGACTTCGTCGTAGTAGCTCTCAGCCGTCTCCACATTGTGGTGCACACGTTGGATGCCGGCCTCCCTCAGCGCCTTGGCACGCGCTGGCGACATGTGCCCAATCGAGGCGCAGCGCTTCAGGTTGGTCTTCTCCGAGACAAGCCTGGCTCCCTCCAGGATCTTCTCGAAGTCGCGTTTGGACAAGCCCTGCCCTTGCGTGACCATGCAGAAGCGATGGGCGCCGGCTGCCTCGGCTGCACGTGCGTGTTCGAGGATCTGCTCGGGGTCCATCATCGCGTGCAAGGGAGTCTCGGCCTCGGCAAAGCGCGACTGCGCGCAGAAGCCGCAGTCCTCAGCACATCCGCCTGACTTGGCGTTTACCAATGAGCACATGTCGGTTGAGTCCGAGAAGCGCTCGACGCGAGCGGCCCAAGCGCGGTCGACGAGCGCTTCGATTTCGGCGTGGTCCTCGACTTCGCCGAGCTGGAGGGCTTCCTCGCGAGTTATCAAGGGCGGCATTTGTAGCGACCTCCCGGTCGTTTCTCAGGCGGTGGACGTTGCGGGCGGTGTCTGACAGTACCGCAAGGACCGCGCACGGGCCGGCGCGCGGAGCATGGATAAGATCGGCCGATGAGTCTCCGAGGGGGTGGTGGTGGGCGCTTGTTGGCGTTTAGCGACTTGCATGTCACCCACCCGGAGAACCGCGCGATCGTAGAGAACTTGCGAGCCGAAAATGACGCTGACTGGTTGATCGTCTGTGGGGACGTCAGCGAGAGCTTGGGCGACTTCCAGTGGGCACTTGGACTGCTCAGCCGCCGATTCGCGAAGGTGCTCTGGACACCGGGGAACCACGACCTCTGGACGCTCCCCGACGAAGAGCCTGGACTACGGGGCGAGCGGCGCTATCTGCGCCTCGTCGACATATGCAGATCGATCGGGGTGCTAACGCCTGAGGACTCTTATCCGGTGTGGGAGGGCGATGGCGGCCCGCTCGCGGTGGCACCGCTGTTCTTGCTCTACGACTATTCGTTTGGTCGCAACATCGCCCCTACCAAGGAGCAGGCGCTGGCGCTCGCACACCGTGCTGGGGTTGTGTGCAGCGACGAGTTCTTGCTGCACCCAGATCCATTCCCCACTCGTGAGGCGTGGTGTCATGCCAGAGTTGGGCATACCGAAGCACGTCTGGAAGAGTGCGAGCGCGATATTCCGCTTGTGATGGTCAACCACTTTCCTCTGATCGAGGATCCCACAAGGGTGCTGTTTCACCCTGAGTTCGCACAATGGTGCGGCACGACTCAGACCGCCGATTGGCATCGTCGCTTCAACGTAGCGGCCGTCGTCTACGGCCATCTTCACATTCCCCGTACGACCGCGCACGATGGAGTCAGGTTCGAGGAGGTGTCGCTCGGATATCCGCGCGAGTGGCATCGTCGCGATCCTGCCAGGCCGGCTCTTAGAGCGATAGCTCCGGCGACGCAGGCCAGATGATCGAGCAGCTCCTGCCAGCATGCGTAGCCACGGTGGAGGCTCGCCACGAGGAGCTGGACGTGAGGCTCTTCTCTGAGGAGGAGGCTTTGGTTGGGAGGGCTGTAGAGAAGCGCCGACGTGAGTTCACCACGGCACGCGCGTGCGCCCGCGAGGCTCTCGGGCGGATCGGTCTCCCCGCTGTCCCGATCCTCACGGGCGAGCGCGGCGAGCCGCTGTGGCCGGCGGACATAGTCGGGAGCATCACCCATTGCGACGGTTACCGGGCATGCGCCGTGGCTCGATCGAATGAGATCCTCACGATTGGAATCGACGCTGAGCCGAACGCCGCGCTCCCCGAAGGTCTGCTTGCAGACATCGCTCGACCGGAGGAGCTACCGGGACTGCGGCGCCTGGCGATGGAGTATGCGGATGTCCATTGGGATCGTCTCCTGTTCAGCGCAAAGGAGTCGGTCTACAAGGCATGGTTCCCACTGGCCAAGCGCTGGCTTGGCTTCGAAGACGCGCGGATCACATTCGATCCGAGCATATGTGCCTTCACGGCTCGTCTTTTGGTCTCGGGGCCGCCGCTAGCCGGCCGGTCGCTGAGCGGCTTCTCGGGAACGTGGATGGTGAGCGACGGCCTGATCATCACCGCGATCGCAGTGAGTGTCGTTTGAGCCCCTCTGGCATGCTTCTCCGCCGATGAGCCCGCGACTGGACCCAGAGGCTCAAGCGTTGCTCGAAGTGATGCGCGCCGCTGGTGCTCCGCAGCCCTATGTGCTCCCCGTGGAGCAGGCGCGCGAGCAGATGAGGGCGGCGTTCATAACCAAGGGCCAGTCGATTGCCTTGCATAGCGTCGAGGACATCTTTTTGCCCACGCTTGACGGCACGCTTGATATACGTCTGTTTCGTCCCGCCGATGGCGTACTGCCTGTCGCCCTGTTCCTACACGGTGGCGGATGGACGCTCAACGACCTTGACACGCATGATCGACTATGTCGTCGTATCGCTCTGCGTTCGGGTTGGCTGATCGCCGCCTTGGACTACCGCAGGGCACCCGAGCACAAGCACCCGGCCGCTTTGGAAGACGCGCACTGGGCCTACCGCTGGTTGCTCGACAACGGCGCGCAGATTGGGGCGGATGCCGCGACGGTGGCGCTCGTGGGCGAAAGTTCAGGTGCGACCACGGTCGCCTCTTTGACATTGCTACTGCGCGATCTTGGTGCCCGTCTGCCCGTCTTGCAGGTGTTGGTCTACCCGCTAGTCGACGGCTCCTCGAACTGGTCTTCCTATGAGGACCATGGCAGTGGCTACACACTGGATCGTGAGTTCGTCCGCTGGTCGCTCGATAACTACGTACCGGCCGGACACGACCTGACTGACCCTTATCTACTGCCCCTTGCGGCCTCCGATCACAGTGGCCTCTCGCCAGCTCTGGTCATGACGGCCGAGTTCGATCCTCTGCGTGACGAGGGCATTGCCTACGCCCGCGCGCTGGCGCGTGCGGGCGTCGCTGTCGAGCACGTTCATGCAGAAGACCAGATGCACAGCTTCCTACTGCTCGATCGGGCTGTCTCCAAAGCCGGCGCCTTGATCGACCGGTTGGCCGACGCGTTGGCAGTGCACCGGAGCTGAAGGCTCCGCGCAGCGCAGGCGCATCGATCGACATCCTCGTACCGGACGGACCCAAGCGCACGCCGCACTGTGGTGGGAAAGGCTACCCGTATCCACCTCTCGAAGATGGCGCTGTCTGCCCCGTCCGCCCACCGGCGAATCCAAGAACATCGTGGACTGTGATCGGGACGTATTGCCCTCAGTAAACCTACGGCAGCGTTTATGGACATCCAAATTCGAGATGTCGCGGGCACGGACGATTCTATTGTCACATCGGGAAATGCGCAAAGCAATCAAGTGTTTCTGCCGGTTTTGCGCGGATTGTGGGTCGACTAACCGACTTTGTTGACAGGGAGCACGGTATCGTCTTAGTATCGCAAGTGATGTTTCTGACTTGTACACAGCGAAGTTTCTAACGACAAGCTTCGGCTGACGTTATGGGGGAGAGGAAGACGATCGAACGGGTCATGTGGATCGCGCTGGGCTACAGCCACGGTGTTGCTCCTCGACGGTGCGCAAAGAGGATTGCGTCCAATGGGTGATGGCTCGGCGATAG
This sequence comes from Solirubrobacteraceae bacterium, assembly GCA_036008605.1. Lineage (GTDB taxonomy): Bacteria > Actinomycetota > Thermoleophilia > Solirubrobacterales > Solirubrobacteraceae > Palsa-744. Next base: position 20,064 of record DASYNL010000005.1, on the reverse strand, counting down.
CTCTCATCGGGATGGCGTGTCGCGTTCCTGGAGCCTCGAGTCCGCCCGAGTTGTGGGCGCTACTGCGTGAGGGCCTGGACGCCGTCGGCGATATGCCAGAGCGACGACGGGCGCTGGCCGGGGAGCCTTCAACGCTTGAGACTCCCGCCGACGAGCAGCTGTCCCGGGAGGAGATCATGCTCGCGAGAAGAGGAGGCTGGCTCGAGCGCATCGAGATGTTCGACCCCGGCTTCTTCGGCATCTCTCCGCGCGAGGCCGCCATGATGGATCCCCAGCAACGGCTGATGCTGGAGCTCTGCTGGGAGGCGTTCGAGGATGCCGGGATGCTTCCCGCCACCCACGCGAGTGAGGCGGCCGGCGTCTTTGTCGGGGCGATTTCCGGTGACTACGCAGATCTAGTGCGCTCCTACGGTGGTGACGCTGTCACGCGCCACGCACTTACGGGCCTGCACCGCAGCATGATCGCCAACCGAGTGTCCTATGCGCTCGGCTTGCACGGTCCGAGCATGACTGTGGACACAGGCCAATCTTCCTCGCTGGTCGCCGTTCATCTCGCTTGTGAGAGCTTGCGACGTGGCGAGTCCAAGCTTGCGCTGGCCGGTGGCGTACATCTGAACGTATCGCCAAGCAGCGCGCTCGCCGCGCTCAGGTTCGGCGGTCTCTCGCCGGACGGGCGCTGCTTTGCCTTCGACGCTCGCGCCAATGGCTATGTGCGAGGCGAGGGTGGAGGGGTTGCGCTGCTGAGGCCGCTCTCCGATGCGCTCGAGGCCGGCGATCCGATCTATGCGGTTATCCGCTCCAGCGCCGTCAACAACGACGGGGGAGGCGAAGGATTGACGGCCCCCAGCCAACGTGCGCAAGAAGAGGTTCTGCGTCTGGCTTATCGCAGGTCGGGCATCAAGCGCTCGGCGGTGCGCTACGTGGAGTTGCACGGCACCGGAACTAAGCTCGGCGACCGGGTTGAGGCAGGCGCTCTTGGTGCTGTGCTTGGAGTGACACGTCCCGCTCACACCCCTCTGTACGTGGGATCGGTCAAGACCAACATTGGCCACCTGGAGGGCGCAGCCGGCATCCTCGGGCTGATCAAGAGCGCCTTGTGTATCGAGCATCGGGCAATCCCGCCGAGCCTCAACTTTCAGGCTCCACCTGCCGACGTGCCGCTCGGCGAACTCGGGCTGAGCGTGCAGCAGGCGCTCGCTCCATGGCCGGCCGAGCAGGGATCTAGACACTCTGGAGTCAGCTCGTTCGGCCTTGGTGGCACTAACTGTCATGTGGTGCTGGCAGAGCCACCAACACTGGATGGTGCAGCCGCGAGCCAAAGCAAGGGCGTAGAGACGCAAGAGTCGCTCGAGGGCAACCCCCTCGGCGACGGAGTGCGAGCATGGATGATCTCCGCACGCGACGACGCGGCCTTGCGGACCCAGGCCGATCGCGTGGCCGCGCATGTAGATGGGAACGCGGAGGTCGGGGTGGCGGAAGTCGCGCGCACGCTCGCCCTGGGACGGCAAGCGTTCGATCGCCGCGCTGTTGTGCTGGGAGAGGGCCGTGGGAGTCTGCTTGCCGGTCTCCGAGCGGTAGCTAAAGGAGTGCCGGCTGCGAATGCGCTCGAAGGCCGGGTCGTGCCAGGTGCGGGTCGCGGAGTGGTATTCGTATTCCCGGGCCAGGGCTCCCAGTGGGAGGGTATGGCAGCCGAGCTGCTGCGTCACTCTCCCCTATTCGCCGAGCGTCTAGGCGTGTGTGCCGACGCCCTTGCTCCGTACATAGATTGGTCGCTCCGCGACGTGCTGCTGGGTGTCTCCGGTGCGCCGTCGATGGAGCGCATCGAGGTGGTCCAGCCCGTCCTGTTTGCCGTGATGGTGTCCTTGGCCGAGCTGTGGCGGGCCTGCGGTGGACTTCCGGCCGCCGCGATGGGCCATTCTCAGGGCGAGGTAGCCGCAGCATATCTCGCCGGTGGCCTATCGCTGGAGGATGCCGCGTGCATAGTCGCCACGCGCAGCCAGGCGTTGAGCGAGCTGGTAGGTCGAGGCGGGATGCTGTCGATCGCGCTCGGCGAGGATGAGCTTGGTACGCGTCTGCCGCATTGGGATGACGATCGAATCGCGATCACGGCTGTCAACGGACCGTCTTCCATCGTCGTCTCCGGTGAGCAAGATGCGCTTGAGCGGCTGCGGCGCCGGTGCGACGAGCAAGACATTCACGCCCGCCGAGTACCCGCCGCAGTCAGTAGCCATACTCCACAGGTTGAGAGACTGCGAGGCAAGTTGCTCGATGTCTGGTCCTCGATCGAGCCCATCGCCGATGGCGCCCCCTTCTACTCGACTGTCAGCGGTCAAGCGCTCGACACCGCCGAGCTTGGACCTGAGTATTGGTATCGGAATGTGCGCGAGCCGGTGCGCTTCGAGGCGACCGCCCGCGCGCTGTTGGAAGACGGCTATCGGATTTTCATCGAGGTCAGTCCACACCCCGTGCTGATCGGCGGACTCCAGGAGACCGTCGAGCGGTGGTCTGAAGAGGGGCATGTGGTGGATGGCCCTGGAGAGGTAGCCATCGTGGGCACGCTGTCTCGCGACAAAGGCGGCCCTGCTGCATTCATGGGTTCACTCGCGGAAGCCTGGACGAGGGGCGTGACCGTCGACTGGTCGAGGACCCTGGCGCTGGGGGACGCGGAGCGTGCAAGGTTGCCGACATACCCATTCCAGCGCGAGCGGCACTGGCTGCCGACACCAGCTACGGCGGGGGATGCCCTCAAGGATGGCGTTGTGCGGGTTGCTGCACCGCCCCCAAGGGACGTAGAGGCGGTATTGGAGGATTTTGGCGAGTCGGGCGATGCAGGTCTGGCCGAGAAGAGCGATCGCCAGCATGCCTCGGACAGCACCGTCCTGAATCTTTCGCAGCTCGGACGGCGCCTGCGGGAGTCCCCAAAGATCGAATGGGGACGGATCGTGCTCGAGCTCGTGCGAGCTCATGTGGCGATAGTGTTGGGACACGACTCTCCCGATGCGGTGGATGCTTCGCGAGCCTTCAAGGATCTTGGGCTCGACTCGAGAGCAGCGTTGGAGTTGCGCAATCGCTTGAGCATGGCGAGCGGCTTGCGATTGTCCAGCACGCTCCTCTTCGACAGCCCAACCCCCGAAGCCGTAGCGGCTTATCTGCTGAGGGACCTAACCGGTGGTCAGCCCAACGCAGCGTCCGCTACGCCGCCCACGCGAATGGACGAACCGCTCGCAATCGTAGGGATGGCTTGTCGCTACCCCGGTGGCGTGCGCTCGCCCGGCGAGCTATGGAATCTGGTTGCCTCAGGGGGCGATGCGATCTCGAGGTTCCCCACCAACCGCGGTTGGGATCTCGATGCGCTCTACGATCCCGATCCGGACCGTCCGGCTGCCACCTATGCGCGGGAGGGTGGATTCCTCGACGAAGCGGTGGATTTCGATGCGGACTTCTTCGGGATCAGCCCACGCGAGGCGCTTGCGATGGATCCTCAGCAGCGGCTTCTACTCGAGACATCCTGGGAGGCTGTCGAGCATGCGGGGATCGATCCACGGTCGCTAAAGGGCAGTCAGACCGGGATGTTCGCCGGAGTCTCGGCTTCCGACTACGGGTCTGGCTTGGACCTCGACCCGGGTGAGCTCGCGGGGGTCGAGGGTTATCGGGTGACTGGACGTGCAGCTAGTGTGGCCTCGGGCCGGGTGGCTTATACGTTCGGCCTCGAGGGTCCTGCGGTCACGGTCGACACAGCATGCTCTTCTTCGCTGGTCGCCTTGCACCTTGCTTGTCAGGCGCTGCGTGGCGGCGAATGCTCGCTTGCGCTTGCAGGAGGCGCCACAGTGATGGCGACTCCCGATCTGTTCGTCGAGTTCGCCCGTCAGCGCGGACTGGCCCCGGATGGTCGGTGCAAGTCGTTTGCGGTTGGGGCAGACGGGACCAGTTGGGCCGAGGGCGCGGGCGTGCTGCTGTTGGAGAGGCTTTCGGACGCGCGGCGCAATGGCCACCATGTGCTTGCTGTCATACGCGGCAGCGCTGTGAACCAGGACGGTGCGAGCAATGGGCTCACAGCGCCCAGCGGCCCCTCTCAGCGGCGGGTGATCTTGCAGGCACTTGCGAACGCGGGTCTCTCTCCGGCGCAGGTGGATGTGGTTGAGGCACATGGTACCGGCACAAAGCTTGGCGATCCGATTGAGGCCGATGCGCTGCTGGCTACGTATGGGCGTGAGCGTCCGCTCGAGCGCCCGTTGTTGCTCGGGTCGATCAAGTCGAACATCGGCCACACGCAGGCAGCGGCCGGTGTCGCGGGCGTCATCAAGATGGTTCTCGCAATGGGACATGGCGTATTGCCTCAGACGTTGCACGTAGACGAGCCGTCGAAAGAGGTCGACTGGTCAAGCGGCGCGGTATCGCTGTTGACGGGGCAGCGCCCATGGGTGAACGAGGGCGAGCCAAGACGCGCGGGTGTTTCCTCGTTTGGGATCAGTGGCACCAATGCGCATGTGATAATCGAGGAAGCCCCCGAGCTCGATGTTGCTTCCACAGGCGTCAATGGCACGTCCAGCTTGGACGTGTTTCCGTGGGTTGTGTCGGGGCGTAGCGTGGCGGCGTTGCGCGACCAGGCTGAGCGTTTGCGAGCGTCAGTGGCACTCGAACCAGAGATCGGCCTCGTCGACATCGGGTTTTCGCTTGCCGATCGCGCCATGTTCGAGCATCGCGCTGTCCTGTTGGGCGCGAGTCGCGACGAGTTGCTCGACGGGTTGGAGGCTCTGGTCGGGGGCGCACCGGCGGCTGGCTTGGTCGAGGGCTCGACCGACGAGACGGGCACGGGACTGGCCTTTTTGTTCACAGGCCAAGGTGCGCAGCGTGCGGGTATGGGCACGGAGTTGTATGAGCAGTTTGGAGTGTTCAGGGAGGCGCTAGACGCGGCGTGCGCGCACTTCGACGCTCTCTTGGATTGCTCGTTGCGAGACGTGATGTTCGCTGATGAGAGCTCATCTGCCGCGGGGTTGTTGGATGAGACGATGTTCACGCAGGCTGGTTTGTTCGCGCTCGAGCTAGCGTTGTTCCGTTTGGTGGAGTCCTTGGGTGTAAGCCCGGATTACCTCATAGGTCATTCTGTTGGTGAGCTTGTGGCGGCTCACGTCGCCGGGGTGTTTTCGTTGGAGGACGCGTGTCGGTTGGTAGCGGCGCGTGGACGATTGATGGGGGCATTGCCCGAGGGCGGGGCCATGGTCGCTGTGCGTGCTTCTGAGTCAGAGGCACTGGAGTCGCTGGAGGGTTATGAAGGACAGGTTGCGCTAGCGGCCGTCAACGGTCCCGGCTCGATTGTGCTCTCGGGTGACGAGAGGGCGGTGTCGGAATTGGCTGGGTTTTGGGAGCAACGGGGACGCAAGGTCAAGCGTCTCACGGTCTCCCATGCATTTCACTCACCGCGGATGGATCCGATGCTGGAGGAGTTTCGGACGGTTGCCGAGGGAATCTCTTTCGTGGAGCCGACAATTCCTGTGATCTCAAACCTGACGGGACGTGTGACTACGGACGGCGAGCTGTGCACTGCCGAATATTGGGTGCGTCAGGTGCGGGAGACGGTGCGTTTTGCCGACGGTGTGCGTTGGGTTGCAGGTCGAGGAGTCGGCAGCTTCTTGGAGCTCGGTCCGGACGGCGTGCTCAGTGGTATGACTGTCGAATCTCTTGAGGGCATGGCGACGGGAGGCAATGATGCATCGTTGACTGCCGGCCCAAACGGAGGTCTCTCAGCTGGAGGTAGCACAGTGCCCGCCGTACCGCTTTTGCGCGCTGGCTGGGGAGAGGCGTCGGCGTTTGTTAGCGCCCTTGCTCGCATTTGGGCTCACGGAGCCGATATCGCCTGGCGTGTGCTGTTCGAGGGTTGCGATGCTAAACGGGTCGCACTGCCGACGTATGCGTTTCAACGGGAGCGATATTGGGTTGAAGCGTCGAGATCTGCGGGAAGCGTGTCCAGCGTTGGCCAGGCTTTGGGGAAGCATCCACTGCTGCCGGCGGTAGTCGCATTGGCTGACGGCGAAGAGTGTCTATTCACTGGCCAGTGGTCCTTGCAGACACATGCCTGGATTGCCGATCACGTCGTGATGGATGCAGTTGTGGTTCCCGGAACAACCTTCGTGGAGCTTGCTTTGCACGTAGCCGATCAGCTCGAGTGCGATCTCGTGGACGAGCTTGTGATGGAGTCACCACTCATCTTCTCTGCGGAGGGCTCCGTGCAGCTGCAGGTGTCTGTCGAGGCACCTGACGAAAGTGGCAGACGATCCGTCATGTTCTATGCGCGCCCCAGGGACTCTGCGGCTAGTGGGATCGACGTCAATGGAGCATGGACTCGTCACGCGAGCTGTGTACTTGCCAGTGGCTTGCCCGAGCAGGAGGCTCTGGGTGAGCGAGTGGCTTTGCTTGCGGGGAGCACGTGGCCACCACACGAATCGGTCGCCGTGGATGTGGATGAGTTCTATGAGCAAATGGTCGCAATCGGCTTTGACTATGGCCCGGCGTTTCTTGGCGTGCGAGCCCTGTGGCGGCGCGGTGAGGAGATGTTCGCTGAGTTGTCCCTTCCAGAGCATGAGCAGCCACGTGCGGCAAGCTATGGCATTCATCCGGCATTGTTCGATGCGGCGCTCCAGGCGCTGATGCCGCGACTGCACAGCGACGCCACTGATGCTGTCAAGCACGGTGATGGGTTGCGCCTGCCGTTTGCGTTCAACCGAGTGCGGCTGCACACCCGGGGCACTTCTAAATTGCGTGTGCACCTGTCATTGGTCGACGGTGAGGCGATGTCCTTGGTCGCGACCGATGAGAACGGGGTGCTGGCGGCATCGATGCAGTCGCTGGTTCTCAGACCCGTCTCTCGGGACCAGTTGAGGCGCGGTCGTAATGGACACCGAGACTCGCTCTTCGGTCTCAGATGGATCGCATCTCCGACGGTGTCGCCAGATCCGGGTGTACTTGACAACGAGCTGGTAGTGCTAGGTCTGGGCCAGGATTTGGTTGCAGAGCTCTTGCAGCCAGTGTGCCCTCGGACGTATGACGATCTGGACGCTCTGCGCGATGCAGTGGACACCGGGGCCGTGACGCCAAGTGTGGTGCTCGTCGATTGTGGCATCGAGACGGAATCGACCGATGTAGGGCCTCCGACCGATGAGGCGCCCATCGCATGTGTTGCAAACGCCGTCCACGAGCTCGCTCGCCGTGTCCTGGTCATGCTGCAGGGGTGGCTTGTCGATGAGAGATTCTCCGCCTCGCGATTGGTCTTTGTAACCAAAGGCGCCGTGTGCACCTCTCCGCAGGAGGGCGCGCCAAATTTGGTGCAGACTCCCGTGTGGGGATTGGTGCGATCGGCCCAGTCAGAGCATCCCGGACGGTTTGCCCTGATCGACTTGGACGGGGAGGATGTGTCCGTTATCGCGCTGCGTACGGCGCTTACGAGCGACGAGCCTCAGTTCGCGATCAGGGCAGGTGGTGTGTTCATCCCGCGTCTAGAGCGGTTGGCGACGTCGCTCTCGTCGAACGACGTCGCCGAGAGTCTCGGCGAGCTCGATCCTGACGGCACGATCCTGATCACAGGAGGCACAGGTGATCTCGGTGCCCTGGTCGCACGGCATCTAGTTACGATCCACGGTGCGCGCCGTTTGCTATTGGCAAGCCGGCACGGGATGGCAGCCCCGGGCGCCGAGAAGCTCGAAGCCGAACTAGTTGAGCTGGGAGCTCAGGTAAGGATCGCGGCGTGCGATGTGACTGACAGGACGAAGCTTGAGATGCTGCTCGATTCAGTGGAGGAGGGGCATCCTCTAACTACGATCCTGCATGTTGCGGGGATGCTCGAGGATGGAGTGGTCGAGTCGCTGACTGCTGAAGGGCTTGATCGAGTGTTGGCCGCAAAGGTAGACGGCGCCCTGCTCTTGCACGAGCTGACCGCGCATCTCGAGCTCGGGGCATTTGTGATGTTCTCCTCCGCCTCGGCGACGCTGGGGTCCTCGGGACAGGCCAACTATGCGGCGGCGAACGCGTTCCTCGATGGTCTTGCTGCCTATCGTCGCGCGATGGGCCTGCCGGGAACGTCGTTGGCATGGGGGTTGTGGGCTCGAACAGGTGGTATGGCAGGTCGGCTCGACGAGATTGATCTCAAGCGGATGACTCGTACGGGCATGGTTGCCTTGCCGGTTGAGGAAGGCCTCGAGTTGCTGGATGCAGCGGTAGCCGCAAACGAGGCTTTTCTGTGCCCAATGCGTCTGGATATAGAGGTGCTGCGCGCTCAAGCAGAGGATGGGCGTCTGCCCGCGGTGTTGAGTGGGTTGGTGAGCAGTTCGTCGCGACGAGCCAGCAAGACGGCAGACTCGCTCGCTCGCCGCCTGGCGGCTGTGCCCGAGGATGAGCGCGAAGGGGTGATGTTGGATGTCGTACGCGTGGAGGTTGCGAGTATTTTGGGGCACACTTCACCCAATGCGGTCGGAGTTCGACGACCGTTGAGCGAGCTGGGCTTCGATTCGCTGATGGCGGTCGAGCTACGCAATCGTCTAAATAGCGTGACCGGGCTGCGTTTGCCCACAACGCTTGTATTCGACTATCCCACGCCGGCGGCGCTTGTGGCTTATTTGGTTGGCGAGGTCTCGGGTATGCCACTGGCTCCGACTACGCCCGGCCGGCTATCCGTGTCGCCGGCGCCAAGCGATGAGGACCCAATAGCCATCGTGGGGATGAGTTGCCGGTATCCGGGCGGTGTGCGTTCCCCCGCGGAGTTGTGGGAGCTCGTGAGAAGTGGGACCGATGCGATATCGCAGTTTCCGGGGGATCGCGGATGGAATTTGGAGGGATTGTACGACCCCACTGGGGAGGTGCCCGGTACGTGCTATGCGCGTGAAGGGGGCTTTCTTTATGACGCCGCCGAATTCGACGCTGCCTTCTTTGAGATAAGTCCGCGAGAGGCGTTGGCGATGGATCCGCAACAGCGACTGCTGCTCGAAGCATCCTGGGAGGCGCTCGAAGATGCGGCGATAACCCCGGCCTCGATACGTGGCAGCCAAACCGGAGTTTTCGTAGGGGTCAGCGCCATGGACTTCGGTGCCGGCTTGTGGGCGGCCCCCCGAGGGCTTGAGAACCTTGCGGGCTATTGGTTGACTGGCAGTACTGGGAGCGTCACCTCTGGTCGGGTCTCCTATGTGCTCGGACTCGAGGGACCGGCTGTGTCAGTCGATACAGCCTGCTCGTCTTCGCTGGTTGCACTGCATCTGGCCTGTCAGGCATTGCATCGGGGAGAGTGCTCGATGGCTATTACGGGCGGGGTGACTGTCATGGATACCCCCGGTCTGTTCGTGCAATTCAGTGGACAACAGGGTCTTGCACCAGACGGACGTTGCAAGTCTTTCTCAGAGGGCGCCGATGGCGTCGGTTGGGGGGAGGGTGTGGGCGTAGTGCTCTTGGAGCGGCTCTCCGACGCGCAACGACGCGGTCATGAGGTGCTCGCGCTGCTGCGTGGCAGCGCGGTCAACCAGGACGGGGCAAGCAACGGGCTGACCGCCCCCAATGGTCCATCCCAACAGCGCGCGATCCGACAGGCGCTTGACAGGGCTGGGTTGTCGCCGGTACAGGTGGATGCGGTCGAGGGACACGGCACCGGTACCAGGCTAGGTGACCCGATCGAGGCCAATGCCCTGCTTGGGGCCTACGGGCAAGAGCGACCAGTTGAGCGTCCGCTATTGCTTGGATCGATCAAGTCGAACATCGGCCACACGGTTGCCGCGGCAGGTGTGGCGGGAGTCATCAAGATGGTGCTAGCGATGCGTCACGGTGTCCTGCCGCGGACCTTGCACGCTGACGAGCCCTCCAAAAAGGTCGACTGGTCAAGCGGAGCGATCGCTTTGTTGACAGAGGAGCAGCAATGGGTGCGTAACGGTGAACCTAGGCGTGCGGGTATCTCATCGTTCGGGATCAGTGGTACCAACGCTCACGTGATCCTCGAGGAAGCGCCGTCTTCCAGCGGAGTGCCGCGGGCTGACGAGCCGGATACACACGGTGAGTCTCCCGGACAGGTACCAACCGCCGATCACACGGTCCCGTTGGTGCTGTCTGGTCGTGGGGATGCAGGCCTGCGTGGCCAGGCGGCACGGTTGCACAGGGTCTTGGTGGACGCATCTGAGCTGGATGTCGACGATGTTGGGCTATCGCTCGTTGGTCGTCCATTGTTTGAGCATCGTGCTGTTGTGACGGGTCGAGGTCGCGACGAGCTGTTGAATGGGTTGAGCTCGTTGGCGGCCGGCGAAGTTGCCAGCGATGTCGTAGAGGGTGTCTCCCGGGAAGGGGACTCCGGTGGACTCGTGTTCTTGTTCACCGGTCAGGGCGCCCAAAGAGTGGGAATGGGTCGCGAGTTGTATGAACGTTTCCCGCCGTTCAGGGAGGCCTTTGACGAGGTGTGCGGGCTTTTCGACGATTCGCTGGGCTGTTCCTTGGGTGCAGTCGTGTTCGGCGTCGGTCGGTCCGTTGACGACCTTGCCCGGGCCTCTTCGAACGGCTCGGGTGGATCCCATGGGTCGAACGATGAGGCGCCCGGGCGCCATCTCCTCGACCAGACCTTGTTCACTCAGGCCGGCCTGTTCGCCGTGGAGGTGGCGTTGTTTCGGCTGCTCGAGGACTTGGCTGTGAAGCCCGATTATCTAATGGGGCATTCGATCGGCGAGCTGGCAGCGGTGCATGTGGCGGGTGTGCTCTCGCTCGAGGATGCATGCACGCTTGTCGCGGCCAGGGGTCGCTTGATGGGCGAGTTGCCGGTGGGCGGTGCGATGCTGGCAGTGCAGGCCGCCGAGGAAGAGGCATTGGAGGAGATGGGCCGCTATGAGGATCGGGTCGCCCTCGCGGCTGTGAATGGCCCTGTTTCGGTCGTGCTCTCAGGCGATGCAGACGCGGTATCGGAGCTGGAGGAGATTTGGCGGGAGAGAGGACGTAAGGTCAAGCGTCTGTCTGTGTCTCACGCGTTTCATTCACATCGGATGGACGAGATGCTAGAGGAGCTCGCCGATGTTGCCCGGGGTTTGTCATTCTCTGAACCCGAAATTCCGATCATCTCCAACTTGACGGGTGAGGCGGTCACGGAGAGGGAGCTGCGCGCTCCCGAGTATTGGGCGCGGCATGCCAGGGAGACGGTTCGGTTTCTCGACGGCGTGCGCTGGTTGGCAGCGCAGGGTGTTACGCGTTTCATGGAGCTGGGACCCGACGGTGCGCTCAGCGCGATGGTCGGTGAATGCGTGAGTAGTCAGGAGGACGGTGGGGGTGTCGAGGGGCAGGCTGCGAGCGAGGACGGCCGTGCGGGAGATCCGGGATCTAGAGTAGACGGTGGAATTGATCCTGGCGTGGTCGTGGCACCGGTGTTGCGAGCTGGCCGCACCGAAGACCGGACCCTGTTTGCCGCTGTTGCACAGATGTGGGTGTGTGGAAGAAACGTGAACTGGGGTGGTTTGTTCGACGGGTCCGGCGCCAGGCGGATTGCTCTGCCGACATATGCCTTCCAGCGCGAGCGCTATTGGTTGAATGTCGCAATGGCCCCCAAGGGGGATGCGACCTGGATGGGTCAGGTATCCGCCGAACACCCCTTTTTGGGAGCTTCGATGGCTCTCGCCGATGGGCGTGGTTGGCTGTTCACGGGTCGGATCTCTTTGCAGTCGCATCCCTGGCTTGCCGACCACGCTGTCGGGGGCTCTGTGTTGTTGGCGGGGACCGCATTTTTGGAGTTGGCGTTGCGCGCGGGTAGCGAGGTCGAGTGCAGCGTCGTCGAGGAGCTCCTCCATGAGGCTCCGATGGCTTTGCCCGAGCACGGCGGCGTATGGTTGCAGGTGACCGTGGGTGAACCTGAGGAGTCCGGTCGGCGGCCGTTCGAGATCTACTCTCGCGCGGCGATTGACCCGAGGCAGGACGCCCGCAGTGAGGCGTGGATTCGTCACGCCAGCGGAATGCTCGCCGATGAGGAGCAGGCGTGCGAACGTGTTCTGGAGGAGTGGCCGCCGAGGGACGCGATTGCGCTTCAACTCGATGGTTTCTATGAGTCCCTGGCGGAAGGGGGCTTTGAGTACGGGCCTGCGTTCCAGGGGCTCGTAGCGGCGTGGCGCCACGAAGAGGAGATGTTTGCAGAAGTGTCGCTGCCGGAGGAGCAGCGAGGAGAGGCAGAGAGCTTTGTGGTGCATCCGGCTTTGCTCGACGCGTCGCTGCACGCGTTGGTGGCGAATTTGACAAATGGTGAAAGCGATCCGCAGGTGCCATTCTCTTGGGGCGGTGTGAGTTGGCATGCGGTGGGTGCTTGCATATTGCGTGTGCGTCTCTCGCCTGCCGGGACGGACGCGGTCTCGATCACGCTTGCGGATGAGACAGGCATGCTCGTGGCGAGGATCGATTCGCTCGTGTCACGGGCAATCTCCGCCGAGCAGCTGCGTGTCGTGGGGGGCGAGAACGGCGATTCGCTGTATGAGCTGGAATGGACGGACGTAGGATCGGCCACGGACGCAAGCGAGATGGCGGAAGGCTGGCTTGTCTTTGGCCAGGACGACAGTGAGCTCGCCAGGTGCCCTACGACCGTCAGGGCGCTGCGCGACATGGTGTCGCTGCAATCGGCTCTCGATGACGGTATCGCCGTTCCAGAGCTTGTACTGGTTGACTGCTCTACAGGCTCGAACGGGGCGCCCTCTGGTGTGCATATGCGCGTGCTCGATGTGTTGGGTTTGCTACAGGAATGGTTGGCAGAGCCACGATTGGCCAGTAGTCGTTTGGTGGTGGTGACGAATGGTGCAGTCGCAGCGGGTGCCGGCGAGGGGGTGGCGGATCTCGCAGGTGGCGCAGTGTGGGGGTTGGTGCGCTCGGCGCAGTCAGAGAACCCGGGGCGTTTCGTCCTACTGGATACAGATAGGGAGCAGGCGTCGCTGGCTGTATTGCCGTGTGCGTTGGCGTCCGGGGAGCAGCAGGTAGCTGTGCGAGAAGGCGGTGTTCGGGCTCCGCGGCTAGTGCGCGCCGACTCTAGTGAATCGCGGTTGAGGATCCCGGCCGGGACCTCGGAGTGGTGCTTGCAGGCGGATGGGAGTGGCAGTCTCGATGGCCTCTCGTTGGTCGCGACAGCGAAGCCGCAGAGAGCTCTGGACACGGGTGAGGTTCGTGTGAGGATGCACGCGGCTGGGTTGAACTTCCGCGATGTGCTGGTAGCCCTTGGCATGTATCCGGGGCCTGCGAATATCGGCGGTGAGGGCGCGGGTGTCGTGTTGGAGGTAGGCCCGGAAGTTGTCGGCTTTGCGCCGGGCGATCGTGTGATGGGTCTGTTCGACGACGCGTTCGGGACGGTCGCTGTTAACGATCATCGTTTGCTGGCGAGCATGCCCGCCAGCTGGTCGTTCGCCCAAGCTGCGTCGGTCCCAATCGTGTTTCTCACGGCGTATTACGCGCTTGTGGATCTTGCCCACGTGCGAGCAGGCGAGCGGCTCTTGGTGCACGCCGCCGCGGGCGGCGTTGGCATGGCTGCGGTGCAGCTGGCGCGTTATCTCGGTGCTGAGGTATTCGCTACGGCGAGTGCGGGCAAGTGGCCCGTCCTACAGCGAATGGGGCTTGATGAGGACCACGTCGCTTCTTCACGCACGCTCGAATTCAGCGAACGCTTCGCCCGGATGGCAGATGGGACAGGCATCGATGTTGTGCTCGATTGTCTGTCGGGCGAGTTCGTCGACGCATCGCTTGGGCTGTTGGCAGATGGTGGGCGGTTTGTCGAGATGGGCAAGGCCGATGTTCGCGACGCCGCAGAGGTCGCAAGCACCCATCCCGGTGTGCTCTATCGAGCATTTGACCTTTTGGAGGCTGGCCCTGAGCGTATCCAGGAGATGCTCGGCGAGTTGCTGGAGTTGTTTGAGCAGAATGCGCTGCAACTTTCCCCTGTAACCGGATGGGATGTACGTCAGGCGCGCGATGCCTTCCGTTTTATGAGCCAGGCACGGCACGTCGGTAAGAACGTCTTGACATTGCCCGCGCCGATCGACCCACAGGGGACTGTGTTGATCACGGGTGCGACAGGCGGTCTTGGCGCATTGCTCGCGGAGCACCTGGTAAGGGTGCATGGCGTTCGTCACCTGCTGTTGACGAGTCGGCGGGGGCCAGAGGCCGAGGGCGCAGGCGAGCTGTTGGAGCGGCTCTCCGCTTTGGGTGCAGAGGTGAAGATTCTCGCGTGCGATGTGACTGACAAGGCCCAGGTGAAGGCGTTGCTGGAGGGCGTCGACCAAGGCAGTCCTCTGCGCGCGGTCGTGCATGGGGCCGGCGTGCTCGACGATGGCGTGCTCGAGTCGCTCACTGTTGAGCGCGTAAGCGGTGTACTGGCCCCGAAGGTAGACGGGGCGTGGAATCTGCACGAGTTGACACGCGATATCGATCTGCAGGCGTTCGTGTTGTTCTCCTCGGTCGCGAGCTTGTTCGGAAGTGCCGGACAGGCCGGTTATGCCGCGGCGAATGCGTTCCTTGATGCCCTAGCGGCGCAGCGGCGGGTCCAAGGTCTGGCGGGTAGCTCGCTGGCTTGGGGTCCCTGGGTGCAGGTCGGTGGCATGGCGGACCGTTTGGGCGCGGTCGATAGTGCTCGCATCGAGAGCTCGGGCGTGGTGGGCCTGTCCGCAGAGGAGGGGCTCGAGCTCTTCGACAGGGCACAGTGCCTTGGCGAGGCTCTTGCAGTGCCTGTAAAGCTCGAGGACAGAACGCTGAGGCGTCAGGCAATCGATGGGACGCTACCGGCATTGCTGCGAGGTTTGGTGCGTGTCTCGCGACGTCGTGTGGGTTCGGTGACGGGCTCGCTCAGCGAACGTCTTGCGGATGGCTCACGAGAAGAGGCCGAGAAGGTGGTGCTTGATCTCGTGCGAAATCACACGGCCGCTGTCCTTGGCTATGCCTCGGCCGAGCAGATCCAAGCGACGCGGATATTCAAGGAGCTCGGATTCGACTCGCTCGCAGGGGTTGAGCTGCGTAACCGCCTCGCGATGGAGACGGGACTCTCACTGTCAGCGACGCTCGTGTTCGATCATCCAACACCAGGCGACATCGCGCGATATCTATTGGACCAAGTACAGGCAGATACCGTGACGGTCGACACACCCCGCTCGCTCGACGTCGAGCTGACAGACTTGGAACGGAGACTGTCGACTGTTGCGGCCGACCGAAACGGGCGCGCGATGGTCGTAGGTCGTCTGCAGACTTTCCTGGTGGGCTTGGAGGACCGTGATGCGCTCGTCGCGGACGACGCGGACGTTCGTTCCGCCGCGACCGCCGAGGAGGTCTTCGAGCTGATCAACCGAGAGCTCGATTTGCTCGGTCACGACGGAGGCGCCGATGGCCTCGAGTGAGGGTAAGGGCTTGGCAGACGAGCGGGAGATGCTCGAGTATCTCAAGCGTGTCACTGTCGACCTGCGCAAGACTCGCAGGCGTTTGCGGGACGTCGAGGAGCGCGATCGCGAACCGATCGCGATCGTGGGAATGGGATGCCGCTACCCTGGCGGGGTAAGCTCGCCCAAGGAGCTGTGGGATCTGCTCGCTTCGGGCGCCGACGCTATTACCGGATTCCCTGAGAACAGGGGATGGAATACGGAAGCGCTCTATAACCCCGATCCCGATCACGCCGGCACAAGTTACACGCGGGAGGGTGGGTTCATCCACGACGGGGACGAGTTTGACCCCGGGTTCTTCGACATTGGCCCGCGAGAGGCACTCGCGATGGACCCGCAGCAGCGTCTTCTGCTTGAAGTGTGCTGGGAGACGCTCGAACGCGCTGGTTTGTCCCCTAGGTCCTTGCGCGGCACTCAGACAGGCGTATTCACCGGCGTCATACACCACGACTACGCTGAACGCTCGCGCGGATCGACGCCGGCCGATCTGGAGGCATATTTGGGAATTGGCAGCGCTGGGAGCGTGGTCTCCGGGCGAGTGGCATACACCCTTGGCCTTGAGGGTCCGGCGGTAACGGTCGACACAGCGTGCTCGTCGTCGCTAGTGGCGTTGCATCTCGCCTGCGGGTCTCTGCGAACAGGAGAGTGCACGCTCGCTTTGGCCGGAGGCGTCACCATGATGGCGACGCCGCGGGTTTTTGTTGAATTCTCTCGCCAGCGTGGGCTCGCGCCAGACGGCAGATCAAAGGCCTACGCCGACGCGGCGGACGGCACAGGCTGGTCTGAGGGTGTAGGCGTGCTGCTCTTGGAGCGCCTGTCGGATGCCCAGCGCGCCGGTCATCGAGTGCTTGGCCTACTTCGCGGCAGCGCGGTCAATCAGGATGGCGCGAGCAATGGCTTGACTGCGCCCAACGGGCCTTCCCAGCAGCGTGTGATCCTCCAGGCCCTATCCAAAGCCGGCCTATCTGCCTCCCAGGTTGATGTGGTGGAGGGACACGGCACCGGTACCAGGCTCGGCGACCCGATCGAGGCCCAAGCGCTGCTTGCCACATATGGTCAGGGCCGCCCTGAGAACAGGCCTCTCTGGTTGGGCTCGATCAAGTCCAACCTAGGTCATACCCAGGCGGCGGCCGGGGTCGCCGGTGTGATCAAGATGGTGATGGCGATGCGCCACGGTGTGCTGCCGCGGACGCTACACGTCGACAGGCCTTCGAGCGAGGTGGATTGGTCGGCGGGATCTGTTGCGTTGCTGACAGAGGAGGTGGCGTGGCAGCCCGGTGGCGAGCCTCGGCGTGCGGGGGTGTCCTCGTTCGGGGTGAGTGGCACCAATGCACATGTGATCCTTGAGGAGCCACCGGTTCTCGAGGGTGGACCGAGGGGTGCCTCCGTTGAGCACGGCACGGCAGCGGGCGGCGCCGAGTTTGCGCCTAGCTTGGGTGTGACGCCGTGGGTGCTGTCAGGCCGCGGAGATGCGGCCTTGTGCGATCAGGCGGCGCGATTGTACGCGTCGTTGACAGCCGAGCCCGAGCTGGATGTGGACGATGTCGGGATTGCGCTTGCCGATCGCCCGGCATTTGAGCGTCGTGCTGTTGTGCTGGGTAGAAGTCGCGATGAGCTGTTGGACGGCCTGAGCGCTTTGGCGGCTGGTGAGGTGGGTGGGGATGTAGTGGAGGGGGTCGTCCGCGAGGCGGATGGCGGTGAGCTTGTGTTCTTGTTCACCGGCCAGGGCGCTCAGCGGGTGGGAATGGGCTGTGCGTTGTATGAGCGATTCCCGCTATTCAGGGACGCGTTCGACGAGGTGTGTGAGCGGTTTGACGATCTGATGGGTTGCTCCCTGCGGGCAGTCGTGTTTGCCGACGAAGGTTCCCCCGAGGCTGGGCTGCTGGATCAGACTGCGTTCACACAAGCTGGCTTGTTCGCCCTAGAGGTGGCGCTATTCCGGTTGGTTGAGGGTCTGGGCGTGAGTCCGGATTACCTAATAGGGCATTCGATCGGTGAGATCGTGGCGGCTTTTGTCGCCGGGGTGTTCTCATTGGAGGACGCTTGCGGGCTAGTCGCGGCGCGTGGACGCTTGATGGGAGAGTTGCCTGAGGGTGGGGCGATGTTTGCTGTGCGGGCTTCTGAGTCGGAGGCTTTGGAGTCGCTTGCCGGCTATGAGGGTCGCGTTGCATTGGCGGGTGTGAACGGTCCCGCTTCGGTTGTGCTCTCCGGCGATGGAGAGGCGATGTCGGAATTGGCGGAGGCCTGGGGGCAGCGGGGGCGCAAGGTTAAGCGCCTTTCAGTGTCGCACGCGTTTCATTCCCCGTTGATGGACGGGATGCTCGAGGAGTTTAGGAAAGTCGCCGAGCGCATCGAGTTCTCTGAGCCAACGATTCCGGTTGTATCGAATGTGACAGGGTGCGTTGCTGGCGCTGGTGAGTTGTGTATTGCTGAGTATTGGGTGCGGCATGTGCGTGAGACTGTGCGTTTCGCGGACGGTGTTAATTGGCTTTTGGCTCAGGGCGCTGGGAGGTTTGTCGAGCTCGGGCCGGATGGCGCGCTTAGCACCATGGTTGAGGACTGCCTTGTGCCTGTAGATGCAGAGGCCGATGGTCAGTCGATATCGGTTGCTAGTAATGGTGCCGCGCAAGGGAATCGGAGGGAGAGCCGTATCGTCGATGAGCGTGCGCCTGTCGTGTCGCTGATGCGCCGTGGGCGTCCAGAAGCGGGGATGTTGCTGGGCGGTCTTGCGTCGTTGTGGGCAGGAGGAGCGCAGGTCCATTGGGATGTCCTGTTGGAGGGCTCTGGGGCTACACGCGTTGAGCTGCCCACGTATGCCTTCCAGCGTGAGCGGTTCTGGCTTGATGCCGGAGTGGGTGGGGGAGACGTGGGGGCCGTCGGTCAGGTTGGGGTAGATCATCCGCTGTTGGGCGCGGCGGTCGCTTTGGCTGAACAGGGTTCTTGGGTGTTCACCGGGCGTTTGTCTTTGCAGGAGCATCCTTGGCTTGCCGATCATGTGGTGTTGGAAAGCGTGCTGTTGCCTGGAACTGCCTTTCTCGAGCTCGCACTTCATGCTGGTGCCCGCCTGGGGTGCGGTCTCGTGCGCGAGTTGGTTTTGCAGGCGCCGCTCGTGCTGGGTGAGGGTGGGGTGCAGTTGCAGGTGGCGGTTGGTGAACCAGACGAGTCGGGCACTCGCTCATTGAGCATCTATTCGCGCCCTCAGAGTCCTTCGTTGGATGGTGAGGCAAGCGAAGCCGGATGGGTGTGTCACGCGGTCGGCTCGCTCTCGCCTGTGGGCGAAGAGGATTGGCTTGCGCCGTCGATCGGTGTTTCCGAGGATGATGCGTGGCCTCCCGCGGGAGCCGAATCGCTGCCAGTTGACGACCTCTATGAGGCGATGGCCGAGATTGGTCTGGACTATGGTCCTGCTTTTCAGGGACTGGTCGGTGCGTGGCGGCGCGGCGGTGAGGTGTTCGCGGAGGTCTCTCTGTCGGATGGTGAGCGTGATGGGACGGGCTCTTCCTTCAGCCTGCACCCCGCGCTCTTGGATGCAGTTCTCCACGCTATGGCTCTCGATCATTTGGCGGATGGTGAAAGCGCTGGCGACAGCGAGCGCTCGAACGATGGCGTGAGCGTCCCAGATGGCGTGCGGCTGCCATTTTCCTGGAGCGACGTGAGGATGATGGGCAGTGGCGCATCGGTGTTGCGTGCCTCTCTGAGAACCACGGGAGAGGACACCGTCTCGATCGTTTTGACCGACGAGCATGGACGACTTGTAGGGTCAGTTGGCTCGCTGGTGACACGTCGCGCCTCTGCAGCAGATATCGAGGGAAGTGCTCCTGGCAAGCGTGAGTCGATGTTCGGGGTCGAGTGGGTTGAGGCTCCGCTGGTCACGCCGGTCTCCACGGATTCCCCGATGGTGCTTGCGTCGTGCGGTGTAGGGGCCGGCGCTGCGCTGCTCTTGGCGGGAGTCGATTGTCAAGCGTATGCGGATCTCCACGAGCTCGGGGCTGCGATTGGTGCTAGTGAGGTGGCGCCTAATGCTGTGCTGTTGCAGGTAGGGGACTCCCAGGAGAGCGTCGGGTCAATAGAAGACGAGAACACCCTTGGGTCCGTTGAGCAGGCTGTGCCCCGAGATGGGACCGAGGATGCTGGAGTGCCGGGTGCGGTTAGGACGGGTTTGCACGATGTGCTGGGTTTGGTGCAGGAGTGGCTGTCTGACCTGAGGTTTTCGGGCTGTCGGTTGGTGGTTGTGACGCGTGGTGCTGCCCCTCTCGATGGGGAGGGGAGTGTGAGCGATCTGGCTGGTAGCGCGGTGTGGGGCATGGTGCGCTCGGTACAGGCGGAGCATCCTGGACGGTTTGTGTTGGCCGATGTTGACGGCGAGGAGGCTTCCTGGGGCGTGCTCGAGAGGGCTCTTGCGTTGGATGAGCCGCAATTTGCGTTGCGGGAGGGTACGGTTCGTGTGCCTCGCTTGGCCGGTTTGCGTATGAGTGGGTTGCTCGCCTCTCCGCAGGACGGTGGCGCGTGGCGGTTGGACGCTGAGCAAAGGGGCACATTCGAGGGCTTGGCGCTGGTCAGTAGTCCCGAGGCGGAGCTGCCTTTGGAGTCTGGGCAGGTCCGGGTCGGGGTGCGGGCGGCTGGTTTGAATTTCCGCGATGTGCTCTTGGCCCTTGGGGTCTATCCAGGTGAG
>DASYNL010000004.1:0-16535 GCA_036008605.1 Solirubrobacteraceae bacterium | reverse complement strand
CGTGGACAGACCGTCTAGACGGGTCGATTGGAGCTCCGGTTCAGTGTCGCTCTTGACCGAGGAGGTGTCGTGGCAACGTAACGGTGAGCAGCGCCGGGCCGGAATCTCCTCGTTCGGCATCAGCGGCACCAATGCGCACCTAATCGTGGAAGAGGCGCCTCCAATAGAGGCGATATCGGATGGTGGCAAAGCAGTCGGCGATGCCGCTCAGCAGAGGGATGTGGAAGCTTGCGATGACGGCTTGGGGGAGACCTGTGCGCTCAGAGTGTTTCCGTGGATCGTCTCGGGTAAGGGAGACGCCGCCCTGAAGGACCAGGCGGCTCAGATGTTGGCGTACGCTCAAGGGCTCCCCGAGCTGGGTTTGGGTGATGTCGGCTACTCGCTGGCGGCTCGTCCGGCGTTTGAGCATCGCGCCGTGATCATTGGCGGTGATCGTGGGGGGCTGCTTGATGGTCTCGGCGCGCTTGCTCGGGGCGATCTCGCGCCAAGCGTAGTGAATGGTGTGGTCCGTCGAGATGCCGGGAAAATCGTCTTCCTTTTTCCCGGACAGGGACCGCAGTGGATTGGTATGGGCGCCGAAATGCTGGATCGCTCCCCCGTGTTCGCCGAGCAGATAGGCGCCTGCGCGGAGGCCCTCGCACCCCATCTCGACTGGTCGCTCGAGGATGTGCTGAGAGATGTGAAAGGTGCGCCTTCGCTTGACCGCATCGACGTAGTTCAGCCGGCGCTGTTCGCAGTGATGGTCTCACTGGCGGAGCTATGGCGGAGCTACGGCGTGCGTCCGACCGCTGTGGTCGGCCACTCGCAGGGCGAGATCGCGGCGGCCTATGTGGCGGGCGGGCTGTCACTGGAGGATGCCGCTCGTGTGACTGCGCTACGCAGCCGAATGCTCACGGGGCTTGTGGGCAAGGGCGCAGTTGTGTCGCTGGCGGCATCTGTAAGTCGAGTGCAGGAGCTCTTGGAGCCATGGAGCGATCGGCTTTCCATCGGAGGGATCAACGGTCCCAGAGCCGTGACGGTTGTAGGCGATCCGACTGGGTTGACGGAACTGTTGGCCGCGTGTGCCTCGGTGGGCATACGCGCGCGTGAGGTCCCGGCTACTGTCGCGTCACATTCGCCACAGACCGAGCCCCTTCGGGAGGAGTTGCTGGAGGTCCTGTCGGGGATCACCCCGCGCACGGGCGACGTGTCTTTCTACTCGACCGTAACGGGCGCTCGGATCGACACGGCAGAGCTTGACCCTGCTTACTGGTATCGCAATCTGCGCGAGCCCGTTCAGTTCGAATGTGCTGTGCGTAACCTGCTGGGGGATCACGCGGGTGTATTCCTCGAGGTCAGCCCCCATCCGGTGCTAACTATTGGGGTGAATGACATCGTTGAGCAGGAGCTTGGCGATCCGGGACGTGTGGTGATCAGCGGCTCGCTACATCGCGACGAGCCCGGTCTGGAGCGGATGCTGGCTTCGCTGAGTGAGATGTGGGCATGCGGTGTCGATGTGAACTGGAATGCGGTGTTCGCCGGCTCCGGCGCGCGACGGGTCGGCTTGCCCTCGTATGCCTTCCAGCGTGAGCGTTATTGGTTGGCTGGTCACGCGCGCGTGGGGGACGCTGCTTCTGTCGGCATGGGATCGGCCGATCATCCACTGTTGGCCGGCGCACTGGAGCTGGCCGACGGGCAGGGTGCGCTGTTCACTAGTCGTATCTCGCTCGACACCCATAGCTGGCTTTCCGATCACGCGGTGATGGGGGTCGTATCGCTGCCGGGCACTGCATTCCTGGAGCTAGCGCTTTGTGTCGCCCACAAGGTTGGGTGTGGCTTTGTCGAGGAGCTGACGATTGACGCGCCGCTCGTATTGGGCAATACGGGAGCGGTGCTGTTGCAGTTGTCGGTCGGGGAGCCCGATCAGTCCGGCAAGCGGATGCTGGCGATCTACTCGCGTCAGGGAGAGGCCTTCGAGGAGGACTCCTTGGATGCAAGGGAGTGGACTTGTCACGCAAACGGCATGCTCGCCCCCGCCCAGCAGGGCGTTGAGGAATGTGTCGGAGATGCACACATACAGTCTTTGGCAGGTGCCTGGCCACCGTCTGGTGCACAGTCGATAGAGGTTGACCGGCTGTACGAGCGTCTAGCCGACGACGGGTTTGACTATGGCCCTGTCTTTCAAGGGGTGCGAAGTGCCTGGCGCCGTGGTAGCGAGCTCTTCGCAGAGGTCGTGCTCCCGGAGGAGCAGCAGGCGCAGACTGGCTCCTTCTGTGTGCATCCGGCTTTGCTCGACGCCGCACTTCATCCCGCGACAATCGAGCTGCCGTATAAAGAGGAGACTGCCGAGGAGCGAGAGGATGGCGAGCTGGGCAAAACTGTGAGCTTGCCGCTCTCCTTTAGGGGAGTGAACCTTTACGCCCCGGGTGCGCACCCGTTGCGGGTGATTCTCTCTCGCAACGACGAAGGGGCACTTACCGTGACCATGGCCAACGAAGTGGGCGAGCTGGTGGCGTCGATCGACTCGCTGGTAAGACGAACCGTCTCAGGAGAGTATTTCGCCGGCGCGCCGATTGGTCACCGCGACTCGATGTTCTGCCTGGAGTGGACATCAATCCCGTTGGAATCCTCTCTGAGGGATGTCCCGTACGAGGCGAATGAGTGTGTGTTGCTGGGCGACGATGACTCTCCGGTCGCCGAAGGGTTGAGAGCCGGCGGGATGTCTGTGGTTGCCTATCCAGATCCGAGCGCCCTCGGAGAGGCGATCCAAGCAGGCGCCTCACCGCCAGAGATAGTGCTCCTGGACGGGTCCTGCAGAGTCGGGATAAGCGCGCAGGCTGAACGCCCTCACGAGTGGAACGCTGTCGAGAAAGGTGTGCCCGGGAGCCGGGACGAGGATGTGCACGATGTTCTCGCGGAAGACGTCGTGGGGGCTGCACATGGAATTCTCCACGACGTGCTGGGCGCCGTGAAGGCGTGGCTCTCCGATGAGCGCTTGACGGACTCTCGCATGGTTGTGCTGAGCCGGGACGCGATGGCGGCGCACGCCGGCGATCGCATAGAAGGCTTGGCAGGGACCGTGGTATGGGGACTCTTGCGCTCCGCGCAATCTGAGAATCCAGGTCGCTTCGCGCTCGTGGATGTAGATGGGCAGGAGTCCTCTTGGCACGCTTTGTCTGCGGTGGTAGCGACGGGTCTCGATTCGAGTGAGGCCCAGTTGGCCCTTAGAGATGGGGATGCGTTGGTGCCCAGACTGGCGCGGGTGAGCTCTGGCGAAGGAGTATCGCCTCCCGCCGGTGTGGGCGAGTCTTCCGATGCGACCTTTGACCCTGCGCGCTCGGTCTTGATCACGGGCGGCACCGGCTTGGGTGCTTTGGTTGCCAGGCACTTGGTGCTGCGACGTGGAGCACGAAGCGTGATATTGGCCAGCCGGCGTGGCGCCGAGGCTCCGGGTGCTCTGGAGCTTCAGAGCGAATTGGAGGCAGGCGGTGCCCAGGTGATGGTGGCTGCGTGCGATGTCACTGATCGCGCACAACTCGCGTCCCTGATCGCATCGGTGCCAAAGGAGCATCCGTTGGGTGCGATCGTTCACACGGCTGGGGTCCTCGACGATGGCGTGATCGAGTCGCTGACCCCTGAGAGGGTGAGCGGTGTGCTGGCTCCCAAGCTCGACGGGGCATGGCACTTGCACGAGTTGACTGCACGTCTGGATCTATCGGCCTTCATTCTGTTCTCGGCGGCCGCAGGAACACTTGGCAGTCCGGGACAGGGTAATCATGCTGCCGCCAACGCATTCCTCGATGGGCTCGCCGCATACCGTCAAGCACGGGGTCTTGTGGGCACTTCGATCGCATGGGGTCGATGGGCGACGCTCGATGAGTCCTCCGGAGAGTCGCGCAAGAGTGATTTCAGGCTCATGAAGCGCGCGGGTATGAGCGCATTCTCTCAGGAGGAAGGACTCGCTCTGTTCGATGCTGCGCAGACCACGAAGGAGGCGCTGGTGCTCCCATTGCGATTGGATGTCCCGTCGCTGCGCGAGCAGGCTCGAACGGGCACGCTACCGTCACCTTTGCGTAGTTTGGTGCGCGTGCCCGTCCGACGCGCGACGCAGCAGGTCTCCCTCATCCGGCGCTTGGTTGGCATGGCTGAGGCAGAGCGCGAAGCTCTCGTACTGGAGCTGGTAGGGAGAGAGGTTGCGAGCGTTCTGGGACACGTCGAGTCGGACTCCATCGACCCGCAACGAGCGTTCAAGGAGCTCGGGTTTGACTCCTTGACGGCAGTGGAGCTTCGTAACCGACTCAACACAGCTACAGGTCTGCGCTTGCCGTCCACGCTTGTCTTCGACTATCCCACCACAACCGCTCTGACCGCTCACCTGCTCGAGCTGATCTCATCGACCACTGGCAAGAGCGATGACGAGGAGCTCGAGATACGTCGAAGGATCGCGTCTATATCTCTTGGTCGGCTGCGTGAGTCTGGGCTAATGGATGCCTTGTTGAAATTGGCTGATGCCGGTATTGAACAGGCATCTCAAACCGGTAACGGTCATGAAGCAATGCAGCTGATCGAGTCAATGGATGTCGACGATCTTGTCCAGAGGGCCTTGAAAGGCTCCACACCCAAAGTAGAGAGCGCGATCTGATGACGGCTACTTCCACTGAGGAGATCGTCGCGGCTTTGCGCACATCGCTCAAGGACATTGAGCGACTCAAACAGGAGAATAGTCTCCTTCTCGAAGAACGCTACGAGCCGATCGCAATCGTTGGGATGAGTTGTCGCTATCCGGGCGAGGTGGGCTCTCCGCAAGAGCTTTGGGATCTGGTTGTGCGGGGAGGCGATTCCATCTCTACCTTTCCCACCGATCGTGGGTGGGATTTGGAGAAGCTTTACAACCCTGATCCTGATCACCCTGGCACGACCGACGTGTGCAGGGGCGGGTTTCTCTATGACGCGGCTGAGTTCGACGCGGCTTTCTTTGGGATAGGCCCGCGCGAGGCGCTTGCGATGGACCCGCAGCAACGGCTGCTGCTGGAATGCTGCTGGGAGGCGCTGGAGGATGCCGGCCTCGATCCGCTTTCGCTGAAGGGCAGTCAGACGGCTGTCTTTGCCGGAATCAGCTCGCAGGACTACCTCAACCCTACCGACGTACCAAACGAGTTGGAGGGGTATGGCATTGCCGGCAGCTCCACCAGCGTGGCCTCAGGACGGGTGGCGTATACGCTCGGCTTGGAGGGTCCAGCCGTCACGGTCAATACTGCATGCTCTTCCTCATTGGTGGCTATTCACCTTGCCTGTAAGGCCTTGCGCTCAGGCGAGTGCTCGATGGCTCTTGCGGGTGGCGCAACTGTGCTTGCCACGCCACAAGGCTTCGTCGAGTTCTCTCGCCAACGAGGACTTTCGCCAGACGGCAGATGCAAGTCCTTCGCAAACGCCGCCGATGGTACAAGTTGGAGCGAGGGCGTTGGTGTATTGACGCTGGAGCGCTTGTCCGATGCGCAGCGCAACGGCCATACCGTTTTGGCGCTGGTGCGGGGTAGCGCTGTGAACCAGGACGGCGCGAGTAATGGACTGACCTCCCCAAATGGGCCTTCGCAACAGCGGGTAATCAGACAGGCGCTCGCCAACGCGCGGTTGTCGGCGGACCAGGTGGATGCGGTGGAGGCTCACGGCACGGGTACCGTGCTCGGAGATCCGATCGAGGCGCAGGCGCTCATCGCGACTTACGGTCAAGGTCGTGATCTGGATCGGCCGTTGTGGCTTGGGTCTGTCAAGTCAAACATCGGGCATGCTCAGGCGGCGGCGGGTGTGGCCGGCGTGATCAAGATGGCCATGGCCATGCGCAACGGCCTGTTGCCGAGGACGCTGCATGTGGATGAGCCCTCGAGAGAGGTCGATTGGTCGGCGGGAACGGTCGCGTTGCTGACCGAGGAGGTTGCGTGGTGCAGTAACGGTAAGTCGCGCATTGCCGCGGTTTCCTCGTTTGGCGTGAGCGGGACCAATGCCCACGTAATACTCGAGCAGGCGCCATACGTCGCGGATATGGACGCAGCACAGCGCGTGGAGAACGTATCTGTGCCGGTCGGCGACGCCATCGACCTGGAAGGTCTCAGGGAGAGCGTTGCTGAGCAGGAACTCACGGGAGAGAATGTTGACACCCAAGAAGACGGTGTTGACACCCAAGAAGACGGCGTGGTTGGCCCTGGCGTGGTGCCGTGGGTGCTCTCGGGTAGGAGCGACGAGGCTCTGATGGGTCAGGCTCAGCGCTTGTCGATGCACGTGCGTGAGCACTCCGGGCTTCGTCTGACCGACGTTGGCTATTCGCTGACGGGTCGCTCCGTGCTCGAGCATCGCGCTGTGGTGCTAGGCGGGGAGCGTGAGGGGCTTTTGATGGATCTTGACGCGCTCGGTCGGGGTGAGTCTGCGCCGGCTGTGGTAAGTGGGGTGGCGCATAGAGATTTGGGTGGGATCGCGTTCCTCTTTCCGGGTCAGGGATCGCAGTGGTCGGGTATGGGACGAGAGCTCTATGAGGCGTTCCCGGTGTTCAAGAGCGCGTTTGACGAGAACTGCGCACACCTAGATGCTTTGCTCGGAATCTCACTGGCCGAGGTTGTATTCGGCACAGGCGATTCGGGAGTGGCGTCTATCGACGGGCATCCAGCTGGAGTTGGACCCTTGGATCGGACGGCATTCACACAAGCCGGCCTCTTTGCTCTCGAGGTGGCGTTGTTTCGGCTTGTGGAGACCTGTGGTGTGCGTCCCGACTTTCTGATGGGCCATTCGATCGGTGAGCTCGTGGCTGCGCACGTCGCCGGAGCGCTCACGCTGGAGGACGCCTGTGTGCTCGTCGCAGCCCGTGGCCAGTTGATGGGCGCGCTTCCCCCAGGTGGGGCAATGGTCTCCATCCAAGCCTCAGAGCAGGAGTTGATGTCGGAGTTGCAATCCGCGGAGCTCGGAGAGCGAAGGGTTGCATTGGCCGCGGTGAACGGACCCAGGGCGATTGTCCTCTCGGGCGATGAGGGCGCCGTGCTCCAGATGGCCGGCGAATGGGAGAAGCGCGGTCGCGCGACCAAGCGCCTGCGCGTCTCCCACGCGTTTCATTCGCCGTTGATGGATGGAATGCTCGACGAGCTTGCCGACGTGGCGAACAGCTTGTCGTTGGCTGCCCCGCAAATACCGATCGTCTCCAACGTAACCGGCGACGTGGTCCCTGCCGAGCGTATATGCGACCCTCGGTACTGGGCAGATCACGTGCGCCAGACGGTGCGCTTCGCTGACGGCATCGGCAGACTTCATGAGCGCGGAGTGAGGCGCTTTCTGGAGCTCGGCCCCGGCGGCGCTCTGGCCGCCATGTCTCACGAGTGCCTCGTCGATAGCCGCCCGCAGGATGAGGGTGCTCGCACTCCGACCGATGAAGTCAACTCAAATGGTGAGGTTGGCGTTGCAGATACTCACATCCCGGCGGATCGCCGCTCCTTCATGGTTGTGCCTGGGCTGCGCCGCAAGCATTCCGAGTCTGGTTCGCTGCTAGGCGCTCTAGCTGAGATCTGGGTTGACGGTGCCGGGGTGGACTGGAGAGCGCTATTCGCGGAGTCCACAGCTCGTCGGGTTGCGCTGCCGACGTATGCGTTCCAACGAGAGAGATACTGGATCGCTGGATCCGGGGTCAAAGGAGATGTCGCATCGATCGGCTTGACGGCGGCAGCGCATCCGTTGTTGGGCGCCGCAGTCCCATTGGCAGGTGGCGAAGGTGGCGTTCTGTTCACCGGTCGGATATCGCTGCAGAGCCATCCCTGGCTCGCCGACCACGCGGTGATGGGTACCGTGCTGTTGCCTGGCGCCGCATTTCTGGAGCTCGCATTGCACGCGGGCGAGAGGGTGAACTGTCCGGTAGCGCACGAACTCACACTTGAGGCGCCGCTCGTGCTTGGCGAGCACTGCGCCATTCAACTGCAAGTGTCCGTCGGTGAGAGGGACGAGCTGGCACGGCGGGTGGTTCAAGTTCACTCACGACCGTGCGTCGAGCAGATGGAGGACGATCTCACGGCGGGAGTTTGGACCCTGCACGCGACTGGCATGCTGGCGGAGGAGCATGCACGTCGCGATGAGCTCTCCGAGCGGCGGAGCTCTGAGCAAGCAGCTCTGCTGGATGGGGCGTGGCCGCCCGAGGGAGCGCAGCCGCTGCAGATTGACAACCTCTACGACCACGTTGCCGGACTGGGCTTTGAGTATGGCGAGGTCTTCCAGGGAGTGCGAGCGGCATGGCGTTGCGGCGAGCACCTTCTTGCCGAGGTGTCGCTGCCCAAGCAGGAGCAGGTGCACTCCGATGCGTTTGCGATTCACCCAGCACTGTTGGACGCCGCACTGCACACACTTGCTCTGCGTGGCGTCGATGCCAGCAGCGACTGGACGGTGACTACAGATCCCCTCATCGATACCGACACGGCACACCTGCTGTTCTCGTGGGCAGGTGTGGAGCTACACCATGCTGGTGCCTCTGCTCTACGTGTCTGCCTAGCCGCGGATCGTGAGGACAACCTGTCGATGACCATCGCCGATGCCGGGGGAGCGCCGGTCGCCTCGATCGAGTCGCTCGTAACGCGAGAGATATCCCGGGAGCAGCTGGCGCTCGCCGGTCGATCCGAGGACGCAGCGTTGTTTCATATGAACTGGACAGCGCTGTCCCACGTCGCTTCCCCGCCGGCGATTGAGCGATTCGTGGTGGTGGGCGTCGCGGATCGGGCTAAGTCGATCACGGCGTTGCGGGCTACCGATGCGCATGTGGAGACTTATTCGGACCTGGCGTCCCTCTCGGAATCCTCGACAGCAGTCGAGCAGGAGTCGCAAGTGGTGCTTCTGGTCTGTCCTGCCGAGGAAAGCGCTGAGGGGATTATCGGGGCAGATGGGACGCTGGGCGCTGAGAAGGTAGTGGGTGGCGAGGACACAGATTTCGATCGGGAAATGACTGGCGATGAGGGTACTGCGGCGAGTCGGGTCGAGTCTGTTCACCGGGTCGTAAGAGACATATTGAAGAGCCTGCAGGAATGGCTGGAGCAAGAGCGACCTGCCGGTTCGCGATGCGTGATCGTGACCACGGGCGCCGTCATGACGGGAGCAGATGACGCGGTGGCAGGTATGGCCTCAAGCGCGATATGGGGCCTTGTGCGCTCAGCTCAAGCGGAGAACCCTGGTCGCCTGATGCTTGTGGACCTAGATCGGCGGGAGGAGGCATGGCAAGAATTGCCTGCCGCCCTGGCAGCCGCGCTTGAATCGGAGGAATCGCAGATAGCGATTCGCGACGGGGCTGTGCTGGTTCCGAGGTTGGCCAAGGCAGCCACTCAGAGCTCGATCCTCTCTGGCGGAGAGGAGGTCTTCGAGAGGGAGGGCACGACATTGATCACCGGGGGCACCGGAGCCATGGGGACCCTCGTCGCCAAGCATCTCGTGAGTGAGCACGGCGTGCGCAGTCTGGTGCTAGCTAGCCGAAGCGGACTCGACGCCCCGGGTGCGCTCCAGTTGCGCGATGAACTGGTCGATCTCGGCGCTCATGTCCAGGTGACAGCCTGTGATGTAGCCGACCGCAAACAGGTCGAGAAGCTGATCGCCTCTGTGCCCGCGGAGTATCCGCTGCGCAGCGTGGTGCATGCCGCCGGAGTGATAGAGGACGGCGTGATTGGCTCGCTGACTCCCGATGCGGTCGATCGGGTGCTGGCGTCGAAGGTCGACGCTGCGCTCCACCTGCACGAGTTGACCAGTCACATGGACCTCTCGACATTCGTGCTCTTCTCCTCTCTTGCCGGGACGTTCGGCGGTCCGGGTCAAGGCAACTATGCAGCGGCCAACGCATCGTTGGACGCGTTGGCAATGCGTCGTCATGCATGCGGCCTTCCAGCCGTGTCGATCGCCTGGGGCCTGTGGTCGGCCGACGCAGGTATGGGCGCCACGTTGGCCGAGGGTGATATCGCGCGTATTGGCCGTGGAGGAATGCAGGCGCTTTCGACTGAACAGGGCCTGAAGCTGTTCGATGCGGCGTGCATGACTCAGCGTGCGTTTGTCGGCGCCGCGCACTTTGACAGCTCGGCGCTTCGCTCCCAGGCCCGGACTGGAGCTCTGCCGGCTCTGCTTCGCGGGCTTGTGCGAATGCCTACCGGTGGAGCGTCACATGGGGGGGACAGAGCATTTGCACGACGGCTTGCCCAGGCGTCCCCGCAGGGGCAGCAGGCCATCGTGCTCTCGCTGGTACGCGGAGAAGTCGCAAACGTCCTCGGTCATCGCTCACCGGAGAAGATTCCACTCGAGCGGGTATTTCAGGAGCTCGGATTCGACTCGCTCGCCGCGGTGGAGCTGCGCAATGCTTTGGAGTCTGCAATCGGTTTGCGCCTTCCGTCGACGGTGGTCTTCGACTATCCGAGCATCAGTCAGCTCTCCGCTTATCTCTCGACCAGGTTGCTTGACGGGCAAAGCAAGACAGTCGCAAAAGTTATCGCTAGCACGCGCTCGGACGAGCCGATCGCCATCGTTGGCATGGCCTGTCGTTATCCAGGTGGGGTTGATTCGCCAGAGGCACTGTGGAAGATGGTGCTCGAGGAAGTAGATGCGATCTCGGCGTTTCCGAACGATCGAGGCTGGGATCTAGATGCCCTCTACGACCCGGATCCCGACCGGCATGGCACCACCTACGTGCGCGAAGGTGGATTCATCGAGGACGCTGCCGACTTCGACGCGGAGTTCTTTGGGATCAGTCCGCGAGAGGCCTTGGCGATGGATCCCCAACAACGGTTGTTGCTGGAATCGTGTTGGGAGTCACTCGAATACGCGGGTGTCGATCCGTTGGCACTGAAGGGTACGCAAGCCGGGGTCTTCACAGGCGTGATGCACCACGACTATGCCCTACGCGACTTGGGTGTCGTGCCAGGTGACCTGGAGGCGTATCTGGCAACCGGCACCGCCGGGAGCGTGGTGTCCGGCCGCGTGGCATACACCCTGGGAGTTGAGGGTCCCGCGGTTACTGTCGATACGGCCTGCTCGTCCTCGCTTGTTGCATTGCACATGGCCTGTGGATCGTTGCGCGACGGCGAGTGCTCGCTCGCTCTCGCCGGTGGCGTAACGGTGCTCGCGACACCCGCGTTGTTCATTGGATTCTCCCGTCAAAGAGGCCTCGCCCTCGACGCAAGATGCAAGTCCTATGCAAATGCGGCGAACGGCACCAGTTGGTCGGAGGGGGTCGGAATGCTGGCGCTCGAGCGGGTTTCCGACGCGCGGCGCCTTGGGCATCGAGTTCTCGCGGTGGTGCGTGGTAGCGCCGTGAATCAAGACGGCGCGAGCAATGGGTTGACGGCGCCAAATGGTCCCTCGCAGGAAAGGGTGATACGTCAAGCGCTGGCGAATGCGGGCTTGACGGCGGACGAGATCGACGCAGTGGAGGGTCACGGAACAGGGACGCCGCTCGGCGACCCGATCGAGATCAATGCCGTAGGCGCGACCTATGGCACCGATCGGCTGTCCGCACAGCCCGTGCGGCTCGGATCGATCAAGTCCAATATCGGACATGCTCAAGCCGCGGCCGGAGTAGCGGGCGTCATCAAGATGGTGATGGCGATGCGTCACGGCATCTTGCCCGCGACGCTTCACATCGACGAGCCCTCCAAGCAGGTGGACTGGGAGCAGAGCAGCGTCTCCCTGCTGACGGAGTCGATGCCCTGGTCTGTCACCAGCGGTTTGCGGCGGGCGGCCGTGTCGTCCTTCGGCGTGAGCGGCACCAACGCACACGCGATACTCGAGGAAGCCCCGTTTGAGCAGAGCGTCGCCTCCGGGCCGGCGAGCAGTCAAGCGGCGGGCGGCGGCGCGATTGCAGAGGAACACGCGGTTGAGTCTGCGCGTGAGGAGGATCACGGCCCTGCAGTTGCTTCCGTGGACACCGTTGAGAAGCAGCGCAAGGGTGTTCTAGGACCCGACGTCCTGCCGTGGGTGTTCTCGAGCCGTAGTCGCCAAGCTCTACGCGATCAAGCCGAGCGCTTGCGCAGCTTCGCTGCCGACGATGACGCGCCAAGAGCAATCGATGTCGGGCTCTCATTGTTGGCACGGCCGGTTTTCGAGCACCGCGGTATCGCGGTCGGTTCCGATCGCGATGAGCTACTAGCCGGACTCGATGCCCTATGCGAAAAAGGGCCGGCGGCGGCTTCGTTGAGCGGTCTTGCGGCGTCCAGCGTGGGGGCCAAGGTCGCATTCGCATTCCCAGGACAGGGTTCGCAATGGGCGGGAATGGCGGTCGAGCTGTTGTCGTGCTCGGAGGTGTTCGCAAACCGACTCTTTGAATGCAGTGAGGTGCTTGCCGCTTTTGTGGACTGGCGCCTGGAGGCGGTGTTGCGCGCCGAGCCGGGTGCTCCGAGCTTGGATCGTGTCGATGTCGTGCAGCCTGTTTTGTTTGCAGTGATGGTCTCGCTGGCCGAGCTGTGGAGCGCTTGTGGAGTCCACCCGGATGCCGTGGTCGGTCACTCCCAGGGCGAGATCGCCGCGGCCCATGTTGCCGGAGCGCTATCGCTGCAGGACGCTGCCCTGGTAGTGACCGCACGTAGCAGTGCCCTGCTGGCTCTTTCCGGCCGTGGTGGCATGGTCTCGATTGCCGCTTCCAAGGCTCAAGTGGAAAGGCTGATCGAGCGCTATGGGACGGCTATCTCGATTGCCGCCGTCAATGGCCCGAACTCGGTGGTCGTCTCAGGCGAGAGCGACGCGCTGGAGGAGCTGTTGCAAAGCTGCGATCAGGATCAAGTCAGGGCACGGCAGATCGCGGTGGACTATGCGGCACATTCCTCACAGGTGGAGACGATTGGCGAGGAGTTGCGCGGTGCGTGCGCGTCGATCTCACCTCAGCCTTGCGGGATCCCGTTCTACTCATCTGTGACTGGGGAGCAATTGGACGGCTCGAAGCTCGACGCCGAGTACTGGTATCGGAACTTGCGTGACACGGTGAGTTTTGAACAAGCCACGCGGACGCTGCTTGGCAATGGCTTTCAAACCTTCATAGAGGTCAGTCCTGCCCCGGGGCTCGCGGTCGGCATGCTCGAGACGGCAGAGGCGATCTCCGACAGTGAGCATGTTGATGGGGTGGAGTCCGATGCGTACTCGTCGGGAGCTTCAGATGTGCGTGTGTTTGGCTCGTTGCGGCGGGGCGATGGTGGCCCACGACGTTTCCTCACGTCTCTTGCAGAAGCGTGGATAGCGGGTGTGGATGTCAACTGGAGTGCTTTCTTCGACGGTAGTGACGCGCGCATGGCCCGTTTGCCCACCTACGCATTCCAGCGGGAGCGCTATTGGCTCGAACCGACCGAGGCGGTTGCGCGAGGCAGGGCAGGCAGGGCCGATGCTCTCGACAGTGAGTTCTGGCAGGCGGTGGAGAGCGCCGATCTCAACGTGCTGGCGGAGAGCCTGCAACTTGGTGAGGGTGCTGAGCGCTCTTCGCTCGAGGCGGTCTTGCCGGCGCTATCGGCCTGGCGCCAGCGACGCCAAGAGCAATTGGTGACCGCCGACTGGCGCTATCGCATTGGCTGGAAGCGGATTCGCGGATCGCATGCCGAGTTGTCTGGGAGATGGATGGTCCTTGTCCCCTCAAGCTTTAGCGAGGATCCGTGGGTCGACTCGGTGCTCGCCGCGTTGCGAGCCGGTGGAGCACAGATCGAGCGGATCGATGTGGACGAGGAGATTATGTCCGATCGTGCATCGCTTGCTGGGCGTATGCATGACGTGCTGTCCACAGAGCGGCAGTTGCCCAGCACGTCTCTGGAGGAGCCGGCTCTGGCACCTGAGAGGAAGCTGGACGGAGTGTTGTCGCTACTGGCGTTGGAGGAAGTTTCCGACGCGCGGTTCGATGCTGTTCCGCTGGGGTTGGCTGGGACGCTGGCGCTGGCGCAGGCATTGGAGGACATGGGTGCGCAAGCGCCACTATGGCTTGCCACGCGCGGAGCGGTGTCAGTCGAAAGCTCCGATTGGTTGGAGAATCCGGCCCAAGCCATGACGTGGGGATTGGGGCGAGTCGTCGGGCTCGAGTACGCCAAACGTCGAGGTGGGCTCATCGACCTGCCGGCGAAGCTCGACGAGAGCGCGAGACAGTCGCTGTGCTCGGTGCTCAGCGGCGTGGGCGACGAGGACCAGCTTGCGGTGCGCTCCAACGGACTGTTCGCAAGGCGACTGCAGCGGGCGCCCGTAGGCGACAGCACTTCCGAGGGCGCCTGGAAGCCTAATGGAACTGTGCTGATAACCGGAGGCGGCGGAGGGCTGGGCGGGCAAGTCGCACGCTGGCTGGCGCGGGCAGGCGCGAAGCATCTTGTCCTGGCAAGCCGCCGCGGTTCGGCTGCGGAGGGCGCCACGGAGCTCGTGGGCGAGCTCGAAGGGCTCGGGGCGAATGTCCGCCACGTCGCATGCGACGTGCGCGATCGTAGCGGGCTTGCCGAGCTAATCGATTCATTGCCTGCCGAGCATCCATTGGATGCCGTCTTCCATGCAGCGGGGGTGGAGGAAGGCGAGATGCTTGCCACGATGGGCGTGCAGAAGCTGCAGGAGACCCTGGCCGCCAAGTCTCAGGCGACGCTTCACCTGCATGAGCTCACACAGCACATGAGCTTGTCCGCATTTGTTCTGTTCTCCTCGATGGTCGCTACCACTGGCTCCGCCGCTCAAGGGGACTACGCCGCTGCGAATGCATTCCTCGATGCCATGGCCGAATATCGCAAGGCGCGTGGGTTGTCAGCGACGTCGGTGGCCTGGGGACTGTGGGCGGGCGCCGGCATGGGGAGTAACGCTGCGGCTGCCAAGGAGCTTGAGCGACGCGGGATTCTCTCGATGCCGTCCGAGCAGGCGATTGCCCTGCTCCAACAGGCTCTGGACAATGACGAGACATGCCTGACGGTCTCCCGAATGGACTGGGATCTCTACGCGCCTAACTACGCGTTCGCGCGGCCACGTCCGCTCATCGAAGACCTACCGGAGGCGCGTGACGCTCTGGCTGCAGCGCAGCCTGACTCGAGCACCCAGACGGCTGAGCATATGCTCGCGAGCCGTCTATCGGGGCTGCCCAAGCGCGAGCGCGAGCGTGTTGTGCTCGAGCTCGTCCGCGCCGAGGCAGCCGGTGTGCTGGGCCACGTAACGCTCGAGGCGATCGGTCCCGAGCGTGCGTTCAAGGATCTCGGCTTCGACTCGCTTATGGCGGTCGAGCTGCGCAAGCGCCTGCAAAGCATGACTGGGCTGAGCCTTCTCCCTACGATCGCCTTTGACTATCCGACCCCGCTCCTGCTCGCTGGACATTTGCTAGGAGAAGCGACAGAGACAGGTGAGAGCACGGTCGCGGCGAGACCGAACACTGCACGGACGCAAGAGCCGATAGCGATCGTCGCAATGAGCTGTCGCTATCCCGGTGGAGCGGACTCGCCCGAGGAGCTTTGGCGGGTCGTGGACATGGGTGTGGATGCGATCGGAGCGTTTCCATCGGATCGAGGATGGGATTTGGAGGGCTTGTACGATCCAGACCCCGACAGCCATGGCACCAGCTACGCCCAAGATGGGGGCTTTGTGCACGATGTCGGCGAATTCGATGCCGGCTTCTTCGGGATCAGCCCAAGAGAGGCGCTTGCGATGGATCCTCAGCAGCGAGTCTTGCTGGAGATCTGCTGGGAGGCGCTCGAGCGCGGTGGTATCGATCCGCTGTCCTTGCGAGGCACCGACACGGGGATCTTCGCCGGCATCAACCCAAGCCGCTATGGGCTGGATCTGCCGGGAGAGCTTGAGGGCTTTCGAGTAGCCGGCGGAGCCGGTAGCGCGGTGAGCGGCCGCGTGGCATACACCTTCGGGTTGGAGGGTCCGGCGATATCGGTCGACACTGCGTGCTCATCCTCGCTGGTTGCTCTGCATCTTGCGTGCGGCGCATTGCGTGCCGGGGAATGCGACCTGGCTCTGGCGGGCGGAGTGGCTGTGATGTCAACCCCTGACGCATTCGTCACGTTCAGCCGTCAACGCGGTCTCGCACCGGACGGTCGTTGCAAGTCATTTGCCGATATGGCCGATGGCACCGGTTGGTCGGAGGGAGCGGGAGTGCTCGTGTTGGAGCGACTCTCCGACGCTCAGCGCTCTGGTCACCCAATCCTGGCGCTGATGCGAGGTAGCGCGATTAATCAGGACGGTGCCAGCAATGGCCTGACGGCTCCCAATGGCTTGGCCCAGCAGCGGGTGATCCGTCAGGCTCTTGCCAACGCAGGACTGTCGGTCGACCAAGTGCAGGCCGTTGAGGGTCACGGGACGGGCACGACTCTGGGTGATCCGATCGAGGCGCAGGCACTGCTGGCCACGTACGGGCAGCGTCAACCGGCAAAAGACCCTCTATGGCTCGGATCGATCAAGTCGAACATCGGCCATCCACAGGCGGCCTCTGGCGTCGCAGGAGTCATCAAGATGGTGATGGCTCTGCGGCACGCCACGCTCCCTAAGACGCTGCATGTCGATGAGCCCTCAACTCAGGTGGACTGGTCGAGGGGTGCGGTTGAGCTGCTGACCGAGGGGCGGGCCTGGGCGCG
>DASYNL010000003.1:0-13019 GCA_036008605.1 Solirubrobacteraceae bacterium | reverse complement strand
TGCAGCAAAATCGCGAGTTCCCAGAACGCCCAGCTTAATTCGCTGGGTACCTAATTAGTTTGGTACCAAACTAACCGTCCGTCCTCCAAAAACCTACCCCTTTTTGGGACCCAAACTTTCGCGAACATCAGCCTCGTACGCGGTACTGCCCGATCTGACCCCTACTTCGCGGCTGCGACTGGCTTCGAGTCCGCTTTTTTCTCCGACGTGCCTGCAGACTCGCTCTTCTTGCTCTCGCTCTTGCCGGCAGAGTCCCCTTTGGCAGACGAGTCGCCCGCGGAGGAGGAATCAGAGGAGGATCGCTCGCTCGCAGAAGAGTCACCCGAGGAGCCAGAAGAGGAGGACGAGTCGCTGGATGCCGCGTTCTCACGCTGGCGCTTGCGCGTGCCATAGTCGGTGTTGTAGAAGCCTTTGCCCTTGAAATGGACCGCCGGGGCGTGCAGCACGCGCTCGACCGGGACTCCGGTCTCGGGGTCGACTGTGAGCGTGTCGTCGCTGAAGGATTGCTGCACCTCGAAGGTGCTCCCGTCCGGGCGTCTGTACTCGTAGATGGGCATGAGGCGTGATTATAAGAGGGTGGCCGCACTGTCAGTTGAAGAGGAGCAACCGGGCGCGGTCGGTGTCGTTCGGCGGGAGGCGGGCGAGCGTGATCGGCGTCAGTCGGCCACAAGCGAGCGGGCGCACTCGATGCCCGCTTGAATCGACGCGCTGAAGTCGCGATCGGGCTCTGAGATCATGCGCAACGCGAAGCCGTCGCCAAGCGAGAACAGGATGTCCGCCACGGCGTCCGGCTCGGCGTGCAGACGCAGCACACCCTCCCGCTGGGCAGCGGCCAACATCCCGGCCAGCCGCTCGCGCGTGCGTCGCAACAGACTCGCGTACTCGACTGCGATGTCGGCGTTGCGCCGCGAGAGCGTGAACAGCTCGAACAGGAGCGTCACGAAATCCTTGTCTTCTGAGATCGTCTCCTGCAGGTTCTGGGCCAGCAGCGCAACGAAATCGTCGGCCGTCTGCGCGCCCGCCAGGCGTTTCTCCAGCGCCTCAATGCGCAGCTCGCAATCACGCCGCGCCGCCTCCACCAGCAGCTGCTCCTTGGTGCCGAAGTAGTAGTGCAGCAGGCCGCGCGATACGCCGGCCTCACGCGATACGTGGTCGAAGGTCGAACCGGCTGCGCCGCGGCGCGCGACGC
The DNA here is from genome assembly GCA_036008605.1 of Solirubrobacteraceae bacterium. Taxonomy (GTDB): domain Bacteria; phylum Actinomycetota; class Thermoleophilia; order Solirubrobacterales; family Solirubrobacteraceae; genus Palsa-744. The sequence goes on along the minus strand of DASYNL010000003.1, from coordinate 11,830 downwards.
TGTGGCGCATCGCCTCGACGATGCGCTGCGCCTTCTCGCCCGAGAGCGATCGGGTCGACGAGCCGGTCGACTCGCCGATCTCACGGCTCACCGCCACGTCTTCGGCCTGAGCACTGTCGATGTCAGCAGTTGCGGTGTGCGTCATATCTACAAGAAATGCTGAGCGTCCGTGCTCACGCAGCGGGCACATCCGCTGGAGCTGGAGCTGCCTCCTGCGCCGGCATCGTGGTCGAGCTGTAGTCGAACTCCTCCTCGGCGCCAAACAGCAGGTCAAGCACCTTTGAGCGCAGGTCCTCGCTCAGGGCCAGCGCCAGGACCGTACCGACGACGATCAGCAACAGGGCGCGTCCAAGGCCACCTTTGCGTTTGGGCTTGGCCGCCGGCTGCTTGATCGCATACGAAGCGTCGCGCAGCGCAGCTGCCGCTTCGGAGAGCTCCTTCTGCAGCTTGCGATCCTCGAGCAGCGCCTTGCCCGCCGGCTTGCCGTTGCTGACTCGCCCGTAGGCGCTGCGTCCCGCCGCGTATGCGGCAAGCAGGTTCTCGCGCAGCTGCTCGTCTTCGATCAGACGTTTGAGGTAGTCGCTGGAGCGCACTGCCTCGCTTGCTTTGCCGATTCTGTCTTTTGCTGCCATTTGGCCACCGCCTCTACTCAGGAGCTTTGAAGATCTTGTCCAATATACCCCCGTTGATCGGGGCCATACCCTTTCTGTTTGACGTACCCCACACATGAGAAGCTAAGCGCGTGCCCACCTTTCAGGCTACCGCCGCCTTCCTTGGCGGGCTGTTGATCGTCGGCGCGCTGGCCTCGGGACTTGCTCAGCGCTCGTTTCTCTCGCTCGCTGCCCTGTTCGTATTGGCAGGGTTTCTAGTCGGAGACGGCGGCCTGGAACTGGTCAGCTTTCGCGCCCAATCGGGGTTTGTGGAGGACCTGGCGTTTGTAGCTCTGATCGTAATCCTGTTCCGCGACGGCCTGGAGGTCGAGGGCGAGATGCTGCAGCGAGCTTGGCATCTACCGCTGCGCAAGCTCGCGATCGCGATGCCGCTCACCGCCGGGATCATCGCCGTGGCGGCACACCTGCTTGTCAAACTGTCGTGGACCGAGTCGCTGCTGCTGGGCGCACTGCTCTCGCCGACCGACCCGGTGCTGACCTCGAGCATCGTCACCAACCCGCGTGTCCCTCGTCTGGTACGTCATTCACTGAACCTGGAGTCCGGCCTGAACGACGGTCTTGCGCTGCCGGCTGTGCTCGCCTTCCTTGCCGCGCTCTCTAGCCAATCGCAGAACTTCGTGTGGTGGCGCTTCGTCTTGCAGGACATAGGTCTCGGCCTGGTCTTTGGCATCGCGCTCGGCTACCTCGCCTCACTGCTGATGCCACGCGAGCACAAACGCCCGCTCGAACACCCGATCCCCGCCCACCAGAAGTCGCTGTATGCGCTTGGGGTGGCGTTTGCCACCTACGGCGTGACGGTGCTCTCACCGCGGGGCAACGGTTTCATTGCCGTGTTCGTCGCGGCGATCGTGCTCGGCGTGCGCCGGCCCGATCTGCGCCGTCACTTCGAGCAGCGCGCCGACGACCTCGTCGAGATCGTCAAGCTGGGCATCTTCGTCGTGTTCGGGTCGCTACTGACGCTGGACGCCCTGACGAGCAGCGGCTGGATAGCGCTGGCCTTCGTGGCCGCCACGTTCCTGATCGCCCGCCCGCTGGCCGTTTGGGTTGCGCTGATGGGCACCGATACCGACAAGCAGACACGCTTGTTCATGGGCTGGTTCGGACCCAAGGGAGTAGCGACGATGACCTTCTCGCTGCTCGTGCTCGACCAGCACATAGCCAGTGGCCAGCGCATCTTCGACCTGGCAGCACTGGTCGTGTTCAGCTCGATCGTGTTGCACGGACTGACCGACACGCCCGGGGCGAACTGGATCGCCCGGCACGCCGAAAAAACCAATCCATAAATTCAGGGAGGGAGGGCCGCATGCGGCCCTCCCCCGGACCGCACATGTGCGGTCCGGCCGGTCGGCGCATGCGCCGACCGGAACAGCAAGAATTAGGCGTGCAGCGCCGCTTGTTCCTGTGCAGAAGGAAACGCCCACGCCGCCCGCGAGCGGCGCTCCTGGCGAAAGACGAAGCGCAGTTGCTGCGGAGGCGCAAGCTGCGCCTCGTTTGGACGAAAGGTGGCGCAGGGCTCCGCTAGCTCCAGCGCACACAGCATGTTGCACCGGAAATAGCACTCATCGCATGTGACTTTGCGGGCTGCCCGCTTGCTCTGCGTCCTCGGCACTGACTCCCCTTTGATTCGCGGCTTGACTGGTGGGCAGCGATCAAAGCACTAGCGGGACACACCCTCAAGGGCACACGAGAAGCACTCCCCGCAAACCGCGAGGAAAACCGCTTCCTATCCGCAAATAGCCCCAATCGAACGTAAGCAGCATGACGAGCGTCTTTGCACTTACGCATTTTGGGCGGTTTTTCGGTGCGCGAGTGCCGACGAAAGCGCACAAGCACCCTGCTTTCGGTGCCCAGGCGCCGGCACGTCATCATGCAGGTATGCGCATCCTCCTGACCGGCATAAGCGGCTTTGTCGGCTCCGCCTTGCTGCCTTCCCTACTTGAGCAAGGCCACAACGTGCGCGCGCTAGCACGCGATCGCACACGCGTCGAGCTAGCACTGGAGTCGGCGGCGTTCGAATCGGACGTCGATGTGACGCTCGCCGATTTCGAGTTGGTCATCGGGGACACGCTCTCCGGAGCAGGCGTGGTGTCGGCAATGCGCGACATCGAGGTCGCGTATTACCTGATCCACTCGATGGAGCCGGGCAGCGGCGGGGTGAGTGGAGTCCAAGGGCCATTCCCCGCGCGCGAGCGTGCCTCAGCGCAGACCTTCGCCGACGCAGCACGTGCCGCCGGGGTAGGACGCGTCGTCTACCTCGGTGGTCCGCTGCCGCCTGAGCAAACATCCATTCACCTCTCCAGCCGCTATGCGGTCGAGCGCATCCTGCTCGACGGAGTGCCAGGATCTGTAGCCCTACGCGCATCGATCGTGATCGGCGCTCGCTCGCGCTCTTTTCGCTTTCTGGTACGCCTGATCGAGCGCCTACCGATAATCGCGCTACCAGCTTGGCGAAATTTTCGCACGCGTCCGATCGACGAGCGCGACCTCGTTGAGATGCTCGCGGCCTGTGCCTCCAACGAGTACGTCAGCGGCCAGGTCCTCGATATCGCCGGCCCCGAGACGCTCACTTACGGAGAGTTGGTGCGGCGTATTACCGAGCTGATGATGCTGTCCCGTCCCAGTATCGGGCTAGGGATCAGTGTTACACCGATTGCCGCCCGCCTGGCCGCGGCGCTCACCAACGAGCAGCCTGAGCTGGTGCTGCCGCTGATGGAAGGGCTCACCGGCGATCTGCTGCCCAACGGACAGGACGCCGCGGCGACCTTGAATGTGGAATTGCACTCATTCGACTCAGCCGTCGAGCACGCGCTATACGAGTGGGAAAAGCTCGAACCGCTCGCTGCGCGCTGATCGCGCATGTGGGCGATCCGGCTTTAAACAGTTGCGCAAGCTACGGTTGGACTTTGCGATGAGCACCGTCTGCGCCTCAATCGAGATAGCCGCCACGCCGGCGACTGTGTGGGAAACCGTCATGGACCCTGAGCAGCTTGGCGATTGGGTCACGATTCATCGCAAGCTGCGCCAGCACGACGATGGAGCTCCACGTGTTGGCTACCGCATGGATCAGCAGATCCACCTGAGAGGAGTCAGCGTCGATGTTCACTGGACACTGGTGCAGTGCGAGCCGGGAAAACGCGCCGTGTGGGAGGGCCGAGGACCGACCCGTTCGCGCGCCCGCACGGAGTACGCACTGCACCCGCTTTCCAGTGGTTGCACCCGCTTCGACTACCGCAATGAGTTCCACGCACCGCTCGGACCGCTCGGCGCACTCGCAAGCCGAGCGCTGGTTGGGGGAATGCCCGAACGCGAGGCTACCCGCACACTGGAGCGCCTGCGCGCACTGCTCGAGCGCTGATACTCCCTAAATCGACAGCGAGCCATGGTAATTTGCTTGCATGTGGCTGACAGCTGTACGTGCTCTGGGGCAACTTGTGTAAAGTGAAGCTACATAGACCGTGCAACTCGACCTTCGGGCTGCATTCACACCCCAGTGAACAGGACACAACCGTGACTGACTTCCTTGACGAGAAGCGCCGAGAGATAAATGACCGACTGGCTGAGCTGAAGCCGCTGATCGACGAGTACACCCGCCTCCAGGACGCTGCGGCTGCCCTCGCGGGCGTTGGCGGAGGATCTCCCCGCGCCGCCGCCAGCACTCCGGCTGCTTCGAGTGCCACACCGGCCCGCCGCGGCCCAGGCCGTCCACGCGGCTCCAAGAGCCGTACGACAGGCGCACGACGTGGACGTCCGCCCAAGGCCGCCACCGAGGCAACAACCACGGCCGCTCCCGCGGCTGCCACAACAGGCCGTCGTCGTGCCGGCCGTCGCAAGGGCAGTGGCACGCGTGCCGCACAGGCCCTGCAGTTCGTCAGCGGACAGCCAGGGATCACAATCCCCGAGCTCGCCGCCAAGATGGGTATCAAGCAGAACTACCTGTACCGCGTACTCCCGGGTCTCGAGCAGGAAAAGAAGATCAAGAAGCAGGGCCGTGGTTGGCATCCTGCCGGCTGATTTAGCCTGATTCACGTCAACGGCCGGGGCGCATTTGCGCACCCGGCCGTTTTTCGTTCAAGGGGACGGTTTAGATAAGCCCTTGGCTTGAAACCGTGTCACGCTCTCCGGTGAGCTCCGCTACCGAAGCGTCGATCTTCGAGCGGGAGAAGTCGTCGATGTCGAGGCCCTGCACAATCGACCACTCTCCGTTCGAGCAGGTACACGGGAAGCCGCTGATGAGGCCCTCCGGCACACCATAGGACCCGTCTGAGGGGACGCCCATCGATACCCAGTCGCTGGTGCCGCTCACCCAATCGTGCATGTGATCGATAGCTGCGTTGGCGGCAGACGCGGCACTGGAGGCGCCACGCGCCTCGATTATCGCCGCGCCACGCTTGCCGACATTGGGCAGGAAGTCGTTTTCGATCCAAGCCTGGTCGTCGACGACCTTCGCCGCCTGCTCACCTTTGATCTCGGCGTGGAACAGGTCCGGGTACATGGTGGGAGAATGGTTGCCCCACACACCCATCTTGCTCACGTCGCTGACCGACGCTCCAACCTTGTTGGCAAGCTGGGCAACCGCGCGGTTGTGATCCAGGCGCAACATCGCGGTGAAGCGCTCGCGCGGAATGTCCTGGGCATTGTTCATCGCGATCAGGCAGTTTGTGTTGGCGGGATTGCCCACAACGAGCACCTTCAGGTCGCTGGCAGCATGCTCATTCAGCGCTTTCCCCTGGCCTGTGAAGATCTTGCCGTTCTCGCTCAATAGCTCGGCGCGCTCCATCCCCTTCGTGCGCGGACGCGAGCCGACAAGCAGCGCGATGTTGACACCGTCGAACGCTTCCTGCGGATTGTCGTGCAGGTCGAGGTTGGCCAGTAGCGGAAAGGCACAATCGACGATCTCCATCGCCACGCCCTCGAGCGCCCCCATCGCCGGGGGAATCTCCTGTAGCCGCAGGTCGACCGGCTGATCGGGGCCAAGCAGTTGCCCACTTGCGATGCGAAACACGAGGCTATAGCCGATCTGGCCGGCCGCGCCTGTGACGGTGACTCGTACGGGATTGCTCACGGATTCTCAGCTCCTGATTGGGGTCGATTTTTCAAATGGTCGTTGGGGATGGCTCGGTTGCGCTTACGGAGCGAAACCGCACACATCGATCATGCCATCGCATGCTTGAGGTTCTCGTCGATCGATCCGAGGAACTCCTGTGTGGTCTGCCACTCCTGGTCGGGGCCGATCAGGAGAGCGAGGTCCTTGGTCATCTTCCCTTCTTCCACGGTCTCCACGCAGACACGCTCGAGCGTGTCTGCGAACTCGCTCACCGCGGGCGTGTTGTCCATGCGCCCGCGCGCCGCGAGCCCTCGCGTCCATGCGAAGATCGAGGCGATCGGATTGGTGGAAGTGGGCTTGCCCTGTTGGTGCATGCGATAGTGGCGAGTGACCGTGCCATGGGCGGCCTCTGCCTCGACAGTCTTGCCGTCTGCGCTCATCAGCACGCTCGTCATCAAACCGAGCGAGCCGAAGCCTTGGGCAACCGTGTCCGATTGCACGTCGCCATCGTAGTTCTTGCAAGCCCACACGTAGCCGCCCTCCCACTTCAGCGAAGCGGCCACCATGTCGTCGATCAAGCGGTGTTCATAGGTGATGCCGGCCACCTCGAAGTCTCTCTTGAACTCAGACTCGTAGATCTCCTGGAAGAGGTCCTTGAAGCGTCCGTCATAGCGCTTGAGGATCGTGTTCTTGGTCGACAGGTAGACCGGATAGCCGCGGTCCAAGCCGTAGCGCATCGAGGCACGCGCGAAGTCGCGGATCGACTCATCGAGGTTGTACATCGCCATCGCGATGCCCCCGCCGGGGAAGTCGTACACGTCCAGCTCGACCGGCTCACTGCCGTCGGCAGGTGTGAAGGTGAGCATCAGCTTGCCCGCGCCTGGAACGACCATGTCGGTGGCGCGGTACTGGTCACCGAAAGCGTGACGACCGATCACGATCGGCTTGGTCCAACCCGGCACCAGACGAGGGATGTTGGAGATCACGATCGGCTCGCGAAAGATGACTCCGCCGAGGATGTTGCGCACTGTGCCGTTGGGCGAGCGGTACATCTCTTTGAGGCCGAACTCCTGCACGCGCGCCTCGTCGGGGGTGATCGTGGCGCACTTCACGCCGACGCCGTACTGCTTGATCGCGTTGGCCGCTTCGACGGTGATCGCGTCTTCGCTTGAGTCACGGCTCTCGATCGAGAGGTCGTAGTACTTCAGGTCGACGTCCAGGTAGGGCAGGATCAGCTGCTCCTTGATGAAGGACCAGATGATTCGCGTCATCTCATCGCCGTCGAGCTCGACGACGGGGTTTTGCACCTTGATCTTGGCCATGTCTCGGTCCTCGGTTTAGCTGACGGACGGGATCCCACTGCCCCGGCGGGCGATGCTATCGCGGAGAGGTAACCTGTCGTGTTGATGGCTACCGTCTCGCGACAAGACACCTGGCAAACCCATACCGTCGCCAACCAGGCGCCTGCCCTGGAGGGAGTGGACGTCTTCTCCAGCAACCTTCCGCTTGTGGAGGCCACCAAGCGCGAGGGCGCCTCCTGGGCGTTGTCGCGAGCGGCCGAGCTCGGCAGATTCGTTGGCGGCAAGCCGCAGCAGTGGTGGGGACGACTGGCTAACGAGAACAAGCCGGTCCTGAAGACCTACGACCGCTATGGCCACCGTATCGACGAGGTCGAGTTCCACCCCGCCTGGCACCACCTGATGAAGATGGGCGTCGAGCACGAACTGCACTCGCTGCCCTGGACCAGCTCGGAGCCCGCACCACACGCGGCGCGAGCCGCGTTGTACATGACCGCGATGCAGGCCGAGGCGGGCTTTGCCTGCCCGATCACGATGACCTTTGCCGTCCTGCCAGCCTTGCGCACCCAGCCCGAGCTGCTGGCCGAGTGGGGGCCGTTGGTGACAGCCAATACCTATGACCCACGTCTGGTCCCAGCAAACGAGAAGGGCTCGGCGATTGCGGGTATGGCGATGACCGAGAAGCAAGGCGGCTCGGATGTGAAAGCCAACACCACGCTCGCTCGACCAGTCAACGGCGGTGGAGCGGGAGCGGAGTACGAGATCACCGGCCACAAGTGGTTCTGCTCAGCGCCGATGTCCGACCTGTTCCTCGTACTGGCTCAAACCGACGAGGGCCTTTCCTGTTTTTTGATGCCGCGCGTCTTGCCCGACGGCACACGCAACGCTTTTCACATCCAGCGCTTGAAGGACAAGCTCGGTAACCACTCCAACGCCTCCAGCGAGGTCGAATTCCACGGCGCCTGGGCACGTATGGTGGGGGAGCCGGGACGCGGCGTGCCGACGATCATCGAGATGGTCGGCCACACACGGCTTGATTGTGTGATCGGCGGCGCCGCCGGCATGCGCGCGGGGGTCGTGCAGGCCACCCACCATGCCGCACACCGTTCGGCCTTCGGCAAGCTGCTGATCGACCAGCCGTTGATGCGCAACGTGCTGGCCGACCTTTGCGTCGAGTCCGAGGCAGCCACCGCACTTGCCATGCGCCTGGCACGCGCCTACGACGAAGCCGGTGCCGAGGGGCCGGCTCAGGGCGATAGTGATTTGAACGATGCTCACCTGTTCAAGCGCTTGGCCACGGCCGTCGGCAAGTACTGGGTCTGCAAGCGCGCCCCCAACCACGCCTTTGAGTCCTTGGAGTGTCTCGGCGGCAACGGCTACGTCGAGGAGTCCGGTATGCCGCGCCTGTACCGCGAGGCGCCGCTTGCCTCGATTTGGGAGGGCTCGGGCAACGTGATGAGCCTTGATGTGCTGCGCGCGCTCGTGCGCACACCGCGCACTTTGGAGGTGTTCATGCACGAGGTCAAGCAGGCCGAGGGGGCAGACGCGCGTTTGGACGATCACGTCAAGAAGCTCGAGCGCCAGTTCTCCGATCCAACCACGCTCGAGTCGCGCGCACGGCGTGTAGTCGAAGGCATGGCCCTGGCGTTGCAGGCATCGCTGCTCGTACGCCACGGCGCCGCGGCGGTGGCCGACGCCTTCTGCGCCTCACGCCTCGGCGGCGACGGTGGCCTTGAGTACGGCACCTTGCCGGCCGGCTGCGACTTCGAGGCGATCGTCGAGCGCGGCCGCGTGCACCTCTAAGCGCCGGCTCGCGCACCCTCACAGCCTAAGATCCAGTACATGGCCACAAGAGCACCGCGGCGCATGCCCGGCAACATTCAGGTGGCGCGCATCTTCGGCATCAGGGTGGGCGTCAGCATGAGCTGGTTCTTTGTGCTCTTCTTCCTGATCCTCTACCTGTCCCAGTATTTCCACGACATACTGGGCGGGTCGAGCAGTACGGCCTATGTCGTGGCCGTTATCGGCGCGCTCGGCTACTTCGCCTCGCTGATCCTGCACGAGCTGGGGCACGCGCTCGTTTCGCGGCGCCTGGGGATCCCGATCCTCGGCATCGACCTGTGGTTCTTCGGCGGCATGGCGCGTCCAGCGCGCGAACCGGAGACGCCAGGCGAGGAATTCAAGGTCTCGGTCGCCGGCCCCGCCGGAACGCTAGTGGCGTTGCTCATCTGTGCCGCGGCGACGCTCGCGCTCGCTCCGGGCGGGCATTTCTTCGGAGCATTGCTGCTGGAAGAAGGTTTCACGATCACTCCCGCGGTGGCCCTCTTGGCCTGGCTTGTGTTCATCAACGCGGCGCTCTTGCTGTTCAATCTCGTGCCGGCTTTTCCACTCGACGGGGGGCGTATCGCGCGCGCCATCATTTGGTGGCGCACCGGCGACCGCCATCGCGGTACGCGCATCACCGGCCGCGCCGGCCAGGGCTTTGCGATGGTGCTCGGACTCGTGGGCCTACTCGCGCTGCTCGAGGGCAACAGCTTTGGCCTATTCACGCTTGTGCTCGGCCTGATCCTCTACCAGGCCTCCGGTGGCGCGGTGATGCAGGGGGCGATGGGCCAACGCATCCAAAATTTGCGCGTGAGAGACATCATGGATCGCAAACCGACCACGATTCCGGCCGAGCTGAAGCTGCTGGACGCCCAGGAGCAGTTCTTTGCCCGCTACCGCAGTCCCTGGTTTGCGGTCGTGGACCATGCTCGCCACTTTCTCGGCGTGGTGCGCTCCGAGCGAGTCGACGCGGAGATCGCGGCCGGTCGGCCGGCGCTCGAGATCGGCGACGTGCTCGAGCAGGACCCGCAGGTACGCATCGACGAGTTCGAGCCACTGGAGTCACTGCTGCGGAGCGAGGGCCTCGGTCGACTCGGCGGGATGGTCGCTGTAGACGCCGATGGCATCCTGCGCGGCACAGTCACCGTCGCCCAGATCCGCCAAGCGCTCAGCCCCGCCGGCGGGTCCTAGTGTCCCGAGGACACTGGCGCGCGGCGCGGGGGCGCTCCGTTATAGAGTCTCGCCCGACACACACCACCCCTCTCCTTCGAGCCCCCAGGAATCCATGCCAGCACATGACGTATTGATCATCGGCGCAGGTCTCGCGGGCCAGCGTGCCGCGCTCGCCGCCGCAGAGGCCGGCTCGAGCGTCGCAATTCTCAGCAAGGTCCATCCGGTGCGCTCCCACTCCGTGGCGGCCGCCGGTGGCATCAACGCCGCGATCAACGTCGCTGACGATTGGCGCTCGCACGCGTATGACACCGTCAAGGGCTCCGATTTCCTCGGCGACCAGGACGCGATCGAAATCATGTGCTCGGAGGCACCGCAAGAGGTGATGCACCTCGAGCACATCGGTGTGACCTTCCACCGCAACGACAACGGCGAACTGGACCTGCGCGCCTTTGGCGGCGCTTCGATGAAGCGCACCGCCTACGTCGCCGACATCACCGGGCAGGCGATCCTGCATGTGCTCTATGAGCAGCTGATGAAGCACCACGAGCAGGTCGAGCGCTACGAGGAGTGGTTCGTGACTTCGCTGCTGCAGGACGACAGTGGGCGCTGTTGCGGTGTGGTGGCGCGCGACGTGCGCTCCGGGCGTATGGAGACCTTGCAGGCCAAGAACGTGATCCTCGCGTGTGGTGGCGCCGGCCAGGTGTACTCGCCTACGACCAACGCGCTGATCGTGACGGGCGATGGGATCGCCCAGGCGTATCGCATCGGGGCTCCGTTGATGGATATGGAGATGGTCCAGTACCACCCGACCACGCTTGTGGAGAACGGCCTGCTCATAACCGAGGGGGCGCGCGGCGAGGGGGCTGTGCTGCTGAACTCCGAGGGCGAGCGCTTCATGGAGAAGTACGCGCCTAACAAGATGGAGCTTGCCTCTCGCGACGTTGTCTCGCGCGCTGAGCAGACCGAGATCCTCGAGGGGCGCGGCGTCGGCGCTAACAAAGACGGGATCTACCTGGACATCACAAAGGTGCCGCGCAAGCGCACACTGGAGGCATTGCGCGAGATCGTGAACATCGGCAAGGACTTCGCCGGCGTGGACATCACGCGCGAGCCGATCATGATCCGCCCCGGCCAGCACTACATCATGGGTGGCGTGAAGACCGACGTGAACGGTGCCACCCCGATCGAGGGGCTGTACGCCGCCGGCGAGGTCGCCTGTGTGTCGGTCCACGGCGGCAACCGCCTCGGCGCCAACTCGCTGCTTGACACCCTTATCTTCGGGCGGCGCGCAGGCGAACATGCTGCGGCGCGAGCCGCGTCGATGGCCATGCCCGACGCCACGGACGCCCAGCTGCGCGAGGACGTGGCCATGATCGACGCGATCATCGCGCGACCGCACAGCGGCCGGCGCGTGTCTGAGATTAAGCGCGAGCTGGGCGAGACGATGAACCAATACGTCGCCGTCTACCGGGACCAGGAAGGGCTTGACAAGGCACATGAGATCGTCAAGCGCCTGCAGGCGGAGTCCAAGGACGCCTACATCGACGACAAAGGCACAGTCTTCAACCAGGACGTGCTGGGAGCGATCGAGCTTGGCTACATGCTCGATTGCGCCGAGGCGACCGTCGTCGGGGCAATCGAGCGCAAGGAGTCGCGCGGAGCGCAGTTCCGCACCGACTTTCCCGAGCGCAACGACGAAGAGTGGCTCAAGCACATCGACATCAGTCTGAACGGGGATGGACCGGAAATCTCTTACTCAGCCGTGACCATGACCCAGTGGGAGCCGGAGGAGAGGAAATACTGATGCGCTCGATAACCGC
>DASYNL010000002.1:0-2213 GCA_036008605.1 Solirubrobacteraceae bacterium | reverse complement strand
ATCGGTCGCTGGCGGCGCGGGCGCACCGCGTCCTACTCTTAGAGAGTGGGCTGTTGGTGCCGACCGTCGTGCGGGAGGGGGTGACCTAGTGCTCTGCGAGAACTGCAAAGAACGCGAGGGAATCTTCACCGTCACGTCCGTGGTCGGGGGCGAGAAACGGGAGATTTTTCTCTGCGAGAAGTGCGCGGCTGAGCGTGGCGTTCAGCCGGAGCCCACGCCGGCGCCGCAGATCGGGAAGCTGCTGCAGTCGCTCCACCAGCCGCCAACCCTCGCCGCGGGCGTCGCTCGCGACCAAGCACGCTGCGACTTCTGCTCGGCGACGCTCGGCGACTTTCGCGCCACCGGCCGACTCGGTTGCCCTCGGTGCTACGCCGCTTTCGAGACATCGCTCCGGGACCTCCTGCGACGGGTCCACGGGAGTGCGCGGCATGCCGGGCGCGCGTACGATCCGCCGCGGCGGGACGAGTTGGAGCGGGCGACGCAGGTCGGCGAGCTGCGGGCTCAGCTCAAGCGCGCCATCGAGGCCGAGCAGTTCGAGCTCGCCGCGGATATCCGCGATCGGCTGCGGGTGCTCGAATGACGCGCGTGGCGCCCGCTTTGCGTTATAGGGGGGTGTGATGGCGCTAGATCTGTCGCTGCTGCCCGATGGCGGCGTAAGCTGGCTCGATGCGTCAGGCGAGCACTCGGATGTCGTGTTATCCACACGGATCCGGCTCGCCCGGAACGTCGACGGCTTCGCGTTCACCGGCCGGGCGCGGGACGGCGAGAGGCTGAGGGTGCTGGCGCAGGTCCGGGACGCGGTACGGGAAGTCCCGAGCCTCAAGCGGGGCGTGCTGGTCCGAGTGGACGAGTTGCCGTCGAGCGACCGCTTATTGCTCCACGAGCGGCATCTGGTCAGCAAGGAGCTCGCGGGCCTGGACGCGCAGCACCCGGTCCGGAGCGGTGCCGCGCTGTTTCTCGGCGACGATGTAGGCGTCATGATCAATGAAGAGGATCATCTGCGCCTGCAGTCGCTGCGCTCGGGATTCGCGCTCAGGAACGCCTGGGCGGCCGTGCAGCAGCTGGATCGGGAGCTGGGAAGCCGGGTGGCGTTCGCGTTCCACCCGGAGTTCGGGTTCCTGACCGCGTGCCCGACCAACGTCGGGACCGGAATGCGCGCGTCGGTCTTGATCCACCTGCCAGGGCTGGTGTTGACAAAAGAGATGTCGAAAGTCCTGGCCAGTCTTCAGCAGATGGGCCTCACGTATCGAGGCCTGTACGGCGAGGGCAGTGAAGTCGTCGGCAATTTTTTCCAGATCTCGAACCAGACGACGCTGGGCAAATCCGAAGACGAACTGCTTGGCCAGTTGCAAGACGTGGTGAAAAAAGTCATCGCGAGCGAGGAAGAAGCAAGACGACTCTTGCTTCGTGATGCCGGTTATATTATTGAAGACAAGGTGTGGCGCGCCTACGGTACGTTGCGCTACGCTCGGAGCCTCACGTTCGACGAGGCGATGAATTATCTGAGCGGTGTACGGCTCGCGGTGTCCCTGAAACTGATCACTGGTCTCAGTGTATATACCCTCAACAAGCTCCTGATATTCAGCCAGTTGGCGCATCTTGCCCACGCAGAGGGGCGGGCGCTGACCGAGAGCGAGGCGAGTCAAGCCCGCGCGCGATACGTGCGGGAGACGCTCGCCAAGGAAGCAGAGTCGCCGGAGTAATCGGCGCGTTGAGGGGAGTAACGGATGAACGGCTACAACTTCACTGAACGGGTCCGGAAGGTCCTCGCGATGGCGCGAGAAGAAGCGGCCCGGTTGCACCACGAATACGTGGGGACCGAGCACATTCTGCTCGGCCTGATCCGCGAGGGTGAAGGGGTCGCTGCCGCGGTCTTACAAAACCTGAGCGTCGATCTCGACGAGATCCAACAGAAGATCGAGGAGACGGTCAAGAAGGGAAAGGCGGCGCAAGCCACCGGTCCCGACCTCCCCTATACATCGCGGGCCAAGAAGGTTCTCGAGCTCGCGATGAGCGAGGCGCGGGAGCTCAATCACTCCTATGTCGGCACCGAGCACCTGCTGCTTGGGCTGGTCCGCGAGGAGAAGGGGATCGCCGCGCAGGTCCTGACCGACGCGGGTGTCAACCTCGAAGCGGCTCGGAGCGAGACGCTGCGACTGCTCGGCACTGAGATGCCACAGGGTGGCGCCACGACGGCACAGCCGGGAGCGGCG
>DASYNL010000001.1:0-1560 GCA_036008605.1 Solirubrobacteraceae bacterium | reverse complement strand
TTCCAGCTCCGTGGCTTCCAGGTCCTCCAGGATGGTCTTGCAGCGGTCAAAGTACACGCTGCCTGCTTCCGTCAGGCTGAGCGTGCGGCTGTTGCGATTCAGCAGTCGGACCCCGAGTCGCTTCTCCACGTACGCCACGTGCTTGCTGACCATCGCGGTGGAGAGGTCCATGCGATCAGCCGCAGCAACGAAGCTTCCCGACTCAACGACCTGCCGGAACACCTTAATGCTGGTCAGCGTGTCCACCCGCATAGTGTACGTCACGAGGATGCGTTGTGGGCCTCGGGCGGCTGCTCAGGGAGCCAGTACCGCGCCGGCAGCCACTGCGATCACTACAACGACGATCCCTAACGCGCCGCTGAAGCTGCGGTTCGGGTCAGTCATGGTCGCACCAGACGAGGTTCTTTGGTTGCTTCGCACACATTGAAAGCGTAGCGAGGCACGAGGCACCAGCACCAGCCGCCAGGAGGCGATGAAGCATTTCCCGATGGTGAAGGGTCAGGTGGCCCGGTAGAGGAGTGGATAGCGGGGTGTTCGATCCGTATCGCCGCATCTCAACGGGCTGCGACCGTATGCTGCTCCCAGCCGCCGCCGAGCGCCTTGTAGAGCGTGACCTGATTGGCGAGCTCCGCCTGGCGGACCGTAACCAGCTCCTGCTGAGCGGCGTAGAGCGAACGCTGGGCGTCGAGGGTAGCCAGGTAGTTGTCGACTCCGGTTCGGAAGCGCATCTGCGCGAGCCGGTAGGCGTCGGCGTCGGCCGCCGCCAGGGCTTCCTGTGCGCGGCGCTGGTCGACGTAGGTCCCGCGGGCGCTAAGCGCGTCCGAGACTTCGCGGAAGGCTGTCTGAATGGTGAGCTCGTATTGCGCGACGGCCACATTCTTCTCGATGTGCGCCAGGTCGAGATTTGCGCGGTTTCGACCTCCCGTGAAGATAGGCAGAGTGATCGTTGGCGCGAAGCTCCACGCTCCCGTGCTGCTGCCGAAGAGACCGTTCAACCGGTTGCTCGCCGTGCCGCCGGATGCAGTCAGCTGGATGCTGGGGAAGAACGCCGCACGCGCCGCGCCGATGTTGGCATTCGCAGCTCGCAGGGTGTGCTCGGCGCTGAGGATGTCCGGTCGATGTGTGAGCAGGTTCGAGGGCAGACCTTCCGGCACCTGCGCGAGCAGTCCCTCGGTGCTCATGTCCTTGGCGGGCGGAAGATCCGCCGGAATCGCCTGCCCGAGCACGAGGGTGAGTGCGTGCGTGGCCAGCGCGAGCTGCCGCTGGTATTGCGCGAGGCTCGCGCGTGCGGCCTCGACCGCGCTCTCGGCCTGGCGCAGGCTCAGGAGCGTCGTAGTGTCGCGCTGGTACATCGCCATGGTGAGCTCGTACGACTCGATCTCGTTCTCGAGCGTCTCCTGCGTGAGCTTCACGAGTGCCTCGTCGGCGAGTACTGTGAAATAGTCCGTTGCCACCTCGGCAACGAGGCTGATCTGCGTGCTGCGCTGGGCCTCGCTTTGGGCGAGATACTGTTCGAACGATTCCGTCGTAAGGCTACGCTCGCGACCAAACAGGTCGAGC